>NZ_JAKGBZ010000099.1 GCF_021556475.1 Acidiphilium iwatense | reverse complement strand
GAAAACCGCGCCCCAGAAGGCTTCCAGCACTTGGTGCACCCGCACGCATGGTTGTGCGCAACCTGCGCGTCAACCCGAACCTCAACCCGATGGCTCGGACAGTGACACCGCAGCGTCCCACCCCCAAATCCCTTCACACCCCCACCAAAAACCCCCTGATCCACCAACGGATGTATCGTTACAGGCATTTGCGGTTTCCTCCTGTTGAACGATCGGGACGGGCATTTCGGCCCGTGCACCGACCTGTTGATCCCCTTGAAGTAGATCCGTCCGCGTTAGTGTTTCGGCGTGCCGGTGCCCACCACCGCGACGCTGCGCGCCTTGGTATACTGATAGATCGCATGGATCTGGTGCGGCGAGAAAAAGCCAGCCCAGCTCGGCATCCCTTTCGATTTGACGCCGGTCATCGCGATGCTGACAAATTTGCTTTCTTTCATGCCGTTAGCCAGCGAGCGGCGCAAATTCGGCGCATACGACCCCCCCACCGCATCCTCGCCATGGCAGCGGAAGCAATAGGAGTTGAACAGCTCGTAACCGCGAAACACCTCCGGCGTGACTTTCTTGGTGCCGGCCTGATAGATCGGGAACGAGGTCGAGAGCGTCTTGCCCTTCACCGTGTAGCTGTATGTCTTGCCGCTCGCCGCTTCCGCCGCCGCCGTCTTGGTTTTCTTGAGCGACAGAATCCAGGAGATGATTTCCTTGATCTTCGCATCGCTCAGTTGCGGATGCGGCGGCATCGGCACCTTGCCCCAGGTGCCGACATGGCCTTTCTTCACCGCATTCACCAGCGTCGTCTCCGCGCCTTTCTTGCCGGCGAATTTCGCGGCGACCGAGGTGAACGCCGGCCCGACGATTTTCTGATTGATCGCGTGGCACGAAAAGCAGTCGCTGCCCTTGGCGATCGTCTCGCCCTTCGGCATCGCGCCGCCCGACGACGTATCGGCGGCGAACCCCGCCACCGCGATGAGCCCCGCCGCCGCCACACCGATAACGCTCGCGCCGATGATGTTATACCTTGCCTTCATGCGTCCTGCTTTCTCGTCCTGTCTGTTCGTCACTGGTTGGAAAAATTCACGTGGCGCGGATTGGGATAGAGCTTGACGTCGTATTTCGCCAGCACCGCGGCGAGCTGCGCCTTATGCGCGGCGATCACCTTGTTCAGCTCCGCTTTCAGCGCGGTATCGTGCTTGCGCACGCCCATCGCCATGCCATAGGTGTAGTTCACCGCCGGCAGGCCTGGCCCATATTCCTCGGACGGCACACGCGCGATCTGAAGGTCGGGATAATCCTTCAGGAAATAGCCGATCGCCGGCTCCCAGGTGATCATCACGCCCACTTTGTCGTCCTGCACCGCCTGCAACATCGATTTCGGCGAGGCGTTCGGGTTGCTCGCGATATGGAACGGCACTGAATTGTTGATCAGGCCTAGCATCTTCATCGCGGTCTCCGGCGTCGTCCCCGCCTCGAAACCGATCTTGATCGACCGCATCGACACCGAATTCATCGAGCGGATATGGTAGTGCTTGTCCTTGCGGGTGACGAACACGTAGGACGAATAGTAGTACGGCTTGGTATAACCCTCCTCGTTATCCCCGTAGGGCAAATTCATCACCACGTCGCATTTTTTTGCGTCGAGATTTTCCGCCAGGAAATTGGAAAACCCGCCGCGCGCGCGATAGCTCGCCCAGCGGTATTCGAGCTTGCGGCCCATCGCCTTGGCGACCAGTTCGGCCACCTTGTTCTCGAAACCTTCGCCGGCCTTGTTTGAATAGGGCATGTAGTTCGGATCGGCGCAGACCCGCAGCACATGGCTATCGGCGGTCGGCGCCGAATTCGCGGCCTGGGCGAACCCGCCAACCGAAACGGTGATAGCGGCCGCGCTCACCGCCGCCGCTCTGGCCTGCCTCGCCCAGCCTGACATTGTCCACGACATCGGGACGTCCTCCATGATGTTACCGGCCATCTATTGCACAATCCCAAACCGGCTGTGAAAAAAATCCAGCCTGGGCAGGGGAGAAACCCAGGCTGGATCGCCGGCTGACGTCAGTGCGCGCTCGCCACTTTCGACGGGAGAGCAAAGACCATCAACGTGCCGCCAAGGTTGGTGTAGTCGGTCAGGGTCGCATTCAGGCCGACCGCGCCCAGACCGGCGGAGCTTTTGTGCAGGTGGTTGGTCATGCCGATCGCCGCCCAGCCGCCGACTCCACTCAGGATCGCGACGTATTGCTTGCCGTCATGCATGTAGGTCATCGGGTTGCCGATGATGCCCGAGGGCGTCTTGAACTGATACAGGATCTTGCCCGTCTTCAGATCGACCGCCCGGAACATACCTTTCAGCGTGCCGTAGAAGCCGACGCCGCCGGCCGTGGTCAGCGCGCCGCCCCAATCCTGGAACATGCTGTGGATCGACCACGTGGCCTTGCCGGTCATCGGATCATAGGCGATGAACCGGCCACGATAGCCGCCCGGTCCAGGGACCATGTTCACGATCGCGCCGACGAACGGGAACCCGGCCTTGTACTTCACGTTGAACGCCTGGTAGCTCATGCACAGATGGTTCAGCGGCGCATAGAACAGCTTGGTGGTCGGATCGTAGGAAACCGGCTGTTCATCCTTGTCGCCCTGCGAGGCCGGGCAGATATCCTTCACGTTCTTGTTGGCCGTGGTCATCTTCGCCGGATCGACGATCGGCTCATGGGTCTTCGGGTTGATCCCGGTCGCCCAGTTCACCGATTTGTCGTATTTGTGGATCGCGATCGGCGCGCCGGTTTCCCGGTTCATCACATACGAGAAGCCGTTGCGGTCGAAATGGACCAGCGCCGGCACCGTCTTGCCGTGATCATCCACATTGACCAGAACCATCTCGTTGACGCCGTCATAGTCCCAGCCGTCATGCGGGGTCATCTGGTAAACCCATTTCGCCGCGCCGGTCTCCGGGTTGCGTGCGAAAATGGTCATCGACCAGCGATTCTTGCCGGGCCGCTGGGTCGGGTTCCAGGTGCCGGGATTGCCGCTCCCGTAATACATCAGGTTGAGTTTGGGATCATAGGAGAACCAGCCCCAGGTCGTGCCGCCGCCGATCTTCCACTCGTTGCCCTTCCAGGTCTTCAGGCTGGAATGCGGCCCGACCGGCTTGCCCGTCGCACCGTTGATCGTGTGGGAGGCGCTGATCAACATGTCCTTGTTCGGGCCTTCGCTATAGGCGCGCCAGACCCTCTTGCCGGTCTTGACGTTGTAGGCGGTGATGTAGCCCCGCACGCCGTATTCGCCGCCGGAAACCCCGACGATCACGTTGTCCTTCACCACCATCGGCGCGCCGGTCATCGTCTGGCCCTTGGTCGGATGGGCGTTCTTCGCCTTCCACACCACCTTGCCGGTCTTGGCGTCGAGCGCATAGACCATGCCGTCCAGGGCATCGACGAAGATCATGCCGTCGCCATAGGCCGGCCCGCGATTGACCACGTCGCAGCAGGCAACCGGCGGGGCGTTGGAATCGCGCGGCGGCTCGAACTTCCAGGCGATCCGGCCGGTGTGGTTGAGATCGATCGCATAGACGTAGTTCGGATACGAGGTCTGGTAGTACATCATGTTGCCGATCACGATCGGCTGGCCCTCCAGCCCGCGATCGGTCCCGGTCGACATCGACCACGCAACCTGCAGATCCTTCGCGTTGCTGGTGTCGATCTGCTTCAGCGTGCTGTAGCGCCAGTTATTGTAGGTGCCGGTCGGCATCACCCAGTCATTGGCGTTTTTCTGCATCGTCAGCAGCGACTCGCTGGCCGACGCGCTCGAGGATTGGGCATGAGCGCCGAGCACGAAGGCGCCGGCACCGAGCACGCCGAGCGTCGCGATCAGCAGCGAACGGCTCAACGATGTTCGTCCTAGTTTCTTCATCACGTTCCTCCATGTGCGCGGCACCGCCGGAACCGGCAGCGACCGCAAACCATTCATCTGGAACCGGATTCGCCCGGCCATTCCAGCTAAAGCAAAAATCGCGCCAAATCTCAATCTGGCCTGGCGCGCCAGAATCGCTGACAAATCCACGTGCTGTCGCGGGCAGATGTGAACATGATGTAACGCCCCATCACACCGGCGTGACACTCTGTTCCAGAAACAGAACATCGTGCTGATTTTCCTTGCGCCAGGTCCGACGGCGCGCGATGCTCCCCGCGGCCTTCAAAAAGAACCATCGCATCAGGGGAGAAGTCAGCATGTCCCGCGCCTGCAGTGCGGAGCGGTGGCTTGTCGATCGGCGGACCATGGCGCCCGAAGGGCTGGCCAGCGGCGGTCGTCCTGGCGACCGGCCCTTGCTGCGCGAGGCTTATATCGAGGCGGCCTGGAAGCGCTGCCATGACGATTACCGGCTCGACCCGCATTCAGCGCCCAGTGGCGAACATATCGGCGGTACGGCGCTGAAACACC
>NZ_JAKGBZ010000098.1 GCF_021556475.1 Acidiphilium iwatense | reverse complement strand
GAGGCTGAGCTTCACCACATACTTCTTTACGGCACTTTGTTTCGCGGTCACGAACCATCTCCGTCGTTGCGGAGTCATCGAATCGAAGGTCCGCCGCAAAATCAATGACGGAGGGTACTAGTGGTCCAGGGCGTCTTTGATCCGACCGGCGAGATGGTCGCTTTAGTTTCTGTCGGCCAGCATCTTGCCACAGAACTCGAACTGGCACTTGTTGTCAGGTCCGATCTTACTGGGCAAGGTCTCGGAAGCGCTCTGATGGGAGCGCTCGATAATTGGCTCGGAAATCTGCCCATCATAGCTATCGATGCTGTTCTTCTAGTCGATAATGCCGTAGCGGTTGGAATGGCGATGCGCAGGGGATTCGTCGCTGCAGGGCAATCAGACAGATCCATCCATCTGCAAAAGTCGCTGAAATCGGCGACCTGCTCCTGCTGTCGAACGCTGGCTTTCGAAGCGCGACATTAAAGGGGGAAAAGTGGACGACCTACAAGCATTTGCTCGGCATATATTCGAGTCACAGCCGTTCAGCCGATTCATCGGTGCCCAATTAACGAACGCCGGTCCGAAAGATGCCGAATTGACTCTGCCGATCACGGACAATCTGAAGCAACAGCACGGGTTCGTTCATGGCGGAGCAATTAGCTATCTCGCCGACAATGCGATCACCTTCGCCGGTGGGCTGGCCCTTGGAGGCAATGCGCTCATCTCGGAATTCAAGATCAACTACCTGAAGCCCGCACGCGGCTCACATCTGGTCGCACGGGCTCAAGCCAAGGGCATCGGAAAGCGCCAAGTCGTGTGTCAATGCGAAATCTATGCGGTTGAAGACGGCGAAGAGAAACTATGCGCGATCGCTCAAGGCACCGTCGTTCCTGCTTCCTGAAAATCGCAGCCTCCGCCATACTCTGGACCGATCACACTTCTTTCCCGGAGTGCTTCACCAAATAAACCGATCCCACTGATTAGGTTCTATATTTGTTTGGCTTTGCTACTGAATTTTGGCCCAGCGGTGATGGCGAATTTTGGCCCACCCCCGTCATCAACCTAGGGTCACCTCGGCACGATCGGGGGGCCACGCGTGGATTGGAAAGCCAAAGTGGAATTATTCGAGCAGCTCCGTCGGGAGCATGAGTTTGGGATCGGCACGGTTGCCGGTGTAGCGGCAAAATTTGGGGTTCATCGGCGGCGCCAAGCGCTGGCGGGCGCGTTGCCGCCTGTGCATCAGTATCCGTCACGGGTGAAGCCGAAGCTGGATGGGGTGGTTGAACTGGACCCTGCGGTGAGGACCAACGCCGGGTGGAATTAAGGTGGAAGCGGCGCCGTTCTGATCTCCATTTATATTACGCTGCTTGCTGCTGTTGTGGCTGTGGGTATGTGGGCGGAGCTGCGAAGGTTCCATCGACGCAGTCGATGGAAAGCAGCGGAGGGAACGCGATAGCGTTGTCCAAGCTGGGCCGAGGGATAGTGTTTTCTGGCTGCATGGCTCTCGATCTTTTACGATGTGATCGAGCAAGTCGATTTCCAATTTGGTCAGGGCACACCGTGGAGGTTCGGCTGGGGTAGTGCGATTGGCCATGGTAAGCCAGAAAATCCGCCAACTGATCAGGCAGAAGATCGCGATCAAATTCGCGAGGCGTTGCGCAGTCCGGAGCTTGGCATCTTCGGCTTTGCAACCCGATTTGAGGATCTTGTGAAAAACCTCGATCTTCCACCGAAAAGCATACCACTATAGCTTCTCGATCGTATCGCGCCGGGACCGCACGGCGAGATCGGTAATCAGCTTCCATTTGATTTTCTCACGATTTTTCGGTGATCCCCTTTCTTCGGCATGGATCACCGTGAGGATCAATGGCGGATATCGTTTCTGTTTGCCGATCGGCGGCAATACCGTGATCTTGCGATATTTGAGCTCCAGGATTGCTTCATCAGGTTCCCCCCGCCCGTTCCGTATCTCGATACGATGCAGACCGGCGACCTTGACCTCTTTCATCTCCGTGGCAATCGTGTGACCGCCGTCGCCCGCCAGGCGATCGACACATGTCCTGATCAGAAAATGGGTTCCCATCTCCTGGGCCGTACAAAACAACTCGTAAATATCGCTTTCCCGGTCGCCGATGTGAACGCATCGACCCGGATCATCGAGCAATTCTGTTGACTGGCGTAGATTTTCCAGCCACCGAAAGCTCTCCTTCTGCTCGATCGGCACCCTGGTCGGGTTGATCTTGCGCTTGAGGGCCGCCGTGCCTTTGAATTTCTTGCGCGTCCAGAATTTGACCGCCGCAAGGCCCAGCGGCAGGCCCTCGCGTGTCAGGACGAGGCTCGAATGCATCAAAATGCCGCAGACCGCGTGCGACCGTATCCGGCCAGCCTTGT
The DNA here is from genome assembly GCF_021556475.1 of Acidiphilium iwatense. Lineage (GTDB taxonomy): Bacteria > Pseudomonadota > Alphaproteobacteria > Acetobacterales > Acetobacteraceae > Acidiphilium > Acidiphilium iwatense. The sequence goes on along the minus strand of NZ_JAKGBZ010000098.1, from coordinate 2,518 downwards.
CGCGCCCGCTGTTGACGCTCTTCGTCAGCCCGATCGCTGCCTGATCTTCCCTTTGAAAAGTGAATTCCGTCGTGTCGTGCAGAACAAAAGCAAGATCCTCGGTGGCCGCCATTCGCTCTCTGGTCGCTGCAAAATGGCCGACCATGATATCGGCCTCATTCACCCGGTCGTTCGAAAAAAACCGATAGGCCGCCTTGGTGTGAGCCCAGTCCTGGCAGGCTCTGGGAATAGTTTCTCCCACCGCACCTCCAATCCGGCCCAATAGATCCCCCAACCGCTTCTTCAGACGCTCATCCGCCAAATGACAACCGGATACCTCCCGATCAAACCATGTCGTATCTGTCTCGTCCATCGCACCGCCTCCGAATCGGTGCCAGACAAGGAATCACACACGATTCGAGCCGGGCAATACCCAGACCCCAAACATCTCAAAAATGTGGGTAATCGAAAGCTGCCCCGGTCGGTTACCAACGCCATCACGCCGGCTTCGCCGACGCCGATCCTGCGCGCCTTGGATACAGACGGGGCTGTTCAGCCGTCGTCCTTCCCTGGAAACGCGGTTCTTGACCCACCCCATAAAAGTCAAGAGGGATCGGCAGACGTCACTCGATGGACGATTCGAACGCGCAACCGCAATGCCCCGCTCCAGATGGCGTGGCACAAATTGGCACAGTTTCCCGTCCCGCTGACAAGTTTTGGTGACACATAGTCCCTATATCTTGCTTTCGGCGGGCAAAGCTCTGCCGCAGCGGCACACGGAGATTCTCCGTAGGATCGCGCATCTTTGCCAGATCCAAACTCGATGGAAGCACCATGACCGAAAACGCTCCCCTGATCCGGGCATTCTTCGACGAAACCACCCATACGGTGAGCTATCTCGTGGCCGACCTTGCCACCCGCCGTGCCGCGGTAATCGATCCCGTGCTCGATTACGACGCAGGGTCAGGCGAGGTAGACACGCGCCCCGTCGAGGCAATCCTGCGCGCCGCCGAGGCGGATGGGCTCGTCATCGAGCACGCGTTGGAAACCCACGCCCACGCCGATCATTTGTCGGGCGCTCCGTTCATCAAAATGCATACCGGCGCGCGGATCGGAATCGGCGAGCATATTCGTGATGTGCAGCGTATTTTCCGGCCGGTTTTCAATGCGACCGACGTGAAGGCTGATGGCGGCGATTTCGATTGCCTGTTTCGCGATGGTGAACGCTTCCGCATCGGCGGTCTGGAGGTAGAAGTGCTGCACGTTCCGGGCCACACGCCTGCCGATATCGCGTATAAAATCGGCGATGCGGTGTTCGTGGGCGACAGTCTGTTCATGCCCGATTACGGCACGGCGCGCGCCGATTTTCCGGGTGGTGACGCGCATCAGCTCTACCGTTCAATCCACCGCCTGCTCGCACTACCCCTGGAAACGCGGCTGTTCATGTGCCACGACTACAAGGCGCCTGGACGCGATCACTACGCCTGGGAGACCACGGTGGCCGAGCAGCGCGCCGGCAACAAGCACGTCCATGACGGCGTCACCGAAGACGAGTTCGTCGCGATGCGAGAAGCGCGTGACGCGACCCTCGCCGCTCCAGCGCTTCTGCTGCCGTCGATCCAGGTCAATATCCGCGCCGGGCGGTTTCCGCCCGCCGAGTCCAACGGCGTGTGTTACCTGCTCATCCCTGTGAAATCCAAAGGCGGGCCGACTATGGCGTCCGACCGGGCCGATTAAATCAAGACGGCCGACAGCCGAAATTTGCACCAATGATGTCGAGGATGAATATCATGAAACGTCGTACCGTTGCCGCTGGAATCGGCGGACTTATTTCGGGTTCAATTGCGCTTTTCGGGTTCGGCCGCAAGGCGGCTCTGGCTGACTCATCTGGAGGCATGACGGGTGGGATGATGTCCGGCAGTGGCATGCAGGACATGATGTCGCGGGGGAACATGATGGGGCCGATGAAACTCGGCATGGAACTGTTCGAACGCCACGCTGAAATCCAACGCGCCACGGAATATTTGCCGAACGGCATCATTGACGCGACGGTTTCGAGTAACCCAAAAACAGCCGGCATCATCCAGGCGCATGTGATCGAAATGTATCGGCGCTTGGCCGAGAACCGCCCGTTCAATTATATGATGAGCCCCAGCGCCACCGCGATGCTGCAGAATCCCACAAAATACCGGCGCTCCTATCGGCTGTTGCCGACCGGCATCGAGGTGACCGAGACCTCGGATGACCCGGAAATGGTCAAGGTGATCTACGCGCACGCCAAGGAGCTCGACCGCTTCGCCAAGGACGGCATGCCAGCGATGATGCGCGGCATGATGGGGAACAAAATGTAGCGATCAGATTGCGAACTGCGCTTGCAACATGCCAGTCTGCCCAAGAGAACCAATGACTCACACCATGAACCGCGCCGGGAATCCTGGAGGCCATTTTGTTTGACTCAGGCGACCATAGCCAGCTCGTTCAGTTGTTCATAGTAGCGCGCCTCGGCCTCGGCGGGTGGGATGTTGCCGATCGGCTCGAG
>NZ_JAKGBZ010000097.1 GCF_021556475.1 Acidiphilium iwatense | reverse complement strand
CATGATGCGCAACACGCCTTTGCCGCCGATGTTTTGAAGCGGGAAATAGACCTCGTGTGTTTGTGGATCGACAGCCACGGAATGCGCTTCGCCGGCAAGGTAGTTGCGGCCGAGCAGATGCAATTTGTTGCCCTTAAGGTGAAACACCGCCACGACGCCGCTTTCACTGGCGACATAAAGCCGCTGCAATCCAGCATCGAAGGCGAGCACGTCAGGGCCTCTGCCGGTTTTGTGGATGGACAAGACATGCATGGTGTTCATGTCCACGACCAGCAGCTTGGCATTGCCATCGCACGCGACGAACCCTAGCCGAGCCGGTGAATCCAGCAACAAGCTATGGTCGTCATTGCAGGCTTCCGGCAGACGATAGCGATGCACGATTTTATCGGTTCGAGGGTCGATCGCCACGATTTCGTCGCGCGTCTGCACATCGACAAAAACCTGATGGGTGACCGGATCATATTGCGAGTTACCGACCTCACCCCCCATTCTGATCGTCGCGACCCGCTTGTTCGTTCGCGTATCGACAACCGTCTCGGTTTGCCCGGCTTCGTCGGAGATAAACAGCTCATGCTCGCGTGGCGCATAGGTCATTCCGTCCGGGTACACGCCAGCCGGCGCATGCGCGATGATATGAAAATCGGTCTCGGAAATGACATCAACCCGGTTTTGGTCGGTCGCCGTTGCGAACACCTCATTGAGCGACGGAACCGCGAGCACGCCATGAACACCAGGAACACCCCTGATGTTGGCGACAACGCTGTTGGTGTGAAGATCGACCACCGTGACGATCCCGGACCCAAGATGCGCGATGAACAGCAGCCGACGCTGCGGATCGATCGATTCATAATCGAACCTATTTGGCTTGCCGGCCAATGGAATATCCGGATGCGCCTCCTTCAGTGGTAACGATGTCGTCGCCGCAACGCCGACGCCTGCGGTAAGCAGACACCCGAAAGCAAACGTACCAAGCATCCGCATTGCGGCAGATAGAACCGAGCTTTTCATTTCGGTGAGCTTCATTTGGCGGGGAGAACCACGAGTTCTCCGCTCATCCACGGTTTATGAAACTCGCAAGAAAACTGAAAAATCCCTACCTTGTCCGCCGTGAACGAAATTTTGACCGAAGAAAGCGGTGGGAGTGACTTGTTGATGCCGTAGGCCTTCAGGGTGAAGGTATGCCCATCGTCACCGCCCGACTCGAGGTTACGGATATCGATCACGACATGATCGTCCTGTCGTACGACGAGGGTATTCGGAGCAAAGCCATAGACCTCGCCAAATTTTGCTACCGCCTTCTTCTGATCTGGATTTTTCTTGGATACCCATTGCACCGTTTGCAGATAGAAGGTGCGCGTCGTTGCAGCAAAAGCCGGGGCGGAAAGTGCAAGCACCGAGACGAAGGCCAGTGCCACGCCGTTGATCTGGATTGTTCGCATGACGATTCCTTTCGTTTTCTGAATTTTATCCGCACTTTCTAAGTGACAATTTTCGGCGGCCAGCCATGGGTTTCCTCTTGGCGCTCCCGGCACCAGGCATAGAGCGCGTCGTAAACGACCATCCCATGCCGCAGCATCTCATGATCGTCGGGAAACATCGCCGAGAGTCCGAGTGAGATGGCAAAGAGTCCGGCTGCTTGTGGCGCCAGATCGAACCGTGCCGTGTCGGCGCCGCGCACCATCAGCGCGATCTGGTGCAATGCGGGATCGGTGAGCTGATAACGGGCCAGGAACGTGTCGAAGGAACAGAGGTCGCCGGCATGGGAAAGCTCGACCCCTGGGATATCGAAAGGGGTGGCGCCGGTTTCAGCAACCACTTTCATCACCTGATCGGGCGGAACGTAGAGAAACTCCGGCTCCTTGTCGATGAACCGAGCAATCAGCCAAGGGCAGGCTACTCGGTCGATTTTCGGTCGTTCGCGCGTGACCCACTTCATGACAACGTTCTCCTGATGGCTGTGACGGGCTTCTGGTGGTTCTATGGTCCGGGCCTGTTGGTCAGAGGCTCGGTAGGACCTGCCATGGCATGCCAAGCGGCCATGCCGCCCGCCAATTGCCGGGCATCGCAACCACGACCGCGAAGCGCGGTGACAACGTTGGCGCTCTTTTCGAAGCCATAGGTGCAGGTGACAATGATCGGCCGGTCCGTCGGCAGATCCTTGATCCAGGTTGCAACTTCGTCGGGCGTGCCGACGCGCGCACCCGGAATGGCGTCGTAGCGACGCGGACGATCCTCATCAGCGTAGACGTCGAAAATCAACACCGGTTCACTGCGATCGAGCAACGCTCTCAATGCGGTGGGGCCGATTTGATCCTCGCGCACTGAGATACCAGCCGTTTTCCGCCCGGTTGCCCGGCGGTAGCGGTCCTCGATACGTCCCCAATTGAGGTTGCCCAGGAACGCTTCGACATAGGCCGCAGCGTTTGCGCCAAAATCGATATGATAGGCGTGCTCATACATATCCAGCGCCAAAACCGGCACGCTCTCGGCCAGTACATGGCAATGATCGGCCGACCACTGGTTCGTGAGCCGTCCGAGCCGATCCGACCAGGTCAGCAGCACCCAACCTGAACCGCCGCCGAGCGCTTTACCCATGGCCGCGAACTCCGCCAGCCACTGGTCGACGGAACCGAAATCTCGCTCGAGCACTGCGGCGATTGAACCCGCCGGCCCGCCGGAGCCGCCCAGCCCCTCGAAATATGCCTCGTGCAGCAGCATCGAGTTGGCCGCGATGAGGCGTTCGCGGGCCAATCCGTTGATCTCGAACCCTGGCGCAGTCGTCCACCGCAGCAGGGCCATGCGCTGGTCAATGGCATTCAAGCGTCGCACCGCGCCGCCGTAGTTGTTCTCGTAGTGACTGACCAGCAGCCTGTCCGACAGCCCCTTCAGCTGCGGTGGTTTGAAGGGCAGCGGGGCAACCTCGACCGGCATGAGTGACCTCCCGAGCGTCGTTCCGATCCAACCCTACTCCCGGATGCATCATGATACAAGTGTTGTATAAAAATTTTGTGCGAGATACATATGCGCTATGATTACTATCGACGCTCGGGCGGCAGATCTCGCAGAAACCTGGCTGCTGCTGCTGCACCAGCTTCCGGCGAAGCCGGCGTACTTCCGCGTCAAGATCTGGCGCCGCCTGGAAAGCCTGGGAGCAGTTGCGGTCAAACGGGCGGCCTATGCCCTACCAGCGACCGAGCAAAGCAAGGAAGACTTTGCCTGGTTGCGCCGGGAGATCGTGGACGGCGGGGGAGAGGCCCTGGTGTGCGAGGCTTCCCTGATCGATGGGCTGACCGACGCCGAAATACGCGAGATGTTCAACGCCGCGCGCGATGCCGACTATCAGAAAATCGCGAAAGAGTTGCGCACTCTGGCGGCGGAGTTGACAAACCCGGCGACCGTCGACGCCCTGGCTAACGCGCGCTCACAGGTTTCGCGTCTCGCGTTACGCCATGCGCAGATCATCGCCATCGACTTCTTTGACGCCAATGGACGGCAGGCGGTCGATGGGCTGCTCGTAGCCCTGCAAGACAGGCTGAAGGAGGAACCTATGCCCAAACAAACAGAGGCTCAGCCCGCCCGCCCCGAGGACCTGAAAGGGCGCGTCTGGGTGACGCGGCAAGGCGTGTATGTGGATCGGATAGGCTGTGCCTGGCTGATCCACCGCTTCATCGATCGGGATGCTCAATTCCGGTTCGTGCCGGCGAGAGGATACAAGCCATCGCCGGGCGAGTTTCGGTTCGACATGTTCGAGGCCGAGTTCACCCATGAAGGCGACCGCTGCACCTTCGAGGTCCTAGTTGACCGGGCTGGATTGGCCGGCGATCCGGCGCTGCGCGCGATTGCTGAAATCGTCCACGACATCGATCTCAAGGACAGCAAATACGGCCGCGAAGAAACGGCCGGCATTGCCCGACTGATCGCCGGGATAGCGGCCCCGGATGCGCCCGACGAACAACGGATCGAACGAGGAGCGTCGGTGTTTGACTCTCTTTATGATTCTTTCAGCAGGAAACGTCGATGACCAACCCAGTTCACCCAACTGAGCCGGCGTCGTCGCCCACTAGCCCCATGCGCCGCAACGGCAGCCTTGCGGAGATCGCACGGTACTTCCTGCGCCTTGGTCTATTGGGCTTCGGCGGTCCGGTGGCCTTGGTCGGGCAGATGGAGCGGGAGTTGGTTGGCGAACGCGCATGGCTCACCAAGGAGCAGATGCGCGAGGCCATCGCCGTCTGCCAGACGCTGCCCGGGCCACTTGCCATTCAGGTCGGTATCTTTATCGCCTATCTCCGGACCGGGTTCTGGGGCGCCTGGATCGGTGGCTGGGCCTTCATCCTGCCCAATTTCGTGATCGTCGCCGCGCTCGGCGCGCTTTACGTCCATTTCGGCAGCCTGTCGCTGATGACCGCCATCTTCTATGGCGTCAGCCCTGCGGTGATCGCCCTGATCCTGCATTCCTGCTACCGTCTGGCGAAGCTCGGCATGGAGGGATGGTTGCAATGGACCATTGCGGCCGTGTGCCTTGCGGTGACCGTCATTCTCAAGGCGGAAGTTGCGCCGCTCTTCATCGGCGCGGGCATCGTCGGGATGCTGGCTTATGGCGATTTGGTCCGGCGGCGACCGCCTGGTGCATCGGTATTGGCGGTGGCACCAGCGGCGCCGGGACTTGCTCCCGGAGCGTCGGCGTCACTGCTCGGTAAGCTACTGTTCTTCTTCCTCAAAGCTGGTTCGCTCACCTTCGGCAGCGGTCTCGTCATCGTTCCGTTCCTGGAAGCCGGCGTTGTTCACCAGTACCATTGGCTTAACCCTCATCAGTTCCTGATCGCGGTTGCGATCGGCATGATCAGCCCTGGCCCGGTGGTGATTACGGCGACCTTCGTCGGCTATCTGGTCGCCGGCTTCTGGGGCTCGTTGGCGGCGACCGTCGGCATCTTCCTGCCGTCATTCCTTTACATTTTGATCGCCGCGCCGCTTTTGCTGCGCCACCGCGAAAACCCCAATGTCCAAGGCTTCGTCCGTGGAGCCTACGCGGCGGCGATCGGCACGATCCTGGGTGCCTGTATCCTGCTTGGACGGATCGCCATCGGTGACTGGCTGACCGCCCTCATCGGCTTCGCGTCTCTCGGCGTTCTCTTTCGCTGGAAGGTCAGCAATCCACTTCTAATCGGGGTAACGGCGGCAATCGGCCTCATCGCGTTTCC
>NZ_JAKGBZ010000096.1 GCF_021556475.1 Acidiphilium iwatense | reverse complement strand
GCAGCGACATCCATGCGAGTGCGGCCTATCGCGCGCATCTGGTCGGCGTGATGGCGCGCCGCGCGGTCGCCGCCTGCGGATGAATTTCTGCTCCAATCGTTGAGGTGCAGGGGCGGCGCAACCTGCCTCTGTTTCGTGAAATGATCATTCACCTCAACGACTGGCCCGGCGCGGGAGAGTTTGGCGGGGACGGGTTTGAGCACCTGTTCCATGCCAACGTCGATACATACTTTCGCATAACCAGCGGGTGGGTTATTCCGATGGCGCGATTTGTCCGAATTTCGTCTCTTGTAGGCATTTTTATCGATCTGTTACAGCTATAGCATCATGCCGTGTTCAATCAGGGGGAAACAGAAATGTCCGCTTCCAACAGCGCGCTCGTTGTGATCGATGCACAGGAATCATTCCGACATTGCCCTGACTACCGGGAGCAGGACGTCTCTGCGTTTGTTGCCCATCTTCAGAGGTTGGTCGATGGTGCGAAGACCGCCGGCATCCCGATCGTTCAGATCTTCCATGTCGAGGATAGCGGTCCCTTCGCGGAAACCTCCGGTTTCGTGACATCGTTTACACCGCTTATTGTTCAACCGGAAGTTATCTTCCACAAGCATCGCCACAGCGCCTTGGTCGGCACCGGACTCGACGTCTGGTTGACGATGCACGGCATCCGGCGCCTTATCGTATCAGGCATCCGCAGCGAGCAGTGTTGCGAGACTACAGTTCGCCACGCCTCAGACCTTGGTTACGCCGTTGATTATGTCAGCGAGGCGACGCTGACTTTTTCGATGACAGATGCAACAGGCAGGGAATGGGGCGCTGCCGAAATCCGAGCTCGCACCGAACTGGTGCTCGCAGAGCGCTTTGCCCGGATTGCTACGGTCGAAGATGCCTTGGCAGGGTGAGCGAAATAAATCGCCCATGGGACAGGGTGTGCGACCCACCGAGATTCCCGTCTATGTGGTAATACCACCGCGCGTCCTGCTGCTTGACGTGGCGGGACCAGTGGAAGTGCTACGCAAGGCTAATCTCGAGCAGACCGCCGTGCGCTTCGCCGTCTCCTATGTCAGCCCGTCGCCGGAAATCGGCAGTTCCATCGGCCTCGCTGTCGCGGGTATCGCGCCCTTGCCCAATCATTTACCGGACGGTGCGCTGGTTGTTGTCGCAGGCAGCGCGGATGTGCCACTCGGCACCCGATCGAGGAACCGGGATGAAGACATGGCTCGCGAGGCCGAGATCGTCGCTTGGCTGGGACGCACACCCCGCCCGGGCATAAAGCTTGTCTTGATCTGCTCGGGCGCGCTGCTAGCGGCGCGGGCGGGCCTTCTCGATGATCGCGATTGCACCACCCATCATGCCTGCATTGCCGAACTCGCGAGGATCGCGCCAAACGCCCGCGTGCTGGAAAACCGGCTCTATGTGGAGGACGGCGATCGTCTAACCAGCGCCGGTATTACCGCCGGGATCGACTTGATGCTCCACATCGTAGCTCGAATGGCCGGCGATGCATGCGCGCTTTCGATCGCGCGTTATCTCGTGGTCTATCTGCGGCGTAGTGCGGCCGACCCGCAGATCTCACCCTGGCTCCAAGGTCGCAACCACATCCATCCATCGGTACACCGCGCGCAAGATGCCGTCGCCACCGCTCCGGCGCGGGATTGGTCGGTTGAAACGCTTGCCCGCGTAGCGGCGACCAGTCCGCGTAACCTCTCGCGCCTCTTCAACGAGAATGCCGGGATGAGCATCACCGACTATGTGAATCGTATGCGAGTGGCGCTCGCATGGGAGCTTCTGACTAATTCCCGCCTCGACATTGAGACGGTCGCCGAGCGCGCGGGTTTCGCGTCAACGCGCCAGTTGCGTCGGGCCTGGACACGTCTGCACGATCTACCACCGAGCCGGCTGCGAGTAGCGGGTACAGAGCTGGCTGTCCAATGGCGGGTCGGACCAATCGGAAAGTGAAGATCAACCCGGGGGGACAAGTGTCAGCTTTTATGGACTCAATCGCACGATTTGGCGCGCATTTCATGATCGAACCGTCGGAGAATGAGTTCAATGCACAGTATTGATAGAATGCGACCCTGTCCCGGGCCAGATTGCGTGCCGCATTTGCCCACTTGCTTTACTGTCCCCATTGGATCTGTTGATACTCATGCGCATGTAATTGGCAGGCCACCCGCTTATCCTTTTGTTGCCTCGCGCAGTTATACACCGCCATCGGCCTCAACAGAGGCTTATATGGCCATGCTCGATGCAACAGGGATGACCTATGGAGTGCTGGTCCAAGTCAGCGTCCATGGAACGGACAACCGAGTTATGTTGGAAGCACTTGCCGCGAACCGGACCCGCTTGCGTGGCATTGCCGTTGTTCCCCCGGATTTGCCAGAGGCGACGTGGCGCTCGCTGAACGAGGCGGGCGTCGTGGGGCTTCGAATTAATACTTTGTTTGGTGGGGGAGTTGGTTTCAAGGATTTGGAACGCTACGAGGCAATTTGTGCAGAACTGTCCTGGCATTTGCAATTTCTAACTGACGTTTATACTTTGGCGCCCATTGCGACACGCATTTCCCGATTGCGGGTACCCTTTGTGATCGATCATATGGGGTACCTGCAAGCATCCGACGGTCTTGATTCATCTGGTACACGACTCATACTGGGCCTGTTAAACGATGGTGCATGGGTCAAACTATCCGGCGCATATCGATTGTCGGATGCACCACCCTATGCAGACACCATCCCGATCGCTCGTGCCCTGATCAAGGCGGCACCCGACCGCTGCATTTGGGGATCAGATTGGCCACATGTTGCCCATTGGAATGCCATGCCCAACGTGGGTGATTTGCTGGATCTACTTGCCGATTGGGCCCCAGAGCCAGAGGTTCGAGAGAATATTTTGGTTGCCAACTCAATCCGATTGTACGGTTTCCCACTACGAGACCAAAAATAATGTCCGCGCTCGTGGAGGAGATTCAGAATTCGTAATGGTGTGGGTTTGGGTGGTCATCGGATCGGTGGGGTATAATGGAGTTGCGAGACTTCGACCCGATGCTCATGAAGGGGCTCAAGGGTGATAGGAGCGTCCTGGCAACGCTGCCGTTCATTGGATGCGCAACGGCCGCTCGCCTACGTACCGAAAGGCCAGCAGAGCATGGTCTCGGCCGTCCTGCCCAGGCTTTCATCCAGCCGGGTCGCACCTCAGCCAGCCAGACCCTGCGTCATGTCGTCGACCAGCTCAGACTGAGGTCATGGCCGAACTCATCCCACCCTTGATCGACGCTCACCCAAAAATCTCAGGTAGTTCATTTCCAGCACCAGACATCCGGTGTATAGCTAAGTATGACTTACGGGCATGAGCAGGCATCGACAGACGGCCAGAGTGTGGTTGCCGAGGAGGACCAACTTCCGGGTCGTCGGCAGCGAGGAAGGTTCTGCAGGGGCGCCCAGCGGCGGCAAATCCGTTTGCGCTTGTCAAATGCGCTGGGCGCTTGACAGGCTCTGGGTCGGTGACGTGCTGGTGGTAAATGCGCTCGATTAGCTGGACACTCGGCCGCGACCTTCTCAATACTTTCGCCATGATGGCCTGCAGAATGATAGGATTTCGACCCTCTGACGACACATGGGGAGACACGATTATGCCGCACGATCATCTCATATTGGCGGTGCTCGGCGGCCTCGCAGGGTTCGAGCGTGAATTGATCCAGGCCAGGACCGTAGAGGGCCGGGAGCGAACCAAGGCTCGTGGCGTGAAAATGAGGCACAGGCGGGAGGCAGGTGATCCATGCGTCAGATCGCCCGGAACTACAAAGTCAGCTATAATCCGATCTCAAGGTTGCAAGCCCATGGCTGAGAGAAGCGTGATTGAAACCACCTACGCGGCACAGAGCCGGGTTGCAGGCCGCTCAATACTAAGAGATTACAGAGATGAGGCTTGGTTTGGACAAGGCTGTCGGCATATTGCTAGCGTGCCTGGAAACAATCTCGAGTAGAGGCAATGACAAGACCAGCAGTCATGACCTCGCCAACTATTCGTACGATTGCTGCAAGTGGGATAGTGGGATTTATAGAGAGCCTTGGATTTGAGGCGGACGTTATATTGCATAGTACTGAGGTCGAGAATTGTGATCTCGATGATCCGTTTGGCCGATTGCCGCTCGCTGTCTATTGTAATCTTCTTGAAGAGGCTTCTCGAAGAACAAATATGGAACGATTCGGACTTCACTTTGGTTTTGCCAGCGATATTCGTTTGCTTGGTGAAATTGGTAATCTCGTCAACTGTGTACCAACGGTTGGAACTGCACTTAGAGAACTTTGCCGTAATTTCTCCGGTTTACAAGAACAGTCTGAGTTGAGGCTTCGATTCGAAGGTGGATTGGCGCTTCTCGAATACCGTATTCGGGATGGGCGGATCGCGGACCGCCAGCAAGATTCTGAACTGACACTTGGAGTACTTCTCAATTTTTTGCGCAAGATGCTTGGCTCAAGCTTTGTACCAGAGGAAATTCGCTTTGAGCATATCGAGCCTGCTGATTGCCGTGAATATCATGCATCGTTTGGGGCAGAAGTCAGTTTTGTATCGGAACGAAATGCAATAATATTTCGTCCTAACGTTCTTGCCGCACGGATTCCACAAGCAGATCTTATACGTGGAGCACTGATTGATTCAACGATCAAAAATAAAAAACAAGTAAGATGGTCAAATAACCTCGTCGGTTTGGTATGCGATGAGATTCGGATTGGATTTGCTCGCGGTGATCTGACGCTCGCTACTGTTGCTCACAAAATCGGTATGAGCGAGAGTAGCCTTTACCGACATCTTTGCTATGAAGGAATAAATTTTGTCGATTTAGTGCGAGGTATTCGGCGCGAATTTGCTGTTAATTTATTAAATAAAGAACATATTTCTCTTGGTGAAATAGCTCTATTACTAGGTTATTCCGAACAAAGCGCATTTAGTCGAGCGTTCAAGAAATGGACGGGTGTTACGCCGTTGGACTACCGTAAGCAATGTCTGGCCGGACTTCCATTAGGGCTATCGCATTTGATCTGACTGGAATTGAGCGAGGAGTCTGGTCAGGCGCCGCCATCGACCGGTATGTCCGGGAGCTTGACCGCTTGGCGGAAGATCTCGAGGAACTTGATCGGGAGATCGCGAAGGGCGCGCTAGACGATCCTGCCGTGAAACATAAGCGCGAATTTCGGCGCACCTAGGCCGGGTGGCGGGCTGCTGGGAATAGGTGTCCACTTACGGGAGGTGGATACTTATGATGGAGCGGATTGGACCGCATGGTCTGGAAATAACGGGCGTG
>NZ_JAKGBZ010000095.1 GCF_021556475.1 Acidiphilium iwatense | reverse complement strand
TGCCCTTCAACTTCGCCAAATCAGGCCAGACTAAAAACACTGCCTGACCCAGACCTATCGGTCGCGCTCCACCGCACGGACAGGACCCCCTCCCAAGGCTGGTGCAGAGAAATGCGCGCTTACTATCATCTGGGTAGAATTCGGAGAGAAGCACTCATGGATTGTCGATGAGCGCCGCCGAGGTAACGGTTCCTCCAAGGCTCCTTGCCGGTTCTGTTTATATCGACGCCTCTGTCTATCGGTCACTCCATTTTGATTGGGACGGCCGATGGCTGAAAGCGTTGTCTGATTTGGTGGGGCGCGGCCTTCTCCGGCTTGTGACTACGGAAGTCAACAAGCGCGAGGTCTCCACACTACTCCGGGAATCATGCCTGGAGGCCAGTAAGTTGGCTCGCTCATCGAGCGTGGCGCTGAGGCAGCTTGGCCTTAGCGCCGCAGCAGAGACATTAGCTGACGAGGACGCCTGCGTTAAAAAATTGGTGGACACCTTTGATGCGTGGCTGAAGAAAAATGGTGCTTGGTCCTGCCATTTCGATCCGAGTGTTCAAGAGCTCCTTGACGATTACTTCAGCGGCAAGCCCCCGTTTGGGAATGGCAGGAAGAAGCATGAGTTCCCCGACGCGATCGTGGCTCGTCAGCTTCGTTCCTGGTGTGAAGCCACAAAGCAGAAGGTCTACGTCATCTCGCAGGACGGGGACCTGAAGGATTGCTGCTCGGCAGGAGGGCCGCTGATACATGCGGCCACAATCGCCGAAATCGTCTCACATGCTACGGTTACGGTTACTGTCCACAATGCTGTGGCGGCATTCGTAAAGGACAATAATATTGTCTACGAGCAGCTCAGAGACCAGGTGCCGTATCTAAGGGTTGGCGTAGGAGAAGGATACATTGGCCCGGCTCGCGTTAAGGTTGAAGTTAGAAACACTGAACTCGACGATGCGTTCATTGAGGACGTAACCGTTTTCGATTTTGATGGGACCACCATGACCTGCGAGGTCCCATTCTACGCAGCCCTGCGTCTGCATGTGGACGTCGACCAAGATGCTGTCCAGTATGGGGAGGATGACTGGGACCCAGGTTATCACCACAGGATGTTCATAACGATACATCAGCCACTTAGCGCAACAGTCACGGCAAACTTGATTTCAGCAGAACCGGTAGAAATCGAGATTAATTCGGTGTCGCTGGACGACCGCAGCATTGAGGTTAATTGGCATGATATTGAGGACGAGCTATGGTAATTGACTGATCGCCTCTCGTAGCCGAAGTGGAAGCCGCACCGATACGACGAACGAATATTGTTACATAATCAGTTGTAATGCATCCTCATTTGACCCCAGTGTTAGCACTAGCACTAGCACTCTCATTCTCACTCTCCCGCTTCAGCAGAGGGGAGTGAATTAGGTGCAGAGCTCCCGCCAGCTCGCGGCTACGAGTGACGGCTTTCGGGACCGCCGAAGCAGTGTCCCAGCGCCGAGTTGGATCGTCTCCTGCCGGTGCGACCACCGGCCGCCAATGGCAGCTTCGCTCATTTCCCGTTCCAGACCGGACTGGCAGCAATCGGCCCGATCCTGCCTATAATCGGAAACATTGATGGGAGCCGCGGAATGGCAAATGTTGGCAAGAGAGCAGCCATTTTTCGAGTCACCGCGAATAGATAAATCATTTACGACTGATACTGGGCGTCAATATTCGTGAGTTCTGATCTACCATGGCCAAATTACTCTGATCATTCAAAAGTTTTTGGTGCAGCTTTTTTTAAAAAGCTGCCTTTTCGGACTCAAACCGTTTTTCGTACTGATGTCGATATTCCCCAAAAGCCCCCGCCAATTTTCATAATATGCCCCGCCCGGCATCGCCGGGCGGGGTTCATCGCGGTTGTTACTCGCCGTTTTGCTTGCGGCTGCGGGACCAGATCAGGGTGTAGCCCTCGCCGCTTTCATCGTCGAAGAGGTTGGCATAGATCGGAGCGCTGAAGCTCGGATCATCCAGCTTGACCGAGATATAATCGCGCCCTTCTGCGGAACGTTTGGACCAGCCAGCACCCAGCTCAGCCCGTCCACAGAATATACGATGGCTGGGGGCATTGTCGTTGGTCCGGTTGGCTTCGGGCACGATGCGCACGTTCTTCGTCTGCACGCTCAGGGTCACAATCTCGCCGTGGATTTCATTGCCGACTTTCTTGAAGGTTCCGATGGTAGCCATGTCAATTCTCCTATGCTGTTTCGAGCCCGCGACCATCGCAGCCTCGATGGCGATCACTTGACCGGGGGCACGATCGGCCTGCACCGCCCGCGGCCGTAGCGTCAGCGGAGGATGGCGGCTTCTGGCTTTTTTGGAGCGCAGCGTCCGCGAGGAGGCAGCATCGCTGCCGGGGACAAAAGCCAGAAGCCGCCATTGCAGGAAGGCGATCGTCCTTCGGTCAGATCAGCCACGGAGAGGCCGCGTGGCGCGGCTTGGGGCAGTCAGTCAGGAGATCTGGCGACACTCGGGATTTTCATCAAAGCGGCGCCATCCGCGGTACGGGAACAAGGCCGGTCTTGCAGACGTCACCGCGTCATCATGCCGCATATAACCAGTTGCTCCGACGCCACCCCTGCCCTCGCATCAATGGACAAGCGGATTGGTTGACACATGGTTCTGCCCTTCGCCGTGGAGCGATCTTTCTGGCCAAACGATGCGTCGAGAGACGCACCTGATCCTGCCCACCCACGACAATGCTGCGCGAGGATAGCGCCATTTGTGTCCCGTTCCACCAGCGAAGCGGGACACACGCCGCGATGAATTCCGCCCAGCGATGCCGGGCGGGGCGTTGGCGGCGGCTTGTCCGGCGAATAAATTTGCCGGCGTTGCGCAACTTCAGCCGGTTGGTGGGATACGGCGATACGGCATGCGTGGGAGCGGATTGTGGGAGCTATGCGCCCCCACTCCCAAAGCTCCACACCGGGATGCCAAGCTTCTTGGCCTTGTCGGCGAGATTCTCCTGGATGCCGGTGCCGGGGAATACCATGATGCCAATCGGCAATGCCTCCAGCATGGCGTCATTGCGCCGGAACGGGGCCGCCTTGGCGTGCCGGGTCCAGTCCGGGCGGTAGGCAATCTGGGTAACCTTGCGGGCATCCGCCCAGGCTGCGGCAATGCGCTCGGCTCCCTTCGGGCTGCCGCCGTGCAACAGCACCATGTCCGGGTGTTTGGCGTGTACTTTGTCCAGCTTGTCCCAGATCAGAATGTGATCATTGCACTCCATCCCGCCGGTGAAGGCGATTTTCGGGCCGGTAGGCAGCAGAGGTGCGATTTGCGTCTGGCGCTTGGCGGCAATGAAGTCTCGGCTATCGATGAGAGACGCGGTCAGTGCCCGGTGGTTGACCATCGAGCCTGAGCGCGGGCGCCAGGCGGTGCGCGTGTGGCGCTCGAACTGCTCGGCGGCCTGGTCGCGGAAGAATTCCAGGCAATCCCGGCGTTCCAGTAAGGTCTGCCCCTCCGCCGTCAGCCGTTCCAGCTCGACTGAGCGGATCTCGGAGCCGTCCTGCTCCTTCTGGCTGCGCTTTTGCGCCTGCTCGTTATCGTCGAGCTGCCGTTCGATCCGTCCGGTGGCGCGGTGGAACAGATTAACCGTGGCCCAGAGCAACTCCTCAAGATCAGGC
Organism: Acidiphilium iwatense; assembly: GCF_021556475.1. Classification (GTDB taxonomy): domain Bacteria; phylum Pseudomonadota; class Alphaproteobacteria; order Acetobacterales; family Acetobacteraceae; genus Acidiphilium; species Acidiphilium iwatense. The sequence continues at coordinate 1,684 of NZ_JAKGBZ010000095.1, read as the reverse complement.
TCCAGGCGGGTGTCGCTCAAGGTGGCGGTGAAAGCGTCGAAGATATCCGCGATCGCCCCGGCGATCAGCGGGGCTTCGGGCAACGGCCGTGGGTCAGGCTCTTCCTGACCGGGGTGGTAGCCATAGAGTTGCAGTTCGCTGAGGATATAAGCGGTGGGTGAAGCGGCGTGGGGTGGCTCATAGCCGGTCTCGTCATAGTCGCGGGTCATGGGATGCTCCTGTTTGCCGGAAGCCCGCGCCCATCGCGGCCTTCCATGGCGATCCCAGCCGGGGGCGGTGGCGGCCCGCACCCACCATGGCTCTCCGTGACGCCATGGGCTGGATTTGCGGGCCGGAGCGTCAGCGGAGGATGGCGGCGGGGCCGCTATTTTGCTTCGCGCTGCAAAGCCCCGGAATCGCTGAGCAAGATCATGGTGCCACCCTTTGCCCCCGGGGCGGCGGAAAATAGCGGCCTCGCCGCCATTGCGGGCCGCCGCCGCCCCCGGCACAGAACGCCTTCTCGGAAGGCCGTCGGCGCGGCCACCCGGCGGATGGGAGCAGAAAGTGCCCGGCATTGGCGAGCCGTCATCGGCCAATCCGCCATATGCAATCTCAGTCGGACGTCATGAAACGCTGCGCATCCTCCGGCGCCAATTGCACCCGCAGATGTGCACGCAATTCAGCTGCGCCAAGCTCGCGTAGATCGTCGTTGAAATCGCTTAATGAGGGCGAGAGGGTGATCGCCTCGACCCCGGCGGCAATAGCGCGTTCGGTCAAGCATGCCCCGGCGCGGTCACCGGCCGCATCGGCGTCACGGGCGATGTAGAGCCGCCGCAACCCAACGGGGAGAAGGAGAGCGGCGAGATGCCCGGCCGAGAGTGCGGCCGCCATCGGGATGGCGGGAAGCAAGCAGCGCAGCGACAGCATGGTCTCGATGCCCTCGCCCGCCACGAGTAAATGGTTCACCGGTCCGCCGTGCAGCCCTGCCGTGGTGCCAAACCGCACGGCATGGCCCAACAGCAATCCCATCGCCCGGCGCGGGGCTGCCAATGGCGCTTTGCCGAGCCGGGTGGGATCGATGGGATCCAACCCGTCAGGATCAAGCCAGGTGCGCTGGATACCGGTGATGGTGCCCTCGAGGTCCGTGACCGCCGCGAGCAATGCGGGCCAAGGGGCTGGCGGTGCATCTGGGGCCGCGCGGTGGAAACAGCGCGGATGGAACCGCAAAGCGCCGATCCCGGTCAGTGCCGCCGACGTGATACCACGCCGGTGCAAATAGGTTTCGGCAAGGGTGCCCGGTAGGGGCTGCGCCATGCCGAACAACCGCCGTGCGGCACGTTGGACCTGGGCGGCCTCAGGAGCAGAATCACAGTCAGCATCCGTCTGTGTCTCCGGAGCACCGCGTCCCAGCAAACACGCCCCATGTCCCTGAGGGTGACGGCTGCGGTGTTTGTCGGCCGCAGTATGATCAAATCCCGCCAGTCCGAGGAACCGCCGCGCTTCCTCGGCAACATCGCGGAATGTGCTGAGGCCACAATTCTCGCGGATCAAATCCAGCAAATCGCCATGCTCACCTGTCGCGGCATCGGTCTTATGTTGAATGCAACATAAGACCGAACATGTTGCGGCGAAAGTTATGTTGCGGATCTGCGGTTGGGCTTTGTGCCGCAGGCGATCGACGGCTTCCACGCAACATAATGTCAGG
>NZ_JAKGBZ010000094.1 GCF_021556475.1 Acidiphilium iwatense | reverse complement strand
TCCAGCACCATCCGCACCGCGCGTTCGCGGACCTCAGGTGAATATCTGTTCGATGTCTTCCGCTTTTCCATTGCTCCATCCTACTCAAGAGTTGGAGCCTCCAGGATTCCCGGCGCGGTTCAATCCGATGGCGCCGTCGGTTTCCTCGACGCGCCACGCCAGAGGCAGCGCGCGTTCGCCCCAGCGCACGCTGAGCATCAAGACCTAGTGGCGATCCGACTCGCGCGGCAATCCGGATGCGAGTTCCACCAGATTGGCGCTACGGACATGCAACATGGTGGCGACCAGCAGTGCGAGCTTGTCGCGTTGGGTCTTGCGTTGCCTGGGCAGCCGCTGCTTCAGTTCGGCCTTGATGCCGTCCGCCCAGACAACAATCCCACTCGCCGCCGACATTCGATCCCGCTCCAGAAAAAGGGCGGAATCCTTGAATCACACACGGATTCGAGCCGTCAACAGCGCGCCCGAGGAACTGATGGATGGCGAGGCATCATCGTCTTCATCTCTTTCGTCTATCTCGGGTTCTACATCATCGCCTGGCGCTACACGAAGAAGCGATTTCCCTGACCGTCCGAACCTGCCGGATCGTGCCATAATTGCTCGAATTGCTCGCGGCCGACTGCCGGTGCACAATGATGACGGCATCCACATGATAAAATGAGGCAAACATGAACGACCTGATCGTCATCGCCTTTCCGTCCGAGGCAAAAGCCGAAGAAGTCCGGCGCAAAGTGCTGGATATGCAGAAGGAATATCTGATCGAGCTCGGTGACGCCGTGGTCGCGGTCAAGCAGCCGGACGGCCATGTCAGGCTCAACCAGTTGTTTCACCCCACTGCGGCGGGTGCCGCCTCCGGCAGCTTTTGGGGCTTTCTGATTGGCCTCCTGTTCATGATGCCGCTGGTTGGCGTCGCGATCGGCGCCGGTGCCGGCGCGCTCGGTGGCGCGTTGAGTGATTTTGGCATCAACGACCGGTTCATGAAGAATCTTGCAGAAGTGCTGCAACCCGGCAGTGCCGCCCTGTTCTTGCTCGTGCGCAAGATGACCGCAGACAAGGTGTTCGATGATCTCCAGGGTGTCGGCGGTACGGTGCTGCGCACCTCGCTCGATCATTCCAAGGAAGCCGCGCTGCGCGAGGCTCTGGCAGGCCATCAGGCGACACTGTCCGCAACAAACTAACGCATCTCGGCCCTTACTGTACCATTCGTTCGGCCGGGGGCAAGAGAATGATCGTGTATTCGCCGCTGATTTCGATCGGCCAGCCGATCGTCGCGGATAGTGGCACAATCGCGCCACCGCTTGCTAAAGCCACGCGCAGGGCACGACAGTCATGCGCTCGCGCGATCGTGACGAGCCCCTCCACCAGCCCATGGAAAAGCGGTACCGTGTTCAGAATGTCGATCGCGGCCAGAGGGCGCGCCGTCAATATCCGGCCGTGCGATAGATCGGTTTCGCAGCGATAACAGGCGATGCCGCTCGGGTAAGGCCGTTCCCGCCGTCGAATGACCAGGATGCCGCGATGGCTGGACATTGCGGCGATGGTGCGCCGCGCGAAGCTCCGCCAGTCCGCGCGGCTGACACGAGGCAGTGCCATCTGGATGATCGGATAGCTCGGACCGATCTGCTTGGCCGTCATCGGTTCGACGACGAAGCACCCCTCGGTGATGCGGCCCGCAGGCGCTGTGGTCTTGGACATGATCCGATATCGCGCCGTTTGTCATCCATCGCCTTGATCGAAATCAACGAGGACACGGAAATTCCGGGTCGATTTGCGTCGAGCAGCGCCAGAGTTTATGTCAAATTCTTGAGTTGGTCGGGCAAGAGGACCAGTGATGTCGGATCATCGGAACGGGCTCAGACGTTCATCGATCAATCTCTCGGATGCCATCATTCCGGGACTGTGCGCCGGCTGCGAAGCACGGCATATTGGCCTGTGCGACGCACTGGCCGACGAGGATCTGCATTTTCTAGCGAGTGTGGCGAAGTCCCATACCGTCCCGAAAGGCCGGATGTTTGTCGCGGAAGGCGACAAGGCACGGCATTTCTTCAACATCAATCGCGGTACGGCCAAACTGTTCAAGGATCTGCCAGACGGGCGGCGGCAGATCACCGGTTTCGTCGGTGCGGGGGACTTCGTCGGCCTGGCCGCCGCCGACCACTATGCCTTCACCGCCGAAGCGATCAATGAGGTGCGGCTGTGCAGGTTCGACCGCACCGAACTCCGTTCGGTATTCACGACGTTTCCCGCGCTTGAACGGCGATTGCTCGATGTCGCCTCGCACGAACTGATCTTAGCACAAGAGCAGATGCTCCTCCTGGGGCGCAAGAGCGCGATCGAACGACTTGCCTCCTTTCTGCTGGGCTGGAGCGACCGCGCGGAGATTTGCCCGAACGGGGCCCAAGCACTCGCCCTGCCAATGACTCGTGCGGATCTCGGCGATTACCTCGGCCTGACCTTCGAAACTGTCTCGCGCGCTCTTTCCGCCCTGAAGCGGCAGAACATCGTCGAGGTCGGCAAGGATCACGGCGTCAGAATCCTTGATCGTGACCGATTGTCCGCTTTCGCGACCAGCCGGTCTTGATCGAGATCAAGACCATCGGTGCACCACTTTGCTAGTCTCCTCCTGCGATTGTCAGGAGGAGATCATGAACATTCGCGATATCATGACTGTCGGACCGGTCACGGTCGAACCCAGAACCACCTTGAGCGATGCCGGGCGCATCATGCTCGATCAGCATCTCTCCGCACTACCCGTTACCGACCGGGATGGGAGGTTGGTCGGCATTATGACCGATGGCGACCTGCTGCGCCGGCCGGAACTCGACACGGCGCCCGAAATCAACTGGTGGCACGGCTTCTTCGCGCCCGAGACCTCCGCGCGCCAATTCGTCAAGGCGCGGGGGCGCTACGTCGGCGAAATCATGACCGAGAACGTCAAGACCGTGACAGTCGAAACCCCACTTGTGGACGCGGTGAACTTGATGGAAATCCATCGGATCAGGCAGGTGCCGGTAGGACGCGGCGATGCGCTGATCGGCCTCCTGACCCGGAAAAATCTTCTGGCGGCGTTAATTACCCGGCTTTTGGTGGTCGATGACGACGTGATGTCGGACGATGCCAAGGCAACAATGATCCATGAGAACATCACACGGTTGAAATGGGCGCCGAAGGGTAGCGTCGTGATCACGGCTCGTGATGGGATTGCGACCCTGGCGGGTCCGATCTTCAGCGATGCCGAGCGGCGCGCGCTGATCGTGCTCGCGGAGAACACAAAGGGAGTGAAATCGGTCGTGGACAGAATGATCTATGTTAATCCCGACAACGTCGATCCGAGCAGTGGTGTCGCCTTCGGCTCGTTCTGACCAATGAGCGGCGCCACAGAGGACATGGACCCCGGTCTGACCCGCACGGAGGCCGCGCGGCGGCTCGTACAATTCGGGCCGAATGCGGTCGCGGATGTCTCCGAACGCTGGATCGCCGCAATCGCCGGTAAGGTGTGGCCACGATGGTCTGGAATCTGCCCCTCTCCCAGATCCGCACGTTGCCCTTTCTTGTGCTGATGCTCCCGGTGCAAACCATGCACTTCACGACTGCGCGTTGATCAGGATCAAGGCACGGTGCGGCGGAACCGCCTATTCTCCGCGGCATGGACACGCTCTCGCTGCTCGCCCGCTACGATCGCCGCCTGCCACGCTACACCAGCTACCCGACCGCTGTGCAATTCGATGCGCGTGTCAATAGAGACGTGCATCGGCGCTGGCTTGCGGCGATCCCCGACGGCGCTACCGCCTCGCTCTATCTGCATGTGCCGTTCTGCCGCAGCCTGTGCTGGTTCTGCGGTTGCAATACCAGCGTGATGAACAGCGTCACGGCTCTGGAACGCTATGCAACCTCGGTGCAGGCGGAGATCGCGCGTGTCGCTTCGGCGATCGGCCATCGCCTGCCGGTCCGACAGATCCATTGGGGCGGCGGCACACCGACCGCTCTGCCCGCACCCTCAATGCAGGCGATCGATGCAGCACTACGCCGACATTTCGTGATTGATGCAGATACCGAAATCGCGATCGAGATCGATCCGCGCACCCTGCCCACAACTGCCGAGTCCGATCTGCGCGCGCTCGGCATCGGCCGTGCCAGCCTGGGCGTGCAGGATTTCTCGCCGGCCGTGCAGGATGCGATCGGCCGGCACCAGAGTGTCGCGCAAACACGCCATGCCGCTTTGGTTGCGCGCGTGGCCGGTGCATGCTCGATCAATCTCGATCTCGTCTATGGCCTGCCGCACCAGACCGTCGCGTCCTTGGAGGCGACGGTTGAGTCTGTCCTCGAAATCGACCCGGACCGGGTCGCGCTCTACGGTTATGCCCATGTGCCCTGGATGCAGAAGCGTCAGCAGGTGATCGCCGAATACGATCTGCCTGACGCGGTGGCGCGTCTTGCCCAGCAGGCGCGCGCAGGGACCATGCTCGCCGAAGCCGGCTATAGTCGGATCGGTCTCGACCATTTCGCGAAACCAAGCGACCGCATGGCGCTCGCCTGCGGCACACCGGCGCTGCGGCGTAATTTCCAGGGTTACACGGTCGATGACGCCGATGTGCTGATCGGCTTCGGTGCATCCGCGATCTCGGCTCTCCCGCAAGGCTACGCGCAGAACGCGACACGGACCGCCGATTATCTCGCTTCGATCGAAAAAGCTGGTTTTGCCATCGCACGCGGCCTCGCTTTGACTGAAGAAGACGGTCTGCGTCGCGCGATCATCGAGCGGATCATGTGCGATCTTGCCGTTGATGTGGCGCGGCTTGCAAAGAATGCCGGTGTCGATTTTGCTACATTTGATGACGTTTGGCCGAAGCTCGAGTCGCTCGCCATGGATGGGTTGATCCGGCGCGACGGTTCGGTCATCTCGGTCACCGAAGCGGGACGGCCGTTCCTGCGCCATGTGGCTTCGTGTTTCGACGCTTATCTTGACCCGGAGACGGCGCGTCACGCTTCGGCAATTTGAGCACAAGAAAAGTTTGACATGGCCAATGCGGTCCTGACCGTCATTCCCGTCTCCTCAGTATCGAATTCGCCTTGTTCGAGACGATGGCGGATCATCCGAGAATCACGCATGGCAGAATCGAACGGGTCGGAGAGGCGCCGCATTTCCAGGGTTTCGACCATGACGGCAAGCTGATCATCGAACGGCGCTGGTCGAATGGTGCGAAACACTCGCATAAGGATCCACTTGGCCCGCTGCTCGATTGGGTGGCGGCAGCATCTTGATGGCGATGCGCTGATCGGCGTCGGGCACCGGATCGTCCATGGTGGCACCGATTTTGCCTAGTACCCCGAGTCGCTCATAGTGCGGGGTATAGCCGCTTCAGTTTGATGCGGGCGTTTGCGGTGGTGAAGTGCCAGTTGGCCTTGACGTGATCCCTATTGCGGGTGCGCTCCCATGCGGCG
>NZ_JAKGBZ010000093.1 GCF_021556475.1 Acidiphilium iwatense | reverse complement strand
TATCGGGAATTTGCAACACCGCCGATTGGACGGGCGGCGATGCGACGAAGGAACCGGCCCGGCGGCGCCGGACAATCAACCCGGCGGCTGTCAGGGTGGAAATCGCTTTGTTGACGGTCATTCGGGCGCATCCGTAATGCGCCACCAGTTGATGTTCGAATGGAATTCGGTAGCCGGGCGGCCATTCGCCCGACAGGATTTTTGCCTCGAGATCGGCAATAATACGCTGATGCAGAGGAACAACCGGATCGGCGACGCTCATACCGGCACTCTCTGCATCACGTCTCCGAACCTGCGTTGAATGGCAGCCATATAGACACGATTGTATCGTTTTAGCTTGCGGAAATCCAGGCAACGGTACTGGACACTGCGAGCCCCACTTGATATGTATAGACATAAGAACTCTGGAGCCACCGGCTCATCTCGCGGAGGGACCATGCGCAGTGACCGACTATGGGGGAATATCTGGCTGGCGAACCCGGCGCCAGACAAGCACGTGGCTTGGCACCGATGCACGCGCGAAGACGGGTTGAATTTACCAGGAATTCTCGGATGACCGCGGCATCACCCTCTGCCAACGGGGCGCGGCCCCTGCAGGGCATTCGCGTACTCGACTTCACCCGTGTGCTCGCAGGCCCTTATTGCACGGCGTTGTTTGCCGATCTCGGTGCAGATGTGCTGAAAATCGAGCCGCCTAATGGTGACGATTACCGGCATATCGGCCCGTTCCACAAGGACGGATCGAGTGCCGTGTTCGAGGCGGTCAATCGCGGCAAACGCAGCATCGTCCTTGATCTGGCAACCGCCGACCATCGCACGATCGCGCTGGAACTGGCCAGCGGCGCGGATGTTGTGGTCGAGAATTTTCGCCCAGGTGTCGCCGACAAGCTCGGGATCGGCTGGGCCACGCTCTCGCGGCACAACCCGCGCTTGGTATATGCGAGCATTTCCGGGTTCGGACAGAACGGGCCCAACGCCTTGCGGCCGGCCTATGACATCATCATTCAGGCGATGAGCGGGATCATGGCCGTCACCGGCGACCCCGACGGCCCTCCCACGCTGATTGGCGAATCGATCGCCGATGTGGTGTGCGGCCTGTTTGGCTCCTGGGCGATCCTTGCCGCCCTGGTCGAGCGCGATCGCACCGGAAGCGGGCGATATATCGACATCGCCATGTTCGATGCCATGATGGCCCTGCAACCACTTGTCGTTGCTCGCTATCTTGCAACCGGTGTGGCGCCACAAAGAATGGGCAACCGTCACGCCCTGTCCGTGCCGTTCGGCGCGTTCGCGGCCCGTGACGGCACATTCGTCCTCGCAGTTCTCAACGACAAACTCTTCACCGCGCTAGCGCACCTCATCGGCAAGCCTGAACTGGTAGTAAATCCGCGCTTTGCCTCGGATTCCCAGCGCGCCGCCAACGAGGCGGAACTGCGGGCCGACATCGAGTCCTGGTCTCGGCCCCTGACCGCGAGCGAAGCGGTCTCGGCGCTCGTGGCCGCCGGTGTTCCCGCGGCGGAGGTGATGGACACGGCGCAGGCGCTGGCCTCTTCACAGGCAACCGCCCGCCCCTTGCTGCAGGAGCTGGCTCATCCCGATCTCGGCCGGACCTTCGTTCCCGAACAACCCGCTCGATTCCAGAACGCATCACGCGGCGGCCTGAAGGCGGCCCCACGTCTCAGCGAGCACACGCACGCTGTGCTGGCCGATCCGGCACGCGCGTGGGATTGAAGGACTCTCCCCCCATGATTAAATTCACCGACCCAAGCGCCGATCCTGACATTATCGATGCGATCGAGGCGTTCTGCCGCAAGGAGCTTGCGCCGCGCGCCGCCGATATCGATGCCCAATCGATCTTCGCCACCTGCCACCGGCCGGCGCTGTCCGAACTCGGCATTATGGGATTAAACCTGCCGGGGAATTACGGCGGCGCCGGTGTCGATCCGCATACGCTGTTCGAGGCCGTGGCCCTGATTTCCGGTGCCTGCGCTTCGACCGGCTCAATGATCACCGCTCATTACCTTGCCACCGATTCGATCAAGTATGGCGGCGACGATCGTCAGAAGACCCGCTGGTTGGACGCTGCTGCCAAAGGGACCAATCTCGGCGCCTTCGCCCTCACTGAGCCAGGCGCCGGTTCGAACCCCGCCGACATGACGGCAACGGCGACCCGCACAGACGGTGGTTATCGGATCAAGGGAACCAAGCACTTTATTTCCAACGCCGCCGAAGCCGATTTCATCATCGTCTATGCCAAGACCGACATGACCGCCGGAGCACGCGGCATTTCCGCGTTTGTTGTCGAACCGGCTCGCGGCGGTCTCCAGGTCGGACCGCCGGAGCGCACGATGGGCCTTAAGGGCGGCCATGTTTTCGAAGTGGCGCTCGACTGTGTGGTGCCCGAGGAAAACCGTCTCGGACCCGAAGGGACCGGCTTTCGCACCGCGCTCCGCGTCCTCGATGCCGGGCGCCTCGATATCGCGGCGTCCTGTGTCGGCATCGCGGAGTCCGCCTTTTCCGCGGCCATTGAATGGGCCAAAAACCGGCAGGTCGGCGGCGAGCCGATCGCCCTGTTTCAGGGTATTCAATGGATGCTTGCCGACATGGCAACCGATATCGCCGCCGCGCGCGGGCTGGCTCGCGCCGCAACCGTGAAACGCGCGGCAGGCGAACGCTTCAGCACCGAGGCATCAATGGCCAAGCTGTTTGCCTCCGAAATGGCCGGTCGCGTCACCGACAAGGCCCTGCAAATTTACGGCGGCTATGGTTTCACCCGCGACATGCCGCTCGAACGCTACGTCCGCGATGTCCGGATCATGCGCATCTACGAAGGCTCATCGGAAATCCAACGCAACATCATCGCCCGCGCGGTGCTGGGATGATGGTCACCTGGAGCGGCTCCGGCGAGAGGATGCCTTAACGGAATGCGCATCATCCGAAGTGGCGAATATCGTTGTATGCCCTGGAAGAACGGTGGCGGAGAGACGGCCGAAATCGATATATTTCCACCAGAGAGTGGGATCGATGCGTTCGATTGGCGGGTGAGCATGGCCCACGTCACTGCTGACGGCGCTTTTTCGCAATTCACCGGAATCGATCGCACGCTCAGTATACTTGAGGGTAAAGGGATCAGGCTTGCGGTTTCAGATCAGGCCGGAATAGATATCACGCCCGATTCACTACCTTACAGTTTTCCCGCAGATGTTCCGACAGTCGCGCAGTTGATCGACGGCCCGGTCATCGACCTTAACGTCATGACAAGACGCGGACGTTTCGTCCACCGGGTAACCCGATTAAGGCAGACAGCACCGGTTGTATGGCGGCTAAAGTCGGATCTTAATCCTGATATTGGCGCGTGGGGTTCCTCTGCAAATCGACAGCGGAAGCAACGCGATGTGGCTTGCTGCCGGTGACGCGGTAGTCGTTCATGGCGTGGGTACGAGTATGGGCCTGACTCCAACTGGCCGCGCTGAGATCTGTATCGTTGAATTCGATATCTCCGTCTCAGGCGCAACTCCGATCCAAGCCGAAAACCGGAATTTTCTCGAAGGCGAAAGGTTACCAATATCATGACAGTCCATGAACGCCCGCAACCCGTTGACGCCTCGGTTGTTCCCCGCTTTGCCGGCGCCGCGACCTTCATGCGGCTGCCGTCGGTCGCCAGTGCCGAGGGGCTCGATGTCGCGCTCGTCGGCGTTCCCTTCGATGGCGGCACCACGAACCGGGCCGGCGCGCGTCAGGGCCCGCGCGAAGTCCGCAATCAGTCCACCCTGATCCGGCGCACCCACCATGCGACCGGCGTCTCGCCTTACGACCGGATCGCCGTTGCCGACATAGGCGACGCGCCGACCAATCCGTTCAGCATAGAAGGTTCCCTTGATCTGATCGAAGAGTTCTTCAAGGACATAAAAATGGCCGACGCGAAACCGATCGCGGTAGGCGGCGATCATCTGATCACCTTGCCGATCTTGCGCGCCCTGGCCCGCGATCGGCCGGTCGGTCTCGTGCATTTCGATGCGCATTCCGACACCAATGATCGCTATTTCGGCAACAATCGCTATACCCACGGAACCCCATTCCGGCGGGCGATCGAAGAAAAACTGCTGGACCCCCGGCGGATGATCCAGATCGGCATTCGCGGCTCGACGTATGACCGGGACGAGCATCGATGGGCGCGCGAGCAGGGCGGCGCGATCCGCTATATCGAGGATGTGGCAAGGCAAGGCCCGGAGGCGACGATGGATGAGGCGATCGCCATCGCCGGGGCCGGTCCGTTATATGTGTCGTTCGATGTCGATTCGATCGATCCCTCGATGGCGCCGGGAACCGGCACACCCGAAATCGGCGGCCTGACCACGCGGGAAGCGCAATTCATGCTGCGCCGGCTTCAGGGGCTGGAGATCATCGGCGCCGACGTGGTGGAGGTGGCGCCGCCCTATGACCTCGGCGGCATGACCGCCCTGGTCGGCGCCACGATGATGTTCGAGCTGCTGTGTCTCATCGCGGGCCGGATCGGCGATCCGCCGGCAAATCAAGTCTGATCAAAGGGAGCACGTCATGAGTCAAGAAAAAACGGTCATCGAGCGCAGGGCCATCGACTTCGTCCCCGAGAGCGAGAGGCATGGTAAGGTCTTTTCCATGTTCACGCTGTTTTTTTCGGGCAACATGCAGATCACCGCGGTCGCTCTCGGCATCATTCCGATCGAACTCGGCCTCAGTCCCGGCTGGAGCATTTTTGCTCTGGTGCTGGGCAATCTGCTGGGCGGCTGCGTGATGGCCGCGCACGCCGTGCAGGGGCCCCGCATCGGAATTCCGCAGATGATCCAGAGCCGGGCTCAGTTCGGCGTGCTCGGCGCGAATCTTCCCCTCGCGCTCGTGGTGCTGATGTATCTGGGGTTTTTTGCGGGCAGCGCGATCCTCGGCGGCGAAGCCATCGCCAACATCCTTGGCGTGTCCAGCGGAGTTGGAATCGTCGTCGCCAACCTGCTGACCTATCTGCTGTTCGCGTTCGGCTATGACGCGATCCACCGCTGCGCGAAATGGGCGACCTATATTTTTGCCGTCATTTTCATTCTGGGAACGGTGCTGGCGTTCGGCAAGCTGGCCGGTCTTCCCGCCGCGCCGCATGCGGCAGTATTCTCATTGCCCATGCTCCTGATCGCGATTGCGATTTTCGTGGCATGGCAGATCACCTACGGCCCCTATGTCGCCGATTATTCCCGCTACATGCCACGCGACACGGCCGCCGGCTCGATTTTCTGGAGCACCTATTTCGGCTCGGTGATCGGTTCGATCTGGGCCATGCTGGTCGGCGTGTTGCTGGGAGCCATCGATCAGAAACTCGCCGCTTCGGACCCGACGGCCGCGTTTGCCGGCCTGTTCAGCGGTCCATGGGCGGAATTGCGCATCATCGCGTTGATCGTGATCCTGGCCGGGGTGGTGGTGATCAACGCCCTCAATCTCTACGGCGGCTGCCTTTCGTCGCTGACGATCCTGAGTTCGAGCCTATCGTTACGCCAATCGGCGCTGCGTCATGGCAAGTGGTACCGGATCGGGCTGGGCGCAGCCGGGGTGACCATCGGCAGCCTGATCGCCATTGTCGGCGCGAACAGCGTGATGGCATATCTGAACAACCTGATGCTGATCCTGGTATATGTTTTTATCCCCTGGTCGGCGATCAACCTGACCGATTTTTTCCTACTGCGCCACGGCGAGTACTCTGTGGCCGACATCTACGACAGGCATGGCCGTTACGGAGCCTGGGGCGTGCCTGCCCTGGCGGCCTTCGTACTCGCCATCGTGCTGGAGATTGAACAAAACCGCTCTGCGGTAGTGATTTCCGGCTGATTTTGCGGCGCCGTTGATGGCGCACTTCACGCGACGGTCTCCTGTCTGAGAAGTTTGGGTTGCCATCCCAACCTCAGCAGACA
>NZ_JAKGBZ010000092.1 GCF_021556475.1 Acidiphilium iwatense | reverse complement strand
GCGGCGCGCAACAATCGGAATCGGAACCGGGCCGCCAGGATTCCTTCCGGAATGCCGACAGGCCTCAATCGATTCTTCGGCTAAATGGCGCCTGCGGCCTCAAAATGAGGGGAGACATGAGGGTCATTAGACAAATGCTCATGCAACCGGATAAGTAGTTCCCCACGAGTAGAAACCGAACCACCGAGCAGTATGAACAGCGACAAGGCAAGCGGCAGTCGCAGCAACTCGATAAGCGCCGCCTCCGGAGGCAGAGAACCAGGAAATGCTTTTTTGATCGCCTTCTCAACCTCACTAACCGAGGGAGGGTCGAGAACCCATAGCCGGAAGACGGCATCGACAGCCATTCCATGGCGACCATTTGCAACTACGCGCGTTCGGCTTAGGACTCGCAGCACGCGCGCACGTTCGTTGACGCCGTAATCTGCTACAAATTCCGACCAACCGTCTAGAAAAACGCACACCCGCGAATCTCGGACCAAAGTGTCTATAGATACGCCATCGGCAACGTCAGCTACCGCTCTGATGACATCGTCCCAGCTCGCCAAGCGGCCTAATGGAAGGAATAGAGGAATCAGCCCCCCGGTATTTAGCATTTCATTCGCAGCATGCCATAATGCGTACGTCTTTCCCGATCCAGGTGGCGCGATTAGTAGGTGGTGCAATTCGCCCATTTCGGTCAACGCGCTAATTCCATGCACCTCCTGCTTCGCAGACGAAGCCTGCTCGGTGCTGCTAGTAATCCTCCGCCGCACATTCCCAAACTCTTCAAGAGCTTTCCGCGCCGCAGCGGAGGCCGTCGGGAATAGGGGAAGCAGAGACGGCGGTGATCCCGCAGCCAAAAGATTCCCGGCGATCCGACGCAATGCAGCGGCTTCGAGGTCCTGTCCGGCGGTCGGGCCTTCACTCGAGTCCACTTTTTTTGAAATGGTAACACCGTCGAGTTTAGCAAGAATGATCTCGGTAGATGCTTGGTTTTGCGCACTCAATGCTTGAGCGCTCGGATTCGTTGCTAAATCAGCCTGAAGCCCAGCAATTAGCACTGCCAGGATCACCTCAACTATGCCGGAAGCTAACGTCCCCTTGTCGCCCACAAGCTCTTCGTACTTAGAGGCGAGCGCCTGGCGGTTCTGGTCGTCTGCTGGTAGCCTCGGCCGACCACTCAGGTCATTTGCTGCCAGGGAACTGAGGCACTGCCGTACCTTTGGGTCATCAAGCCACTTCCACAGGCTTTCTCCGAAAAATTGTGGATCTGGTCTGATACTGGCTTGCTGGGCTGTCGCAATCGCATTCCGCCACCAAGCTGGCTGAGCAGCGCGACCGGTCAACGCATTGATTGTTTCACTCAAGCAGATCTCGATCCGGTTAGTCGGCGGCGAAACAACTCCGCTTGCGGCCTTACGTTGTGCGTTTAGGCGCTTTACCTGGCGTATTATTGGCCCGGTGGCCACCTTTAGAACGAACATCAAGGCCTCTTTTAACGTCGTAATGAGTGACATTTATGAGTAAATGCCCGGAGGCACGTGAGTCTGACGTTGTCCCAAGGACGTAATCCTCATGACGGTGCACATTGACATATCTTAGGGCCTGAGCTTGAATAAGCGATTCGGCACGAAAGAATCGGAATGACCACGAAAACGCAAGGATCGAATCGGGCGAACTGGGTGACGTTGGGTCGGTCCGGCCTATTTTTGGGGGATGATTGATATTGCAGCCATCAAGTCGCGCTTTGAAGCTCTTGAGCCGTTTCTGACCGAACGGGATCGCCGTCTGTTTGCCGCTGGCGAAGCCCGTGCCGCGGGTCGAGGAGGGATTGCGGCGGTGTCGGTGGCGACCGGCATTGCGCGCAGCACGATCGGCCGGGGATTGGTTGATTTGCGTCTGGGTACGACGCCGTTCGGCGCGCGGGTGCGCAGATCGGGCGGTGGGAGCAAGCCAGCGACCGAGATCCAGCCAGGACTTTTGGACGCGCTGAATACGCTGGTGGAATCATCGATCCGCGGCGATCCGGAGGCGCCGCTGCGCTGGGTCAGCAAGAGCCAGCGTCATTTGTCGGCCGCACTGGCCGAACGCGGTTTCACTGCGGGTCAGAAACTAGTCGGTCGTCTGCTGAAGAAACTGGGTTTCAGCCTGCAGGCGAACAGCAAGACGCGCGAAGGGACGAACCACCCCGACCGTAACGCCCAGTTCGACCATATCAGCGCCCAGGTGAAGGCGTTCCAAGCAGCCGGCGAACCCGCAATCTCGGTCGACACGAAGAAGAAAGAGCTTGTCGGCGACTTCAAGAATGGCGGACGTGAGTTGCGCCCGAAGGGGCAGCCCGAGCCGGTACGAGTGCATGATTTCATGATCCCCGAACTCGGCAAAGCTGTGCCCTACGGCGTGTACGACATCGCAGCCAATACGGGATGGATCAATCTCGGCATCAACCACGATACCGCAGTCTTCGCCGTCGAGAGCATCCGCCGCTGGTGGTATGAGCTTGGTGCATCCCGCTATCCGGCGGCAAGCAAGCTGCTGATCAATGCCGATTGCGGCGGTAGCAATGGTGTGCGCGTACGTCTGTGGAAACGAGAGTTGCAAGTCCTGGCTGACGAACTCGGTATCGCGATCTCCGTCTGTCACCTGCCGCCTGGCACCAGCAAATGGAATCGCGTCGAGCACAAGCTATTCGCGTTCATAACCCAGAACTGGCGCGGCAAGCCGTTGGTCAGCCATGAAGTCATCGTCCAACTGATCGCCAGCACAACGACGAAGACCGGCCTCAGCATTGCCTGCAGGATCGATCGTGGCGATTATGAAAAAGGCATCAAAATCACCAACGCCGAAATGGCGTCACTCAATATCCAGCATGCCGATTTCCACGGAGAATGGAACTACACAATCAGACCAAGAAAGGCCAAATTATGATGCGATTATCCGGGCTCAGACCCTAAGCCGGTTATCCAGGCTGCTGCGAGAGGGGGCCTTCCTTTCCGATGAACCCGGCAAAAGTTCTGTGGCGGTATGTCCGCCTCGACGGTGATCATCTTCCCGTCGAAGAAGATCGCCAAGGGCGTCCAACGGAAGGTCCGCTTAGGGCAAGCGCCAAACACCGGCTGCAGCCACAATGGGCGCCAAACGACCACCCGAGATCGATACAGGTGAATGGCCGCTTCCCTCATGAGCTAACCTTCATCTCAAATCACTGAACGTCCGGGTCTGGTCGACACCTGCCAGGCCGTTATCGGCCCACTTCGGCTGCTGCCAACGGGCCTGTTAAGAGGCAGCTATGGATCAACTCCGGTGGTTTGTTGCAGTGAGCCTCAGCATCTGGTCGTGAGAAAATGTGACCATGTGATCGGCCACCGAGCCCGGAATCATCAGCAATCAGCAATAGGACTCAAGGACTCACCCGAAATCGCGCGCCTTCACTTTGGTCTGGTTCGCGCTTGACGGCAACCGGCCGCTCTTCGCGTTCGCCGGAATCTGGATCGTCCGGCACGATACCCGCGCTACCAAGATCGACCCGCTCGAAGGTGAACGCCCGGGCGTCGCGGGCGAACAGTATTGCCATCGTACACGATGCGATGGCCAGGTCGGCGCCTATTGGGCGCCGTCCTCGCTGAAGCGCCAGACCGGGATGCCGAGCTTGCGGGCCTTGTCGGTGAGGTTGGCGGAGATGCCCGAGCCTGGGAAGGCAATGAGCCCCGTTGGCAACGCGTCGAGCATCTGATCGTTGCGCTTGAACGGTGCGGCATTGCGGTGTTTCGCCCAGTCGGGCTTGAAGACGACCTGCGCCACCTTGCGGCTATCGGCCCAACAGGCGGCGATGCGCTCGGCGCCTTTGGGACTGCCGCCATGCAGCAGCACCATATCGGGATGCTTGGCGCGCGCCTTGTCGAGCACGGCCCAGATGCGCTGATGGTCGTTGCAGTCGGGACCGCCGGTGAAGGCGATGCGGGTGCCCGCGGGAACCAGCAACTCGGTCTCGGCGCGGCGTTTTGCCGCGAGAAAATCGCGGCTGTCGATCATCGCGGCGGTGAGTGTGCGATGGTTGACGATGGACCCGGCACGCGGGCGCCAGGCCGCGCCGGTCGCGGCTTCGAACAGTTCGGCGGCATGGTCACGGAAGAATTCGAAACCGTTGCGGCGCTCGATAAGGGCGAGACCCTGATCGATCAGGCGCTCGAGCTCGACGGATTTGACTTCCGAGCCGTTCTGCTCGGCTTGACTGCGGCGCTGTGCCTGCTCGTTGCCGTCGAGATCGCGCTCGATGCGGCCGATCTTGCGATGGAACAGATTGACCATGGACCAGAGCAGGTCGGGCAGGTCGTCCTCGAGGCTTGTGCCGGCCAGCATCGTGCCGAACACGTCGAAAACATCGGCAAGCTGCGCCTGCGCGATGTCGGTGTCCGGCAGCGGTCGTGGACCGGGCTCGTCCGGACCGGGGCGGTAGCCGTAGAGCGCCAGTTCGTCGAGCAACTGCGCGGTTGGGGATGCGGCGTGGTGTTCTACTCCGGCCTCGGTTTCGGGGCCGGTGTCGTCGCTGGAGAACAGGGAGGGGGTCATGGCGTGCGCCTTTCTGCCGGGGACCGCGCCCATCGCGGCCTTCACGGGCGATCCCTGGCCGGAGGCGGAGACGGCCCGCACCCGCACCGCCCCGCTGTGCGGGGCGGCAGGGCCGAAGCGCAGCGGAGGATGGCGGCCGGGCGGCTATTTTGTTTCGCGATGCAAAGCCGGGCATCTGCGCCCCCATCGCGCCCGCGCGATGGGGTGGACAATCGGAGCCCCCGCGCGGCTTGCCGCGGGGAGTGATCTTGCCCGGCGGCGGAAAATAGCCGCTCGGCGCCATTGCGGGCCGGCGCCGCCTCCGGCAGATCGCCCGCTCGGGAAGGCCGTGGGCGCGGCGCTCGTCCGGCAGGGCAAGCCAGCACGTCCCCACCACCCTGCCCTGCTCCCGGCCGATCCCGGTGCTGCCGAACCTCAGGTTCCGCCACGTCCACCCCGGCGGAATTCGGGCGGCACAAACCGCACCCGGTCAGCGGGGACGAGCTGCGGTACCAAGGAGCGGAGCATTGCGGCCGGGCCCAGCTGCACCAGATCGGTGTTGAAGTCGTCCAGGACCGGCACGAGGTCGCGGACCTCGAGGCCCGACGCCGCGCCGCGTATCCGCAGCCGTTCCGCCGCACGACATCCGGCTTCGTCATTGTCGCGGGCGACATAGAGCCGGCGCAGCGGCGGTGGGAGCCAAAGCGCGGCGAGATGATTGGCCGAGAGCCCGGCGATCATCGGCAGAGCGGGCAGCACCGACTTCAGGGAGAGGATGGTTTCGAGCCCTTCGCCGGCGGCCAGCACGCCGCGGCCGGTGCCGAAGCGCACACCGTTGCCGAGCAGATGACCGAGCGCGCGCCGCGGATCAGCCAGCGGCGCCTTGGCGGGACGGGCGGGATCGAGCCAGGTGCGATGCACGCCGGTGATGCGGCCCTCGGGATCGGTCACCGCTGCCAGCAGTGCCGGCCAGACTTGGCGCGGCACCCCCTCATGCGCGCGGTAGTAAACCGCCGGATGGTAGCGCAGGTTTGATGCATCGAGCGGCGCAAAAATGCCGCGGGCGCGGAGATACGCTTCGGCCGGCGTACCGATGATCGGTCGCCCGGCCTGAAACAGACGACGCGCGGCTTCGCCGGATCCGCCCGTGAGCGGCCCGCTCGGCGCGGCGGCCGGCACTGCCGATGAAGCCCGTGACCGCAACGAAGACCCTGCTACCCGCAGTGAAAGGTGCCGAGGGGATTCCGGACGCGGCGGGGAGAGAAAGACACGCGCCTCGGCAAGCGCGTCGCGCAGCTGACCGAAACCCCGGCTGGCGGCGATGAGGTCGAGCAGATCGCCGTGTTCGCCGGTCATCGCGTCGGTCTTATGTTGAATGCAACATAAGACCGAACATGTTGCGGCGAAAGTTATGTTGCGGATCTGCGGTTGGGCTTTGTGCCGCAGGCGATCGACGGCTTCCACGCAACATAATGTCAGGACG
>NZ_JAKGBZ010000091.1 GCF_021556475.1 Acidiphilium iwatense | reverse complement strand
CTCTTCGAGGCTGAGCTTCACCACATACTTCTTTACGGCACTTTGTTTCGCGGTCACGAACCATCTCCGTCGTTGCGGAGTCATCGAATCGAAGGTCCGCCGCAAAATCAATGACGGAGGGTAATAGTCTCATTTCGAAGCACGATGCCAGCGAAAAGTTAACAAACTGTTTGACGGTCGAGTGTTTCCGGCGCGGGAAACGACTCTCCGGCTCAATGCGCATCGGACCAGTTGGGGCCGATTCCCGCCTCGACCAGCAACGGCACCGAGAGCGCCGCCGCATTCTGCATCACCTCCCTGGCAAGCTGAGCAACCGCCTCCGCCTGATCCCGCGGCGCCTCGAACAGCAACTCGTCATGGACCTGCAACAACAACCTTGCGTCCAGCCCCGCATCGGCGATCGCCGCCGGCAGGCGCACCATCGCCCGCTTGATGATATCCGCCGCTCCGCCCTGCAACGGCGCGTTGATCGCCTGGCGCTCGGCATAGCCGCGCCGCGCCGGGTTCTTGTCGGCGATTCCCGGCACGTAGCAGCGTCGGCCGAACGGCGTCGTCACGTAGCCATGGGTGCGGGCGAATTCGCGTGTCTCGTTCATATAGCGGCGGATTTCGGGATAGCGCGCGAAATAGGCATCGATATAGCGCTTCGCCTCGCCATTCTCGATGCCGAGCTGACGCGCCAGCCCGAACGCCGAAATACCGTAGATGATGCCGAAATTGATCGCCTTGGCGCGCCGTCGCGTCAGCGGGTCCATGCCTTCCATCGGCACGCCGAACACCTCGGACGCGGTGCGCGCATGAATATCCTCGCCATCGCCGAAACTCCGCTTCAGCGCCGGAATATCGGCGACATGGGCAAGCAGGCGCAACTCGATCTGAGAATAATCGGCCGAAATCAGACTCTGGCCGGGGGCGGCGATGAACGCGCGGCGGATGCGCGCCCCTTCCGCGGTGCGGATCGGAATGTTCTGCAGATTCGGATCGTTCGAGGACAGGCGCCCGGTCGCGGCGATCGCCTGGGCGAAGCTGGTATGAACCCGGCGATCCTCCACGTCGATTTCGCCTACCAAAGCATCCGCGTAGGTCGATTTCAGCTTCTGCAGCTGCCGCCAGTCGAGAATCCGCGCGGGCAGTTCGAGGCCGACTTCGGCGAGTTCCTCCAGCACGGCGGCGTCGGTGCCCCAGGCACCGGTCTTGGTGCGCCTGCCGCCGGGCAGCTTCATTTCGTCGAACAGAATCTCGCCGAGCTGTTTCGGGCTGCCGAGATTGAAGGCATGGCCGACCAGTTTTTCGATATCGCGCTGGATCTCGTCCATCCTGCGTGCGAATTCGGCCGACATGGCGATGAGATCGTCGCGATCGACCATCACCCCAGCGCGCTCCATGCCGAGCAGCACCGGAACCAGCCTGCGTTCCAGGGTCTCATACAGAGCGAGCGCACGCGCCTCGCGCAGGCGTGGCCGGAGCAGCAGCCACAAACGCAATGTTACGTCGGCGTCCTCGGCGGCGTAGGCCGTGGCACGATCGATCGGCACCGCGGAAAAACCGATCCGGTTGCGCCCGGTGCCGGTCACCTCGTCATAGGCGATCGGTTTGTGATCGAGATGCAAGGCTGACAGTTCGTCCATGCCATGACCATGCGCGCCCGCTTCGAGCGCGTAGGAAATCAGCATGGTATCGTCGATCGGCGCGGCGTCCGGCAATCCGGCCCCGGCCAGGACGTGGAGATCGAACTTCGCGTTGTGAAAAATCTTAAGAATCGCCGGATCGTTCAGAACCGGCGCCAGCGCCTCGTATACTCTCGCGCGCGGCAATTGCTCGCCCAGTTCGTGACCAAGCGGAATATAGGCTGCGCGCCCCGGCGCGATCGCGAGCGAGATGCCGATCAGCCTCGTGCGCCGCGAATTGAGATCGGCGGTTTCGGTGTCGACGGCGACGCGCCCGACCGCGCGGATCGCAGCAATCCAGGTCTCCAGCGCGGAGTCGCTGTCGATCGTCTCGTAGGGACCGAACGGCGCATCCGGCGCAGGCTCATGCGCCGCCACAGGTTTCGCTTCGGCCTGCGCCTCGGTGCGGCGCGGCAATCCGTTCAGCCCCAGCCGCGCCTTGATGCTCTTGAAGCCTTGGGCATCGAGAAACGCCTGCAGAACGGCATCGTCATGCGGTGTAATGGCAAGATCCGCGATCGGCGCCGGCAGCGCGACATCGCACCGCAGCTCGACCAGTTTTCGCGAAATCCGCGCATCCTCGGCATGGGCCACCAGCGCGTCGCGCCGCTTCGACGGCTTCATCGCGCCCGATGCGGCCGCCTCGAGTATCGTCTCCAGCGTGCCATATTCGCCGATGAGCTGCGCCGCACCTTTGGGCCCGATGCCCGGCACGCCGGGCACGTTATCGACGCTATCGCCCATCAGTGCCTGCATCTCGATCATCTGGCCCGGCACCACCCCGAATTTCGCCATCACCTCGTCCGGGCCGATCGGCGTCTGTTTGATCGGGTCGAGCATCGACACGCCATCGCCGAGCAACTGCATCAGATCCTTGTCCGAGGAGACGATCACCACCTCGCCGCCTTGGCGCTTCATCGCCGCGGCATAGCTCGCGATCAGATCGTCCGCCTCGAACCCGTCCAGCTCGATCGCCGGCACCGCGAACGCCCTGGTCGCATCCCGCACCAGGGCGAATTGCGGGATCAATTCCTCCGGCGGCTCCGGCCGATGCGCCTTGTAGCGCGGATCGATCGCGTTGCGGAACGTCGTACGCCCGGCATCGAAAATCACCGCGAGATGGGTGCCGGTATGCTCCTTCAGCAGCCGCGTCAGCATGTTGCAGAAACCGAACACCGCATTGACCGGCGTGCCATCCTCTCGCGTCATCGGCGGCAAAGCATGAAAGGCGCGGAAAATGAACCCCGAGCCATCCACCAGAACCAGGCGCTGCCCCATCAATGCGCGCCGCCCGAAACCGCGCCCGCCGCCAGCACGTAGAGCCGGGAGCAATACGGGCACTTCACCTCGCGATCCTCGATTTTCAGGAACACCCGCGGGTGACCGAGCGGTTCGCCGCCGCCATCGCAGGCAACCACCCGATCATGAACCTGGATCGTCTCGAAGATCGGCGCTTGCGGTGCATCCGGCATGGAACCCCTCTTTGCTTGGTGACGCTGATCCATGATACCGCCGCTCGCCGTGATTTCATATCGCCCCCGCCGCTTGCTGCCGATCCTCTGGCTTCTGGCTCTCTCCGGCTGCGCACGACCATTCCACATGCCGGTTCCGACCGCGAAACATCCCATTGTCACTGCGGGATATTTCCGGCTCGCGAGCGGTGCCCGCCTGCCCTATCGGAATTGGCTGCCCAATGGCTCTCCGCGCGCCGTGGTGCTGGCGCTGCACGGCTTCAACGACAGCCGGGATGCCTGGGCGACGCCCGCACCAACCCTCACCCGCGCCGGGATTGCGGTGTTCGCGCCCGATCAGCGCGGTTTCGGCGCCGCACCGGGGCGCGGCCTCTGGCCCGGCACCGCCCGCATGGTGGGCGATGCGCGGCAGATGGCGGCGATCCTGCACCGGCGCTATCCCGGCATTCCGCTCACCATCATGGGCGAAAGCATGGGCGGCGCGGTCGCACTCCTGCTCGGGGCGCGGCGCGATCCCATCGTTACGTCCTATGTGCTGATCTCGCCGGCGGTCTGGGGCGGCCGCGCGATGGCCGCCCCGTTGCGATTCGCCGCCGCGCTGTCCGGCGCCGCCGTGCCCGGTTTGCGGCTGACCGGGCGGCAGGCGCATGTACTGGCGAGCGATAATCGCCGCGCCCTGCACCGTCTGTTCGAAGACCCCTTGACCATCCGGGCGACACGGCTCGGCACCGTCGCCGGCCTGGTGCGCATGATGGGCCGTGCCCAGGCCGCCTGCGCCCGCTTCACGCCGAGCCACGCCCTGATCCTCTATGGCGGCCACGATCAGCTGATCCCGAAACCCGCCATGGCGTCCTGCTGGCGCGCGCTGTCGCCCGATCCGGGCATCCGCCTCGCCTATTACCCGCCCGATTACCACCTGATGCTGCTCGACCATCAGCGCGCCACGCCGACCCGCGACATCGCTTCCTTCATCCTGCACCCGAACCGACCCTTGCCGTCCGATGCCGGGACCGATGCGACGATCTTTCTGGCGCGGCATTGAGCCCGCGCGCGAAACCCTCTATGCCGTCCGCACGGACCTGTAGCTCAGCTGGATAGAGCGTTGCCCTCCGAAGGCAAACGCAAGCTCTTTCTGCTGATCGAGGGTGTCGTAAAAATCGAGTGAAACCAAGCGATTGGCAAAACTCGAAGGAAGCATCAAAATTGCGTTCGAGGTCGCGGAAGCACCACGGAAGCAAACCGAAAGGAGGTTGTGGAGTACGAACGGCCGCAAACGACGGGGCTCAACCCCGCTTGGTTTGAGCCGATTCGATTGTTGGATTCGGGATTGACCCTGTTCGATCTCGGACACTATCTGAATATCGATGCGCCCGTAGCTCAGCTGGATAGAGCGCCACCCTCCGAAGGTGGAGGCCACACGTTCGAATCGTGTCGGGCGCGCCATTCTCTCGATGGCACTTTTCACATCCCATCAGATTGTGCGTTTTTGGCCAATGCGATCTGCACTGGGCAAGGCATCGTTCTTTACCGACATTGAGGCGTCACCTGTTCGAGGCTGCCGCGGATGCGAACAACCGGTGGCGTGGACTTCAGCAAGAGTCCACTGGTCTCGTCATTGAATGTGAGACGCCCGCCCACGCCGACTTGTGCTGCCCCTTGCTGCCGTCGTAGCGGATAACGCCGTCTGGCTCTGAATGGTCTTCCGTGAAAATTAGGCTGTCCATGGGCTTACGCATGCCATTTGCACCTGCACGCAGCACCAACCCTTGCGCTTGCAACCATCCACTGTGCCGAAAGAACGCAGACGAGATCCAAGCGAGGGCGAGCGAACACGACGTCGAGGCCTAAGCACGCTTATGCGCGGCCAGGGCATGGGTGGCGAAGGCACCTATTGTCGTGGAGATTTCAGCCAAACCGGTGTACGGGCACCTCTAGGGTCAGGACCCTTTACACGGCTCGACGCGGCGTGATTCTCGGGGTGTCGGAGGTGTCCGATGGCCGAGTTGTTCCTGCTGTCCCGTACTCAGATGCGGCGGATCGAGCCGTTCTTCCCCCGGTCACGCGGGCTTCTGCGCGTTGACGACCGGCGGGTCATTAGCGGCATCGTCTACGTCATCCGCCATGGCCTGCAATGGCGGGACGCACCGCGCGGCTATGGCCCGCATAAGACGCTCTATAACCGCTTTGTGCGCTGGAGCCGCCTCGGTGTATTCGAACGCATCTTCGCGGCTCTGGTAGCCAAAGCGGGCGAGCCGGACCGGCTGATGATCGATGCCACGCATCTCAAAGCGCACCGAACGGCCGCCAGCCTGCTCAAAAAAGGGGTTCTCCGCGCCGTATCGGACGAACCAAGGGCGGCCTGAACTCGAAGCTGCATGCCGTCTGTGACGGCCAGGGGCGCCCAGTCGTGATGCTGCTCAGCGAAGGCCAGATGAGCGATCACAAGGGCGCGGCAATAATCTTGCCCGCGTTGCCGCCAGCCCGCGAATTGCTCGCTGACCGCGGCTACGACAGCAACTGGTTCCGCGCCGGATTGATGAAGCGCGGCATAGCGCCTTGCATACCATCGACGCGCAGCCGAAGCATCCCGATAGCACACGACAAGGAACTCTACCGGCAGCGGCACCGCGTCGAGAACATGTTCGGCCGCATCAAGGACTGGCGCCGCATCGGCACCCGCTACGATCGCTGCGCCCACACCTTCTTCTCAGCCATCTGCATCGCCGCCATTGTCACGTTCTGGCTGTGGTAGTGAGTCCTGACCCTAGGGTGTGTCGTCATTTGACCGGGGGGATTGAACAAAACCGCTCTGCGGTAGTGATTTCCGGCTGATTTTGCGGCGCCGTTGATGGCGCACTTCACGCGACGGTCTCCTGTCTGAGAAGTT
>NZ_JAKGBZ010000090.1 GCF_021556475.1 Acidiphilium iwatense | reverse complement strand
GCAGCACTCCGCAAACAGACCACCAAACAGACCGACGATGGCTTGCCGGTCCACAGCTTCCACAGCCTGATCGCAGACCTCGCGACACTGACGCGCAACACCGTCACCACCGCAATCTCGCCAAACCTCCCGATCACCATCACCGCAAGGCCAACACCCATCCAGCAAAAGGCGCTCGACCTTCTCGCCATCCGCTGTACCCAGTAACCACCCCGCCCGATCACAAATTATCGTTTCGGATCAATGGGCTGTGCAATTCAAAAAAAGGAAGCTCAGCTTAGAGACTTCGTATCAGCGGATCAAAAACCGGTGACAGCTTGATGCGATCGCCGACGGCCAGGATCGTTCTGCCATGAATCTCATTCAGAAGTGTCGCAGTGGCTAGGTAAAAGGCAAGAACCGCGGTAACCAGTCCACCGTAACCGCCAAGAACAGTCAGGGTGTGGTCGCCAAATACAGGTGCCGCCGCGAGAAACAGGAGCGTTACCCACGCGGCGAAGAGTGTCGCATTCAAAGCCCAATTGATGGCAAACGAGCTTATCCAGAGTGTTATGGAAAAGGCGGCCCAAACGACGAGGTACCAACTCACGGCCGACGCGGGCACATGTCGTAAAAAAAATTCCTCGAAGAGAGCAAAGCTCCACCAGAATGCGCCATACCCTCCGAAAGCCGCGACCCCGAAGGTGTTACCTTTAACAAACTCCATGACGCCTACGATGATTTGAATCGAACCGCCAAATGCGAAAGCCATCGCAAGAATCAGCGGGACGGAGGCCCCAGATAGGAAATCGGCGTTCACGAGGCTTAGCAGCCAAGTAGTTAGTGCAAACGCAAAGAGTCCGACCGGGGCCGGGTTTGCAAGCTTCATTGTTTCCTCCTGTTATTGGAATTGTGGTGCTAGCTAATGAATGGTGCGATCTAAGGCGGCATCTCATCCTCCATGATACTGGTACTCTGCGAAGTGACTAGCCGAGCACAGGCAATGGCACGACGCTGTAGTTATGCTTAATTCCCCGGCGAAGGATTGGGTCATGGATCTCAAACTCGAATCGCGTGCTCGGCCTGATCCCGCCATTGGCGGAAAGTGTCCCGCCAAAGAGTGCGACACCCTCGGGTAGGGCGCTTGCTCCGAATCCTTGTTCGATCAGCGAAAGCGGTGGGAGCATCTGGGCGACGCTGCCTTCCTGATAGAGTTCACGTACGCCGCCTATCGTGGCATAAGACCTCAGAACGAGACGATCCCAATGCGGTGCTACCTCTTCGAAGGCCCATAATTCTGGCGCGATCGGCTTGTCACACATCTGCTTAGACACGGTGATATTGTACGATTCTACCTTGCGGTCCGTGTGGTCGGAGCCAACACCGACGAAAAGGCGACCCTCTAGTTGGATTAGAACGAACTCGACCTCGCCGCTTGATGCCTCTCCGGCGGTCTCGATCGTCGAACTGGTTGTCAGCCGCCGAGCCGCAATGCGATAGAAGATTGGAGTTGTGGCGGGACGTGCGATCCCAAGTTCTTCAAGTTCGACGATATGCTTGTCTCTAGCGATCGGATCGCGACCCGTCCAGCCAGCGATAACGAGTCCGGACAACGGAATCTCACGTAAAGCCGAGTGATCGGCTTCATGTATCGTGAAGACGAGGGTTCTGTCGGCTGAACTCATTATGGGGTTCTCCATGGTCTTTGACGGTTCCATATGTTCGTGACGGTCCTAGACTTCGTCCGCAGCAATTGGCGATCTATCCCAGTCGCGTCCAAGCGCCTCAATCGCGAGCGCGATCGAGAGAATATCGCGATCGGTGTTCGCGGGACCGGCGATCATCAGGCCGACAGGGGCTTTGTTATCGCGATTGATTGGCAGCGATAGGGCGCATCCGTCGATTATGTTGATGAAGGTAGGATTTCGAAGTGCCAGAAGGTTTACCCTCTGGAAGTCAGCGTCTTCCGTGAGACCCTCTATTGGCGGCGGCAGTATCGGAGTTGTCGGCATCAGCACCGCGTCATATGGGGCGATACGAGCCGTCGCACGCGTGATCAGTGACCGTCGTTTGCCATGCAGCTCTATATAATCCGCCGCCGACTGATCAGCGCCGCAGCGAATGCGCGCGAGCACTCGTGGGTCGTATTCGGTTGCGCGCTCCTCTAACAGGTGGCGGTGCCAGGCGAAGCTTTCCGCGGCGGCGAGTCCGCCCTTTGCATTCAGTTCTGCCACTTCGTCAAGTTCGGGAACAACCACTCTCTCGATTAAAGCGCCGTTTCTCGACAGGCGATGTAGAGCCCGATCGAACTCCTCGGCAACACAACTCTCGATGTCATCGAGAGCGATATTGCGGGGTACGGCTAATCTCAGGCCGTGTAGTGGGCGGGCCTCGAGGGGACGTGTGGTTTCGCCGGCTAAGATTGTGTCGAGGGTGGCGCAGCAGTGGACTGAACGGGCGATCGATCCTACGGAGTCAAGTGATGACGAAAGAGGTACAATTCCGTCAAGCGGAACGCGGCGCGCGGTGGGTTTGAAGCCCACAAGGCTGTTGAAGGCTGCGGGAATGCGGCAAGATCCGCCCGTGTCCGTGCCTATGCCGGCATGGGCCATGCCCATAGCGACCGCGATCGCGGACCCTGATGACGATCCCCCTGGAACCCTCGATTCATGAGGCCGCCATCGGCTTCGCGGGGTTCCATAGTGGGGATTGAGGCCAAGACCGGAGTAGGCAAACTCCGTCATGTTGGTTCGGCCGATGATGACAAAGCCCATGCGTCTCAACCGGCCGATGCACTCAGCATCTCTCTGTGCAGGTTGATTTCCGGCCAGCACAGTCGAGCCAGCACGGGTGACCTGGCCCTGCACGTCGAACAGGTCCTTCACTGCGATCGGGATGCCGGCGAACGGCGAGGGGGCCGAGCCAGCTTCCCGCATCGCGTCGAACGCGGAGGCTGTCTTCAGCGCCCCCGCTGCGTCTACGTCCACGAAGGTGTAGCCGCCTTCGCCATCTACGTCATGAATCGCGGCCAGACAACTCTCGACCAAAGCCAGCGCGGTCGTCCGCCCTCGCTCGAGGTCATGCGTGAGGCTGGCCAAGGTGGGTAGAGGGGGCACCGGGAACTGATCCTCTTCAGACAGGATCGAAAAAATGAATCTCGAAGAGAAGGCAGCCGCCCTCGGACTTGAAGGGGCCGTGTGTGGCACCCGGCGGCCGGCAGGCGTAGGTGAAGCGGTTGTAACTCGTGCCGCCGTCGCCACTCTCATTGTTTCCGACGGTAAGGTCACCCGACACCAGGAACACTTCTTCCCAATATTCGTGAACGAAAGGTTTTGTCGTGTAGACGCCCGGCTCAAACCTCAAGAGGCGAGTCCGGGTGCCATGCCGGCCCGGCTCATCCAGGGCTCCAGACAGGATCTTCTGTTGGATTCCTGCCGGATATCCGGTGGGAACCTCCCATCCAGCCGTCATATCAATGGTACGAAATTCGTCATGAATTTTATTGACGGACATCGGTGCGCTTCTCCTAAGAATTCATGCCGCCACTTACGGAATTCGGTTCCGATCGTCCAACTCATAGCTATCCAGAATATTGGTCACCAAGGTATTGGCGTGTTCCCAGTTGTAGCTACGGAAGGAATGTCCTTTTGTGACGAAGTTCGCTCCCGCATAAAACATCTCATATTGATGGTGACGTGAGGCAAATTCGGAGCCAACAGCATCCCAGGCAAGTTTGTAGAATTTAACTTTCTCCGGAGCGGTGGCGGCGGGTGATTGCTGTGTGCGGTCAATAAGTGACGCAATATCGGGGTTGCGAAAATCTTCTACAGAAGACGGTAGCATTATCAGACCTCCTCCAGATAATTCACGCAACGTATTGAGTATTTTCGGATACAGCTGCTGCGTCAAAGTCTGCGCCGCATAGAGCGTATGCCGATCAGGAATGTAGTAGCGGCCGTTGTGCGATCCCTTGGCCTCCATGGCCGCCACGAAGGCATCGATCATGCCCCCCTCAGCCGCGAGTTGGCCAAGCGTTTCACGAACCTGTGGAAAACCAAGAACGCCATTGATCTCGGCGATCCGCCGTGCCAGCCCAATCAGAAAGCGGACCTTCACCGAGAGACGGATCATTGCCTGATAGTTCTGGTAGACGTGCGCAGGAGTAGCGAAAAACTGCTTCTGGCACATCTCGATGCTCTTGAAGACGAACACCCGATCCCAAGGAACCTGGACGTCGTCAAAGAAAATGACCGCATCGTTCTCATCAAATCGACTCGCGAGCGGATAGTCGAATACGGAACCCGCGGCCTCCTCGTAGGATTTTCGGGAGAGAAGGGTCAGGCCTGGCGTATTCAGCGGAATGGCAAACGACAGAGCGTAGTTCTCATCACCGGGCTGCAGCGGCTGGATGCACGTCACGAAAATCTCATCGGCCATGATGCCGCCAGTTGCGAGCATTTTCGCCCCGCGGACTGTGATGCCCCGCATATCCTGATCGACAACCCCGGCGGTCAGGAACGCATCCTTCTGCTGCGCGGCGCTCTTCGAGCGGTCTGCTTGTGGATTTATGATCACGTAGGTTAAATAAAGGTCGCGATCTCGGGCATAGCGGTAGTAGTCGGCAAGAGCTGTGGCCCGCTCTCGATCATAGGCTTCGAAGACGTCCAAACCCATGTAAAGGCCTGCAATACAGGAGGCGACATGGTCTGGAGCTCGGCCCAGAAACCCCGCATGAAGCGCTCCCCAAGCCTCCAAGGCGTGTCGGCGATCGATAAGGTCATTGATGGTCTCGGGCAGTTGCCAAATTCGGTTTGCGCGCTCACCCGGCACGACCTGATAGGTCATGAGATCCTGATTCTCTTTTGCCGATGCGAAGTCGAATAGCTTGGCGACGGATTTGATCGAGTTGGAGAAAGCGCGGTGCGCGGTTACGTCGGGGACGCGTTCCCCATCGATGTAGATACTGCGTCCGTCTTGCAGACCTGAAATGTGCCTATCGCCCGTTTTTAAGATAGCCATGGATCGTTTCACTCCTCAGAGAATTCGTTGTGCAGCCACAGATCAGCGTGATTGGTTAACTCAGTGCGCCTTCGCCGACGCTGTGGTATTTTCCGCGAAAGAAAAGCAACGGCGCCTCACGCTCGTTTGCTGAAAACCGAATGACGCGGATAACGAAAATTACGTGATCGCCGGCGTCGTAATGAGCGTGCGGCTCGCATTCGAAGTGAGCGAGCGCTCCCTGAAGTAGGGGGGCTTCTGTATAGCCTGCTACGACTTCGACGTTGGCCCACTTCTCACCGCGGGCCTGGGCAAACTGTCCTGACAGGGTTTCTTGGCATCTGCTCAGAATATTGATCGCATACCCCTGCGCCGCGACCATGGCCGGGAGACTAAGTGCGCGCCTATCGACACTAAATAGCACCAGAGGTGGATCCAGAGAGACAGAATTGAACGACGTCATGGTCATGCCAATTGGCTCATGGGCAGGTCCACGAGCTGTGACGACGGCAACCCCCGTGGCAAAATGCGAAAGCGCCTTGCGGAAAGAGCAATAATCGAACTCCATTGTTTCCTCCTCTCAGTAGCTTTGTATTAAAGCTATCTAGCAAAGTGAGTCAAGCACAAAGTTCGGATGCTGCCCGCAACAGGCCGTCCCGATGCGCTTTCACCTCATCAATCGAAGCCGGAATGGTAGATGTGGTTTGGGCCTCAGCTTCGATTCGGCTGATGATGCCGCGCGGGGTTTAAGGGAATCTATCAGCCGCGCTGAAGGGCGATTCGGGCTGCGCGCGGAGGCTGCCCGGTCCAGGCACGGTGGGCACGGGAGAAAGCGGACAGTTCCGCGTAGCCGAGACTATGGGCGATGGACTTGAGCGAGCGCCGGCGCTCTCTGAGCATACGGGTTGCGGCATCCGCCCGCTGTTCCTTGACCAGGCCGCGGAAACTCAGGCCTTCCTCGCCAAGCCTGCGTTGCAGCGTGCGCGCCGACATGCCGAGTTCGCAGGCGGCGAGCGATACAGTCAGGTTGGAGTCCTCAAGACTCCCCTCATTTTCACACTGCCCCGAAAGTCTCGGCGAAGACGGGCAGGTCGGCGAGCATATCGGCGAATTTCTGGACCAGTGGCAGCAGGCGAGGCTCCGGCATGGTGGGGATGA
>NZ_JAKGBZ010000009.1 GCF_021556475.1 Acidiphilium iwatense | reverse complement strand
CATGCCGCTCGCCATCCAGGCGCGGCTGCTGCGCCTGCTGGAGGAAAAGGAGATCGTCCCGCTCGGCAGCAACACCCCGGTTCCGGTCGATGTCCGGGTGATCAGCGCGACGCATCGCGACCTGGAAGCCCTGGTGGCGGACGGCGCATTCCGCATGGATCTGTTCTACCGGCTCAACGGCGTGGCACTCACCATGCCGCCGCTGCGCGCCCGCGCCGACCGAGCCGCCCTGATCGAGCAATTGTGCCGCGAGGAAAGCAACGATGCGGCGATCACGATCGACCAGGATGCCTGGGCGATCCTGCTCGCCCATGACTGGCCCGGCAATATCCGCGAATTGCGCAACGCTTTGCGCACCGCGATCGCCTTCGCCGAGGACGGCAGGATCGGGCCAGCCCATCTGCCGCGCCTCGCCCCGCGCCCCAACCCTGCCACGCCGCCGGACTCCGGGCATGCCGACGATCGGGCCGATCCGGGCGAACGCGGACAGATCCTGGCCGAGCTGGAACGCCAGCACTGGCGCATCGCCGGCACCGCAAGCGCGCTCGGCATCAGCCGCAACACGCTCTACCGCAAACTCCACCGCTACGGCCTCATGCGCGTGGCGCAGTGACGCAGACGATTCGAATCTCGGCAGCCCTGGTGCTCGATCCGGCCGGGCTCACCCTCCTGGTGCGCAAGCGCGGCACCCAGGCGTTCATGCAGCCGGGCGGCAAGATCGAACCGCATGAAGACCCGCTCACCGCCCTCATTCGCGAGCTGCGCGAAGAACTTGGCGTGACGGTAAATACGTCAAGTCCGGTTTATATCGGCCGTTTCTCCGCCCCCGCCGCGAACGAAGCAGACTCCATCGTCGAGGCCGAATTGTTCCGCGTCGGTCTCGCGGGCGCCGTGACTCCGGCAGCGGAAATCGCGGAAATCGCCTGGCTCGGTCCGGCAACCCCGACCGGCCTGATCCTGGCGCCTTTGGCCCGCGACCATGTTCTGCCCCTGCACCGCCGGCTTGGCCGCGGCGCCCCATGCGACCTTCACCACCCTGGCCACGCCAACCACACTACAGGCGGCGGCCTTCAACCTCCTCGAGTTCAACCTCCTCGAGATCGAACCCATGCGTGTCCAGTAGACGTCAAAAGCAGATCAAAAAATCCGCCAATAAATCCAGGGGATTCTCGTTCAGACCAATGAAAACTTCGGTCTAGACTGGGCTGGAAGCGGCTCAGATCTGGCTTTCCACAATGAAATCAGGTGGAGATGGTCGGTCGCTCAATCAAGAGATCAACCGAAATCAGGACGATCGGATAATGTCGATTTTGCCCGGCGCGAAGACGCGGCACCATCACGTCAAATAGGAATGCACCACACCGATCAGTTCCTCCGCTGCCTGAGCGCGGTCGGCCGCCGCCTGTTTCGGATCGGCGAGATGCCGGCGGATATGGTGCTCGATCACCGTGCCGATGAACCCGTCCAACGCCCCGCGGCACGCCGTTGCCTGCTGCAACAGTGCGGTGCATCGCGCATCCTCGTCCAGCGCCGCCTGCATCGCCTCGACCTGGCCGCGGATGCGCTTCAGCCGGTTCACCAGCTTGCGTTTTTCCGTCTCGGTATATTGCATCGCCGCTTGACCTTATACTGCCAGGGGGTATATAGCGCGGCGACCGGCGGAATGCGAATTTCGCCGACTTTCGTCAACCAGCATCCAAGGACACCATGAAACCGCGATCTAGCAGCCAATCTTCGGAGGGCGACAGTCGGCGCGTTGCGCTGGCTTTGACGTTTCCCGCGGCTTGGACGATTGCCGGGACCGGGTGTGCGGCCGGAGTGACGCGCGCGCCGCGCTGAACCCCTCCGCCCAATCCCTCCCCGGTCCAGACCAACGCAGACCAGGAGGAGGGATCACATGATCTTTCGCAGGAAGCCATCGGATCGGCCGTTCGCGCCGGTTCGCGCCATTGCAACGAATCCCGCGACAACACGCCGCCGGCTCGTCGCCTGCTGGCGGCGCGACCCGTCGGGCCGGCTGATCCCGTATTGGAAAGCCGTCGCGGCGCCCCAGGACAAGCCATCGGGCTGATTCCCCGCACTGTCGCCGTCGCGCCCTCTTCAGCACCGTCCCGTCCCTGACATGTCATGCCTACGGAGGCACCCGATGTCCGCCGAAACCGATATTCTTGCCCCGGCCGAAGCCGACCGCATCACCTATACCGAAGAATTGGAGGCACGGCTGCACGACCGGCTGCGCATCCAGCGGCTGCGTTCAGCACCGCGCGGCCTCGCCAACCGCCTCGCCCTCGGCCTCGCGCTGATCGGGCCCGGCCTCCTGGTCATGCTCGGCGACAACGATGCCGGCGGCGTCATCACCTATGCGCAGACCGGCGCGACCTACGGCTTCAGCCTGTTCATCCCGCTGATGATCCCGCTCGGCTTCATCGCCTATCTGGTCCAGGAAATGACCATCCGGCTCGGCGCGGTCACCAGGCGCGGCCATGCCGAAATGATCTGGAAGCGCTACGGCGCGTTCTGGGGCGCCTTCTCGCTGATCGATCTCGTGGTCGCCAACATCCTCACCCTGATGACCGAGTTCATCGGCATCCGGGTCGCCAGCGCGATTTTTCACATCCCCTATCTGGTGACGATCCCGCTCGCCTTCGCCTTCATCGTCGGCATCCTGGTCTTCCTGAAATATTATACCTGGGAGCGCATCTCGCTGTTCGTCGCCGCGTTCAACCTGGTGTTCGTGCCGCTCGCGCTGTTTTCCCACCCCGACTGGGGCGCGATCGGCCGCACCTTCACGGGCAGCGGCTGGGCGCTGCCGGGCGGGCTGTTCTCCGCCGGATTCCTGATCCTGGTTTCGGCGAATATCGGCACCACGATCGCGCCCTGGCAATTGTTCTTCCAGCAATCCTGCGTGGTGGACAAGGGCCTGCTGCCCAGGGACATCGCCGCGAGCCGGCGCGACCTGATGCTCGGCGTGATCGGCATGGTGGCGGTCGCGATCTCGATCATCGTGATTTCGGGGCAGTATCTGCACGATCTGCCGAACGCCGCGTCGCTCGGCGACCATTCGGTGCTCGCCGGCATCGGGTCGCGGCTCGGCCACGGCGCGATGGTGATCTTCGCGCTCGGCCTGCTCGAGGCCGGGATGATCGCCTCGATCGTGATCACCGCCAGCACCGCCTGGGCGATCGGCGAGGCACTCGACGTGCCGCGCTCGGTCAACATCTCGCCACGCCGGTCGTTGTATTTCTACGCGCCCGCCATTCTCGGCACGGCGATCGCGGCAGGCGTCCTGATGCTGCCCCATGTTCCGGTCGGTTTCCTCAACCTGACCGTCCAGGTGATCGCCACTGTGTTCATGCCGGCCGCCATGCTGTTCCTGCTGATGCTGCTCAACGACCGGGAGTTGCTGGGCGAGCACGTGAATTCACCGATCCGCAACGTCCTTTCGGTCGGCGTCATGGTTATGCTGATCGTCTGCAACGGCCTCTACGGTATCGCGACCGTTTTCCCCCATGCGCTCTGAGGTTCCGCCATGAACAACCATGATCGTTTCGTCACCGACACCGCCGCCGACATCGCTGCGATCGCCCGCACCGAAGGCTGGCTCGTGCCGCCGGCGCCGATCGGGCGGATCGCCCTGCGTCCCTGGCAACAGGCCGTGTTCTGGGGCTTGCGGATTTATATCGGCATCATGCTCGTCATCATGGGACTGGGATTTTTCCACGTCGCCGGCGGGTAAAATTCCAGCCACAAATCCCGTAACTTCAACTTCTGACATGAATGGCTCGGCCCATGGTTATGCCGACACGTTTCCTGCGCGTCGCGATGGCCGGCGCCATGCTTCTGCCGGCCTCCGGCCACGCCTGGGCGGATCAGCCGAACCAGACGACGCCGGCGCCGGCGTCGCTCTGGCAACGCGACGCGCTGTTCGGCTCCTGGGGCGGGCTGAAGTCCTGGCTGGCCGGCAACGGCGTTACTCTTGGCGCGACCGAACAAGCAGTGCCGTCCAATGTGCTCGGCGGCGGCGCACGCCAGGGCAACGCGTTCTCCGGATTGCTGACTCTCTCCACGCGTGCCGATCTGGCACGGTATACCGGCATCTCCGGCCTAACCGCCTATGTGTCCGCCTGGGTCGCGCAGGGCCACGGCCCCACCGCGTACACCGTCCATAGCCTGAGCGGGCTTGCTTATGTCGAAGCGCCGGACGGCGCGCGCCTCGCCGATGCCTATCTGAGCTGGCGCGCGCCGCATGACGCGATCCATGTGAAGCTGGGGAAATTCGGCATCGACGAGAATTTCGACCAGAATCCGGCCGCCGCCACCCTGCTCGACTCAAACTTCACCTATCGCGACATCATGGCGAACAATCTGCCCGGCGGCGGGCCCGCCTATTCCTACGAGGGTCCCGGCGCGATGCTCGCTGTGCAGGCCACGAAACCGCTACGGCTGCGCATCGGCTTGTTCGGCGGCGATCCGCTCGGCCGCCCGCTCGAAGGGCCGCCGCCGCCCGCGCGCGATGCCGGCGGTCTCGCTTTCCCGCTCGATGTCGGCGCCCTCGCCATTGCCGAGGCGGATTACGCCTATCGCCTGCCGGATTTCGGCAAGGGAAAGTTCCTTATCGGCGGTCTCTACGACACGCTGGCCCGGCCCGATCTGCTGGTTTCCGCCTCCGGCCGGAGCCTTGCCCGGTCCGATCCCGCTCCGGCGCGGCAGGATCGCGGCGAATACGTGCTCTATGCCGGCGATACCCAAACGATCTGGCACGGCACCGGCAAGCGCCGCCTGCGCGGCTTCGCCCGCATCGCCTATGCCCCGCCCGCACAGAACCTGATCTCGCTCGATGCCCAGGCCGGCGTCGTGCTCGACGCGCCGTTCACAGCCCGCCCCGGCGACAGCGCGGCGTTCGCGGTCGCCTACGAGAAGATCAGCGCCCGCAAAGTCTCCTTCGTGCGCGCGCAAAACCGCCTCGCCGGAACCCCGGCGCCGATCCCCTCCGGCGAGACCGACATCGAACTCGACTACAATGCGGCGCTTGCGCCCTGGCTGACCGCTACGCCCGATCTGCAATATATCGTCCATCCCGGCGGCGGCATCGCGGACCCGAACGATCCGCCGCGGCGCGAACCGAATGCCGTCCTGGTCCAGCTCCAACTGACGATCGCCTTCTGAAGAACCGCGAAAGAGATCGCCATGCTCGCTCAGGTGCCTTTTCTGACCACCGTCGCGGATTTCGCGGTCGCCTTCGTGCTCGGCACCCTGATCGGTGCCGAACGCCAATGGCGGCAGCGACGGCGATGCCGGCCTGCGCACCACCGTTCTGGTCGCCCTCGGCGCCGCCGCCTTCGCCGATCTCGGGGTTCGCCGGTCCCGCCGGATCGACCCGCGTGGTCGCCTACATCGTCTCCGGCATCGGCTTTCTCGGCGCCGGCGTCATCCTGAAGGAGGGCGCCAATATCCGTGGCATCAACACGGCGGGAACCCTTTGGTGCTCGGCTGCGGTCGGCGCGTTCTGCGGCTGCGGCTACTCCGCCGAGGCCACCTTGCTGACCGTTTTCATCCTCGCCGGCAACACGCTGCTTCGTCCCCTGGTGAACTACATCAACCGCCGGCCGATCGACGCGCGCGCCACCGAAGCGCAATACGCGATCCATGCTCTGTGCGACCCGGCCGACGTGTCGGATGTGCGCGACCTGCTGTTCTCCGAGCTGGAGGCCGCGCATTACCCGATCCGCGAGATCGCAACCCTGTCCGACAGCGACGAGCTGGTCGAACTGGCGGCGACCTTGGTGCCCACCAATGCGAAGCCGGCGGAGCTTGATGCGGTCGTCGCCGCGCTGGAGAAGGCCGGCCCGATCAAGACCGCGACCTGGACCGTCAGCACCACCGCCTGATCAGAACCTGCCCTGATTCAGTGCCGCCATGAACGCGCGCGCCTTGCCGGCAACGATCGCCGGTGGATCGCCCGGCTGGTAGATTGCCGAGCCGATCCCGAATCCCGCGGCCCCCGCCCCGAACCACGGCGCCATGGTCTCCGGCGCAATTCCGCCCACCGGCAGCACCGGCATCTCGGGCGGCAGCACCGCGCGCAGCGCGCGCAGCATCGCCGGGCTCGCACCTTCGGCGGGAAACAGTTTCAGCGCGTCGGCCCCCGCGCGCAGCAGCGAAAACGCCTCGGCCGGGGTGAAAAATCCCGGCACGGCCAGCATCCCGCTCCGCTTCGCCGCCGCCACGATCGCCGGATCGGCGTGCGGGGTAACGATCAGCCCGCCACCCGCTTCCGCAACTCGCGCCACATCGCCGTCGGTCATCACCGTGCCGGCGCCGATCAGCGCCCGGTCGGCGAACCCCCGCGCGAGGCGCGCGATACTCTCGAACGGCGCGGGCGAATTCAGCGGCACTTCGATAATGACGATGCCAGCCGCCACCAGCGCCGCGCCGACCGCTTCGGCTTCATCCGGCTTGATTCCGCGCAGAATCGCGATCAGCTTCGACCGCGCCAGCCATTCCTTCATTGCCATGTCACCCGCCCCCCCAGAAGCGCGAGCCCCGCGGCGGTCGCGGCCTCGCCGATCGTCACCGGCTCGCCGCCATAGGCGCCGATCGCCCGCGCATAGAGCGCGGTGAGCGCACCCGATCCGATCACCCGGATCTTGTCGTTGATCCCGATACCGCCGCCGAACACCGAAACCATTTCATGCCCGATCAGCAGCCCGGACAGATAGGAAAACGCCGCCGCCTCGCTCAACCCGCCGCGCAGCACGCGGGTGCGGACGCCGAAAACATGGTGCAGCAGCCCGCCTGCAACCCTCGCCCGCGCCAGCCCCTCGTCGAAGGCCGCCTCGTCGATCGGTGCGCGCCGCAGGGTGCGCGCGAGAATCGTGTGCTCGCCGAGCGCTGCGAAAATCTCGCCGGTCATATAGGTGGTGAACCCTTCGATCCGCCCGCCCGCCACGCTGGCCCATTTCGAATGGGTGCCGGGCAGGCAGGCTACCATGCGTTCGGCCGAAGCGGCGCCCAGAATCTGCGTCTCCTCGCCGCGCATCACCTCGGGCACGCCGTCCGCGTCCTCGGTCGCGATCCCCGGCACGATCATTACCGAGGCGCCGTCGAACCCGACAGGAATGAGCTGCCCGGCCAGATCGACGATTCCGGCGGGACACGGCAGATAGCGCGCCTCCCGCCAGCCCTGCCGGCTGCCGATCATGCCGCACAGCAGAATCCGCGTCTCGCCCGCCGCCAGCCAGTCGCCGATTTCCGCGCGCAACACCGGCTCGAACCGGCGATCGGTTATCGTCATGATGCCCCGCGCCGAAGACCGGCTTTCGATCACCGCGCCGTTATCGGCGATGCGAAAGGCGCGCAGGCTGCTGGTTCCCCAATCGACGCCGATCATCGGCCCGGCCCGGCGCGGTCAGACCCAGCCGGCATCGACATAGAAATTATGCGCGGTGATCAGCCGGCTGTCATCGGCGGCGAGCCACAGCGCCATCCGCGCGACATCGGGGGGCGTCAGCTTTTCCTTCATGCATTGGCGCTGCATCAATTCGGCTTCGGCCTCCGGCGTCAGCCATTTCTCGATCTGCCGTTCGGTCATGATCCAGCCCGGAAGAATGCAATTCGCCCGAATCCCGTCCTTGCCGAAATCCCGCGCGAAACTGCGGGTCAGCGCCTCGATCCCGGCCTTCGCCGTCACATAGGCTGGCATCCCGCCCTGCCCGACATGCCAGCTCGTCGACCCGAAATTGACGATCGCGCCGCCGCCCGCCTCGCGCATCATCGGAATGATCGCCTGCGCCGCGAAGAACTGATGGCGCAGATTGACCGCCAGCCGCTCGTCCCAGTATTCCGGCGTCACCGTCAGCGTGTCGTGCCGCTCGTCATGCGCCGCGTTGTTGACCAGAACGGTGAACTTGCCGGCCTTGGCCGCACCTTCGGCGATCGCCGCGCGCAACGCGTCAATATCGCGCAGATCGCAGCGGATGAAGATCGGCGCCGGATAATCCTTGTCCGCATGCGCGGCGGCGACCCGTTCGCCGCCCGCCTGATCGATGTCGACGAACACCACCTTGCAGTGCTGCTCGGCGAAATGCGCGACCAGAGACGCGCCGATACCGCCGCCGCCGCCGGTGACGAACACCGCGCGATCGCGCAGGCTCGGATAGATCGCCGTCTTGATCTCGGTCATTCTCTCTCACTCTGTTAGCGTGAACGCATCGCGCGGTATTCGCGCCGCACGATCTCCAGCAGCGCCTCGACCGAGGTATCCTTCGCCGCCCCCTCGAACGTCACCGTGCCGCGCTGCATCATCATGACCCGGTCGGCGATTTCCAAAGTCTGCGCGTAGTTGTGCATGATCATGATGATCGAAATGTCGCCCTTCGCGCGCTGGCGCTGGATCAGGTCGATGATCAGCCCCGCCTCGCGCGCCCCCATCGCGGCGAGCGGTTCGTCGAGCAGCAGAATCTTCGCATCGGTATACACCGCCCGCGCGATCGCGATCGCCTGGCGCTGGCCGCCCGACAGCATCGCCACCTCATCGTCCACCGAGGGCACGTTCACGCCAATATCCTCCAGCGCCGCGGCCGCGCGCTTGCGCATGGCGCGATGGTCGAGCATCCCGAACCGGGTGCGCAACTCGCGATTGAGAAACATGTTGTGATAGATCGGCAGCGTGTTGACCAAAGCGAGGTCCTGATACACACATTCGATCCCGAGCGCGCGCGCATGATCGACCGAGGCGAGCGACACCGCCTCGCCGCCGATGAAAAGCTGCCCGGAAGTCGGTTTGTGAAACCCGGTGATGATTTTCATCAGAGTCGACTTGCCGGCGCCGTTATCGCCGAGAATGCCGAGCACCTCGCCCTTGTTCACATGCAGCGAAATACCGGAAAGCGCCGAAATGCTGCCGAAATTCTTGGTGATGTCGGTCGCGCGCAGCGCCTCGTTGCCGGTGACGGCGCTCATTGCCGGCCTCCGCGATTGAACCGCCCGACATGGATATTGGCGATCATCGCGATCAGGATGGCGGCGCCGATGATCATGTCGAAGGTGAAGGCGTTGATGCCCTGCAAAGTAAACCCGTCCTGCAGCACGCCGAGCACGATCGCGCCGATCAGCCCGCCGATGATCGTCCCCGACCCTCCGGCGAGCGAGGTGCCGCCGATCACGCCGGCAGCGACCGCGAGAAACATGATATTGGTGCCACCGGCGAGCGGATCGGTCGAGCCGATGCGGAAGGCTTCGAGAATTCCGGTGATTCCGCCAAGCACGCTGGTCAGCATGAAATTGCCGATCTTGATCCGCGCGGCGTTGATCCCCGCTTCGGTCGCGCCGGTCAGATTGCCGCCCACCGCGATGGTGTGCAGACCCCAGCGCCGGTGGCGCAGCACCATGTGCATGATCGCCACGATCAATATCGCCCACAGGAATTCGTTGTAGCCGGCGGCGCCGAAAATATTCGCGACCGTCTGGCCGCCCGGCGTGTTGATCGGAAATCCGCGCGATACCGTCAGGGTGAATCCGTTGATCAGGAACAGCGTGCCCAGCGTGGTGACGAAACTCGGCACCCGCAGCAGCACCGTGACCGCGCCGTTGATCAGCCCGATCAGCGCCGAGACGATCATCGCGAACACGAAGCCGACGAACAGCCCCAGTCCGGCCTTGTCGGTGAACGCCATGATGAACGGGGCCAGCGCAAAGACCTGCCCCACCGAAAGATCGATCTCGCCGCAGATCAGCAGCATGATCTCACCACAGGCGATGATCGCCGAGGGTGCAACGAATTGCGACAGCGTCTGCAGGTTCGGCCCGGTCAGAAAATTCCCGTTGACGACCGAGAAATACCCGAACAGCAACAGGGCGACGACCACGATGCTCGCCTCGCGCAGCGCCAGCAACCGCGTGCCGCGCTGGCGAAAACTCAGGCTTGCGCTCATCCCAACTCCGTTATCGGTAAGAGATGGCGCCGCCGGAACTGACCGACAGCGCCACGGCGGGCATCAACCGGCGATCGGGCCGGTGCGCGGCACGATCTGCGCCTTCGAGGCATTGCCCTCGTAGCGCGTCTTGGTCGTCAGATACGGCTTCACCGAGGATTTGGTGATGAATTTCAGCCCGGTATTGATATCCGCCGGCCCTACCAGGCCACCGGAAACCTTGTACATGAACATCTCCATCACCGTATAGAACCCCTGCAGATAGGGCTGCTGATCGATGGTGAAATCGAGGAATCCGGCATTGATCAGATCGAGGGTTTTCGGCAGCAGATCGAACCCGCCGGCGTGAACGCCCTTCTTCGACAATCCGAACTGGCGCATCACCTCGCCGACGCCCTGGGTGCTTCCGGCATCCACCGCGAACATCCCCTTGATCTTCTGATGGCCCAGATAGAAAGCCTTGATCTTGGTCAACTCCTCGTTCACCGTCGGGCCGGTGGCGATTTCGTGATACTTGATGGTCTTGCCGAGCTTCTTGATCGCCGCCGCCGCACCGTCGATGCGCGGCTGGATGTTGAGCTGCCCCGGTGTCGCGATGAACAGGGCAACCTCACCCGATCCCACCAGCTTCACGATCCTGGCACCCATCTGATAGCCGGATTTGAACAGATCCTGGCCGATATAGGCGAGGCGCTTGTTGTCGGAATTGGCTGGCGCATCGGCGTTGTAGGCAAACACCGGAATCCCGGCATTCAGCGCCTTCGCGGTCGGCGCGTTGAACGCGGTGGGATCGACGATCGGCACCGCGATTGCATCGGCCTTGCCGGCCACCGCCGTATTCATCGCATCGACCATGTGCGCGACGTTGGAGGTCTGCGATCCGGTCCATTGATACGTGCAGCCGAGCAACTCGCAGGCGTCGTGAATGCCGTATTGGGTCGGCACGAAGAACGGATTGGTGGTCACATGGTTGACGAACACGAATTTCCAGCGCGGATGCGCGGGAAACGGCATCTTGCCAGCCGCCTCGGCGGTTTTCGCGCCCGCCGCCAGAAGTGCCGCGGCCCCGGCCAGCGACACGCCATGCATCATCGCGCGGCGCGGCAGGCGTCCGGCCACGGTTTCCGCGATCTTCTCCTCAATTTTATCGGTCATGATTGTCTCCCCTTCAGGTGCTTTGACTTGGACGAAGACGGCCCGGAATTCGACTAACAGGGGCCGAAATGCTCGACGGATTCGACCATAAGCGAGCCCAGGCTGTCTGGCAATATATAGAAAACAGTTCCATATCACGAAACATCAAGCACGCCGTCGAGTCAGCACGGTCTGCACAAGCACCGCGAGCAGCAGAAAAACCCCACTCGCGAGATTCTGATAATAGGAGCTGAGATTACCGATCTGGTCGATCACGTTCTGAATCAGCCCGAGCAGCAGCACGCCCGACAGCGCACCCGCCATGGTGCCCACCCCGCCGGTCAGCAGCACCCCGCCGATCACCGCGGCGGCGATCGATTTCAGCTCCTCGCCCTGTCCGGCGGTCGCCAGCCCGGACGACAGATGCGCCCCGAGCAGCGCGCCCGCGAGGCCCGCAAGCGTGCCCGACAGCATATAGGTGATCACCTTCACCCTGATCACCGGCACGCCCAGCATTCTCGCCGCTTCCTCGTTGCCGCCGATCGCGAAAACCGCGACCCCGAAGCGGGTCCGGTTGAGCACGAGGGCGGCCAGCGCGAAGCCGATCAGCAGAATCCAGATCAGATTGTTTATTCCCAGAATCTGCCCGTTAGCGATCAGCCCGAAAATGCCCGGCTGCGCGATCACCATGCTGTTCCTGGCCA
Source organism: Acidiphilium iwatense (assembly GCF_021556475.1). Lineage (GTDB taxonomy): Bacteria > Pseudomonadota > Alphaproteobacteria > Acetobacterales > Acetobacteraceae > Acidiphilium > Acidiphilium iwatense. The sequence goes on along the minus strand of NZ_JAKGBZ010000009.1, from coordinate 101,733 downwards.
GAACCAGCGCCAGGCCCCGCACGCCCAGCAAAGCCGCGAGAGTCACGATGAACGGCGCCATCCCGGCGCGCGCGATCAGCAGTCCGTCGATCAGTCCGATCCCGCACCCCGCCAGCGCCGGTACCAGCAGCGCGGGCAGCCATCCGTAGGGTACGCTATAGGCCGCGAGAACCGAGCCGAGTCCGATCAGCGATCCTACCGACAGATCGAAGCCGCCGAGAATGATCACGAAGGTCTGACCGATCGCGACCAGCCCGAGAAAACTCGCCGCCGTGCCGATATTCTCGAAATTATTCGCGGTCGCGAAATAGGGAAACCGCAGGCTCGCGATAATCGCCGCAAGCGCCAGCACCCCGATCGCGCCGCGCGACTGGATCAGCGCGATCATCCTTGCACGCCGTTCCGCGCTTGGCGCCGCAAGAACCGCCGCGGACACGCTCAGCCTCCCGCCCGTTGCAGATACAGCGCGGCCACGATGAACAGCGCCTTCAGAATCTGTGCGTAGCTGAAATTGATGTCGTTCATGATGAAGCTCGCCCCCAGCACCTGGAGCAGAAGCACGCCGGCCACCCCACCCAGGATCGACACTCGCCCGCCCGATAGCGGCGTGCCGCCGATCACCGAAGCCGCGATCGCGTCGAGTTCGTAGTTCACGCCAATATAATTCGGATCGGAAGCACCGAGCCGAGCCGCGGCGAACACCCCGGCAAGCCCGGCGAGCAGGCCACTCGCCGCATAGACCAGCAGCAGCGTGCGCCGCACCTTGATCCCGGCGAGGATCGCCGCCGCCTTGTTGGCGCCGATGAACAGCAGAGATCGCCCGAAAACCGTCGTGCGGACCATCACCGCGACCAGCCCCGCCACGATCACGGCGATGATCGCGACGATCGGAATCACCGACACCGCGCCGATCCCGAGCACGTCAAACAGTCCGCCTTCCGGCAAGCTCACGCGCGAGCCGTCGAGGAGCGCCTCGGCCGTGCCGCGCGCGGCGACCAGCAGCGCCAGGCTGGAGATCAGCGGATTGATGTCGAGTGCCGCGACCAGACCTCCATTGATCAGCCCCACCGCAAGCCCGGCGCCAACCCCTGCCGCGACCGCGAGCCACGCCCCGCCCGCCAGCGCCAGCGCCATCACCGCGGCCGCCAGGCCCATCGCCGAACCCACCGACAGATCGATCCCCCGTGTCCCGATGGTCAGACTCTGCCCCAACGTGACCAGAATCACCGGCGCCGCCGCGAACAGCAAATTGCGAATCACGAAAACATTGCGAAACCCTGGGGTGAACAGCAGATCGATCACGATCAGTACCGCAAACGCGGCGTACACGCTGTGCGCCCGGGCGAGCGCCAGCGGCGAATCGTGTCCCGCCCGTTCGGCCAGAGCCGCCAGCCTGCCGCGCGACGCCGCCATCGCACTCACGCCGGCGCGTCCTCATGCGGGGCCGCGAGCATGTCGAGCACGTCCTGCACTGCGGCACCCTCGGTTCTCAGCGCGCCGCTCACCGCACCCTCGTTCAGCACCACCAGCCGGTCGGCAAGCGCCATCAACTCCTCCATTTCCGACGATGTCACCAGCACTCCCAGCCCGTCCTCGACCAGAAGATGGATCGCCTCGTGAACCTCCGCCTTGGCGCCGACATCGATGCCGCGCGTCGGATCGTCCAGCATGATCGCGCGCGGCGCGGTCGCAAGGCAGCGCGCCAGCAGAACCTTCTGCTGATTGCCGCCCGAGAGCGAGGTGATCGGCGCGCCCGGGCCGGCCGCCTTGATCCCGAGCGCACGGGTGAACCGTGCGACCATCGCGTCCTGCTTTTTACGCGAGATGAAGCCGAACCGCGCCAGCGCCGGCAGCGCCGTCGCCGCCAGGTTCTCGGCGACCGACAATTTCGGGAAAATCCCCTCGGCGCGCCGGTCCTCCGAGAGAAACGCCAACCCCGCCGCGATCGAGCGCCCCGGCGTGGGGGACGCAACCGGCCCGCCCGCGATCCGCACCTCGCCCGCCTCCTTGGTCTCCGCGCCGAAACTCGCCTTCATCGTCTCGGTCCGCCCCGCGCCGAGCAGCCCGGCCAGCCCGACCACCTCGCCCGGCCGCACCGCGAACGACACATCGCGCACGCGGGTGCGCCAGCGCAGCCCCCGCGTTTCCAGCGCCGGCGTCGCCTCGCGCGGCACGCGCGCTGGCCGCACCCGATGGATGCTCTCGGCGCTGCGTCCCAGCATCGCCCCGATCAGCGCCGCGCGCGGCAGCTCCGCCGTCGCGGCACTCGCCACAACGCTGCCATCGCGCAGCACAGTCAGCCGATCGCACAGCCGATAACACTCCGATAGCCGATGACTGACGAACAGGATCGCGATCCCGTCCGCCTTCAGCCGGTCGACCGCGCGAAACAGCGTCTCCACCTCCGCTCCGGTCAGCGCCGAGCTCGGCTCGTCGAGAATGACCACCCGCGCGCCGAGGCGCACCCCGCGCGCGATCGACACCATCTGCTGCAGCCCAAGCCCCAGCGCGCCCAGTCGCGCGCGGGGATCGATTTTCAAATCATAACGCCGCAGCAACTCATCCGCCTCGGCGTCCATCCTCTTGCGGTCGATCAGCACGCCGAACCGTTTAGGTTCGTGGCCGAGAAACACGTTCTCCGCCACGCTCCGTTCGGGGATCAGGTTGATCTCCTGATACACCGCGCTGACGCCGAGCCTCTGCGAGGCACGCGGGCTGTCGAAATGCACCGGCTCGCCGCCGAGCAGAATCGCTCCGCCATCCGGCTGGTAGAACCCGGTCAGGATCTTGATCAGCGTCGATTTGCCCGCGCCGTTCTCACCGACAAGCCCATGCACCTCACCCGCGTTCAGCGCGAAGGAAACGCTCCGCAGCGCCTGCACCGCGCCGAACCGCTTCGACACATCGCGGGTTTCCAGAATCGGCGCCATTCCGCGCGCGCCTCAGTAGGGCACGCCGCTGTTCAGTGCCGCCTTGGCATTCGCCTTGGTATAGAGATGATCCTTGATCACGATGTGCTGCGGCACGGGCTTGCCGTCCAGCCAGTTCTGGATCTCGTGCAGCGCGATCGGTCCGAAGCGCGGATTGGTCTCGTCATCGGCGTAGATCCAGCCATCGGCGATATCCTGCACGCCCTGTTTGGTGCCATCGATGGTGACGATCTTCACCTGCCTCGGCTTCTTGCCCGCATCGCGCAAGGCAGTGATCGCGCCATAGGCCATGGTGTCGCTCTGGGTATAGACCGCGTTCACGTTCGGATGGGCCAGCAGAATTTCGCTCATCACCTTCTGCGCGTCGGTGGTCGACCAGTTGCCGGTCTGCGCGGCAACGATCTTCATCCCCGGATGTTTCTTGATCACCGCGGCGAACCCGTTGGTGCGCGCGGTTTCGACCGAGTTGCCGTAAGCGCCCTGGATTTCCGCGATCACCGCATGGCCATGGGTCGCGCGAGCAAGCTGCTCGCCGGAAATCTCGCCCTGCTTGTAGAAATTCGAGCCCATGAAACTCAGATAATCGGTGCAGTTCGTGCCGGCGGTGTGCCGGTCGATGGTGATGATCGGAATATGCTTCGCCGCCGCCTGGGCAAAGGCCGGCTGCAGCCCGGTCGCGTTCAAGGGTGCGATCACCAGCGCCTGCGCGCCCTGGTTGATCATGCTCTCGACATCGGCGACCTGCTTCGCTTCGTTGCTGTGCGCGTTGGTATAGATGTAGCGCCTGGCATGAAACGATGCCGCCGCGTCCTTCAGCGACTTGGTTTCTTCCGCGCGGAACGGATTTTCATTGCCCTGCGACTGCGAGAATCCGACCACAAGGGCCGAAAGCTTCGCATGGTCCGGGTGCGGATTGACGCATACCGCCTTCGATGTCGAGCGGATCATCTGCGCCGCATGATCCGGCGCCGCCTGTGCGGTCGCCACGCCCAAAAGAGCCAACGCACCGAATGCCGTGGACGCAAGCAGGGTTTTCGTTTTGGACATATAGTTTCCTCCGTTTGTTCAGCCATCGTCAGATCGAAATTGGTCGGGATGTATCGGGAGTCTCTTCAGCCGCATCGGCCGCCGCGCGATGCCGGCAGCCCGCATCCGACTTTTTGTTCCGTTATTCGGAACTATGTTCTGATTTGACGATAGCATGGCCGGAAATCCTGTCAATCCACGACTTTCAGTGCGGTTCCGGCCGGAACCCATGAAACCGGATTCCGGCCGCCGTCAGAGCAATATGGCTTAAGCGGAATTCGCGAAGCGATCCGCAAAGCCATGAAATTGCTCGCCCAAACAAAGGCTGGAGCGTGATCGACTGAAAGTCGCCACGCTCCAGGGCGCTCGGGTCAGAACGGCACGTTCGCCTTCAGCGCCGAAGCCGCGTTCGCCTTGGTATAGAGATGATCTTTCAGAACCACGTGCTGCGGCACCTTCTTGCCGTCGAACCAGTTGCCGATCTCGTGCCAGGCCAGCGGCCCGAAGCGCGGGTTGGTCTCGTCATCGGCATAGATCCAGCCATCGACGATGTCCTGTACGCCCTGCTTGGTGCCATCGATCGTGACAATCTTCACCTGCCCCGGCTTCTTGCCGGCGTCGCGCAACGCGGTGATCGCGCCGAACGCCATGGTATCGCTCTGGGTATACACAGCGTTGACGTTCGGATGCGCAAGCAGGATCTGGCTCATCACCTTCTCGCCGTCGGTAGTGAACCAGTTGCCGGTCTGCTCGGCGACGATCTTCATTCCCGGATATTGCTTCAGCGCCTCGGCAAATCCCTTGGTCCGCGCCGCCTCCACCGAATTGCCGTAGGCGCCCTGGATTTCGGCGACGATCGCATGGCCGTGCGTGGCCTTCGCCAGTTCCCGGCCCGAAATCTCGCCCTGCTTGACGTAGAAGTTCGAGCCCATGAAGCTCAGATAATCCGTGCACATCGTTCCCGCCGTATGGCGGTCCAGTGTGATGATCGGAATATGCTTCGCCGCCGCCTGGGCAAAAGCCGGCTGCAAGCCGGTCGCGTTCAGCGGCGCGATCACCAGCGCCTGCGCGCCCTGGTTGATCATGTTCTCGACATCGGCGACCTGCCGCGCCTCATTGCTGTGCGCGTTGGTGTAGATCAGCCGCTTCACGTGCAGGGAAGCGGCGGCATCCTTCACCGATTTCGTCTCCGCCGCGCGGAACGGGTTCGCATTCGATTCCGACTGCGAGAACCCGACCACGAGATGCGCGAAATCGACATGAACCGGATGTGGATCGACACACACCGATTTCGACTGAAACTGCGTCATCGTCGCGGCATGGACCGGCGCCGCCCGCGCGTTCACCGCCGCGAGCAACGCCACCGCGCTCACGCCGCCAGCGACAAGCCAGGATTTCGATCTGGACATTTCTTCTCCCTTGTATTCATTGCGCGACAGGCGCCGCGGACAGAATTTTCATATCCGCTCTGCCTGTTTTTTATCAATTACAGACAACAAATATCGCTTGTCAACCGGAATTCGTGGAACAATCCGCGGCCCGGTGCGCATACCGTTCGTTAACCATCCCCTGCCATAATGCCCCGACGCGACGCATGGATTGACCATGCGCCGTCCCGCCCGGCCACGGGACCAGTCATGGCGTCCTTGGGAGAGTTCGTTGGGTGAAACAGGCAATTTTGCGCTTCGCGTCCAGCCTGCGCGATCGCCGCGCGGCGGTCGCCGTCATCGTGGCACTTACCGCACCCGTAATCGTGGGCTTCTCTGCCCTCGCCGTCGATGTCACCTATTGGTACGGCACGCACGAAGCACTGCAAACCGCCGCCGATGCGGGGGCGCTGGCCGCCGCCCGGCTCGGCACCATCAATCAGGCCGCGTTGCAGGCGGTTGCCGCCAACGCCGCCAACGCCGCCACTGGCGATCAGTTCAAGTTTACGCCCGGCTCGGCTTCCTTCATCGTCGCGCCCAGCACGTCGCCGAACGGAGTGAATGTCGCGGTCACCGCTGCGGCGCCAGGTGATAAGTTCCTGTCATCGGTCGTCTACTCCGGCACACCCATCCTCCAGGCGTCGGCCGTCGCCGCACTCCAGGGCAACTACACGCCGCCGCCGTCGGCAACCTGTTTCAGCTCCAGCAGCTACACCTATGTCACGCCGAACGGCGACGGCGTCGGCTTCACCCATGTCGCCGGCGTCGATCCGGTCGATTGCGGCAACACGTCGCTGATCCAGCCGCTCACCGGCTTTGCCCAGGGCCAGTCCGGCACGGTGCAGGATCTGCCGATCCGCCTGAACGACAATGGCGGAGTTCTGCCCGCGCCGGGCCTCACGACCAACCGGCCTTCCTACGTCCCCGGCTGCAGCGCCTCCTATGATCCGAGCAACCCGACGGCCAGCGCAAGCGCGCCGAGTTCAGTCGTCGCGAACGGGGTGCAAACCTTTTTCGGCCCGGCAACCCTGGTCCAATCGGCCGGCGGCGGCTGGGGTGGCTGGAGCGGTGGCGACGGCGGCTACCAGCAATCCGCGGTTTACAGCTTCGCACCCATCGTGGTCGGCCCCGGCAGCTCTTTCTGCGATGCCGCCAATCTCTGCACCATCCCGGCGGGTGCCTATTGTGGCGGGCTGCAGATCGATCCCGGCGTCACGCTCGATTTCGTCGCCAATCAGGGCACCGACCAGTTCCAGATTCTCGACGGCAATCTGCTGATGTCCACATCCGACGCCTTCGGCCCTTCGAACGATCCGAACGCCGCGTTCTTTTTCGGCGGCAGCCAGATCGGCAACCTCATCCTCGATACCCAGACCACGATCTATTCCGGCGGATTGCAGAACGGCGTCCTGGTGTTCACCAGCAGCATGACGTCGGATTCGACCGATGGCCGGGGCACCAGCATCGTCGATCAGCTCTGCCCGCTCGGCGTGCTGCCGGTCGGTGTCGCATCGAGCGGGGCGCCGATCTGCCCGACCGAGATCACCTCCACGTCGAACGGCGTGACGACCACCACGCTCGACACCGGCAACACCGTCGACGGACCAACCACCTCACCCTACACCGTCCCGACGAACAGCGCCTATTCCACCACCGATACCTACACGACCACGGTTGATTTCGTGAACGGCCAGGCCGTGAGCTGGCAGGAAGGCGAAACCACTACCAACACGAATCTCGACCTGCCCACCTACGGCGGCAATCTCGGCCCGAACGCAAGCTCCGCGCCAATCACCGCGGCGCTCGCTTCCTGCACGGGGTCGAGCAGCTCGCTGTTCAATTCGAGTTCGTCCGGCACAAATCCAAATCTCGGCCTCAGCTACGCCTCCGGCGGCGGCGCGGTCGGCACCATCGCGCTGAACAATGCGGTCTCGGTCTGCGGCAAGGGAATGCCGCTGATCGCCAACCCGACCGGTTCCGAACTTGTCGCCGCATCGGCGACGGGAACCAGCACGGTGTTTCTCTCGCAATGAACTCACGCCCCGTCATCGCGAGATGCGAAGCATCGGCGCCATCCATGCGCGGGCGCTCGCATGGATGGCGACTCCTCGCCGACCGGCGCGGCGTCGCCGCCGTCGAATTCGCGATCGGCGGCCTCGTCCTGTTCGGCCTGATGTTCGGCATCGTCAATCTCGGCGATCTCGCCTGGACCTACGATTCGCTGCACGAAGGCGCCGTCGCCGCCGCGCGCTATGCCAGCGTCACCACCAGCAACAATCTCGGCACGATTTCGGCAAGCAGCATCTCCTCCGGCGTCTGCGCCGAGACATCCAAAATCCAGTCCCGGTTCGCCGCGCGCATCACCCCGCCGATCGCCGCATCCTCTGCGCCGCCGCTCGCCGTCATTTGGGGTGGCTCGCTCACCCTCTGCAATGCCGGCACCGGCAATGTCGCCATCGCCACCCTGCCCGGCGGCTGGGTCGATGTCAGCGCGACCTATGTGTGGCAGCCGCTCGCCATGTCCGGAGTCTTCGGCGGCGTCACCATCAGGACCGGCGATATCGAGCCGGTGCTGAACGCGCCTCTGTCATGAAATCCCGCGTCGGCGACAAACGCGGCAGCGTCAGCGTCGAAGTCGCCCTGGTCAGCGCGTTCTTTCTCATCCCGCTCACCCTCGGCGCGTGGGATGGGCTGTTCGCCCTCGCCGCGCGCTACCAGACCGATGCCGCGCTGCACACGCTGTACTACTTCGCCTGGAGCAACCCGAACGACGCGACCAATATCCAGGATCTGCAAACCCTGCTCGGCGCGATCAACCGGACCGCCATCGCCCCCATCGGCATGGCCGCGACCTACCCGCAAACCCCGCCCCAGGAATGCCTGCAACCCGACGGATCGAGCACGCCTTCCGCCAGCAACGGAACCTGCCCGACCGGCACGCCGGAAACCATGGTCACCTACCGGCTCACCACGTCGGTCGATCTGCCTTTTGCCGTCCCAGGCTTCGCCAATCCCACCGCAATCACGACAGGCGGCACCGTCCGCATCCAATGACTCGCGGTAAAGGACGGGCACGTCGCCGCCAGCCTTCGCAGCGTCACCGACGGCGCAACAACGCGCCGCCGCAGCATCGCCGCCAATGCGCGTGCCACCAGCATCGAATGCCAATACTGACAAGGCTGCGCCAGATGATCCTCGCTGTCGTAAAAATCGGCGCGCGGATACCGGCTCCGATTCGCCAGTTCAATGAAACGCCCGCCATTCTTTGCATACGCCGCCCGGATCGCCGCGATATCCGCGCGCGGTAGCCGCACCGTATCGAAATCGCTTGGCAACCCGCCGATCACCACAACCCCGCGCCTGGTCTCCTCGCGAACGAAGCGCGCGATCAGCCGCGTGCCATAACCATGGGTTATCGCCAGCGCCTTCGGTTCGGTCCGATGCAGCGTCAGCAGAAACGCGGTGTCGGCGGTCGCCAGGGTGGTGCCGATCCGGTCGCCTTGCCGGTCATATTGCGTGGCCAGCATCGCGCGCGGATGGCCGAACCCGGCCGCATGGGCCGCCATTTCGGCGATCGCCTCCAGCCCATCCGGCATGGTGTTGAAAAACGCGCCGCCCAACGCCCGGTCAATCCCCAGCCGCCACAGCAGCGCCCGGTCGTGGCGGAACAGGATCGCCCCATCCACATCCATCCGGTTCTGCGCGCGCGTCACCCCGTATTGCTGCACCTCCATCGGCAGATACACGACATCGCCGGGCCGCAGCAGCCTCGCCCAGCGCGCGAACAGATCGTCGAGCCCGACCCCCACCGCGATTCCGGCATTCTCGCACGGCATCCGCAGCATCGTGCCGATCACCCGGCACGAATGGGAAAACGGCCCGTTCGATCCCGCCAGGATCACCAGTTTCGGCGATGCCAGACGCGCGCCGCGCGCCAGCTTCTGGCGCATCTCCAGCCGCAGCAGCCCGAGCGACAGCGGCCGGTCCAGCACCAGCCCGAACGCCGCGAAATACAACCCCAGCGACGCTAACCCGCACAGGATCAACCGCCGCATCAGAACTGGAAATAAATGAACGGCCGCGCGAACGGCGCAAAAAACAGCGCCTGCACGGTGAAGGCGAACCCAGCCACCAGCGCCGCGTTTCTGCCCCGCACCCGCAGGCTATGAATATCGGGCGCCAGCAGAATGATCCCCCAGGCCAGCACCAGCAAAGCCGAGCCCTGCACCACGCTCATGGTCCGCGCGGCGCCCAGCCAGGGCAGCACCGCGACCGGCCGCGCCACCAGCCGCAAAACCGGCATCGCCCTGACGATCATCGCCGGCAACAACACCCCGCCCAACCCGGCCAGCCCGCGCAGCATGATCCAGCACGCCCGCATCGTTCCGGCCCGGAACGGAACCCAGGCGATCAGCACCGCGAACAGCGTAATCGCCTGCACCACCGCACCCGACAGACGCCACCCGGTGCGCCGCCATTGGTGATGCACGACCAGATAAACCCCGTGCAGTCCGCCCCACAGCATGAAACTCCACGCCGCCCCGTGCCACAGCCCGCCGAGCAGCATGGTGATCATCAGATTGGCATTGCGGCGCGCCTCGCCGCGCCGGTTGCCGCCGAGCGGGATATATAAATAGTCGCGCAGAAACACCGACAACGTGATGTTCCAGCGTCGCCAGAAATCGCTGATGTCGCGCGCCTGATAGGGGCTGCGGAAATTCAGCGGAAACCCGATCCCCACCATCCGCGCCAACCCGATCGCCATGTCCGAATAGCCGGAAAAGTCGAAATAGATTTGTGCTCCGTAGGCCAATAATGCCACCCATGCCTCGACGAGCGACAATTGATGCCCCGCACCCGCCGCCCGGAAACCCGGATCGGCGAATTTCGCGAGGCTATCGGCCAGCACCAGCTTCTTGGCCAACCCGAGCAGAAAAATCTCGATCCCCGCGACCAGATCGGCCTGGCGCACCCGCCCGTCGTGGCGGGCGAATTGCGGGATGATCTCGCGCGGCCGCACGATCGGCCCGGCGATCAGGTGCGCGAAAAACCCCACGAAACACGCATAATCCAGAAACCCGCACGACGGCGCCTCGCCACGATAGCTATCGACCAGAAACATCACCTGTTGGAAGGTGAAAAAACTGATCCCCAGCGGCAGGATGATGCCAAGATCGGGCAGTCTGACGCCCAGAACCGCCGCCCCGGTCGCGGCGAACAGCCCGGCATACTTGAACCACCCGAGCAGGCCGAGATTCGCCGCCAATCCGGACACCAGCCACGCCTTGCGCCGCCGCGCGGTCCGCATAATCTGAACGATCGCATAATTCCCGACGATCGACCCCACCAGCAACGGCAAAAACACCGGCTTCCACCACGCGTAGAAAAACAGGCTCGCCAGCAGCAGAAAGCCCAGCGCCGCCCGCGCGCCGAACCGCCACCCCGCCAGCGCGAAGCCGACCAGAAACGCCGGCAGGAACCCCATGACGAAAACGGAAGAGTTGAACAGCATTGCAGACTACCCGTTAAGGTTGCACAACCTGCCACAACCCGAACCCCGTTGCCAGCCCGAATTGGCCCGCGCCAAAGCCGGTGCTATACGCCCGCGTCCACTGGAAATGCCGGAATGACCGAGGATCTGCCCCACCCCGCTCTGTTGCCCTCAGGCTTCACCGATCTTCTGCCGCCCGACGCCGAATTCGAGGCGCGGCTGACCGAAACCCTCACCGCCAGCTTCGGCGCGCATGGCTACCAGCGGGTCAAGCCACCCCTGGTCGAGTTCGAATCCACCCTGTTCGCCGGCTCAGGTGCTGCGGTCGCCGACCAGACCTATCGCTTCATGGACCCGGAATCCCAGCGCATGATGGGCCTGCGCGCCGACACCACCCCGCAGATCGCGCGCATCGCCACCACAAGGCTTGCCGCGGCGCCGCGCCCGCTTCGCCTCGCCTATGCCGGGCAATGCCTTCTGGTGCGCGGCTCGCAGCGCGCCCCGGAACGCCAGGTCGCTCAGGCCGGCATCGAACTGATCGGCCCCGACCGGCCCGAGGCCGACGCCGAAACCGTCGCCGTCGCCGCTGCCGCCCTCGCCGCCGCCGGCATCGGCGCGATCAGCATCGACCTCACCATGCCGCCGCTGATCCCCGCTTTGCTCGGCGACGCCACCAACCACGCCGCCCTGACGCGCGCGCTCGACCGCAAGGACGCCGCCGGCATCGCCGCCCACGGCGGCACGCTCGCGCCCACGCTCCTGGCTTTGCTGAATGCCGCCGGCACGGCCGATTCGGCCCTCGCCGCGCTGGAAAAAATCGTCCTGCCCAGCGCCATCCGCCCGATGGCCGATCGCCTCGCCGCGACCGTGGCGGCGATCCGCCATCTCGCCCCAACTCTGCGCCTCACCATCGATCCGGTGGAATTCCGCGGCTATCGCTACCACACCGGAATCGCGGTCACGATTTTCGCGCCCGGCCGGCAGGCCGAACTCGGCCGGGGCGGCCGCTACCTGTGCGACAACGGCGAATCCGCCACCGGAATCACCCTCTACCCCGACACGATTCTGCGTTCCGCCCCGCGCCCCGCACTGCGCCCGCGTCTCTATCTCCCCGCTGGAACGCCACCGGACGCCGCCGCCGCCGCACGCGCCGAAGGCTACGCCACCATCGCCGGCCTCACCGAAGCCGACACCGAAGCCGACACCGAAGCCGAAGCGCTCCGCCTCGGCTGCACCCATCTCTGGCGCGGCGACCGCGCCACCCCGATCGAAGGACACTGAACCATGGCGAATGTCACCATCATCGGCGCGCAATGGGGCGACGAGGGCAAGGGCAAGGTGGTCGACTGGCTGGCCTCCCGCGCCGATATCGTGGTGCGCTTCCAGGGCGGCCATAATGCCGGCCATACCCTGGTCGTCGGCAATCAGACCTACAAGCTCTCGCTGCTCCCCTCCGGTCTGGTGCGCGGCAAGCTCGGCATCATCGGCAACGGCGTGGTGATCGACCCCTCGGCACTCCTTCTCGAAATCGAGCGGATGCGCGACCAGGGACTGCACATCACGCCCGAGACGCTGCGCATCGCCGACAACGCGCCGCTGATCCTGCCGGTCCACGCCGCGATCGACCGCGCCCGCGAGGCCGCGCGCGGCGAACGCCGCATCGGCACCACCGGGCGCGGTATCGGTCCCGCCTATGAGGACAAGGTCGCCCGCCGGGCGATCCGCGTCTGCGATCTCGCCGAACCCGAGACGCTCGACTGGCGGCTCGACGAGCTTCTGCTCCACCACAACACCCTGCTCGCCGGACTGGGCGCCGAAACGTTCGAAAAGCAGACGCTCCGCAACGACCTCATCGCCCTCGCGCCGCAAATCCTGCCCTTCGCCGAGCCGGTCTGGGAACGTCTCGCCGAGGCCCGCAAATCCGGTGCCCGCATCCTGTTCGAGGGCGCGCAGGCGGTGATGCTCGATGTCGATCATGGCACCTACCCCTACGTCACCTCGTCCAACACCGTCGCCGGTCAGGCCGCCGCCGGCGCGGGCCTCGGACCGGACGCGGTGGGCCGCGTGCTCGGTATCGCCAAGGCCTATTGCACCAGGGTCGGCTCCGGTCCGTTCCCCACCGAACTCAGCGACGCCACCGGCCGGCTGCTCGGCGAGCGCGGCCATGAATTCGGTACCGTCACCGGCCGCGCCCGCCGCTGCGGCTGGTTCGATGCCGCCCTGGTCCGCCAGGCGGTCAAGGTCGGCGGCATCCAGGGTCTCGCGCTGACCAAGCTCGACGTGCTCGACCAGATGCAGGAACTGAAAATCGGCATCGGCTATCGCATCGACGGAGCAGAATACCGCCATCTGCCGCCGGGCGCTGCCGCCCAGGCGAAAGCCGAACCAATATACGAAACCATCGAAGGCTGGTCCGGCTCGACGCGCGGCGCACGCTCCTACGCCGAGCTTCCGGCCCAGGCGATCAAATACATCCGCCGCATCGAGGAACTGGTCGAATGCCCGGTCACCCTGCTCTCCACCAGCCCGGAGCGCGACGACACCATCCTGATGACCGATCCGTTCGCCGATTAGCTCCGCGAAACCGGCGACAGCGCTTCGACGATCCGGCACGCCGCGATCGTCCCGCCCGCGCAACTGTCGATCATCCGGGACAGCTCCCTCCGCAGCGCCGTCAGATCGGCGATCTTGCGGTCCAGTTCGGCCAGGCGGTCACGCGCGATCGCGGTGATATCCGCGCAATCCCCCTCCTCGTTTTCGGTGCGGTTCAGGAGCGTCCGCACCGCATCGAGGCTGAACCCCAAATCCCGACAGCGGCGGATAAGTCCGAGCCGCGCAACATGCTCGGGGCCGTAGAGCCGGTAATTGCCCGCGCTGCGCGCCGGCGCGGGTAACATGCCGATACCCTCATACCAGCGAATCGTTGCCGGCGTCGTCCCGGCCGCCCGCGCCAGCGCGCCGATGGTGATGCTCTGATCGCTCATCGCTTGACCCTATAGTTGCTGTAAGGTGCATATGGGAGGGATGAACGATCGGTCGAGATAGAAATGACCGGATGCTGCCCCGGCGAGACCGGCCCGGACGCCGATGCCGCGTTCCGTCCCGGCTGGCGGCTGGTGCTCTGGACAGCACTCGCGCTCAATGTCGCGATGTTCGCCATCGAGATCGGCGCCGGCCTCGCCGCCGGCTCGGCATCCCTGCGCGCCGACGCGCTCGATTTTCTCGGCGATGCGGCGAATTACGGCATCAGCCTCGGCGTCGCCGGCATGGCGCTATCCTGGCGGGCGCGCGCTGCCCTCGTGAAGGGCATCACGATGTTCGGCTTCGGTCTCTGGGTGCTGGCCAGCACCGCTTGGCTCGCCACGACCGGCAACATACCCCATGCCGGTATCATGAGCGGAATCGCGATTCTCGCGCTCGCGACCAATGCGGGGGTCGCCGTGATGCTCTCGCGGTTTCGCGGCGGCGACGCGAATATGCGCTCGGTCTGGATCTGCTCGCGTAACGACGCGCTCGGCAATCTCGCGGTGCTGCTCGCCGCATTCGGCGTCTTCGCCACAAGCACTTTCTGGCCGGATTTCGTTGTGGCGCTGGTGATGGGCACGCTCGCGATCGTCGGCGGCGGCCAGGTGATCCGCCAAGCCATCGGAGAGCTGCGGCATCACCGCACGCCGCGCGAATTGGTTTCGCGCGCATGACCGGACGGATGGCCCGGATCCCGCGCCCGGTCACGCAAATGTTGTGCTGGCAAACATGATTTTCACGACATGATCTGGCGTGGAATCTTGAGTTTGCGTCATATGTCGCTCAAAAACATAGGGGAAAATGAGGAAACGCCGCCGTGCGACCTGTCTTCGACCTGACCGCACGCCGCGCCGGCTGGATCGGCCTGATCTTCTGCACCGGCATCGCGCCCGCTTTTGCGCAAACCGTCCCCACGTCCTCGCCCGCGCCGATCATCATTCCCGCGGCCCCCGCCAGCAGCGTCAAGATCAGGAGAATCACCGTCCAGACGTCGCCCTTGACCAATTCGGGCATCGACATCGCCAAGGCAGCCCAGGCGGTGCAGGTGCTCGGCCGGCGCGAGATTTCGCGCAACGGCGCGCCCGACGCGCTGCGCGCGCTCCAGCGCAACGCCACCGGCGTCAATCTCGACAACACCGCAGGCAACCCGTATCAGCCCAGCCTGTTCTATCACGGCTTCGAAATCTCGCCGCTCGAAGGCACGTCGGAGGGTCTCGCGGTCTATGTCGACGGCGTGCGCTTCAACGAACCTTTCGGCGACACGGTCAACTGGGATCTGCTGCCCGAACCCGCGATCCGCACCCTCACCGTGGAGGATGCCAACCCGGTCTTCGGCCTGAACGCGCTCGGCGGCGCCATCGATGTCCAGTTGAAAAACGGTTTCGATTACCACGGCGGCGAGATCGAGGCGCTCGGCGGCTCGTTCGGCCGCGCCGAGCTCGACGCGCAATATGGCGTGCAACGCGGCAACGTCTCGGCCTATGTCGCGGCGAGCGAACGCCACGAGGGCGGCTGGCGCCAGGACCAGTCGTCGGGCATCCAGAATGTCTATGCCAATCTCGGCTGGCGCGGCCCACGCGCCGAGCTGCATATGAGCCTGACCCTCGCCCATTCCGCGCTGAACGGTCCGGGCACCGCGCCGGTGCAGCTCCTCGCCGCCGACCCTTCGGCGCAATACACCGCGCCGAATTTCCAGGGCAACCGATATGCCAAATTCGCGATTTCGCTGAACGACCGGATCGATTCCGCCAACGCGATCCAGGCGGTCGCCTATTACGATTATTTTCTGCAGAAAATCTCCAACGGCAACGCGCCGAACGACCTGCCGTGCTATTCCGGCTCACCCTATCTCTGTTCCGCACCCGGCGTTCTCAGCACCACGCGCGGCGGCGTGCCGATCCCGGCCTTCGCGACCGGGAATTTCTACTCCGAGCTCGACCAGGAAAGCACCAACACCAACGGCTACGGCGCGTCGCTCCAATGGACCAATACCGCGCCGTTATTCTCGCGCCATAACCACCTGGTCGCCGGGTTGAGCTTCGACGGCTCGGCAACCGAGTTCGACGCGGTCGGCCTGATCGGCGGCATCACGCCGCTCACCCGCATTTTCGTCGGCCCCGGCATCGTGATCGACGAACCCGGCACCAATGTCCCGGTCCGCGCCTTTTTCCGCAGCGCCTATTACGGCGTCTACGCCTCCGACACCTTCGATCTCACCCAAAAATTGTCGGTCACCGCCTCGGCGCGGATCAACGCGGCCCAGCTCGCCACCCACGATCAAGG
Organism: Acidiphilium iwatense; assembly: GCF_021556475.1. Lineage (GTDB taxonomy): Bacteria > Pseudomonadota > Alphaproteobacteria > Acetobacterales > Acetobacteraceae > Acidiphilium > Acidiphilium iwatense. The sequence goes on along the minus strand of NZ_JAKGBZ010000009.1, from coordinate 85,552 downwards.
CGGCGGCACGCTCACCGGGCAACATTTTTTCTCGCATCTGAATCCGGCGCTCGGCATCGCCTACCAACTCACGCCGTTAGTGACCGTCTATGGCGGCTATTCCGAGGCGAACCGCAATCCAACCCCGGCGGAACTCTCCTGCGCCGGGCCGCAGAATGCGTGCAGCCTCGCCAATTTCTTCACCAACGACCCCAATCTCAAGCAGGTCACCGCCCGCACCTGGGAGGCCGGGCTGCGCGGCGCCGCACTGATCGGCGGCGGCACGCTGAGCTATCAGGCCGATTACTACCGCACCGTCCTCGCCGACGACATCGCCTTCATCAACGCGCCCACCATCGGCCGCGCCTATTTCAGCAATATCGGCAAGGTTCTGCGCCAGGGCGTCGATCTCGGCCTTGATCTCCATGCCGGACGCTGGCGCGCCTATCTCGACTATTCCTTCACCAGCGCGACCTATCGCAACGGTTTCATCGAATCCGCCGGCGGCAATCCGGCCGCCGATTCCAGCGGCAACATCGCCATCGTCCCCGGCGACCACCTGCCCGGCATTCCGGCCAATCAAATCAAGTTCGGCGCGGATTACCGGATCACCCCGAAATGGAGCGTCGGCGCCTCCGCCGTCGCGGTCACGTCGAGCTATCTGTTCGGCGACGAGGCAAATCTGAACAAGCCGCTGCCCGGCTACGTCGTGACGGATCTGACAACCCGTTACCACATCACCCCGAAACTCGAAGTCTTCGGCACCATCGAGAACGCATTCAACGCGACCTACTACACCTATGGCGGATTCGCCTCGCTCGGCAACGTCTTTGTCGCGCAAGTCCCCAACCTCACCAACCCGCGCGCCTACAGTCCCGCCGCGCCGATCGGCGGCTACGCCGGGATCAAGGTCAAATTCTGACGGAACGTCAGAACCCTTCCGGTGCCTCGCGCCAATGGAGAAAATACGCCGCCAGTCGCGGCAGCAAAAACAGCGTCAGCATGGTCGCGGTCACCAATCCGCCCAGGATCACGATCGCCATCGGCCCCTCGATCTCGTCGCCCGGCGACCCGGCGGCGACCGCCAGCGGCAGCAGCCCGAGCGCCGTCACCGTCGCGGTGATCAGAATCGCCGGCAGCCGGTCCATCGCGCCGCGCCGCGCGGTCTCCCAACCCCACTCCAGCCCCTCCACCGTCACCAGCCTGCGATAATGGATCAGCAGCAACAGCCCGTTGCGCAGCGACAGCCCGAACAAAGTCACCAACCCGACCATCGCGCCCAGGCTGACCGCGCCGCCGAGGAAAATCCACGCCACCCCGATCCCGCCGGCCAGCGCGAAGGGCAGACCAAGCGCCAGCAGCGCCACCGCCCGCCCGTCGCGCAGCGCGATCGACAGCAGCGCCAGAATCGCAACGAAGGCGATCCCCGCGTGCATCAGCAGGCTCCGCCGCGCTTTGGCTCCGGCGACCGCGCTGCCGCCATACGCGACATAGTAATCGCCCGCCTCCAGATGCAACCGCGCGATCCGCCTCTGCGCCGCCGCCAGCACCGCGCCGCCCTGCCCCGGCGCGGTCTCCACCGTCACCACCTGCACCCGCCGCCCGCCATTGTGCAGGATCAGCGCCGGCGCCTCGGTCGAATGGATGCGCGCGACCAGCCCGAGCGGCACCACCCGGCCGCCCGCGCCCGACACCGGCAATCCGGCCAGCGTCCCCGGATCGCGCCGCATCGCGCGCGGCAGCGTCACCACGATCGGCTCGACCAGCAGGCCGCGATACACTTTCCCCACCGTCTCGCCGGCATAGGCGGCACGGATCGCCCCCAGCACCCCGCGCGCGGTCAGCCCATAGCGCGCCAGCGCCGCCCGCTCGGGCGTGACCGAGACCGCAGGCGTGTTCGGCGGCGCGGCGACATTGGCGGCGGCGACGCCGGGAATCGTGCCGACCACCCGCGCGATCCGGCGCGCATCGGCCGACAGTTCCACAAGCTTCGGCCCGAACACCGAAATCGTCAGCGGTGCCGCGAACCCCGACAGGCTCTCGTGAATCCGCTCGGTCAGGAACGTGTTCTCCCACCAGCGCACCCCCGGCACGTCGCCGATTTTCGCCAGAATCCGCCGCCCCGCCGCCACCGGCCTCGCATTGCCCGTCCGGCTCAGCGTGATGTCGATCTCCGCCTTGTTCACCCCGGCATGGCCGTTGCCGAGACTGGCCCGGCCGACATGCAGCACCACCTGACCGACATCGGGATCGCCTTTCAGCTTCGCCAGCGCCCGCCGCCCGATCGCCAGCATGGTGTCGATCGAGGTGCCGGGCGCGGCGAGATAATGCGCGATCACGTCCTGCTCGCGGAAGCTCGGCAGGAAGCTCACCCGCAGGAACCCCAGGCTCGCCGCCGCCGCAACCACCGCGATCAGGCCGACGAGAATGAAAACCCGGCCGCCGCGTGCCGTCCGCTCCAGTCCGCGCGCATAGATGCGCCGCGCCGCGGCGATCGTCGGCGAAACCGTCTCATGCCCCGGCCCGCGCAGCAACAGCGCGGCCAGCGCCGGGGTCAGCGTCAGCGCCACCACCAGCGAGGCCGCGATCGCCGCGATATAGGCGATGCCCAGCGGCGCGAAAATCCGCCCCGCCACGCCGCCCAGCACCAGCACCGGCATGAACATCACCGCAACCGAGGCGGTCGCGAACACGATCGCGCTGCGCACCTCGACCGACGCGTGCAGAATAACGCGCAGCGCCGGCGCGGGCTCGGCAAGCCGCGCATTCTCGCGCAACCGGCGGCTGATATTCTCGATATCGACCACCGCATCGTCCACCACCTCGCCGAGCGCGATCGCCAGCCCCGCCAGCGCCATGGTGGTCAGGGTCATGCCGAAAAACTGCAGCGCCGCCACGGCGGCAAGCAGCGAGACCGGAATCGACACGAAGGAAATCAGCGCGATCCGCCAGTCGCGCAGCGCCAGGATCAGCACGATCAGGATCAGCGCGGCGCCGATCAGCAGCACATGGCCGAGATCGGCCAGCGCCTCGCGGGTGAAATCGCCGGGCGCCAGCGCATCCGGCACCACAATCACCCCCTCCGCGCGCAGCGCCGGGCCGATCCGCGCCATCGCCTTCTCCGCACCGTCGGCGACCGCGAGCGTATTCGCACCATACAGCGACGACACGATCAGCAGAATGCCCGGCCTGCCCTCGATCAGCGCGGCGCCGAAGCGCGGCGGCGCCGCCTCGCGCACAGTCGCCACATCGCGGAGCAGAACCGGCACGCCGTCGCGCATCCCGAGCAGGCTGTCACCCAATTCCCGCGCGGTCCGGGTCTGGCCATGCGCCTGAAGCAGGATCTGCTGATTCCCGGTATCGAAAAACCCGCCGCCCAGCACCGCGCTGGCCCGATGCGCCGCCGCCGCCACCGCGTTCAGCCCGAACCCGGTCGCCAGCAGCGCGGCCGGCTTCGCCTCGATATCCAATTGCGGCGGCGCGGCGCCAAACATCACCGCGTTCGCCACCCCCGGCACCGCGCGCAATGCGGGCCGCACCAGGGTCTGGGCGATCGCGGTCAGCCGCATCAGCGACATCCCCGGCGCTTCGAGCCCGATATCCACCGCCGTCCCGGTCGCCGACTGCATCGGCACGATCACCGGCACCGCGCCGCGCGGCAGCCCGGCGCCGATCGCTGCCAGCCGCCCCGCCACGCGCTCCCGGTCGCGATAGACGTTGGTTCCGCCGTGGAACACCACATCGACGACCGACACCCCCGCCGCGGATTGCGAACGCAGCGCGGCGAGCCCGGCCAACCCGCCCAGCCCTTGCTCGATCCGGTCGGTCACCGCCCGCTCCACCCCGCGCGGATCGAGCCCCGGCGCCGCCGTCTGCACCTGCACGCTGGGCGGCACGAATTCGGGGAACACGCCGTAATGCGCATAAGGCAGATGCGCCGCCTCGATCAGCGCGAACCCGGCAACCGCCAGCACCACCACCAGCCGGTAGCGCAGCGCGGCGCGAACGATGCCGGTGAGCATCCCCGCTCAGCCCTTCGTCGTCTTGGCGATCGAACGCAGCAGCCCCGCGCCCTTCACCACCAGCTTGGCACCCGAAGGCAGCACCCCGCCGGCCACGAAATACCCGGTTACCGCCCCGTGCTTTCGGATTTTCGCGCCAATGGGAATCGCGCGCGCCACGAACCGGCCAGGCGATGTCTCCACGAACACATAGGCCGCGCCGCCTCGATACAGCACCGAAGACGCCGGCACCGAAATCCCGCGCCGCACCGGCCCGGTGGGCAGCGACACCGAAAGCGGCGTGCCGACCTGCATCGCCGGGCCGCGATAATACAGCCCCTGGCCGACCATGCCGCGCGGCAGATGTCCCGAAACCCCGATCAGCGTCAGCTTCGCCGTGCCCGCCTTCGCCACGGCGGGCGGATCGGTCAGTGCGGCGCCGGACAGGCCGACCTCGACCAGCGATTGGCCCGACTCCAGCGCCCGAACCACTTTTCCGCCCGAAATCAGCGCCCCGCCCAGCGCCGCGCCATATGTCGTCCGCGCCTTCACCTTCAGCCCGGCGAGCCGCGCCGCCGCCACCGCCTGCGCCGCCTCGGCCTGCTGCAACGCCGCTTCCGACACATTGCCTGCGCCGTGAAACAGGGTTCGGGTCCTCCCGAGCGTCGCCATGGTCAGCCGCTCCCGCGCCTCGGCCTGAACGATCGCCGCGCGCAGCGCCAGCACCGGCGACGCATCGATCACCATGCCGTAGCCACGGCGCGCCGGGGCGAACCGCATCGGCGCCGGGCGCGCCACCGCGACCCCGCCGTCCCGCATCTGCGCCTTGGTCAGCGCGATGCCGCGCGGCGCGCCCCACGCCAGCGCGGGAACCAGGAGCAGAAGCGCCACTGCAAAAACTCTCATGCGCCGCTCCCAAAAAACCGATGATGCAAACCGTCCTCCAACTGGCCGAGTGCCGTGCGCACCTGGATTTCCGCCGCCAGCGCGTTCTGCCGCGCGAGAATATCGGCCTGTTCCGCGCCGAGCAGCCGCACCCTCCCGGTCGCCCCGGCGCGATACGCCGCGCGCGCCGCGCGCGCCTGCACCCTGGCCCGCGCCGCGATCCGGTCCGCTTCCGCCTCGGCCACGACGCTGGCTCGATAATTCCGCTCCGCCCGGCCGACCTGATCGAGAACATGCAACTGCGCCGCCTGGAATTGCGCCGCCGCGCGCCGCCGCTTCGCCCGCGCCACCGCGATCGGCCCCTGATTCTGGTTCAGCACCGGCAGCGGCAGCGAAATCGCCAGCAGAAACTTGTTGTCGCCCTGATCGTAATGATAGCCCGGCCCGATCGTCACGCCGGGAAACTGCGCGTCGATCGCCTGGCGCAAATCCTCCTGATCCGCTTGATACCGCGCCAGCGCCGTCCGCACCGAGGGTCGCGCGACCAGCGCCGTCCGCACCAGTCCTGCCATCTCGCCCGGCGCGCCCGGCGCATCGAACGCGGCGGTCGATATCGAAACACCGTCCAGCGCCGCATCCGGCAGCCCGAGCGCCGCCGCAAGCCCGGCCCGCGCGACCGACTTGCGCCGCCCGGCCTCGGCGGCGGCGAATTCCGCCTGCTCCGCCGCCAGCGCCGCCTGGTTGCGCGCCACCGACGAGACCATCCCCGCCCGATAGCGCTGATCGATCGTCCGTTCCGCCGCGCCCGCCAGGGCGTCGTTGCGTTTCGCCAGTTCCAGCCCGCGCCGCGCGCTCCACAACGCCAGCAGCGCATCGCGCACCCGCGCGCGTTCGGCCCATGAGGCGGTGGCGATCACTTGCCGCGCCGCCGCCGCCCGTTCCCGCGCCGCCGCGATCCCCGCCTGCCGGGCGCCGAAATTATCGATCAGGAAACTGACCAGCGGCCCGATTTTCAGCGGCGATGGATTGCCGTTGGTCGCATTATAGGTCGGCTGCAGCGACAGCACCGGATTGGGCAGCGCCGACGCGCTCGCCACCAAGCCGCGCGCCACCGAAAAATTCGCCCTGGCGATCGCGAGATCGGGCCGCTCATACACCGCAACCAGGGTCAGCGCGCCGAGCCCCCAGCGCTGCTCCGGCTTCCGCCCCATCGCGGCGAGAAATTTGTCCAGGCGCGGATCGTCCAGCCGCCGCGCCGTCAGCCGCGCGGCACTCCGCCCGGCATCGATCGGCCGCGCGTGATACCGCGCGCAGCCGGACAATGCCACCAGCGCCGCCAGACCAGCGATCCGCGAACCCCGTTTCATTCCGGCGCGGACCCTGCCAGCCCCGAACCCCCGGCGCAACCGCCCTATAGATCAAGAGTCCATGTCTGGCCGACCAGATCGCAACCGAACGAATGACGCGGCGTCTCGTCGACCAGCCGGAACCCCTTGGCCTGATAGATCCGGCGCGCCGAAACCAGAACGTTGTTGGTCCAGAGCGCCAGGCGGCGATAGCCGAATTCGCGGGCGCGATCGATGCAGGCGGTGACCAGCATGTTGCCGATCCCGCGGCCGCGCGCCTCCGGCTCGACATAAAGCAGCCGCAGCTTCGCGACCGCCGCATCGTCGCTTCGCACCAGAAAGATCGACCCGGCGATCCCGCCCGCGTGCGCGGCGATCCAGGAATCCTCGCGGGCGGCGTCGAAATTTTTCACGAAATCGCCGAGGATTTCGGCAACCAGCCCCTCATAGCTCCAGTCCCAGCCATAGTCGCGATGATACAGCACCGCCTGGCGATGGATGATCCAGCCGAGATCGCCCGGCCGCAACCCGCGCAGCGCCGCGGCATCAGCCGGCCCATCCTCTTGGTTCAGTACCGTCCTGATCCGCCGCATCGCCGCAACCAGGGTTTCGCGGGCATCTCCGCCGAGCGGGTCGAGCATCGCCCCGATCTGCGCCCGCGTGCCCTGGTCGAGCGTGCGGAACGCCGCTCGCCCCGCATCGGTCAGGGACAGCAGATGATGCTTGCCGTGATCCGGGTTCACCCGGCTGCGCAGCAGCCCGCGCGTGCGAAACCGCGCGACGATCCGGCTCAGATGCGCCTTGTCCATGTCCAGCCGGCGCGCGATGCCGGCGGCGGTCTGCTCGCCGCCCTGGGCCAGCTCGAAGACCACCCGCGCCTCCGCCAGCGAAAACTCGCTCTCCGGCAGACGGGTTTTCAGCAGGCCGATCCGGTTGGTGTAAAATCGGTTGAAGCTTCGGACTTCCGCGACCGCGTCCATCGTCCCTCCTTGCGCTTACAGTGTTGTCTCAGACAACATTTAACGCGGCAACCCCATGGATGGAAAGCCCAATTTTCCGCTCGCCGGTCCACCCTTGATCGGCACTCTTCCGTCTGATATACGTTTCATGTGCGTATATCATCCCGTGATCGGAGGTTCGAATGCAGGTCTCCCGATGGGGCAACAGCCTCGCCATCCGGCTGCCCTCGGTCGTCGTCGCAGCGCTCGATCTCAAGGAAGGCGACAATGTCGAGGTTCATGTCGCCGATTCCCGGCATTTCGCGATCGCCCGCAAGCCCGGTCGTGCGGATCTGCTGAACCGGCTCCGCGCATTTCGCGGACGGCTTCCGGCCGATTTCAAGTTCGACCGGGACGAGGCGAATGCCCGATAGCTTCTTCGACACCAACGTTCTGCTCTACCTCGCCTCCGCCGATCCCGGAAAAGCCGGCCGGGCCGAGCGCCTGATCGGCCAGGGCGGCGTCATCAGCGTTCAGGTTCTCAACGAGGCCGCCAACGTCGCGCGGCGAAAAATGGCGATGTCCTGGGACGAGACGCGGCAATTCCTGGCTCCGTTCGCGGCCCTCCTCGATGTCAGACCCCTGACCGTCGAAACGCACGCGATCGGACTCGATCTGGCGAGCCGATACGCACTCTCGGTCTACGATTCGATGATCGCCGCCGCCGCTCTCCAGGCCGATTGCACCGTCCTCCTGTCGGAGGACATGCACCACGATCTGCTCATCGAAAACCGCCTGCGCGTGACCAACCCGTTCGTCGCGGAAGCGGAATAGGAATATGGGGTATCCGCGAGGACACCCCGCCCGGCGCCCTCAGTGCAGAATGATCTCCACCCGCCGGTTCTGCGGCTCGCGCACGCCGGGGCCGGTGGGCACCAGAAGATGCGTCTCGCCATAGCCCTTGATCACGATATCCTGCTTCGGCACCCCGTCGGACACCAGTTGCGCCGCGACATTGTCGGCCCGGCGATAGGACAGCTTCATGTTGTAGGCGGGCGAGCCCGAGGTGTCGGTATAGCCGTTCACGTTGAGCCGCGTGACCTGCGTGGTGCGCGACGCCTGCGCCGCCTCGCCGACGATCTGCTTCGCCCGCGGCGTCAGGTTGGCCTTGTCCCAGTTGAAGAACACCAGATAGGTCCGCGCCGGCGCGGGTGCGGGTGCGGCCACCGGCGTCGGGATCGGCGCGGCCGCCATCGGCGCGGGCTGGAACAACTGGTAGCGCAGGCCCAGCAGCACCGCGTTGTTGTAATCCGGCCCGGCCTTGAAGAATCCGGCCACCGTGCCGCCCGGCCCGGTCGCATAGCCGTAATATTGCCGCCCCGAGCTGATCCCCATGAACCGGTATTGCGCGGTGATATCCAGCCCCGGCACGCTCGGCACCGGCATCGAAATGCCGGCGATCGCCTGATAGGCGAAGCCGCCCTGCCGATTGTTGAACAGCAGCCCGGTGGTGCCGTTATTGTAGCCCATATTGGTCCAGTCGATGAACTGGTAGCCGATACCCGCGCCGACGAACGGAGTAACCGGCAAACCCAGCGGAATGTCGTACAGCGCGTTCACCATCGCGCCGAATTTCCGCTCCGCCCCACCCGCGCGAACCTGCGCCGAACCCTGGTCGAGCTTGTAGAGCGTGTTGCGGAAATAATCGCCCTCGACCTCCACCCGCAGCCCGTTGCCGAACCCGTACCCCACCGCCGCCTCGCCGGTGAACCCGCCATGAAACACCTGGTGATAATCGGTCGTGCCGGCGACCGCCTGGGTCCCGTCGAGCGGCTTGATCGTCTCGCCGCTCAGAATGTTATAGCCCGCGCCCAGGCTCACATACGGCCCGGTCACTGCCTGCGTGGCGGTCTGCGCGGCGGCGGTTCCGCCCATCAGCGCGCCCGCCGCGGCGGCGGCAAAAACCAAATTCGCGACGGTGGCGAACAGCCAGGATTTCCGCGTCATGTCGTGTCTCTCCAGCAAGCCCGAATGATGGAATAGAACAAGGCTGCCCCTGAAGAAAAGAACCGTGCCGGTGTGGGACTCGGCACGGTTCGCCTTCGGGCTCAAATTTCAGATAAGGGAACGCTCTTCTTGTTGTGGTTGGCGGCACTCGGCACGCTGCGGGTCATGCCGCGTGAACGGAGGCCGCTTTCGCACTCTCGTCACGCCGGCGCCACGCCGAGGCGATCGCTGAATAACGGAGTGTCAGCGTGCGCCCGGAACGCGGCAAAGTCAATGCCGTATCGCCGCGCGTCCAGATCGCGGAATCGCCCTCGGCGCGCGGATGCCGGCCGGTTTCCGGGATCGTCCGCTCAATCGGCAGCGCCTTGCCGTCGAGCACGATGCCGTGAAGCGCGATGCCCAGCCGGCGGCAATCGTCCGAGTCCGGCTCGACCTCGCTCGGCGCGAAGCTGCCGGTGATCAGTTCGAGCTTGCGCGTCCCTTCCGGCAGGGTGAATTCCAGCTCGCCGGGCGCGGCCGTGCGCGGTGCCAGGAACATCCCGCCCGCCCGCAGCCACGGCGCGTTCTCGACGACGCCGTAGCCCAGCGCCGCCTTCCGCGCCGCCAGGAGCCGCCGCACCGATGCCAGCGCCTCACCCTCGGTCACCAGCTTGGCGCAACTTTCGCCTTCGCGCCGCGCCTGCATCAGATCGGGATGCAGCGCCACCGGCCCGTCGCCATTCTCGAAGAAGCCGCGATGCCCGGTGTCGAGATAGCTCTCGGCCGGCGCGCCCTCGGCGAGCAGCACGTCATGCGCATCGAGCTCGACATGCCAGTAGGTCACACTCTGGCACAGCGATTCTTGAACGATCAGAGCGCCGTCGATCAGATCCTTCGCCTGCACCAGCACGCCGCCCACGAACAGCGCGTGATCCGGTGAGACCGTGAGGTCGCGCGCCGGCACGCCTTCGGCGAGCGCGCCGGCGGCGATCCGCACCGGCCGCGCCGTCCCCGGTCGTGGATGTTTCGCGAAATCGAGCGCGCGATGGCCGATCCACCTCACCGGCCGAGCGCCGCCCGACGCGGTTTTCACCACATCGCCAACCGCGAGATCCTCAACCGCGACCTCGCCCCGCTCGGTCGCGATCCGCGTGCCGGTCACGAAACACGGGTGGGGATTGACGTTCACCTCGGCCGAGGTGAGGAGCGTGCCATTATACAGACCCGAGGACGGATTAGAGAGGTCGAGAGTCAAGGTCGGTCCGCTAGGGCCGCTGTCGGACACGATCTTGCCCAGCGTCTTTTCCTCGATCAATTCGAGCGAGGCGATGATGGAGTTGTAGTTGGCACTACCGGTCGGAGCCACGTCCACGAAAAACGGGTTGTTCGAGGTGAGAGTGCCGTAAATTGGAATTCCGGCGACGACCGCAAGTTGCGTCGTCCCCGGCGTCAGAACGAGATCGGGGTTCGGATCACCAGCGAATTCCGCTGGCAGGAGAGTCCCGATATTTGAAAAACCGATGATCGCAAGCTGCGCCGTGATATTGTCGAGAATGACCTCGTCGCTCGGTGCGAAATTATACACCTCGCCGTTGATCAACGTCTGGGTCGGCGCGCTCGGCGACCCGACCAGCGCGCTCGGCTCGATCACCAGCGTCTGATTCGCCCCGGTGAAATCGATATAGCCGCCCTGAAGCTGGCTGGTCAGCGTCAAAGGGGTACTGCTGGTGATCGTGATGTCCGTGGCCATGCGACGTCCTCCAAACGCTGATTTCCCTATACGTTTAGGGGCTGGATGAAAGCGTCGTCAACCAAATTGTTCATAACAAACGCGACAAACCGCCCGGAAATCGCAATAATTCGAAACCGGCCGATCGCCGGAGACGCAATCAAAAATTATATTATTTCAATCGGTTGATCGCAGCTCGATGAGACTTATTCGCAATTTCGGAACAATTTCAAAATAAACGGCACGTGGATTAATTTTCTGTAATCATCGTCGTCTCAACCGGCCATCGCGAAACAGACGCGCCCAAGCGACGGGCACGCTCATCCCGGCCACCAATCACGGAAAACCCGCCTCGGAAAATCATACGAACAAAGTTGCCGATCCGCAACGTGTCGGAACGTCACCGCCCCAGACCGGCATAACCGTGCGCGGCAATCGGAAACGTCGTGCCATAGGCCGCGTTGATCTTCGAAACCAGCCTGGGATTGCCGCCGGCACAAGCGGTCAGCAGGCCGAGTGCGGCGATAACCAGAATTTTGAGAATTGCGTTCATCGAATTCACCTCCATGGGTTCGGCCGGTTCCGCATCGCTCACGCGGCCCGGTGGCGCGCCTGCTCCGCGGCATAAAGCGCGTGCTCTTCCGCCAGGGCGCGCGCGATGCTCGGGCGTTGCTTCAGCCGCATGTAATAATCCTGCACCTCGGGCCATCTTTTGAGATCCACCGGTGTGGCGATATTCCAGTTCAGAACGGTCAGGAGATAGGCATCCGCCACACTGAACCGGTCGAGCAGAAACTCCCGCCCGCCCAGATAACCGTCGAGATAGGCAAGCCGGAGGTCGCCTTTCTCCAGGGCCCGCGCCTTCGCCTCCTCCGGCATGTTCGGATCGAACAGCGGGTTGAACAGCGCCTTGTGCAATTCGGTGCCGATGAAACACAGCCATTGATGCAGGCGCGAGCGGGCCATGCCCTCGCGCGGGGCCAAAGCCGCCCCCGGAAACCGATCGGCGATATATTGCAGGATCGCCGCGTTTTCCGTGAGCACCTCGCCGTCATCGGTGCGAATCGCCGGCACCAGCCCGAGCGGATTGACCGCGCGGAAATCCTCGCCGTCGAGGGTGCGCTTGGTCTTGGGATCGACCTCGATGAACCGCGCCGGAGCGTCGGCCTCGTAAAGCGCGATGCGCGACGCCATCGAGCAGGCAAGCGGCGAGAAATAAAGCTGCATGATCGTTCTCCATTGAATTATGTACCAATTCGCATAATATCTATCATCACGAGAGCGCGGTCAAGGATTTTTTGCGAAATGGTACAAAAAACTTCCGGCACGGAACCGAAGCGGCGCGGACGTCCCCGCGCCTACGATCCGCAAACCGCGCTTCGCCATGCCATCGATGCCTTTTGGAAGGCCGGCTATTCCAACACCTCGCTCGACGAGATTGCCGTGGCGACCGGCATGAACCGGCCGAGCCTCTATGCGGCGTTCGGCGACAAGCACGCGCTCTATCTCAAATCGCTTGACCATTACCGGCAGCTCGCCGGTGCTGCGATGCGCGAAGCGCTCGCCCAGAACCGGCCTTTGGACGAGACCCTGATGCTGATCTACGAGAAGGCTCTGTCGATGTATTTTCCCGGCGACGGCCCGCCGCGCGGCTGTTTCATGATCGGCACGGCGACGGCGGAGGCTGTGGAAGACCCGGAAATCCGCGCCGCCTTCGCGGCGGGGCTCCGCACGCTCGACGAAAATTTCGAGGCGCGGATTCGCGCCGCGCAAACGCGCGGCGAAATCGGACAGGATGCCGACCCAGCCTCCCTCGCCATCCTCGCTTCCGCCACCTTGCACACCATCGCCATCCGCGCGCGCTCCGGCACTCCGCGCGCCGAATTGCGGGAACTCGCCCGCAAGGCGGTGGGGGTCATCTGCGGTAAACCGGCAGCGACCGGCTGACACCGGCATCTCGGCCTCTCGGTGGTCGCCGAAGGCGTCGAGACCGATGCGCAGGCGACATTCCTGCGCGCGCAACTGCTTCACCGGCGGCGTCAGCCTCGGCACCTTCGCCGGCCTCATCAACGACATCGCCATCACCGGCAGCGTCACCGGCCTTGGGGCCGACAGCCTGCGGAACCAGGGGCAGATCACCGCCGCAACCGGCGCCGCCTACGCTGTCGACTTCACCAATAGCGACGCGGTGACCAACAGCGGCACGATTGCCGGCGGCCAGCGCGCGATCGGCGTTGACGGCACCTACGGGCTGGTCAGCAACGCCGGCCTGATCGAGGGCGGTGCCGTGGTCGGCGTCGCATTGAGAGGCGGCGGCACCCTGGTCAATGCCGGCACCACCCTCTATCCGCTTGCGGCCCCCGCTTACCGGCAGCGATACGGATGCCAGTAGCACCAGCCCGGCCGTCCGGGCACGATCACGCAGCCCGACAGCGTGATCCCCATCCCGACGACCAGAGCCGCCGCGAAAATCCGCTTTGCCATTCCGCTTCCTCCCATGGCGCTTGAACCCCGCCCAAAGCCTGGGCTTGAAGCATCATAGCTAACCGGCGCGATGTAATCCGGCGGTTTCGCAACCCGACCAATTGTAACAGGCCCGGCCGATGCGGCGTCAATCGCTCAGCGCGATCACCTCGCGCAGCCGCGGATAAATCTCGCCCGCCCAGCGCGATCCGCTGAACACCCCGTAATGCCCGACGCCCGGTTGCACATGGCTGCGCTTGCGCGCCGCCGCGAGCCCGGAGCAAAGTTCGAGCGCCGCTTCCGACTGGCCGGGCGGGCAGATATCGTCGCGCTCGCCCTCCACGGTGAACAGGAAGGTCTGGCCGATCGCCTCCGGCCGCACCGGCCTGCCGCGCCATACCAGGGTTCCCAGCGGCAGGTCGTGGCGCTGGAACACCCGCTCCACCGTCTCCAGATAGAATTCGGCGGTCAGATCCATCACCGCCCGATACTCGTCGTAAAACCGCCGATGCGCCGCCTCGCTCGCCGCATCCTCGGTCACGATCGCGCGGAACTGCCTGAGATGCGCGCCGATATGCCGGTCCAGATTCATCGACACGAACGACGCGAGCTGCATGAACCCCGGATATACCGCGCGCCCGGCCCCGGCATAGCGCCAGGGCACGGTGGTGATCATGGTCTGCTCGAACCAGCCGATATCCCGCGTCTTCGCCAGCGCGTTCACCTTGGACGGGTTGCGTCGCGTGTCGATTGGCCCGCCCATCAGGGTCATGCTGCGCGGCGTCGCGGCATCGCCGTCCTCGGCCATCAGCGCGGTCGCCGCCAGCACCGCGACCGCCGGCTGGCACACCGCCACCACATGCGCGCCCGGCCCGAGCCGCCGCAGGAACGTCATGATATGCGCCACGTAATCGTCGAACCCGAACCGTCCCGCGCCCGGCGGAATATCCCGCGCATTGTGCCAGTCGGTGACGTAGACATCGTGATCCGCCAGCATCACCCGCACGGTATCGCGCAGCAGGGTCGCGAAATGGCCGGATAGCGGGGCCGCGATCAGCACGCGCGGCTGGACCGGATCGCCCGCCTTGCGGAAATGCAGCAGATCGCCGAACGGCGTCGCCTGCACCACCTCTTCGGTCACGCCGACCTCGCGATCGCCGACCATGACGCTGCCGATCCCGAATGGCGGCCGCTGATGCGAAATTCCGCTATTGCCGAACAGCTCCAGCGCCGCGCGCATCTCCCGCGCCATGGTGGCGAATGGCCGGGCCGGGCTGAACAGCTCCATGACCGGTGCGAAATTCCGGGCCATGAGCCGCAGCGGATCGAGCAGATCCTCCTGCGTCTGATACCAATCATACATCATCGGTGAAAATCGCCTTGAAATGAGCGGCGCATGACAGAAAGAGACACCGCATGGTTTACCGGGAGGATATCGAGCTTCCGCTACCGCATGTGGGGCCGCGCGAACGTAATCGTTAATCGCCTGGGCACAATTCTGCTTTGCATTGCCATCCTGTTTCAGCTTTTCTGTTTATCGGTCCCGGTTGCGCGCTCCCGCATGTGCCGCGCCCGTCACGCTTGAGCGATAATTTTTCGAGATTGAATGATTTTTATAAAAAAGGAAAGCGTGACATGCGGAACGGCGACAAAGCGGAACTCCATCCTTGCTGATTTTCCTCAAATCCATCGGCTTCGGCCTCGCGGTCGCCGCTCCAGTCGGCCCGATGAGCCTGATCTGCATGCGCCGCACCCTGGCGCACGGGCCACGCTGGGGATTCGCCACCGGCGCCGGCATCGCGCTGGCCGATACCACCTACGCCTTCGCCGCGGCGCTCGGCCTCGCCGGGCTGTTCGCAGCCTTCCTCCATGCCCATCAGGCCATAATCCAGGCGGTCGCCGGGCTTATCCTGATCGCGATCGGCGCCCGCTTCTGGTTCGCCCCGTTCGCCGAAAATCCGTCGACCACCGGCGCCGGCTCGATCCGCGCCGCCTTCGCCAGCGCCTATGCGCTCACCTTGGCGAACCCGCCGACTCTGCTCACCTTCGCCGCCATGTTCGCCGCCTTCGCGCCCGGCATGCGTTCCGGCGCACAAGCGGTCGCCGAAACCACGCTCGGCGTCCTTGCCGGCTCGATGCTGTGGTGGCTCGGCCTCGTCAGCCTGATCGCCCGGCTGCACCATGTCATCGGCCCCGCCGCCCGCAAGCGCATCGGCCAGCTTTCCGCGCTCTGCCTGATCGGCTTCGGCCTCGCCGCGCTTCTCGATATTCTATGATTTGCCGCGCAGCCGGTGCAGCATGGCCTGCAGCGTCCCCGTCGGCCGCGCCGTCTCTCGTGTCGCCGCAACCGTCTGCAACTGCTCGATCAGCGCATACCGCTCCACCGCGACATCGATCCAGCGCCGCAGCTCCGCCGATTTCCGCTCGATTTCCCCATCCAGCTCGCCGATCACCGGCCCGAACGCCGCCATCGTCCCCGCCATTTCGGCGCCGATCCGGTCGAGCGCCGCGCCATCCGGTTCGGCGCCTCGGCAAGCCGCCAGCGCCCAATCGTAAACATCCCTGATCCACACCGGCACGGTATCGTCCAGCGCATCGTCGCTGCGCGCATGATGCCGCAGCGCGCCCGAAAGGAACGCCTCGATCTCCGGCGCCGCCGCGCCCGGTGCGCGCGGCCACGCAATCCCGAGCACCGCGCCGATCCGCTCCACCACGCTGCGCCAATCCGTCAGAATCTGCTCATAGGTCACGAAGCAGCGCGGCAATCCGCGCGACTCCCGCTCCGCCGCCAGAAAATGCCCGAGCCACAGCATCAGCCATTTCGCCGCGCCGAAACCCTCCCGCTGGCGCAGCGAGGCGGCCACTTCCAGCGGATTGCGCACCGGAATCACCACGCAAGGCGCGATATCCAGGGTTCCCAGCACCGGCAGCCACAAATTCAGCAGCCGGCACAGTCGCGGGTCCTTCACCACCGGCAGCGCGGCAGTGCCGAACTCCTCGTCCAGCAGCGCCGCCAGCCGCTGGCGAAACGCCGCCGCCGCCGCCGATTCGAACCATGGGCCGGGCAGGGGGCGAATATCGTGCCAGACCGAGCCCGCCGCTTCGAGCGCCTCTTCATGCAGGGCGACGATTTCGCGCGGCTCCCAGAACCCCCGTTCATTGACCTCCGGCGCCGCATCCATCAGCCGTTCCGGCAGCGCCGCGCCGCACAGGCCGAGCACCCTGGTCAGCGCGGAGGTGCCGCTCCGGTGCATCCCGAGCACGAGGATCGCCTGCCGCCGCGCCGAAAGTGTCTCCGACATGCCCTCTATCTCGCCCGCCATCGCGCGCCGATCAAGCCAGCGCGAGCAGCGCCGCCGCCGCCAGCCAGACCGTCGCAAGCGCCGAATAGGCGATCGCCGTGCCGGTCCCGAGCAGCAGCATCCGCACCACCGTCCCCGCTTTCGAGGTCCGGTAGACGCCGCGCATATGCACGAACAGGTGGATCGTCATCGCCGCCAGCGGCAGCAGCACCAGCAGGTCCGGCCAGCCCTCGGGCATCGCCACGATCAGCGTCAGCATCACCAACTGGAACGCCAAAGACTGCATCGCGAAAATCAGGTGATCGTAGAACGCCACGCCGCGCCGCAGGGGAAAGATCAGCCGCAGCACCGCGGCCCCGACCGGCACGGTCAGAAACGCGAACAGCTCCGCGCTGTGGCGCAGTTCGCGCAACACCTGCGCGCCATGCGCATTGAGAACCGCGCTCGCGCGCAAAAGCCAGCCCGGCATGGCGGCGGTTTCCCTGGTCTTCGGAACGCCGAAAATCACCGACACATGGGTATTCGCGAAAAACAGGAACAGCACGAGCGCGATGACGAACAGCTTGAACGGCCCGAACTGGCTCACCCGCTTTCCCGCCAGATAATCCCGCGTCAGCCCCGCCGGATCGAAAGCCAGCCGCCGCACCGTCCGCAGAAACCGCCCATCGGTTTCCAGCGCCGCCTCGACCGCCTCCACGGCCAGCCGCTTCACCGACCGGTGCACCGCTTCCGCGTGCTGCCCGCATTCATGGCACCACGGCCCGACCCGCGCCGTCCCACAATTCAGGCACGCATCGCCCGCCAGCGCCCCGACTCCGGCGTCCATTTCATGCGGGACATGATCCATCTCGGCCTCGTCAGGATTGGAACCCCGCGTTAAGCAGGGCCGGATCCGATCGCCTATAGCATCGACCGCCGGAGAGCCGCCATGCCAACGAAAACCCATCACTACCGCACAAATCTGCGCTGGACCGGCAATACCGGGCAGGGGACCCGGAGCTATCGCGGCTACGCGCGCGACCACGAGATCGCCGCCGCCGGCAAGCCCGCCATCCTCGCCTCGTCCGACCCGGCGTTTCGCGGCGACCCCGCGCGCTGGAACCCCGAGGAGCTGCTGCTCGCCTCGGCTTCCGCCTGCCACCAGCTCTGGTATCTGCATCTCTGCGCCGTCGCCGGCGTCACCGTCCTCGCCTATGAGGACGCCGCCGAAGCCACGATGGAGGAGGAACCCTCCGGCGCCGGCCAGTTCGCCGGCATCCTGCTCCGCCCCACCGTCACCATCGCCGCCGATTCAAACCCCGAAACCGCCCGCGCGCTCCACCACGAGGCCAACGAGCACTGCTTCATCGCCCGCTCGCTCAAAACCCCGATCCGCCACGACCCCACCATCATCGTCGCTCCCGGCTAATACCAAATCTCACGAGCCCCGACTCATGAGATTTGGTATGCGCGCGGGTTGGCGGCCGCAAACATTGCCGTTATCCTCGCCGTCATGACCCATCGCACCAACCATTACGGCCAGCCGATCGGCGCGCCCCTGCCGGACTGGACGCCGCGCATCGCCCCGCCGCGCACACCGATGACCGGGCGTTACTGCGCCGTCGAACCGCTCGACCCCGCCCGCCACTCTAACGATCTGTTCGCGTCCTTCCTGGCCGCGCCCGACGACCGGGACTGGACCTATCTCTGGACCGAACGGCCCGCCGACCGCGTTGCATTCGACCATGAGATCGAGCGCGCGGCTTCAGCCGAGGACCTGATCACCTTCGCCATCGTCGACCACGCCACCGGCCGCGCCCTGGGCCTCGCCTCCTATATGCGGATCGACCCCGCGAACGGATCGATCGAGATCGGCTCGATCAATTTCTCCCGCGCCCTGATGCGCAACCGGGCAGGGACCGAGGCGATGTTCCTCATGATGCGCCGCGTCTTCGACGAACTCGGCTACCGCCGCTACGAGTGGAAATGCGACGCGCTGAACGCACCCTCCCGCGCCGCCGCCGCGCGCTACGGCTTCCGCTTCGAGGGGATTTTCCGTCAGGCGATGGTCACCAAGGGCCGCAACCGCGACACCGCCTGGTTCTCGATCATCGACGGCGAATTTCCCGCGATCCGCGCTGCCTTCGAAGCCTGGCTCGCGCCCGACAATTTTTCTCCCGACGACACCCAGCGCGCCAGGCTCGCCGCCTTCCGGGATACGGTTTTAACGTGAATCCGGCGCGCCGGCCCGTTAAGGTCGGCGCCGCGACAGGCGAAGGAGCGGAACCATGCGGATCGCGATCATCGGCGCGGGCAATGTCGGCGCCGCCCTGGGCAACGGATGGCTGAAGCGCCGCCACGACGTGCGCTTCGGCGTGCGCGCGCCGGCCGATCCGAAATACCGCGACCTGCCGGCGAATCGCCTCGCAACGCCCGCCGAGGCGGCGGCGAGCGCCGCGGCGGTCGTGCTCGCCACCCCCTGGCCAGCGACCGAGGCCGCGATCCGCGATCTCGGCGATCTGTCCGGCCGGATCGTCATCGACTGCACCAACCCGCTCGAAATGACCGCGGAGGGACTCCGCCTCGCCCTGGGCCATGACCGCTCCGGCGGCGAGCTGGTCGCCCAGTGGGCGAAGGGCGCCTCGGTGTTCAAGGCGTTCAACACCACCGGCGCCGCCAACATGGCGGATCTCTCCGGCTACGGAACCGCGCCCGCGATGTTCGTCGCCGGCGACGACGCGGACCGTAAACCGTCGGTCATGACCTTGGCCCGAGACCTCGGCTTCGAGCCGATCGACGCCGGCCCGCTCCGCATCGCCCGCCTGCTCGAACCCCTCGCCATGCTGTGGGTCGACCAGGCACTGTATCGCGGCGCCGGCCCAAACTTCGCCTTCGCGGTGATGCGGAAGAGTTGAGGCGGGAAGAGTCGAGGCGGAGCGCGCGAACCCGTGCGGCATCATCATCGAACTATAAAGGCGACAGTGCGGGGTTCATTCATAATCCCCGAAATATCCCTTTGTGGTGACCTTCGAGTAATGATTCGAGTATCGTTCTATTTTCAATGATGAGAAATGTCCGAATCGGAAAAATGCGCTTGACTCCGCATCGAATCTGGATTTTCGTTTTCGAAACGTCCAGCCTCCTTTTTGGCCTGCCCGGATTCACAATAGGCGAACAACGGAGTTACATCACCTAGATGCACCCCCGGCCAGAGCGTTTGGTATCCGTTATTATCGGCATCGCTCTGCTTTCCCTTGTCTTTGTCTTTCCTGCCCGCGCCGATGTTACCGGTGGCGACTTTCAGGTAATGGTACCGGGCGTTTTCGAACATCTAATCGACTTCATGGTCACGCTCGACCTAGCGCTCTTCGCGCTCGTTGGATATTTTGCCAAGGACAGACTGGCAACTTCCGGTTGTATACGTTGCCTTCAGTATTTAACACTTCTTCTCTTCTCCCTTTCCAGTGGTGTGTCATTGTTCTATGCATATTTCGGTCATTTGGAAATTGCCGCTCAGTTGGTGGGTGGTGCATTTGATTATCGACATTTGCATGACTATTATTTTCAGGCGTTGACTCTCATCATCGCCGCAATTTTTGTTGCCTTCTTTATTTCCACGATCTTTATTGACAACCGCAAGAAAATTGTCACCCCAAAAGAAGACAATGCGTAATTTTGTATTTGCGGTCTGCGTCGCTCTCGCACTATTGCCACCCGCGCGTGCGGCGGAAACACCCTTGACGCTATCGATCAATCTCGATTGGACCGGATTCGCAAGGCAACGGAAACTCGCTGCTTTTCTTCAGAATGAAGGGCATCTGCCGCTTCCGATGATCTATGTCGGCGGCAAGCTTCGCGCGCTGTTACCGTCGGAATTCGTCATACGACGCAATACGAAGGCGCTGCACATAGATATCGGGATTCCGCAACTCGTCGAAAGGCCAATCTACAAAATCGACATCACTCCGGGCCGCTCCGAAAAACTTGTGATCCAGACGGAATCTCTCGATCTAACCATGTTCCCGTACGACCCCAAGCTTGATCTCCATCTCCGGGGGCACGCTGTTCTTCTCAAGAAACTTATCCACGCCAAGACGACGATCTCGCCACGCGAAGGCGTATATCATCTGTCGCTCCCAGCCGCGCCATTTGCGGCCCTCACCGATTTCACGATGGCCACGGAAAAGGGAATGACTCGCAACCGAGTGATTCCACTCGTACTTGAGCGCAATGGACGCTTTTACCGCCCGTTCACGAGTCTCGCGCATCAGCATTCAACGAAGACCTACGTTGAGGCCCTGAATGCGCAAGCGACTCCGGGAATATATAGGAAAACAGTCGATAGAGGATGGTTCACATTGCTGCTGTGCATCAAGTGTTCCCTCGAACCGTCTCCCCCTGAATTGATCCGGCTCGAATCAATCCCGAGCGGCGCCCGGATATACGTCAATGGCACCAGACAAACCTTTTCCATGACAGACACCGTCATGCAGGAATCACGCGAGCTTTTGGCGGACATAATTCTTCGCAAGAGCGGGTATCGCGACTGTCCCGTGCATCCTCAGAAGGTCAGGAACCCAGCCAAAAACGGCATATCATACGATTTCATGTGCCGCTTGCAGAAAAATTAGCAGTGGGTCAGATCCAAACCGACCGGGTCAGTTTCAGCCCGCCCGTCACACCGTTCTCGGTTATTCAGTCGCGGCGATCAACCTCGGCGCGCGCGCGGGTCGCAGCAGCAGCCAGAACGCGAGGAGGTGCGTCCAGAAAAGCGCAGGTACGTAGAGAATGAGGATCGCGTAACCCGCCCCGAGCTGGCCGGCCACTGACGGCAGATCCAGGCCGATCGCGTGCACCGTGGCCATAATGAGGTCGGCGAGGCCGACCAGATTGAACGCCCAGACCAGCGGCCAGAACAGGAAGCGCACGCGCACCGTCAGCAGCGCGAGGATTGCGAGCAGCGCGGTGGCGAAATCGCCGTAAGCCGCCGGCGTCGCGAAGGCCGCCGGCAGGTTCGGCCCGACGAATCCGGGCAGCAGAAAGACCAGGCCGAAGAAACGGAAACTGTGCAGCGTGGCGATAGCGCGCTGCGCCTCGACCCGATCCATCGCCCGCAGCCGCGGCCAGACGTAAGTCGCGATGCACAACGCCCAGGCGAGATAGCCCAGCGCCATGTCGATCAGGAAGATGTTTTTCACCAGCATGCCCGCCCTCCTTGCCCGCGGCGAACGCCTGGGCCACCCGGCATCCGTCTCTCGTTGCGCGTTGATCCGCCGGAGCCAGTACCGATGGCTGATTCAGCCAGACGGCATGCAGCCCCTAAAAAGCTGTATATGCAGCTAATAGCCTGGGCCAGTTCCCCCGTCCAGAACTATTATTTTATTCGGGCTTGCGCAGCTTTTCGCCCGCCAGACTGAGCAGGCCGCTCAGCGCCAGAGTGGCCTCGGCGCCCACCGTCCGGTGCAGCTCGTCATCGGCCGCTCGCCATAACGGCATGGCCTGGGCAAGACGGTCTCGCCCGGACATCGTCAAGCGGATACACCGTGCGCGACGGTCGCGGCGATCCGGCTCGATGCGGACAAGGTCCTGGGCCTCAAGCGGCTTCAACGTTCGGTTGAGGGTTGTCGGGTCCATGCCGACGATGGTCGACAGCTCCTTCATGGTCATCGGCGGGCGCCACAGCGAACAGCCGTAAACCTGCGCCATGACGCCGAACTGGCCGACCGTCAGCCCAACCGGCTGAAGATGGGCGTCGAAAATCTGTGTCGCCATTCGGCCCGCGCGGCGCAGCCGCAAACAGGTGCATCCAGCGACATCGCGGATATCCACCCCGCCGATCATCCGCCTATCCGAGGCGGGAATCGACACCCACGGCGCATCATCGGAATCGCTGACGATCATCGCGTCTCCCTGCATATGCATATATAATCATGGCGTCCACACGTCCACGGTCACCGCACCGGAGCGATCGAAGGCACGCGCCGCGGCTAGAGCAGGGTAGGTTTTGATTGAACCATGGGGTTCGATCAAAACCGGCCAACTTGCTCGCCAAAATATGAGTAGAGCGTGATCGGCTTGAACCGATCACGCTCTAAATCAATCACCAGCTCCACCCCGTGACACCACCGCTTAGCCATGATTACATCCATCGGCGCGTCGCGAACCGATGAGGAGCAACCGTGGACGATCCCTACCAAACTCTCGGCGTCGCGCGCGATGCCAGCCAGGACGATATCCGCCGTGCCTTCCGCAAGCTCGCCAAGGCGCACCACCCCGACCTCAACCCCGGCAACGCCCAGGCCGAGGCCCGGTTCAAAGCCGTCACCGCCGCCAACGAAATCCTCTCCGATCCCGAAAAGCGCGCCCGCTTCGATCGTGGCGAAATCGACGCCCAGGGCCAGGAACGTCCTCAGCATCCCTCATACCGCGACTACGCCGAGGCCGAACCCGGCCGCCGCTACGGCCCGTCCGGCCCGCAACAAACCGCCTGGAGCGCCGAAGACATCGAATCCATCTTCGGCACCATGTTCGGCGCCGGCGCCCGGCCTCGCACCGATAGTCCTCTTCGCGGCCAGGACGAGCGCTACACCCTGCCCACCGGCTTTCTCGATGCGGTCAACGGCGCCACCACCCGCCTCACCCTGCCGGATGGCCGCACCCTCGACGTCCGCATCCCGCCCGGCACCGAGGACGGCCAGATCCTTCGCCTGCGCGGCCAGGGTACCGCCGGCTGGAACGGCGGTCCCTCGGGCGACGCGCTGATCGAAATCCACATCGCCCCGCACCCGATCTTCCGGCGCGACGGCAACGATATCCGGCTCGACCTGCCGGTCACTCTCGCCGAAGCCGTGCTCGGCGGTCCGGTCGAAATCCCCACCCCCGGCGGCAAGGTGCGGATGCGCGTGCCGCCCCATTCGGATACCGGCACCGAGCTTCGCCTGCGCGGCCGTGGCGTTCCCGCCCATGCCGGCCAAAGCGAGGGCGATCTCTACGCCACGCTGCGCGTCGTCGTGGGCCAGCCCGACGCCGCGCTCGAAGCCTTTCTGCGCGACTGGAAGCCCGAACACCCCGCCAATCCGCGCGCGGCGATGGAGCCAGGCCCATGATCACCATCGAGGTTCTCATCACCCGGCTTCCCGGCCTGCACCGGCAGGACATCGAACGCTGGATCGGCAATCAATGGGTCCGGCCCGACCGCGATGCCGGGCACTACGTCTTCCGCGACATCGATGTCGCGCGGGTCCGCCTGATCCGTGAATTGCGCGACGATCTTCAGGTCAACGAGGACGCGCTCCCCGTCGTTCTCTCGCTGCTCGACCAGCTCTATGATCTGCGCCGCCGCATCGCCGAACTCGGCGACGCCATCGCCCGCACCGCACCGGACGACCTTCGCCGAACCCTCGCCGACCACCTCGCCAAACTCTGACCCCCGTGACATCCCAAACCCGCGATCTGATCGAAAAGCGCAAGCAGGGTAGACCCCGCGCCGATATCATGGCCGCTTATCAGGCGAGCCACGGAAAATTCGGGCCGCTTTACAAGAAATTGACCGAATGACGGACAATGCATTCATCATCGGTCTTTATCAGGCCGACACGTTCGAGTTCGGGCGATTGGCCGACTGGCTCCGCGCCAACGTAACGCTCATACCCTCGGCCTGAACCGTCTGTCATCTTATTTGAAGCCATGTCCCTCCTCATTCGCCCCGCCGCTCCAGACGATCATGATGCCCTGTTGTCGCAGTTTCTGGGTTTGAATCGATATGAACACGCGATCTCGGACGATCGACGGTCTGATCATCAGGGCGCATTGGAGTCTTTGGAGGGCGCCTGGAGAAATATTGCCGCAAAGGGCGGCAGCGCGCTGGTTGTGGAACTCGATGGACGAGTCGTCGGTCATCTCTTCCTCCTATTCGAAGAAGACGATGTTTTTATCCGAGATGACGTGCGATCGTATGGTTATATTTCCAGCCTATTCATCCAGGAAGCCATGCGTGGTTCCGGGGTCGGAAAAGCTCTTATGGTCGAGGCGGAGCGTATTGCCGCGGCTCGGGGCGTTCACCGTCTTATGCTGTACGTATTGGCGGAGAATCCCAACGCCCAACGTTTTTATGCCGATGCTGGCTTCGCGCCACATGGACTGGAAATGATGAAGCCGATTGCTGACAAAACCTGAACCCGCGCCTATTGCCGCCCGTTCAGCAGCGCCAGAATTCCGTCCAGCTGATCGAGACCCTCATAGGCCAGACTGACCGAGCCGCCCTTTCCGTTGAACGAAATCCGCACCCGCAGCCCCAGCCGCTCCGACAAATCCCGCTCCAGGGCACGGGTTTCCACATCGGTTTCATAGCGCGCCCGCGCTGGCGGCGGCTTCGGCGTCAGCGCGGTCTGCGCCAGCAATTCCGCCTGCCGCACCGTCAATCGGTTCGCCAGGATCGCCCGCGCGCCGGCTTCCGGGTCCGGGTGCTGCATCAACGCGCGCGCATGGCCCGAGCTCAGCTCGCCCGATTGCAGCGCCGTCTGCACGCTGCGCGGTAAATTCAGCAACCGCAGCATGTTGGTGATATGCGGGCGGGATTTCGCCACCGCCACCGCCAGATCCTCCTGGATCATTCCGAATTCGTCCAGCAGCCGCTGATACCCTTCTGCTTCCTCGATCGGATCGAGATCCTGACGCTGCAAATTCTCGACCAGCCCGGCCGCCATCGCGTCCGTGTCGGACAGCTCGCGCACCAGCACCGGAACCTCGTGCAGCCCGGCGCGCTGCGCCGCCCGCCAGCGCCGCTCGCCCGCGATGATCTGATATTGCCCCGGTTTCGCCGGATGCCCCCGCACCAGCAGCGGCTGCAACACCCCGCGCGACTTCAGCGACGCCGCCAATTCCTCAAGTGCCGCCTCGTCCATCGCCCGGCGCGGCTGGAACGGCCCCGGATGCAGCGCCGCGATCGCCACGGTGCGCGCCCCTTCGGCGGGCATCGCGTGCGGCGTCAGCGCCGACGCGGCGCTGCCCATCAATTCGACGAGTCCCTTGCCCAGCCGGCGCGGCTGTTCCTTCACGCTCATACTTTTGTCTCTTGGTTCTGGCGGCGCAAAAATTCCGCCGCGAGGCTGACATAAGCCTGCGCCCCCGGCGAGCGAAAATCATACAGCAGCACCGGCTTGCCGTGGCTCGGCGATTCGGTCACCCGGATATTGCGCGGAATCGCGGTCTCGAACACGCTCTGCTTGAAATAATCCCGCACATCCTCCGCCACCGCCTGCGCCAGATTGTTTCGCCGGTCGAACATCGTCAGCACCACCCCTTCCAGCGCAAGGCGCGGATTCAGCGTGCGCCGCACCAGCTCGATCGTGCGGGTCAACTGGCTGATCCCTTCCAGCGCGAAAAACTCGCATTGCAGCGGAATCAGCACCGAAGACGCCGCAACCAGAGCATTCAGTGTAAGCAGCCCGAGGCCAGGTGGGCAATCGACAAACACATAGCCGAACTGGCCGGCCAGCCCCGGCTCCGCCAGCGCGCGCTCGACCAGCCGTTCCCGCGAATCCACCTGAGAAAACTCGATATCCGCGCCGATCAGATCCTCGGTCGCCGGAATGATCAGCAAGCCCGGCACTTCGGTCGGCAAAACCAGCGATGCCGCCGCCGCCTCGCCGGTCATCAGCGCGTAGCTGCCCATCCCGCGCTCATCCGCGCCGATGCCGAACCCAGTACTGGCGTTGCCCTGCGGGTCCATATCGATCACCAACACCCGCTCGCCGGTCGCGGCCAGGGCGGTCGCGAGATTGATCGCGGTCGTCGTCTTGCCGACGCCGCCTTTCTGGTTGGCAATCGCAATAACCCTAGTGTTCCGATTTGGAAGTTCGTTACCACCAATACCCGTCACGTTACGAACTTCCAAATCGAGAGGACACTAGTAATCCTATGATTCTAGTGTGGTTTTTTGTTCTGAAGTTCCTAAAATCGCGGCCGCACATCCGCAGGAATTTCAGAACCACACTAGGCTGCACGGCGCAACTCACTGATACGGAGGATCGTGGCGTCCGCGTCCGTTTGACTCGGAAACCGCTCGACCCTCATGTGCCATTGCAGCACCGCCGCGGTCAATTCGGTCTCCATCCCGCGCCCTTTCGGGAACAGGCATACCCCGCCTTCGGCAAGCAACGGGTGGGCATACTCCAGCAACGCCGGCAGCGGCGCCAGCGCCCGCGCCGTGACCAATTTTACCGGCGCCACCGTCGCTTTTTCGATACGCTCGGCGATCACAGCAGCGTTCAATCCCAGTTCCGCCACCATGGTCTGCAGAAACGCCGCCTTGCGCCGATCCGCCTCGATCAGCGTCACATGGATGTCCGGCCGTTCGATCGCGAGCACCAGCCCCGGCAACCCGGCCCCGGAACCGAGATCGGCCGCGCAGTCCACGTCACTGGGAATCAGCGGCAAAAGCTGAAGAGAATCAAGGATATGCCGCTGCCAGATCGCCTCATCATTGGCATCCTTCCGGGCGATCAGGTTGATCCGCTCGGTCCATTTTTTGATCGATATCGAA
This sequence comes from Acidiphilium iwatense, assembly GCF_021556475.1. Taxonomy (GTDB): domain Bacteria; phylum Pseudomonadota; class Alphaproteobacteria; order Acetobacterales; family Acetobacteraceae; genus Acidiphilium; species Acidiphilium iwatense. Next base: position 58,401 of record NZ_JAKGBZ010000009.1, on the reverse strand, counting down.
TAGTATCGAAGTGGTTCCTTTGTTTCACGTGAAACAAAGGAACCAAACCGGACCTTTTTTTCGGCCTCGATCGCCATCACGCGGCGAGCGCGCGCGGCTTGCGCAGCGCCGCGAATAGCGCGCCCAAAGCCGCCGGTGTCATTCCCTCCAGCCGCCCCGCAACCCCCAGCGAGGCGGGTCGGAATCGCTCCAGCCGCGCCAGCAGCTCCGTCGACAAACCGCCCACCGCGCGATAATCGAAATCACCCGGAATCAGCACCGCATCATCCTTCTCGCGCGCGCGGATTTCCGCCGCCTGCCGCGCGACATACCCGGCATAGAGCCGGTCCGCCTCGACGATGTCGCGCGCCCGCACCCCTGCCGCGCCACTCGCAATATCCGCCCGCAAGCCTTCGAACGCCTTGCGCCGCGCCGGACCGACGCAGCCCCAAGCGATCCCGCGCGGCGTCAGCCTGATATCGGCATTATCCGCCCGCAGACTCAGCCGGTGCTCGGCGCGCGAGGTGAACATCCGATATGGTTCGGTCACGCCGCGCGTCACCAGATCGTCGATCAGCACGCCGATATAGCCTTCGGCCCGCCCGACCGTGACCGGTGCCGAGCCTCCCGCGCGCCGCGCGGCATTGATCCCGGCGACGATCCCCTGCGCGCCGGCTTCCTCATAGCCGGTGGTGCCGTTGATCTGTCCGGCGAGAAACAGGCCGGCCACGCGCTTCAGCGCCAGATCATGGGTCAGTTCGCGCGGGTCGATATAATCATATTCCACCGCATAGCCGGGACGGAGCAACACCGCGCGCGACAGGCCCGGCATGGTGCGGATGAACGCTTCCTGCACCTCGACCGGCAAACTTGTCGAAATCCCGTTCGGATAGACCGTGTCGTCGTCCAACCCCTCCGGCTCCAGGAACACCTGATGACGGGACTTGTCGGCGAAGCGAACCACCTTGTCCTCGATGGAGGGGCAATAGCGCGGCCCGATCCCTGCGATCCTGCCGCCATACACCGCCGAGCGGTGCAGGTTTGCCTGGATGATCGCGTGGGTCGCGGCGGTGGTTTCGGTGATCCGGCACGAAATCTGCCGGTTTTCGATCCACTCGGTCAGCAGGCTGAACGGCGTCGGCGGGTGCTCGCCCTTGTCCTCGGGCAGCGAGTCCCAGTCGATCGATTTTTTGTCCAATCGCGCCGGCGTGCCGGTTTTCAGCCGGCCCAGCGCCAATCCGAGCCCGAGCAAGCGCGCGGCCAGCGCGTTCGACGCCGCATCGCCCACCCGGCCGCCGGCTTCGGTGCGATCGCCGAAATGCAGAAGACCGCGCAGGAACGTCCCCGTGGTCAGAACCGCCGTCCTGCACGCGATTCGTGCGCCATCGGCGGTGAGCACCGCCGCGAGCGATCCGTCCGCGGCAAGTTCCAGGTCCGCCGCCTCGCCTTCGCGGAGCGAAAGATTGGGTTGATCGCGCAGCCTCGCCTGAACCGCTTCCCGATACAGCGCCCGATCCGCCTGCGCGCGCGGGCCGCGCACCGCCGGGCCCTTGGCGCGGTTGAGCATCTTGAAATGGATGCAGGCGGCATCGGCGGCGCGGCCCATGATGCCATCCAGCGCGTCGATCTCGCGCACCAGATGGCCCTTGCCGATCCCGCCGATCGCCGGATTGCACGACATTTCGCCGATCCGGTCGAGACGGTGGGTCAGTAGCAGGGTGCGCGCGCCGATCCGCGCCGACGCGGCCGCCGCCTCGGTTCCGGCGTGGCCGCCGCCGATCACCACCACATCGAAGTTTTGCTCCGTCTCGCTCATGGCGCCGCCTATAGCATTATTTGCCGATGCAGAAGCTGGAAAACACCTGATCGAGCACGTCTTCCACGCCAATCACCCCGGTCAGGCGAGCGACGGCATTGGCGGCGAGTTGCAATTCCTCGGCGCGCAGTTCCGGCGCCGAGACCGCCATCGCCCGATCGAGCGCCGCAACCATGTCGCGCAGACAGGTCATCTGCCGGGGTCGTGGCAAGGCCGGACCGGCGCCGCGATCGGTCAAATCCATAACCCGCGCCTTCAGAATTTCGATCAGCGTGGCCATGCCGGCGCCGGTTTTCGCGCTGACCGCCAAAGCATTGTCAGGCGGCGCAAAAGGAAGATCGGATTTGGTCGCGACCAGCAAGGTTTCGATACCAGGCGGCGCTTCAGGTGCCATAAAATCCGGCGGAGCAGAAATGAGAAGCAAAAAATCGGCGCGGGCGCCATGAGCGCGCGCGCGGCGCACGCCTTCGGCCTCGATGGCGTCGGTGGACTCGCGCAGCCCGGCGGTATCGATAAGGCGCACGGGCACGCCGCCGAGATCGATGCGCACGCCGATCGCATCGCGCGTGGTGCCGGGGGTTTCCGAGACGATGGCGACCTCTTCGCCCGCGATCGCGTTGACCAGAGTGGATTTGCCGACGTTGGGCGCGCCGAGCACCACGATGTCGATGCCTTCGCGCAGCCGTTCGGCGGCAGTGCCGGCACCCAGAGCAGCGACGATCTCGTCGCGCAGCGTCGCGATGGCAGCGAGCATCGCGGCTTCGACCTCGGACGGCAGGTCTTCGTCGGAAAAGTCGATCAGGGCAGCCTGGCGCGCCATCAGCCCGACCAGCGCCTCGCGCCATGCGCCGATCGCGCGGCTCATCGCCCCGCCCGCCTGATCGAGCGCCAGACGGCGCTGGGCCTCGGTTTCGGCGTCAATCAGATCGGCGATGCCCTCGGCTTCCAGCAGGTCGAGTTTGCCGTTGCCGAAGGCGCGGCGGGAAAATTCGCCGGCTTCGGCGGGGCGCGCGCCGAGAGCGACCAGCGCATTGGCGATGGCGGACCGCACGGCACGTCCGCCATGGACATGGAGTTCCGCGTAATCCTCGCCGGTATAGGAATTCGGCGCCGGAAACCGGAGCAGAATCCCGCGATCGAGTACCGTGCCGTCGGGAGCGCGAAAATCGCGCAGCGCGGCGCGGCGCGGCTTCGGCAAAGTGCCGGCGAGGGCCGCGATCAGCGCGTCGGTGCCCGCGCCGCTGATGCGGATGAGCGAAATCGCCCCACCGATCCCGCTGGCGGGAGCAAAAATGATGCCGATCATTTGGCTTGGGCTATTTCGGCGGGCAGCATCAGCTCCGCGATGGGGTTGCCGTCGCGGATATCCTCGATCAGCACGCGATCGACCGCATCACGATCGGGGATGCGATACCAGGTGCCGCGCGGATAGATGACCATGGTTGGGCCGTGCTCGCAGCGGTCGAGGCAGCCGGCGGCGTTGATCCGAACCCCGGCAAGGCCGAGTTCCTTGGCGCGGGCTTTCATGTAATCGCGCAGTTTTTCCGAGCCTTTCGCAGCACAGGAGCCGCGCGGGTGGTCGTCCGGGCGGCGATTGCCGCAGACGAAGACGTGGTTGGTGAAATAGGGTGGCTGATCGGTCATCCGGGGGTCTCGCGCTTTTGCTGTCGGCTGCTATCTACCGATGGAACCATGATCCTGGAAGCGCACAGACCCGATGACCGGAAACGCCCTCGCCGCCGCAACCTCGCCCTATCTGCTGCAGCACGCCGACAATCCGGTGGATTGGCGGATGTGGACACCCGAAACCCTGGCGCGCGCGGCGGCGGAGCAGAAGCCGATTTTGCTCTCGATCGGCTACGCCGCCTGCCATTGGTGCCACGTGATGGCGCATGAGAGTTTCGAGGATGCCGAGACAGCGGCGCTGATGAATGCGCATTACGTGAGCATCAAGGTGGATCGCGAGGAACGGCCGGATATCGACCATATCTATATGGCGGCGCTGCAGGCGATGGGCGAGCAGGGCGGCTGGCCGCTGACCATGGTGCTGACGCCGGAGGGCGCGCCGATCTATGGCGGGACGTATTTTCCGCCCGAGCCGCGCTGGGGCCGGCCGTCGTTCCGCCAGGTGCTGAGGGGCGTCGCCGATGCGTGGGCGAAGGACCGGGCCAGGCTGGAGCAGAGCGGGGAGTCGCTGATGCGGCGGATCGTGGCGCAGGCGGCGCCGGCACCGGCCGGACCGCTGACGCCGGGCGATCTGGATGCGGTGGCGGAGCGGTTCATCGGCATGGTCGATTGGACGGATGGCGGGCTGAAAGGCGCGCCGAAATTCCCGAATCCGCCAATTTTCCGGTTTCTCTGGGGCGAATACGCCCGCACCGGCCGGCACGAGGCCGGAGCGGCGGTCGCGCTGATGCTGGCGCGGATGGGCCAGGGCGGGATTTATGACCACCTCGGCGGCGGGTTTTCGCGGTATTCGACCGACGCGGAATGGCTTGTGCCGCATTTCGAGAAAATGCTCTACGACAATGCGCTGCTGCTCGATCTGCTGGCGCTGGCCTATGCCGCCGAGCCGGATTTTTTGCTCCATGCGCGCGCCGCCGAGACGGTCGAATGGCTGTTGCGCGACATGCCGGCTTCGGAAGATCCGGCGCCGAGCGGGGCGGTGGCGTTCGCCGCCTCCGAGGATGCCGATTCCGAGGGCGAGGAAGGGAAATTCTATGTCTGGACCCGGCAGGAGCTGATCGACGCTCTCGGTAACGATTTTTCAACCTTCGAGGCGCATTATCCGTGTCCGGCACAGGGCAACTGGGAGGGGAAGATCATTCTGACCCGCGCGACGCATCCCGAGGATGCGGCGACGGAGCGCAAGCTGGCGGAATTGCGCGCGCGGTTGCGCGTGGTGCGGGACCGGCGGGTGCGGCCGGGCCGGGACGACAAGATACTGGCCGACTGGAACGGGCTGGCGATCGCCGCGCTGGTGCGGGCGAGTGCGGTGTTCGGGCGGACGGATTGGCTGGAAACGGCGGTTTCGGCGTTCCGGGCGGTGATGGCGTTGCTGGGGCGGGCGGATGGCCGGGTCGATCATGCGTATCGGCGGGGCAGGATTTCGGCGGCTGGACTGCTGGACGATCAGGCGGCGATGCTGCGCGCGGCCTTGGCGCTGTATCAGGCGACCGGCGAAGCGGCGTATCTGGCGCGGGCCGAGGCGTTGGCGGCGGCAACGGAGCAAAAATTCGGCGACGGCGCCGGCGGGTTTTTCCTCACCGCCGACGATTCGGGCGATCTGCCTTGCGGGATGCGGCCGCGCGGCGGGTTCGACGGGCCGACACCCGCCGGAGCCGGGCTGATGGCGGAAGGCTATGCATGTCTGTATCATCTGACGGGCGGAGCGGACTATCGCTCGCGCGCGGAAGCGCTGATCGCTGCCCATGCCGGCGAGCGGCGGGCTTTGGCCGCCTATCCGACCCTGCTCGCCGCGGCGGCGCTGCTGGATGCGGCGACCAGCGTGGTGATCGTCGGCGATCGGGGCGATGCGCGGTTCGCGTCGCTGCATCGGGCCGCGCTGGCGGGGTTCGATCCGACGGTCGTGGTGCTGCCGGTGGGCGATGCGAGCGGCCTGCCGGTGTCGCATCCGGCTCATGGCAAGGCGAGCGGTACGCCCGCGGCCTTCGTCTGCGGGGGCAATGTGTGTTCGCTGCCGGTGCACACGGCGGATGCGCTCAGGGCCCAGGTTTCGTCCCGCCGCGACGCGATGTAAACCATATCTTAACGAAATTGAGAGATACTCTGACCATGATCGACGAGACCAGTATTCGGGCGCGGATCGCGGCGTTTCGGGCGCCCGCCGACAAGAGAACTGTGCCGCCCGCCATGATCGACAGCGTCGCGGTGCGCGACGGCATGGTCCAGGTGGCGCTGACCGTGGCGAAGGCCGACGCGGCGAAGCTGGAGCCGCTGCGCCGGGCGGTCGAGGCCGACCTGGCGGCGATGGAGGGCGTGCGCAACGCGACCGTGATGTTCACCGGGCCGCGCGCGGCGGCGGCCGAAACGCCGGCCCAGGCACCGTCATTGCTCGCCAATGCGCGGTCGATCGTCGCGGTGGCGTCGGGCAAGGGCGGGGTCGGGAAATCGACGGTCGCGGTCAATCTCGCGGTGTCGCTGGCGGCGCTGGGCATGAGCGTGGGTTTGCTGGATGCCGATATATACGGACCCTCCCTGCCTCGCATGCTGGGCACCAAAGGCAAGCCCGAGATGGCGGGCAACAAGCTGATCCCGGTCGATGCCTGGGGGCTGAAGGCGATTTCCATCGGCCACGTGGTGGACGAGGAGACCGCGATGGTCTGGCGCGGGCCGATGGTGCTCAATGCGCTGACCCAGTTGATGACCCAGGTGGAGTGGCCGGCGCTGGATGTGATGGTGATCGACCTGCCGCCGGGTACCGGAGATATTCAGCTCACGCTGTCGCAGCGGGTGCGGCTGAGCGGGGCGGTGGTGGTGTCGACGCCGCAGGATATCGCGCTGCTGGACGCGCGGCGCGGCGTCTCGATGTTCCGGCAGGTGCGGGTGCCGGTGCTCGGGATCGTCGAAAATATGAGCTTTTTCTGCTGCCCGAATTGCGGCACGCGGACCGATATTTTCGGCCATGGCGGGGCGCGGGCGGAAGCGGCGCGGATCGGCGTGCCGTTTCTCGGCGAAATTCCTCTCCTGCCGGCGATTCGCGAGACATCGGATGCGGGCGCGCCGATCGCGGCGAGCGCACCGGACGGCGAAGCGGCGCGCGCGTTCATGGCGCTGGCGGAAGCGGTGTCCGGGCAGTTGGGCGGCGAGCGCCGGACCGGGCCGCGCATCGTCATTGAATAGCGCCGTGACGGAGATCGGGTTCTATCATCTGACCCGGATGAGCGTCGCGGAGGCGCTGGCGCCGCTGCTGGGGCGGACACTGGCGGCGGGACAGCGCGCGGTGGTGCGGGGCGATGCGGCGCGGATCGCGGCGCTGGATGCGTCGCTATGGCTGAGCGCGAACCCCGACTGGCTGCCGCACGGCACGGCTTCGATGGGGTTCGGCGCGGATCAGCCGATCTGGCTGACCGAGGGCGGCGACGTGCCGAATGGCGCGCGATTTTTGTTCCTGGTGGATGACGCGGCGGCGGATTTTTCCCGGTTCGACCGGGTTTTCGATATGTTCGACGGCAATGACGCGGATGCGGTCGCGGCGGCGCGGGAGCGGTGGCGCGTCGCGAAGGAAGCAGGTCACACCTTGACCTATTGGCAGCAGGGCGAGCACGGCTGGGTGAAGGCGGCGGGGTGACGGGACGCGGCGGCGACAAGTTCAGCTTCCTCGCTCAGGACCGGATGGACAACCTCCTGAAAGACCACACTCGGGGCGCTCAGATCAGGCGGGTTTCGGGATCGAGCCCGACCATCGAGGCGAGGCGGGCAAGGCGGCGCTCGATCGGGTCGCCGGCGAACACGCCGCTCGCCGCATCGAGGGTGAGGACGAGGCGGCCATCCCGCGGGATCAGGCTGGTGGCGGCGAGCAGAGCGGGCGTGCCGGCGGAGAGCGTATAGGCGAGGCGCAGTGCGACGCCGAGGGTTTCGGCGCGGCGGGCGGCGGCCATGTCGAGCAAAGCGCGCGCAGGGGCGAGAAACGGGCTTTCGATCGGGGCTTCGTAGCGCAGCGCCAGGGTGAGGGCGAGAAAGGCGCGGGCATGGTGGTCGAGCCCGACTCCGGTCTGGCGCAGGACGCGCAAAAACGCCTGTTCGGCGCGGTATTCCGGGTGTTCGTGATTGCCGATATCGGAAAACCAGCAGGCGGCCTCGCGCAGCCGGTGCTGGGCGTGGGTTTCGGCGGGAAACAGCGGCGCGGTCCAGCCGATCAGCGCGTCCGGCAAATTGGGGTCGCGCAGCAGGCCGATGGTGAGGTCGCGCCCGGCGGCGACCAGCGGGTCCTGCTCGCGCATCGCGGGCGGGAGCTGGCGCAGGAACCAGCCCTCGCGCAGCCCGTTGGCGCTGAACACCACGCGGGCGGCGCCGGTCGCGCGCAGCAGGCGGCGGAGAATGATCGCGGCGAAGGGCAGATCCTCGATGCGCTTGCGCGCGGCCCCCGGCATCCGCTCGATCAGTTTCCGGCTGGCCTCGCCGATCACCGCCGAGAGGTCGCGCGCCTCCTCGCGCCCGATCGTGTAGTGGTGGACCATGGCGAGCGGATAGCCGGTCTGGGCGATATGGATGCGCGCGAGCGCGCGGAACGCGCCGCCGGAGACATAGAGGTCGCCGCCCGCGCCGTCGGACAGAAAGGGCAGCTCGGCCAATTCCCCGGCGACGATGGCTTTCGCGCGGATGGGGTCTCCGGCCGCGCGTTCGGCGAGGCGGATCACGCCGATCGGCATGGTCGCGGCATCGCCGATTGTGCCCGCCGAGAGGCGCACGGCTTCGAGCGAGCCGCCGCCGAGATCGGCGAGAATGCCGTCGGCGCCAGGAATGCCGCAGAGCACGCCCTCGGCCGAGAGATGCGCCTCCTGCTCGCCGGACAGCACCACGACCTTGAGGCCGGGTGTCGCGGCTTCGAGCCGGGCGACGAAATCCGGGCCGTTTTCGGCGTCGCGCACCGCCGAGGTGGCCAGTGCCTCGAACGGATGCGCGCCCATGGCGCGGGCGATCGCGCCGTAGCGGCGGATCACCGTGGCGGCCTCGTCCATCGCCGCCTCGTCCAGCCTGCCGGTGCGGATCAGGCCGCGCGCGAGGCGGAGGACCGCTTTTTCGTTGAAAATCTGCACCGGATTGCGGGACTGGCCCTCGAACACCACGAGGCGGACCGAATTGGACCCCAGATCGACCACCGCGCGGCGCGGAGCTGTCTGGGAGCGGGGATCGCGCAACTGGTCCGGTGCCGGGCCGTTCATGGGAACACGCGATAGCCCAGCTTGGCGGGCGCGGCCAGGGTTCGGCGCGCGGAATGTTCGGAGTGATTTATATTTTTTGCGTTACATGTCGCATTAATCTATTCTTAATCTCTCCATCCAGCTATCGTCTCAAATTACGGTTCCGTTTTAGCTCTGTCCTCCTATTGTGGTGACCGCGTAAATTTATGGATAGCCTGCCCGCTCTCCCCCGAACACCGACGATCCAGGCGCCGCCGCGCGCCTATCCGGCGCCCGCGCCGGTGCCGACGCAGCAAGGGCCGTTCGGGCTGCGATTCGATTTCAACGAGGGCTGCCGGATCGCGCTGCCGCGCGGCGAGGGCGAATGGCATGTCGTGCTGCGCGACACCGCGACCGGCAATATCCTGTTCGAGACAAGGCTGGAGCAGGGTTTCGTGGTCAGCTCGAAGCGGTATTTCGTGCCGTTCCGCATCGAGGTGGCGCAGAACGGCGCGCAGGTTTTCGCCCATGACCTCGATTGCCGGGACCGGGAGGTGCATATCGCGTTTCCGGTCGGCACCCTGGGCGACGTGATCGGCTGGCTGCCCTATGCCGCGCGGTTTCAGGCCGAGCGGGGCTGCCGGCTGACCTGTTCGATGGCGGCGAATCTGATTCCGCTGTTCGCCGATGCCTATCCGCATATCGCCTTCGTCACCCAGGACGCGGTCGAGACCGGGCGGTTCTATGCGACCTATCATCTCGGGCTGTTTTTCGACGACGAGAACCGGCACTGGCAGCCTTGCGATTTCCGGCTGGTCGGGCTGCACCGCACCGCCGGCTATATTCTCGGTGTCGATCCCACCGAAGCGCCGCCGCGCATCGCGGCGACCGATGAAAAGCGGCCGATCGCCGAGCCTTACGTGTGCATCGCGGTGCAAAGCTCGGCGCAGGCCAAGATCTGGAGCAATCCCGAGGGCTGGCACGCGGTGGTGCGCTTCCTGCAAGATGCGGGATACCGGGTGGTCTGCATCGACCAGAAGCGGGTGGGCGGGTCGGGGCTGGTCTGGACCCATATTCCGCATGGCGCGGAGGACAGGACCGGCGACGTTCCGCTGCTCGAACGGGCGCATCTGCTGCGCCACGCGGCGTTTTTCGTCGGCCTGTCCAGCGGGCTCGCCTGGCTGGCCTGGGCGGTCGGGACGCCGGTGGTGATGATTTCGGGATTCACCCATCCGACCAACGAATTTTTTACCCCGCACCGGGTGATCAACTACCACGCCTGCAATTCCTGCTGGAACGACCCGCGCGCGCGGTTCGACCACAAGGATTTCCTGTGGTGCCCGCGCCAGGCCGGCACCGAGCGGCAGTTCGAATGCACCAGGCTGATCACCGCCGGACAGGTGACCGGCGCGATTGCCCGGATTCCGGGCTTCGCACGCCATGACACGACAACATCCAGGCAAGAGAAAAAGGGATCGACGCGATGAGTGGAACCACGATCAGCGGCACAACGGTTGTTTCCTCGGGCCAGACGGTCAGCGGCGCGACGGTGACCAGCGGCGGCAAGCTGGAGGTGGCGTCGGGCGGGACGGTGTCGGCGATCACGGTGAGCAGCGGCGGTATCGAGGGCGTGCTGCCCGGCGGCGTCGCCGATGGCGGGGTGGTGCTCTCCGGCGGGATCGGACTGTTCGAAGGCACGGTGAGCGGGCTGACGGTTTCAGGTATCGGCATCGTGGCCAGTGGCGTGCAGATGACCGGCACGACGATCGCCTCGGGTGGCGAGATCGCCGACGGCTACAAGATCGGTCTGACTACTTATACCGGCGGGGCGATGTCGGTCACCAATATCGACGGCGGCACGTTGCTGGTTTCCAGTGGCGGGGTCGTGACCAGCAACAATGTGACCTCGGGCGGCGCGCTGACGGTAACGTCCGGCGGCGTCGCCTCGGCGAGCATCGTGGATACCGGCCAGCTCGAACTCACCGGCGGCGGCAGGGCGGTGGGCGTGACGCTGAATGTCAGCGGGCATGAGAACGTGCTGAGCGGCGGCGCGGCGAGCGGCACCACCGTCAACAATGGCGGCGCGCAGTCCATAACGAGCGGTGGTTCGGCCAGCGGCAATGTGGTCAATTCCGGTGGCGTTCAGCTCGTGCTGAGCGGCGGCACCGCGACCGGCAACACGATCAATGCCGGGGGAACGCAGCTTGTCGGGTATGTCGGCGGGTCGGTCAATTCGGCGGGCGGCACGGCGATCACCACGCTGCTCGATGGTGGCAGCCAGACCGTGTTCCATGGCGGCGTGGCCTCCGCCACCACGGCGGAGAATGGCGGGATCGAGTATGTCTCGTCGGGCGGGACCGCGACCGGGACGACCCTGGGGGTGAATGGCGGCATGGTGATCGAGGCCGGGGCGACGATCACCGGGCCGATCGATTTCACCGGCGCGGGCGCGACCCTGGTGCTGCAGGGTGTGACCACGCTGAGCAACGTGATCAGCGGGTTCGATGCGGCCGGCGTGGGCGAGGACGACGCGATCCTGCTCGCCGGGGCGGCCGGGGCGGGCGCGGGGACGGCGACGCTGGGGACGAACAACGTGCTGAGCGTCACCGACGGCTCGGTGAGCTATCAGGTGCAGCTCGACCCCGCGCAGAGTTTCGCGGGCGATACATTCGTCGTTTCGGCCGGGCTGGTGACGGCGCAGGCCGTGTGTTTCGCGGCCGGCACGCGGATTCTGACCGAAACGGGCCCGGTCGCGGTCGAGGATTTGGCGGTGGGGGATCGGGTGATCGCCCATGGCGGGCGGTGCGCGCCGATCCAATGGATCGGGCGGCGGAAGCTGGATGCGCGGCGGCATCCGCGCCCGGAACTGATCTGGCCGGTCCGCATCGAGGCCGGGGCGATCGCCGACGGGGTGCCGGCGCGCGACCTTTATGTCTCGCCGGACCATGCGCTGTATCTGGACGGGTTGCTGGTGCCGGCGAAGGCGCTGGTGAATGGCACGACGATCGCGCAGGTCGAGCGGCGGCATGTCGATTATTTCCATCTGGAATTGGACCGGCACGACGTGGTGTTCGCCGAGGGATTGCCGGCGGAGACCTATCTGGAGACCGGCAACCGGGGGTTTTTCTCTGGCGAGGCCGGGCAGGCGCGGGTGCTGCACCCGGATTTCGCGCAGACCCTGCGCGAGCGGGAGGGCTATGCGCCGTTCGCCGAGGCGGGCGCGGCGGTGACGGCGCTGCGCCGGAAGATTGTCGCGCGGGCGGGAGCGGTCGAGACGACCGGCGATCCCGGCATCGTCGCGACGATCGGGGCGCGGACGGTCGCGGTGACTCGGGTGGGTGCGGCGTGCTGGCGGGTGGCTGTGCCGACATCCGGCGATGTGCGGCTGACGAGCCGGACTTTGGTGCCGGCGCATCTGGATGCCGGGTCGGAGGACCGGCGGGTGCTCGGGCTCGATGTGGCGGCGCTGGAAACCGAAGCCGGGCGGATCGATCTCGGCGATGCGCGCCTGACGGCGGGGTGGCATCGGGCCGAGGACGGGCATCGGTGGACACGCGGCGACGCGGTGATTCCGGCCGCGCTGCTCAAGGGCGCGCGGAGCCTGACCATCCGCCTCGCGAGCGCGCCGCTCTATCCGGTGGTCAGGGAGCGCCGGCGGGTGACGGCACGGCGGTAGGCGCAAAAGTAAACGCCGCGGAGCGAGGCTCCGCGGCGTTCGTCAGCCGGGTGTGGATCAGAATTTCAGAATGACGCCGGTGGAGAACACGTTGGCGCTGAGATTGTAGGTGCCGGTGAGCGTGCCGGCCGCGCCGGCTGTATTCAGCGAATTGTCGGCGTTGAGGCCGGAGCGGGTCTGGTTGATCGGCGCGCTGGCGACGAAAATATGCTGATAGCCGAGCTGCAGCGTCGCCATCGGCATGATCTGATAGGTCAGGCCGGCGCCGAGCAGCACGCGGTTGGCATCCGGCAGCAGATCCTGGCGGGTGGCGGCGGTGACCGGGCTTTCGTCGTAGCCCACCCCGCCCATCAGGGTGAGGCCGGGGGCGGCGACATAGTTCGCGCCGAGTCCGACCGTCCAGGTATTGCGGTATTTGAACGGGGTGTAGATCGAGCCGAGGGTGAAGCCGATGGTGGACGGATCGGTGATGACCAGGGCCTGCTGCTGCGCCCAGTTGGTCCATTGCGCACTTGCCATCAGCGAGAGCCGCGGCGTGACCTGCTGGTAGATGCCGAAGGAGATCTGCTGCGGGAAGGTCCAGCGGTCGAACGCGTTGGAGGCGATTGGTGGCGCGGCATTGAAAGCCGACAGAAGGTTGTAGAGCGACGGGTCGAGATGGACCGATTCCGGCCCTTTCACGGTCTGGCCGATCTTGGAGCGGTAGTCGATGCCGATCCGGGTGGACGGGCTGAACTGGTACATCGCGCCGATATTGTAGCCGAAGGCGTAGCTCTGGCCCTTGAACTGGCCTTCCGCTGCCGGGAAGGGCGCCAAATTCTGGTTGAGGCCGAGGATGTTCTGGAAATAGTTAATTTCCGGACCGAAGCCGATCGAGAGTTTCCGGGTGATCGGGATCGCGACGTCGAGCCCGATCTGGACCGAGGTGATCAGCGCCTCGTTGCCCTGAAACTGGCCGACGAAATCGGGGGCGTATTTAATCCGCCCGCCGATCGGCGTGGTGATCGAGAAACCGAGCTTGACCCCGTGCGGCAGGCTGATGACGCCGAAATTGCCGGGAACCAGGGTGGATTCGACGAAATTCTTGCCGGTGCCGGAGCCGAGCACGGTGCTGCTGCCGGTGAAGCTGGAGTTGATGTCGTAATAGTTGAGATCGCCCTCGAACTGGTTGCCGCTGATCAGCACCATGCCGGCCGGGTTGTAATAGGCGGTGGAGGGGGTCGCGTTGACGGTGACGCCGCCGAACGCATGGGCGAGCGCGCCTGTGCTCTGCGCGATCAGGCCGAGGCCGGCGGCGTGGGCGGCGCCCATGGACGTGGCGAGCGCGGTGCCGGCGGCGAATGCGATTGCCGTCCGTTTAATTCGAAAACCCATGGTTATCCTCCCTCTATTCGATGCGACCGCCCTATGGAATTCCGGGATTTGTCGAAATTCCACAATATGATCGGGAACGCATTTCCTTGCGACGACGCACGCTATTTTGGACGTCCCGATTGGGTTCGCTTGTAGCGACGCTTAACCTAATGGGCAAGAGGTTTTCGTTAAGACAATATTTTTGTCATTCGCCTGCCAGAGCAATATGGCTTTACGCGGAATCGCGAAGCGATCCGCATAGCCATGAAATTGCTCGCCCAAACCAAGAGTAGAGCGTGATCGACTTAAAGTCGTCACGCTCTACTGGGCTTGGCGCGGATGGATCGCCTCGACGCGTCGCGATGACCGCCGCGAACGGCGCGCCGCTCTCATCGTCCGGTGAGGATGCGGTCGACGAGCTGCTTCACCGTCGGGATGAAGCCGTTGGAATAGAAAGGGTCGGACGCGAAGCGATAGCCGTTATGGCCGCTGAACATCAGGTTGCGGTCGACCGAATCCGGGTGCTCGCCGTCATGGGCGATATCCTGCAGGGTTTTCTGGATGCAGAAGCTGCGCGGATCGGCCTTCTTGCCGGTGCTGTAGTCCGGTTCCTCCTGCGCCCAGTTGGAAAACCGGCAATGCGACAGGCAGCCCATGCAGTTGACCTGATCGAGCCGGATTTCCGTCGCGGCCTCCGGGGTTTCGAACACCAGGGTGGAATCCGGGGTGCGCAGGGCCTCGGTGTAACCCTCCCGCTCCCAGCCGAGCACCCGCTTGAGATCGGCCGGGGTGAGCCAGACCACGCGCTTGCGCGGGCCGACGCCGTATTCGGCGGAATGGGCGCCGACCGGCTCGGTGGTGTAGGCCACCTGCCGCTCGTTGCGCGCGCGCAGCCCCTTGATGAAGTCGTTGTTCACCGCGCTGGAATAGAACCCGGTCGGCGAGAAGCGGTTGAGGAACACGTCACCGTCCTTCAGCGTGAGCAGCTTCTGCTTCCACGCTTCGCTGATCGGGCTTTCGCGGGTCAGCAGGGGGCGGGTGCCGAACTGAAAGGCGATCGGGCCGATATCGGGGTTGTCGATCCAGTCCTCCCACTCCTCCAGCCACCAGACGCCGCCGGCCATGATGATCGGCGTCGCGTCCAGGCCGAATTCGCGCATCTGGCGGCGCAGTGCGATGACGCGCGGCAGCGGGCTTTCCGGTTTGGTCGGGTCCTCGGAATTCGACAGTCCGTTATGGCCGCCGGCGAGCCAGGGGTCTTCATAGACTACGCCGCCCATCAGATCGGCGACCTTGTGATAGGCGCGGCGCCACAGCGCGTTGAAGGCGCGTGCCGAGGAGACGATCGGGTAGTAGTGGACGTTGAATTTCGCGGCGATTTCCGAGAGTTTGTAGGGCATTCCGGCGCCGCAGGTGATGCCGTTGATCAGCCCCTTGGCGCCTTCGAGAATGCCGGTGATCACCCGCTCGGCGGCGCCCATTTCCCACAATATGTTGGCGTGGATGCGGCCCTGGCCATTGGATTCCTCGTGCGCGCGGCGCGCCTGGGCGAGACCGCCTTCGATCGCGTAGGCGACCAGCTCCTCGTGGCGCTCGCGGCGGGTACGGCCGTGATAGAGTTGCGGAATCAGCCGGCCCTGCTCGTCGTAGCTGTCTGCATTGACGGCGCTGAACGTGCCGATGCCGCCCGATGCCGCCCATTGCCCGGCGGTGCGCCCGTTCGATACGGCCACGCCCTTGCCGCCCTCAACCAGCGGGAGGATGTCTGATCCGCCCATGCGGATCGCATTGATCGTCTTCATCGTCCTGGCAACCTGTTCATCGCGTGGCGCGACGTTCGCGGGGGGTTCAGCATCGTTTCAAGCGCATCAACTCGTCGCATGGGGCGCACATCTCTGGTCACGCCCGGAGCCCGGCGTCGCGCTCTCGTCGCGGCGCGATCACCAGCGTGATGCGGTTGGGAAAGCCTGCACGAAGCCGACTCCCATGCTTCAAAGCGCATCCATAGCATGGAATAAAGGCGCGAGATACCGGGGCGGCAGGGGAATCCGCGATTTTATTGCAAATCGCCGATGCCGGTGCGGCGGGGGCGCAGCACCGGCAGGTTACGCCACAGGCGGCGAAACGCCGACTCGGGCCTCGGCTCCGGCACAACGGTTTCGGTGGCGGCGCCGTCCCGGTGCTCGACGCTCGGGATGGTGCCGGCGACGGGCGGCGGCAAATCGTCGGGCGCGATCCCGGTTATGTCGCGGACCAGCGCGCGCCAGGGCCGGGCGGGTGCATGCGATGGCAGGAAATCCTCGAGAAATCGCGCCATCGCGGACGCCTCGGCTTCTGCGGACACATCCCCGGTTTCGCGGATCATGTCATGATAGACCGGCACGAGACGTTCGACATGGGCATCGAGCGAGAGGGCTTCGCGCATCGCGAGGCTGACCGCCAGGGCGTCGTCCGCGTCATACGCTGCGATCGCTTCAGCGATCGCAGCGGCGTCGACCGGCCGGGTCAGGGTTCCGGCGCCGCAATTGCCGCGCCGCCACAGCTCCGGCGCCGCGCTGGTCAGCAGGCCGCCGAAGCCGCGCGATTCGCAGATGACGACCGCGCAGCCGGTAAACCCGGCTTCGAGGGCGCCGCGCCCGGACGCGAAAACCAGATCGTAGCGCGTCAATTCCTCGTGAATCCGCTCGCTCACCCGGCCTGCCCCGGTCCCGACTTCGTCGAGCGCGAGCCCGGCGGCGGCGCAGGCGGCGCGGATCGCCGCCCGAGGAGGCGCGGGCTTGCAGATGGCGAGCGCGCGACCTGGGCGGGGCGGCAAGGGCGGCCGCGGCCGGAACAGGAGCGGATCGACCGGGTTCGGCAGCACCCCGCACAGCTCCGGCGACGCGCCGTCGATGACAAGCCGGCGCCGAGCGACCTCGCTGACCCCGTAATAGCGGCGAATTCGCGGGTGCAGCGGTGCGGCGTCGTGCATCGCCGTTGCATCGTGGCAGACGAACAGCGCCGGCACGCCTTGCAGGGCGGCGAGCGCCATCATCGTCATCATGTTATGGGTTCCGTGGATCACCTCCGGGCGGTCCGGCAGCGCCGAGAGGCGATCGACGACGGCATGGCCGCGCGCGCGCATCGCTTCGCCCTGCGGCCCGATCCGCGATACATAGACGATCGGCAGATGGCCGGCCCGGCGCAGGCCATCGGCGAGCTGTTCCGTCGTGACCTCGGAGCCGGTGCGCTCGCTGAGGAGCGAGTTGGTCAACAAGACGCAGAGTCCGGCCATCGTTTCCTCGCGTGGAAACCCCTGTTGCGTGCGACCGAGTATTCTCCAGGGCCGAGCGATCCGCAAGCGAATCGAAACGTGCCGAAGGCGGTGATCGGGGCCGGGTTCGCGGATCAGCCGGCCGGGGTGGTGGCGCGGAAGCGCCGCCAGCCGCCGGCGCGCAGATCGCAGGCCGGGCAGTCGCCGCAGCCATAGCCCCAGTCGTGCAGCGCTCCGCGCTCGCCCCGGTAGCAGCTATGGCTTTGCACCCGCAGGATTTCGATGAGAGGTTCGCCGCCGAGGCTGGCGGCGAGGCGCCAAGTATCCGCCTTGTCGCGCCGCATCAACGGGGTGTCGATGGCGATGTCGCGGTCGAGCCCGAGGCGGAGGGCGGCTTGCATCGCCGCCATGGTGGCGCTCCGGCAATCCGGGTAGCCGGAATAGTCGGTCTCGCACATGCCGCCGACCAGGACGCCGAGGCCGCGCCGGTAGGCCAATGCGGCGGCGTAAGTCAGGAACAGCAGGTTGCGGCCGGGGACGAAGGTGTTGGGCAGGCCTGCCTCGGTCGTTTCGATCGCGATATCGGCGGTCATCGCGGTGGCGCCGAGTGCGGCGAGGCCGGCTTCGATATCGAGCATGTGATCGGGCCCGAGCGTCGCGCGCCAGGGGCGGAGTGCGACGATCGCGTCGCGCAGCGGGGCGCGGCAGTCGAGTTCCACCGCGTGGCGCTGGCCGTAGAAGAAGCCGATGGTTTCGACCCGGTCGTAGCGGTCGAGCGCATAGGCGAGGCAGGTGGCGCTGTCCTGCCCGCCGGAGAACAGCACCAGGGCCTGGGTGTGGGCAGTGGCGGTCATCGGCGGAGACTGCCCGGAGCGATGCGGCGGATCAAGCGGGCAACGCCTTTCAGCTCTCCATGGTACTCTGGGGGTATGAGCCAAGCGTCCGGGCCGAACCGGGTTCGCCGGTGTTCGCGGCATCGCCGGCCGGGCCCAAAAATCCGGTTTCGCGGGCCGGGAAGCGTGATCTTTGACCCAGCCGGCGTGACATGAGCGGACGGGCGCTCCATATTGTCTCGGATTTGGGAGCATGGAGGGGATCGTCATGCAGGGTGTCCGTTCGAACCATCGGCTTCTGGGCTTCGGCCTTGCCGTTCTGGTCGCCGCCGGAGTTTGCCAGCCGGCGGAGGCGGCATCGGTCGGGCCGGTCATCAGTGCGGCGCGGCAGGGCAATGTCGGCGCGGAAACCTATCTCGGCTCGCTCTATCTGGAGGGGCAAGGCGTGCCGCAGAACGCCGCGACGGCAGCCTATTGGTACGGCCAGGCGGCGCGCCAGGGCGACGCCGTGGCGCAGACCGATCTCGGGCTGCTGTATCAGGCGGGACGGGGCGTGCCCCGGAACGACGTTCTGGCGGCCTATTGGTACCGGCAGGCGGCGCATCAGGGCAATGCCAATGCGCAGAACAATCTCGGCCAGTTGTACGAACTCGGGCACGGCGTGCCGCAGGATTATGCGAAGGCGATTTATTGGTACCGGCTCTCGGGCGAGCAGGGCAACGCGGCGGCGCGGCAGAACCTGATGGCGCTCTATGCCTATATGGCCAAGCTCAAGCAGAAATAGGGCGATCGCCACCCTTGCTCATGGTATGCGGCCCAGGGTGAAGAATTCCGGGTTGGGGCGCATCGCGGTCATGTTGGCGAGGCGGTTGGACATCGCGAAAAAGGCGGCGATGGCGCCGATATCCCAGATGGCGTCGGCGTCGAAGCCATGGACGCGCAGCGCGGCGAAATCGGCCTCGGCGACCGCGTGCGAGGCGGTCGCCACCTTCATCGCATAGCCGAGCATCGCGGCCTGACGGGGCGCGAGACCGGCGCGGTCCGGGTTGACCGCGAGCCGGTCGGCGAGTTCCGGGTCTTTCGCGTAGAGGCGCAGGATCGCGCCATGGGCGATGACGCAATAGAGGCAGTGATTCGCCCCCGACGTCGCGACCACGATCATTTCGCGCTCTGCCTTGGTGAGGCCGCTATCGCGCAGCATCAGCGCGTCGTGATAGGCGAAAAAGGCGCGGAATTCGTCCGGCCGGTGGGCCAGCACAAGAAAAACATTCGGAACGAAGCCGGCTTTTTCCTGCACCGCGAGGATTTTTTCGCGGATGTCGTCCGGCAGGCCGGCGAGTTCGGGCACCGGAAAGCGGCTGATGGCGTTCGGCATCGGTTTCTCCTTGTCGCCACTGGGTGCACACCCTATGCATCGCGCGCCGGGCGGGGCGGGGCAAGATGGCGGCGCGGCGCCGATCGTTGCGGGATTGCTGAAAAACTTTGTGACCGGGCCGGGCGGCGATGCCCTTGCGGGCGGCGGCGGTTGCCGCTAGGCGCATCTCGGTGCGGTGCGTGGGCAAGGTTCATGCGGCCGGCATCGTGACCTTGAGGCGTTTGGGAGATTATCCTTGCGGCAACTGCGGTTGGCTCTGATGACCACGGCATGCCTCGGCGCGGCGCTGATCGCGCCAGCCGCGCTCCAGGCGCGCGCGGCGGCGCCCGCGGCGGCCGAAGCGCAAGCCGGCGGGCGGATCGCTGCGATCCAGGTGAGCGGCAACCAGCGGATCGATCCCAGCACCATCCGCTCCTACATCCTGCTCCGGCCGGGCGACCCGTTCAGCCAGCGCCGGATCAATCTCAGCCTCAAGACGCTCTATGCCACCGGCCTGTTCAAGACGGTCTCGATCACCCGCCAGGGCGATACCCTGATGGTGCAGGTGAAGGAAAATCCGGTCGTCAACCAGGTCTTTTTCCAGGGCAATTCGGTCGTCAAGGACAAGGCGATGCGGGGCGCGGTGTCGCTCAAGCCGGGTGCGGTGTTCACCCCGGCGGCGGCGGCGGCGGATACCAAGGCGATTCTCGCCCTCTACGCCAAGCGTGGCCATTACAGCGCGACGGTTTCGCCGGAAATCGTCAAGTTGCCGGAAAACCGGGTCAACGTGGTGTTCAAGTGCCATGACGGCGCGCAGACGCTGATCAGCCGGATCAACTTCATCGGCAACCACCGCTACGGCCCCGGCAAGCTGCGCGAGGTGATTTCCAGCCGGCAGAATGCCTGGTTCCGCTTCCTGTCCAGCTCCGACGAATACAATCCCGAGCGGGTCAAATACGACGAGGAACTGCTCCGCCGGTTCTACTACCATCACGGCTATGCCGATTTCCGCATCGTCAGCGCGACCGCGCAACTGGCGCCGGACCGCAAATCCTTCTACCTGACCTTCGTGATCGACGAGGGGCCGCGCTACCGGGTTTCCGCGGTCAAGGTCGTCTCCGCGCTGCGCAACCTGCCCGGCAAATCGCTGCTGCCGCTGGTGCCGATCGAGAAGGGCGATATTTTCGACGGTGACGCGCTGCGCACCGCGGTCAAGCAGATCTCCGACGACGTGCAGAACCGGGGCTTCGCTTTCGCCCAGGTCGAGCCGGACGTGAAGGAGAACCACAAGACTCATACGATCGCGCTCACCTTCCGGGTGATCGAGGGGCCGCGCGTCTATGTCCGCGACGTGTCGATCACCGGCAATACCCGCACCGAGGACCAGGTGATCCGCCGCGAGGTCGAGCTGGCGCCGGGCGATGCGTTCAACGAGCAGGCGGTCAAGGAATCCAGGCAGAATCTTGAAAACCTGGGCTTCTTCAAGAAGAAGGACATCACGATCAAGCCGACCCCGACCGGCTCGCCCGACGAGGTCAATCTCGATGTCGGCGTGCATGAGGAGGCGACCGGCGAATTCTCGCTCGGCGGCGGCTATTCGACCGATCTCGGCGCGCTCGCCAATATCGGCCTGTCGCAGAACAACTTCCTCGGCACCGGAATCAACGCCTCGATCAGCGCGCTGCTCGCGCAGAGGGGCACCCAGTTCAACCTCGGCGTGACCAACCCGTATTTCCTCGGGCGCAATCTGATCGCCGGCGTCGATCTGTTCCGCACCGACACCTACAACACCACGGCCTACGTGTTCAGCGAACGGTCGATCGGCGGCGACGTGCGGCTCGGCTTCCGCTACAACCACCATATCAGCCAGGCCTTCACCTATACCGTCTCGACCCGCAGCATCTACAACGTCATTTCCGGCGCCAGCCTCTACATCCTGAACGAGCAGGGCTCGTCCAGCCTGTCGCAGCTCGGCACCACCCTCACCTTCGACTATCGCAACAACCGGCTCGATCCGTCGAGCGGCGGGCTGCTCGCACTGTCCGGCGATTATGCGGGGCTCGGCGGCACCGCGAAGTTCCTCCGCCTGCAGGCGCGCGGCGCCTATTACATTCCGCTGCGCCGCTATCTCGGCAGCAAGGCGTGGGTGCTCGAATTCGACGGCCATGTCGGCGACCTGATCGACCTGTTCGGCTATCATTCGCTGATCGCCGACCGGTTCTTCCTCGGCGGCGACAGCCTGCTCGGCTTCCAGACCGGCGGCGCCGGCCCGCACGACACCACGTTCGGCGACAGCCTCGGCGGCAAGTTCATCTGGACCCAGGACACGGTGCTGCACTTCCCGCTGCCTGTCAGCCCCGATCTCGGCGTGTCCGGCTTCGCCTTCACCGATATCGGCAGCCTGTCCGGCGTCCGCCCGATCACCGTCAACGGCCAGACCCTCGGCATCTACGACAATCCGGCGCCGCGCATTTCGGTGGGCGTCGGGGTCGCGTGGAACACGCCGTTCGGCCTGATCGATCTTTCCTTTGCCCAGCCGATCAAGAAATATAAATACGATCAGGTCGAGCAATTCCGCGTTTCCTTCGGTACGAGGTTCTAACAGTGACACGCTTCGCTTCCACACGGCTCCTTCTGGCCCTTCCCGCGCTGGCGCTCGGACTGAGTGTTGCCCAGGCGCAGAATAGCGGCGGCCCCGGCTATTTCATCCCGCATCCGAAGCCCGCCGCGGTGCCGCACCCGGCACCCGAGCGCGCCGCGGCGCCGGCGCCAGCGCCGGCGCCGCAAGGCGTACAGGCCGGCCCCGCCGTGCCGCAGCAGAAACTGCCGCCGATTCCGCAACTGCCCGCGCTGCCGAAGGAAGCCGCCCCGCCGGCGGCGGTGATGGGCGTGCTCTCGGTGCCCCAGATCATGCAGGAATCGAGTGCGGCGCAGGGGGTCGAGAAGATCATCCTGGCGCGGCGCCAGGCGCTCGGCAAAGCCGCGCAGGCCGACCAGAAGAAATGGGAAGCCGAGCAGAAGGCGATCAACGCCGAGAAGACCAAACTCTCGAAACCCGCGCTCGCCACCAAGGAAAAGGTGCTGCAGAAGGAGATCGAGAAAGCCCAGGTCGATTTCCATAACCGCAACATCGCGATCGAGCTTTCCGCCCGTAAGGCGCTCGGCAAGATCGAGGCGACGCTGATCGCGGTGATCCGGCAGGTCGCGCAGGCGCATGGCATGAACCTCGTGCTGCACCGCTCGCAGGTCGCGCTCAACGTCAAGGGCTTCGACATTTCCAAGGAAGTCGCGAGCCACCTCAACAAGATCCTGCCCTCGGTCGCGGTGCCGCCCTCGGTCGTGCCGAAACTGGCGAATGCGCCGGCGCCCAAAAAGCCGTAAGGCTGGGCGTCGTGACTGACGCGGACGGCGCGGGACGACCAGGCGATCCGCGCTTCTTTCCCCGGCTCGGCCCGTTCGCCCTGGCCGAGATCGCGCGGGCGATCGGCGCGCCGGTGCCCGAGTCCGGTGCCGCGCGGCGGTTTCGCGGCATCGCGCCGCTGCAGAGCGCCGGGCCGGACGAGATCAGCTTTCTCGACAACAAGCGCTACGCGCCGCTGCTTGCCGCGACGCGCGCGGGGGCGGTGATCCTGCTCGCCGAATTCGCGGACAGGCTGCCCGCGGAGTGCATTGCCCTGCCGGTCGCTCAGCCCTATCTCGCCTGGGCACGGGCGGGCGGGCTGTTCCATCCGCCGCAAGCGGCGCTGCCGGGCCGGCATTCCACCGCGATCGTCGATTCTTCGGCGCGCGTCGATCCCTCCGCCGAAATCGGCCCCTATGCGGTGATCGGCCCGCGCGCCGAAATCGGGCCGCGCAGCGCGATCGGGGCGCATAGCGTGATCGGCCCGAGCGTGGTGATCGGCGCGGATTGCCGGATCGCGGCACAGGTGACCATCGGTTTCGCGCTGATCGGCGACCGGGTGACGATCCATCCCGGCGTGCGGATCGGCCAGGACGGGTTCGGCTTCGCGCCCTCGCCGGACGGGTTCGTTTCCGTCGCGCAGCTCGGCCGGGTGATCCTGGGCGACGATGTCGATATCGGCGCCAATACCACGATCGATCGCGGCTCGGCGCAGGATACCGTGATCGGCGCCGGTACGCGGATCGATAATCAGGTGCAGATCGCCCACAACGTGCGGACCGGCCGCAACTGCGTGATCGTCGCGCAGGTCGGGATTTCCGGCTCGACGGTGCTGGAGGATTTCGTGGTGATCGCCGGGCAGGCCGGGTTTTCCGGCCATCTCACCATCGGCAAGGGTGCCCGCATCGGCCCGCAGGCCGGGGTGATGAGCAACATTCCCGCCGGGGCGGAAATGCTCGGCAGCCCGGCCCAGCCGGCCAAGGCGTTTTTTCGCGAGATCGCCGCACTCCGGCGCTTTGCACGGCGCGGCGGAATGCGCCATTCTGGCGCCGCCGCCGATCAAGCGGCGGAACGCGACCCGGACGATCAATAAACGGCGGACCTCGGCGATGGACGGCAGCAGCACCGACAGCGTGGCGCAAGACACCGAAACGGGACGGACGGTCGATATCGCCGGCATCATGCACGCGATTCCGCACCGCTACCCGTTCCTGCTGATCGACCGGGTGGTCGAGCTGATCCCCAACGTCTCGGCGGTCGGGGTCAAGCATCTCTCGGTCAACGAACATTTCTTTCAGGGCCATTTTCCCGGCCACCCGGTGATGCCGGGCGTGCTGATCATCGAAAGCATGGCGCAGACCGCAGCCGTGCTGGTGGTGGAAACATTGGGGCCGAAAGAAGCCGGCAAGGTCGTCTATTTCATGTCGGTCGAAGGGGCGAAATTCCGCCGCCCGGTGGTGCCGGGCGACAGTCTGCGCATCCATGTCGTCAAGGAGCGCAATCGCGGCAATGTCTGGAAATTCCACGCGATCGCGCGGGTCGACGGCAGCGCCGTCGCCGAGGCGACCTATGCCGCGATGATCATGGACCGGCGAGCCGAAGCCCCATGATCCACCCATCCTCGGTGATCGCCCCCGGTGCCAGGCTCGGCGCCGGGGTTCGCGTCGGGCCGTTCTGCACGATCGGGCCCGACGCCGTGCTGGAAGACGGCGTCGATCTCGTCTCGCACGTGGTCGTCGACGGGCGCACCCGGATCGGCGCGGGAACGAAAATCTACCCCTTCGCCACCATCGGGCTGGCGCCGCAGGACCTCAAATACCAGGGCGAGGACACCGCGACCGAAATCGGCCCGCGCTGCACGATCCGCGAACATTGCACCATCCATCGCGGCACCGTCACCGGCAGCGGGATCACCCGGCTCGGCGCCGGCTGCCTGCTCATGGCGGTGGTCCACGTCGCCCATGACTGCGCGATCGGCGACAACGTGGTCATCGCCAACAACGTCGTCATGGGCGGCCATGTCGAGATCGCCGATCAGGCGATCATCGGCGGCTCGACCGCGATCCACCAGTTCGCGCGCATCGGCACCGGCGCCATGGTCGGCGGCGCCTCCGGCGTCGAAGCCGACGTCATCCCCTACGGCTCGGTCATCGGCAATCGCGCGCGGCTGCACGGCCTCAACATCATCGGCCTGCGGCGGCGCGGCCTCGACAAAACCGCCCAGCACCGGCTGCGCACCGCCTACCGCATCCTGTTCCAGTCCGACGGAAATTTCGCCGACCGGGTCGAACAGGTCCGCAGCGCCGCCGGCGACGACCCCTACATCGCCACCATCCTCGCCTTCATCGACGCACCCAGCAAACGCGGCCTCATCCGCCACACCACCCGCCACGCCGACGACCCCGAGACGTGACCACCGTGTCAGATCGCGGGGCTTTGTCCCGCACCCGACCAAGGGGCTTTGTCCCTTGGAACCCCACCAAAGGCAGAGCCTTTGGAATCCTAGAGTGGGATTTCCGCGCATGGGGGCACGAGACTGCGACGAGAGCACGAGCCCCCATGCGCGGAAATCCCAAATTCCTGGTTCTAAGGGCTAAGCCCTTAGCGGAGGTCCAGGAGGCGGAGCCTCCTGGCGGGGTATGGGGCAGCGCCCCATGACCGGATCGGGGCCGCTCGGCATTGTCGCGGGGGGTGGTCCGTTGCCGGGGCGGGTGGGGTTGGCGGCGCTTGCGGCGGGGCGGGAGGTGTTCGTGGTGGCGCTGGAGGGGTATGCCGAGCCTCAGGTGATCGGCGGGTTTCCGCATGAGGTGGTGCGGCTGGGGGCGGTGGGGGCGGCGATCGCCGCGTTGCGGCGTGCCGGGTGCGCGGAGATCGTGCTGGCCGGGCCGGTGAAGCGGCCCTCGCTGCTGGATTTGCGGCCGGACGCGGTCGGGGCGAAGCTGCTGGCGCGGATCGGGCGGGCGGCGTTTTCCGGGGATGACGGGTTTCTCGCGGCGATCGTGCGGGTTCTGGGCGAGGAGGGGTTTCGGGTTCTGGGCGCGCACGAGGTGTTGCGCGAGGCGCTGGCGCCGGAGGGGTTGCTGACGCGCGCGGCGCCGGACGCGACGGCGATGGCGGATATCGCGCGAGGGGTTGCGGTGGTGCGGGCCCTGGGGGTTGCGGATGTCGGCCAGGCTTGCGTGGTGCAGCAGGGGATCGTGCTGGCGGTCGAGGCGGTCGAGGGCACCGATGCGATGCTGGCGCGGGCACGCGGGTTGGCGCGGCCGGGTCCGGGCGGAGTTCTGGTCAAGCTGGTCAAGCCGGGGCAGGACCGCCGGGCCGATCTGCCGACGCTGGGGCCGGCGACGATCGCGGGGGCGCGGGATGCAGGATTGCGCGGCGTGGCATTCGAGGCGCAAGGGACCATATTGCTCGAACGTGTGCCGATGATCGAGGCGGCGGAGGCGGCCGGGGTGTTTCTGCTGGGGATCGACCCCGCGGCGCCGGATTGGGAATGAGGGAGACCGGAATGAGCAGCGAGTTTCAGTATCTTCACACCATGATCCGGGTGAACGACCTGGAGGAGAGCGTGGATTTCTACACCAGGATGCTGGGGATGAAGGAATTGCGCCGGAACGACGTGCCGGACGGCAAATATACCCTGGCGTTCGTCGGCTACGGCGACGAGAAATCGAACACCGTTCTGGAGCTGACCTATAATTACGGCACCGATCGCTACGACCAGGGCAATGCGTTCGGCCATCTCGCGCTCGGCGTGCCGGATATCAAGACGACGGTGGAAAAGTTGCGGGCGGGCGGCGTGAAAATCGCCCGCGAGCCCGGCCCGGTGAAGTTCGGCACCACGGTGATCGCCTTCATCGAGGACCCGAACGGTTACAAAATCGAACTGATCGAGCGGCATTGACAATGACTCGCCCCGACCCGGTTCCGCCGATCCCCGAGCGCAAGCCGCGCATGGCGCTGCGGTATCGCGCGCTGTCGGCCGGATTCGGCGCGGCGGAGGCGGTGCTTCCGCGCGACTGGCCGGGTTTGTCGGTGCGGGCAGTGGAGGCGAAAGCGGGCGTCGCGGTCGAGGGGGCGGCGCGCGAGGGGCTGGCGCGGCTGATCGAGGCGCTGGCGCGCGAGACGCGGCTTTCCTTGTTCGGGCGGATTTCGGTGCGCTACGATCTGACGCGGCTGGCGCGCAACCGGGCAACGATCGAGCTTATGCACGCGGAAAACGCCGCGATCGGCGCGGCGGCCGTGGCATCACCCTTGTTCATTCTCGGCCTGCCGCGTTCGGGCACCACGTTTCTGCACACGCTGCTCGCCCATGACCCGGACGTGATGGTGCCGCGCAACTGGCAGACTTTGTATCCCGCGCCGCGACCGCGCGATTTCGACCCGAGGCGGAGCGCGGCGGCACGGCGGACGGACCGGCAGCTCGCCACCTTCGCGGGGCTGGCGCCCGAGTTTCCGCTGGTGCATCCGATCCATGCCGACAGCCCGCAGGAATGCAGCGAGATCACCGCGCATGTGTTCCAGTCGCTGCGGTTCGACACGACGTTCCGGGTGCCGTCCTACCTCGCCTGGCTGGACGAGTTCGGCCATGACGATGCATTCGCCTTCCACAAGCGGTTCCTGCAGGCGATGCAATATGGGGTCGGCGCGAAATTCTGGGCGCTGAAATGCCCGGACCATACCTTCTCGATGGATGCGATCCTGCGGGTCTATCCCGATGCGCGGTTCGTGATCGTGCATCGCGATCCGGTGCATGTGTTCGCCTCGGTCGCGCATCTGACCGAGGTGCTGCGCCGGCCGTTCCTGCGCGAGACCGACCCGGCGGAGATCGGCGCGCAGGTGACGGCGCGCTGGATCGACGGCGCGCGGCGGCTGGTCGGATTCGACCGGCGCGCCGATATCGCGCCCGCGCGCAAGCTGCATATCCATTACGACGAACTGACCGCCGACCCGATGGCGGCGATCGCCACACTGTACCGCCGTTTCGGCGCGGTGCTGTCGCCGGAGGCCGAGGCGGCGATGCGCGGTTTCCTCGCCGCAAGGCCGCGCGGCGGCTATGGCCGCAACCGCTACCGGCTAGCCGATTTCGGGATCAATCCCGAGCGGCTGCGGCCGAAATTCGCGCCGTATATGGAGTATTTCGGGGTTAAGCCGCGCGCGAAGGGCAACACCGCGGCGATTTGAGGCGAGCCGCGCGGTCGCCGCACGCGGCTTGCGACGACCGCGCGAAGGTCAGCCCCAGGGCATTTTGGTGCCGGCCACCAGCCTGGTGGAAACATTGAGGCGATTGAAGACGTTGGTGGTCGCGATCCAGAGGAGCAGGCCCGCGAGCTGCCGCTCGTCATAGTGGGTCGCGGCCTCGTTCCAGATCTCGTCGGGCACCGGGTCGGCCCGGTCGGCGAGCCTGGTGACCGCCTCGGCGAGCGCCAGCGCGGCGCGCTCGGCCTCGGTGAAATAGGGCGTATCCCGCCAGGCGGCGACCGCGAACAGCCGCTCGTCGGATTCGCCGGCCTGCTTCGCGTGGCCGGCGCCGCCGGCGACGCAGTAGCTGCAGCCGTTGATCTGGCTGGCCCGAAGATGGACGAGATGGAGCGTCGTCCCCGGCACGCCGGTCTTGCCCACGGCGGCGAGCAGCACCTTGATGCCCTCCATCGCCTCGGGAATGACGATCGCCGGGTTTTTCATTCGTTCCTGCATGGTCTGTGTCCTTTCAAAACCGCAAAATCGACGACATCTTTCCCGGCCGGCCTGTCACATCGGCTGGGTTTCGTCCGTCATCGCCATGACGGACCATGAAGGGGGAATGTGACCGGTGGGTGAGAAGAATTGGCCGGCCGAACTGTTCGAGACCCATGGAAGCCGCCTGCTCGCGGTCGCCTACCGGATGCTCGGTTCGGCGGGCGACGCCGAGGATGCGGTCCAGGAGACCTGGTTGCGCCTGAACCGCGCCGGTCCGGGCGGCGTGGAAAATCCGGGGGGCTGGCTGACCACGGTGATCGCCCGCGTCTGCCTCGACATGCTGCGCGCGCGCAAGTCGCGGCGCGAGGAGCCGATGGATGCGCGCGTGCCCGAACCGGTGACCGAAAGGCGGGACGACCCCGACCACGATCTGCTTCTGGCCGACTCGGTCGGCGTCGCCCTGCTGGTGGTGCTCGGCAGGCTCGCTCCCGCCGAGCGGGTCGCCTTCGTGCTGCACGACATGTTCGACCTGCCGTTCGACCAGATCGCCGCCATCGTCGGACGGTCACCCGAGGCGGCGCGGCAGCTCGCCAGCCGGGCGCGCCGGCGCGTGCGTGGGGCGCAAGCGGCCGAAGATGTCGACCGCGCCCGGCAGCGCGCGATCGTCGATGCCTTCCTGGCCGCCGCGCGCGCCGGCGATTTCGCGGCGCTGCTTGCCGTGCTCGATCCCGATGTCGCGTTCCGGGCCGACCCTGTGGCGGTGCGGATGGGCGGGGCGCCGGAAATTCACGGCGCCGAGGCCGTCGCCAAGACGTTCAAGAGGCGCGCGCAGGGCGCCCGGCCGATTCTGGTGGACGGCGCCGTCGGGCTCCTCGTCGCTCCCGGCGGGTGGCTGCGCGTCCTGCTCCGCATGACGATCCGGGGCGACCGGATCGCCAGGATCGAAGCGATCGCCGATCCCGAACGGCTCGGCCGGATCGGTCTCACCGTTCTCGGCGATTGACGGGGCAGCCCGCCGGGCAGGGTTTAACTGCCGGAAATACCGCATATATGTAAAGCGGCCGCTGATTCACCGGAAAGGATATGAATCATGCAACGCGCCCGTTTTTCGATGATCGCCCTTTGCTTCGCCGTCGCGACGTTCGCCACGATGCCGGCCAGCTTTGCGCAACCGGCGCCGGCCGCGCCGCCGGCCGCCGGCCAGCCCGCCGTGACCGGGCAAGTCCATGCAAGGAAAAGCGCGAACCCGAGCCGCTTCTATCTGCAGCGCCATGGCTGGTGGTATCTCGGCCCGGCCTTGTCGCTCAATCATGTGACCGGGCCGGTGCCGAGCTATTACAGCGCGTCATCCGACAACGGCGGACCCCAAGCGGAACTGGCGCCGCCGCCGCTTTTTGCCGGACCGCCGCCGGTATTCGCCGGGCCGCCGCCGATCGTGTCGTTCGGGATCAGGTTCAACGCCAAGTAATGCTGGATTTCCTTGAAACCGGCCGCTCCGGTGTGCCAGTCATTGCGGTCTCCGACCATGCTGGATTGCTTCCGCCTCACTGCGTTCGGCGTCGTAATGACGTTCGGAAGGCGGGTTGTGACCGAGGCGTGGCGTAATCTAGAGCGTGATGACTTTCAGTCGATCACGCTCTACTCTTTGTTTGGGCGAGCAATTTCATGGCTTTGTGGATCGCCGCGCGATTCCACTTAAGGCCATATTGCTCTAACGGCGCCGTTCGATTTCCACGCCGACCGCTTCGGCGTCGGGGAAGACGTCGAGTTTTTCGACCCGCACGCGGACGAGGGCGACGCGGCGATCGGCGAGGCAGAGTTCGGCGAGCCGCTCGGCCAGGGTTTCCACCAGCTGCACATGGCCGGCGACGATCAGCTCGCGCGCCGCGTTCACCAGATGTTCGTAATCGACCACCCTGGTCAGAACGTCGCGCCCGACCGCCTGGCGCGAGAGCGGGCGCGCGCCGTCATCGTCGACCGCGAGGTCGAGATTGACCCGGATGCGCTGGGTGCGGCCGTGCTCGTGCGCGTGAACGCCGATCCGCGCCTCCATGACCAGGTCGCGGACGAACATACGGCGGCGCGACAATGCCGCATCGGCGAGACGGGCGGTTTCCATCATGGGCCGCCTCTGCGCCGCAATCGGTTCCGGCGCAAGTATTCCGACGCGGATTTGCCACTTTGCCGCCACACGGGACGCCCTATATGCGAACGGCGGCGATCCGCCGCCATCATCATAGGGGGAATTTCTCCATGCGCCTTTCCACGCACAAGCTGCTGCCGATGACCGCGCTCGCGTTCTTGGCCTTCACCGGCGTCGCCATGGCCAAGGTGACCCCGCTTCATGCCAAGCTGAAACCGGCCGCGGGCGTGACATCCAAGGGCACCGGCACGATGACCGGCCGCTACAACTCGAAGACGCATATGCTCTACTGGCACGTCACCTACAGCCATCTGTCCAGCAAGGTGACGGCGGCGCATTTCCACGGCCCGGCGAAACCGGGCGCCAATGGTCCGGTGCTGGTGCCGATCAGCGGCCCGCACGCCAGCCCGATCAACGGCAAGGCGAAAATCACGTCAGCCGAGGCGAAGACCATTCTCGGCGGCATGTCCTATGTGAACGTCCATACCGTGAAGGTTCCGGCCGGCGAGATCCGCGGCCAGGTGATGGAAGGGAAGTGATTCGGTCTTTTTGAGTCCTGGGTTGCTTCAGCCGCGTCCCGCTTGCGCGGGGCGCGGCTTCGCAATGACGATCTCTCGAACTTGAATCGGCCGGGTTCAGGCGGCTTTCGGGGTCCAGAGCGTGCACCAGCCTTTCGGGCTGATCGAGCCGGCCACCGCCTTGCAGGTGCCGTTCGCGGTCGCCGACGAACCGGGGACGAACAGTGCGCAGCCGTCGCATTGATGGCCGCCCTTCGGCTTGTCCTGATATTTCACCGAGGCTTTCGTCATCCCGGCGGCCTCGGCGGTGCGGGCGGCCACCATGCCGGCGGCGGCGAGGGCGGCGGAGATGCCGGCGGCTTTTTTCAGCAGCGCGCGGCGGCCATCGAATTTCCGGTCCTCGGTCATTGTGTTGCTCCTGTTGTTGCTGGTGATGGGGAGTTTAAGCACCGAAACATGGCGCTGTCGTGATCGTCACGAAGTTGTGATTTACGGAATCAGCACCGTGCTGCCGGTGGTGCGGCGCGCTTCCAGCGCTTCCTGCGCGGCGGCGGCCTCGGCGAGCGGAAAAGTCTGGTTCACCCTGATATTCACCGCCCCGCTCGCCACCACGGCGAACAAATCGTTGGCCACCGCGACCAGATCCTCGCGGCGGGCGGTATAGGTCGCGAGGGTGGGGCGGGTGAGGAACAGGCTGCCCTTGGCGGCCAGCATCCCGACCTCGACCGGCGGCACCGGGCCCGAGGCATTGCCGTAGCTCACCATCAGGCCGAGTGGCGCGAGGCAGTCGAGGCTCGGCAGGAACGTATCCTTGCCGACGCCGTCATAGACCACCGGCACCATCGCGCCGTCGGTGATGCGCCTGACCTCGGCGGCGAGATTCTGATGGCCGACCACCACGTGATCCGCCCCATGCGCGCGGGCGAGTTCCGCCTTCGCCTCGGTGGAGACCACGCCGATCACCCGGACGCCGAGATGCTTCGCCCATTGGCAGAGAATGAGCCCGACGCCGCCGGCGGCGGCGTGGACCAGCACGGTTTCGCCGCTTTGCACCCGGTAGGTCCGGCGGATCAGATATTGCGCGGTCATGCCCTGAAGCATCATCGCCGCACCGGTCGCGAAGTCGATCGAATCCGGCAGCTTGACCAGCCGGTCGGCGGCGATCACCCGCTCGGTCGCATAGGCGCCGATCGGGCCGCCGGCATAGGCGACGCGATCGCCCACCGCGACTTCGGTAACGCCTTCGCCCACCGCGCGCACCACGCCGGCGCCCTCGAGCCCGAGGATCGCCGGCAGATGCGGGATTTTGTAGAGGCCGGCACGAAAATAAATGTCGATATAGTTCAGCCCAACCGCCTCATGGTGGACCAGCGCCTCGCCCGGTCCGGGCTCGGGCGTCGGCATGTCCTCCCAGCGCAAAACCTCGGGCCCGCCATGGGCGTGAATGCGAATCGCCTTGGTGCTCATGTTTGTCTCCACTATGCGACGCTTACACCGCGCCTTCGAGTTCGAGGAGCCGGCGTTTCATGTCCAGGCCCCAGCCGTCCCGGTCGCTGCCGGCGTAGCCGCCGAGCCCGTTCGCCGCACAGACGCGGTGACACGGGATCAGGATGGGAATCGGGTTGGCGCGGTTCGCCCCGCCTACCGCGCGGGCGCTGCCGCCGGCTTCGGACGCGACCGCGCCATAGGTTCGGATCTCGCCGCGCGGAATCCGGCGGAGACAGGCCCAGACACGGCGCTGATACGCGGTGCCCGCCGGGGCGAGCGGCAAATCGGCCGGCAGGACACCGCTCCTGAAATAGGCTTGCAGCGCCTCGGCGGCGCGGCGGAGCAGGGGGGTCGGCGCATCGTCCGCGCCGCTTTCCCAGTCGAGCGACACGATCGCGCCGCCAGCCTCGCGGAGCAGAATATCGCCGAACGCCGGATGATGGATCGAGATATGGGGCACGGAGCGGTCCTCGATTGAGGCTAGAAGCTGAGTCACTGAAGTCAACCCCGGCGCGCCCGGCGCTCGTGCCAGGTTTCCATCATTTTCAGGACCGCCGCCGCGGTTTCCTCGATCGAGCGGCGGGTGACGTTGACCGTCGGCCAGAAGCGCGAGGAGCAGAGCCGGCGCGCCCAGAGCAGTTCCTGGCCGACCGCCTCCTCGTCGATATAGGCGGCATCGTCGCGCTGGAACGCCGCCGCCGGCCCGGATGCCGCGCCGAGCAGGCTGAGCCGGTGGCGGCGGATTTCGATCAGCGGGGCGGCTTCGATGAACAGCCCGACCACCGGACAGGGCGGGTCGTTCAACTCGGGCGGCAGGGCGAGGCCGGGCACCAGGGGCACGTTCGCCGCCTTGATCCCGCGATTGGCGAGGTAGAACGAGGTCGGGGTTTTCGAGGAGCGGGACACGCCGACCAGGATTACATCCGCCTCGGCGAGGCCTCGGATCGCCTGACCGTCATCATGCGAGATGACGTAGTGCATCGCGTCGATCCGGCGGAAATAATCGGCGTCGAGCACGTATTGCCGGCCCGGCGTCGGGCGGGTGGGCGCGCCGAATTCCTGCTGCAGCAGGTCGAACACCGGGTCGAGCATGTGCAGCACCTGCAGCCCCAGGCGCTGGCACGCCTGTTCCAGTTCGCCACGCAGCGCCCGGTCAACCAGGGTCGAGAGCACCGGGCCGCGTTCCGCCTCGATCCCTTCCAGCACCCGGTGCAATTGCAGCCGCGAGCGGATCAGGCTCCAGCGGTGCAGGTGAATCTCCGCCCCCTCGAACTGCGCGATGGCGGCGCGCGCGACCGCGTTCAGCGTATCGCCGGTGGCATCGGAGATCAGGTGGAGATTGAGCCGCTTGCCGGTCATCGCCGTCTCTATAGCGGGGATAACCGCGCCGCCGGAAGCCGCCGGTGTGAATCGCGGGGATAACCCGAACATGCCCGATCGCTGTGGATGGAATTGCCGGGGTGCGTCGCCAATTGTGGAAAAACTCCCGGTTTGACGTAGAATCAGTAGATTGTTCCAGGGAATTTCGTGTGGATAAGTTTGTGAATTGATGGTGGAGCGGCATGGATCCCCATAATCCACAGGGCCAGACAGCTTCACCATTCTTTTCTCTAGAACGATTTAAAGCTAGGCATGGGGCATGACGGGGAAAACGACGGACCGCGCGGTGCTTCGGGTGCTCGATGGCGAAGCAGTGTGGCCGCCGCCGGTATGGCTGATGCGCCAGGCCGGGCGCTATCTGCCGGAATATCGCAAGCTGCGGGCCTCGGCGGGAAATTTCATCGCCTTGTGTACCACGCCCGGTCTGGCCACCGAGGCGACGCTGCAGCCGGTGCGGCGGTTCGGGCTCGATGCGGCGATCCTGTTCAGCGATATCCTGATCCTGCCCTGGGCGCTCGGCCAGAAGCTGCGCTTCGCCGAGGGCGAGGGGCCGGTGCTCGGGCGGATCGAGAGTCTCGCCGATGTCGAGGTGCTCAAGCTCGACCGGCTCAAGCCGGGTACCGAGCCGGTGACGGAGACGGTGGCGCGGGTGCGCGCCGAACTGCCCGGCGAAACCGCGCTGATCGGGTTTGCGGGGGCACCGTTCACCGTTGCCTGTTATATGCTGGACGGGCGCGGCGGGGATTTTTCGCGCACCCGCTCGCTCGCCTATACCGATCCGGCGCTGCTCGCCTCGGTGATCGAAATCGTCACCACCGCCACGGTCGATTATCTGTGCTGGCAGATCGAGGCCGGGGCGGATTGCGTCATGCTGTTCGATTCTTGGGCCGGGATGCTGCCGCCCGACCTGTTCCGCGCCCATGTGATCCATCCGACCGCGCGGATCGTCGAGGCGGTGCGCTACCGGCATCCGGGGGCACGGATCATCGGGTTTCCCCGCCTCGCCGGGCTGATGGCGCTGCCCTATATCGAGGAGACCATGGTTTCCGGGTTCGGGATGGATACCGCGACCGACGCGCCGGGCCTTGTTCGATTGCTGCCGCGCAAGGTCGCCCTTCAGGGCAATCTCGACCCGCTGCTGCTGCGCGCCGGCGGGGTTTCGCTCGACCACGCCGCCGCGCGGATCGCCGGCGAGCTTGCCGGAATGCCGCATATTTTCAATCTGGGCCATGGCATCCTGCCCGATACCCCGCCGGAGCATGTCGCGGCGCTGGTCGAGCGCATCCGGACCCTCGAGAGACCGCAAGGCGGGGCATCCGCGCTGGAGGAATCGCGGCTCGCCGCCAGTTCGGTGTCATGAGCGGTGCCGGGCCGGCTTCGGACCGGCGCATCGCGATCGTTCTGTTCAACCTGGGCGGGCCGGATGGCCCGGAGGCGATCAAGCCGTTCCGGGTCAACCTGTTCTCTGATCCGGCGATCATCCGGGCGCCTTGGTTCATCCGGTTCTGGCTGGCGCGGCGGATCGCCGCCGCGGCGCAGCAGAAGGCCGAGCAGGGTTATGCGCTGATGGGCGGCAAATCGCCGCTGCTGGAGCTGACCCGGCGTCAGGCGGATGCGCTGGAGGCAGGGCTGCCGGGGGCAAAATGCTTCGTCGCGATGCGCTACTGGCATCCGTTCGCGCGCGAGGCGGCCGAACAGGTCAAGGCCTGGGAACCGCAGCGGATTCTGCTGCTGCCGCTCTATCCGCAATTTTCCACCACCACGACCGGGAGTTCGCTCGCCGACTGGCACGAGGCGGCTGCGCGCGCCGGCCTGGTGGCGCCGACCACCACGCTGTGCTGCTGGCATGACGATGCCGGTTATGCGGCTTCGATCGCGGCGCTGGTTGCCGGAACCTTGGCAACGGCGCGTGCCGAACGGCCAGGAGCAAAAATCCGGCTGCTGTTTTCGGCGCATGGGCTGCCGGAGAACATCGTTCGCGCGGGCGATCCGTATCAGGACCATGTGGAGCGGAGCGTCGCCGCGGTGATGGCGGCGCTGGGCCGGTCGCTGGGTGAGGCGATCGATCATCAGGTCTGCTACCAGTCGCGCGCGACGCCACAGCGCTGGATCGAGCCCTCGACCGAGCAGGCGCTCGCGCGGGCCGCCGCGGACGGGGTGGTGGCCGTGGTGGTGCCGATCGCCTTCGTCTCCGAGCATATCGAAACCCTGGTCGAGCTCGATGTCGATTATCGCGAGGTCGCGGAGACGCTGCATCTGCAAGGCTATTACCGGGTGCCCGCGCCGAACGACGACGCTTCGTTCATCGCGGCGCTCGCCGGAATCGCGCGGCGGGCGCTGGCGCAGGGCGACGGGCTGTGTTCGCATCGCGGCGGGCGGGCCTGCGATGCGCGCCACGGCGATTGCCCCTGGACCCGCTATCGGGCAGTTAACGCCGCATGATACGACCGTTCGACCTGATCGTTTTCGACTGCGACGGCGTGCTGATGGACAGCGAGATCGTCTCCGCCCGCGTGGTGGCCGAGGACATGACCGAGCACGGCATTCCCACCACGCCGGAGCAGGCGATGGCGCGGTTCGCCGGCGTCTCGCTGCGGACCATGAAGCCGATCATCGAAGCCGAGCGCGGGGCTGAACTGCCTTCGGGCTGGGGCGAGCGGATGGTGGCGAAGATCGCCACGGCGATGGCGCGCGAGGTGACCGAAATTCCCGGCGCGCGGGCGATTCTGGAGCGGCTGGATGCGCTGGGGATTCCCTGGCGCATCGCGTCCAATTCGGCCGATGCCGAGATGGACGCGAAATTCGCCCGCACCGGCTTTACCGTGCTGGTGCGCGGCCGAACTCACAGCGCGCCGCGCCTGTTCGCCACGGGCGGCAGACCGAAGCCGGCGCCGGACGTGTTTCTCGACGCGGCGCGGGCCGAGGGCGTGGCCCCCGGACGCTGCCTGGTGATCGAGGACAGCGTGACCGGAGTGACCGGGGCGGTAGCGGCCGGCATGACCTGCTACGGGTTTTTGCCCCATGGCGATGGCGCCGCGCTGCTCGCGGCGGGGGCCGCGCGGATTCTGCGCAGGCTCGATGATCTTGCGGCACTGGTGGCGCCGGAGCGGGTCGGGGCATGACCATTGCCGCCCTCGCGCCGTTCTATCGCTGGGAGCTGGCGTTCCACGTGATCTCGGTGATCGCCTGGATGGCGGCGTTGTTCTATCTGCCGCGCCTGTATGTGTATCACTGCCAGGTGGCACCCGGATCGGTGGAGTCGGCGCGGTTCAAGGTGATGGAGCGGCGCCTGCTCAAGCAGATCGCCCTGCCGGCGATGATCGGCGCCTGGGGGTTCGGCATTCTGCTGATCCTGACGCCGGGGGCGATTTCCTGGTCGGCGCCGTGGTGGCTGGTGAAATTCGGCGCGGTCATCCTGATGAGCGGGTTTCATGGCGCGCTGTCGAAATGGCGGCGGGATTTCGCGTCCGACCGGAACGTGAGATCGGAACGCTTCTACCGGATCGCCAACGAGATTCCGACCGTTCTCATGGTTATCATCGTGATCATGGTGGTGGTGAAGCCGTAGGAGCGATCGGGACCTTCCGGCCGATTGGTTGCTTCGCCTTCGGCGCGCAATGACGAATTTTATTATTATTTGCAACGGTTTGTCTGTTATGGCGTGGTCTTCATGCCGGCCGGTTCGCGCCGCGCGGCGCGGTTCGGGGCGTCGCCGAACAGCCTGACCCGCTCGCCGGCGATCAGGCCGGCATAACAGGCATCCTCGGTCGAAATCCCCTGGAGGAACGGCAGATTGTCGCGGGCATCGGCGAAATTCGGCCGGAAACATGCCATCAGGCCTGTCTCGAACGCGAGGCCGGGATATTGGCGCGGTGCTTCCAATTGCTGAAAGCCGAACCGTCGATACATCGGCATATGATGGGTTCGCACCGCGTTGAATACGACATCGGCGTCGGCGTGGAGGATCAGGTAGCCCGCTATTCTGAACAGGGCGAAGACGATGGCGAAATCCTTGGCGTAGGCCGGCGAACGGACCAGCCTGCCGATTTCTGCGGCGCGCGGCCTTCTGCCGTTCGGCCGCAGGGCGGCCATCGTCGCCTTAATCTCGTCGCTGAAAATTTCCATCGCCGGCAGTTTGCGGTCACCGGAATCGGCGCTGGCCGGATCGTGCACCGTGATCCTGACCGTGGCGGCGGGAATGCCCTGTTTAAAGACGATCGCGGTTCGGTTATTGGCCTGGGCGTCATAGGAATCGGAATATGATCCGCCCGGACGATCGCCAATATAGTCATAGGACCGATAGCCCTCGTAGCGGAGCTGATAGGCGATGTTGGAGAGACGTTGGCCAAGAGCGAGTTGCGCTTCGAGAACATCGGCGTCAGGCCTGAAATTCTTGACGCTGATTCCCCGCTGGGGATGTGCCACGAAATTGTAACCATCCATTGACTCGCTCCACCGCCGGTTGCACGATGGCGGTATGATAATCTGAATTGTATAGAAGAACAGAAATATAGCGTATCTTAATTTGTATTGTTCCAAAACAGGAAGAGTGGTTGGACTAACAA
This sequence comes from Acidiphilium iwatense, assembly GCF_021556475.1. Lineage (GTDB taxonomy): Bacteria > Pseudomonadota > Alphaproteobacteria > Acetobacterales > Acetobacteraceae > Acidiphilium > Acidiphilium iwatense. Next base: position 20,101 of record NZ_JAKGBZ010000009.1, on the reverse strand, counting down.
CCGATGCAACTTTTCGATTTCATCGCAAATCTTGGGATACCGTCCATAAAACGCAAGGAAATGCCTGCGGATATCCGGCGGCAAATTGCCATGGCGCAAATGGATTTGCGGGCCCGGCTTGCGCCCCGCATGGCGGTTACCGGCGCTGTCGTCGCCCTGGCATTGTCCTGGAGTTTCTGGAATCACGGAGATTCGCCGCTGATGCGCATCGCCTTCGGTGGCGTTTTCGCGAGCTATTTTACCTTGATCCTGACCACGAGGCTCTGGTGGCTGGAGCAAAACAGGATTCAGCGGTTCGGGCTGTTTCAGCTTGTATTCTGCTGCATTCCCGCCTTGATCGGGATTTCCTGGTCGCTGGTCCTGATCGAGGGGCTGGGTCACGCCGATCTGGTGCAGACCAGCACCCTCTACGCGCTGGCGGTCGGGCTGATGTCGGCGCCGGCGTTCACCGGCCCGGCGGTCTATGCGCTGGCGCTGTGGATTCCGATCACCGTCGGTTCGCTGATCGCTTTGCTGGTCGACAGCCCGACGCCGCCGGTGCCGAGCCTGGTCGGATTGTTCAGCTACGCTTTTCTCACCTTCACCTCGATCCTGTCGGTAAACCGCGACACGATCGACCGTGAACTCAAGCGGATCGAGGCGCAGCTTCAGAGCGAGGTGATCGGGCTGCTGCTGCGCGATTTCGAGGAAGGCTCCAGCGATTGGCTGTGGGAAACCGACGCCTCGCTCGGCGTGGCGCGGCCCTCCGCCCGGTTCGCCGAGGTCGCGGGCAAGACGCTCGAACAGATGACGTCGATGTCGCTGACCGGTTTTCTCCGCGAGCACGGGAGCGCGCCCGATGACGGGGCCGCCGATGCGCTGATCGGCCAGATCGGCCGGTTCGAGCCGTTTCGCGACCGCAGGGTGGCGCTCCGCCTCGGCGGCGAGCTGCGCTGGTGGTCGCTGACCGGCAAGCCGGTGTTCGGCGCGGACGGGCGGTTCGCCGGCTATCGCGGCGTGGGTTCCGACGTCACCGAATATCGGCGGGCGGAGCAGAAGATCGCCTTCATCGCGAACCACGACAGCCTGACCGGGTTCGCCAACCGGCTGAGCTTCGACGATGCGCTGAAAACGGTCTGCGCCGATCCGGGGCCGAAGGGGGCAGCGCTGCTCTGCCTCGATCTCGACCATTTCAAGACGGTGAACGATTCCTTCGGCCATAAGATGGGGGATATCCTGCTGGTCGCGGTGGCGAAACGCGTCGCCGGCAGCATCAGGACAGCCGATCTGGCGTTCCGGCTCGGCGGCGACGAATTCGCGGTGATCCTGCCGGCGAGCGAGCGCGGCGAGGCGATGGCGGTCGCCGAACGGATCGTGGCGCGGCTCGCGAGTCCGTTCCAGTGCAACGGCATCAGCGTCAGGATCGGCGCCTGCGTCGGCATCGCCGAGATCGGTATCGCCGGTGCCGTGGCGGACGAGGTGCACCACGAAGCCGATCTCGCGCTCTACCGGGCCAAGACCGAAGGCCGCGCCACCTACCGCCTGTTCGACCCCGAGCGGGACAAGCACGCCGAACTGGCGCAGGAACTCAATTTCGAGATGAACAACGCGCTCGACGACCGGGCGTTCCTGCTCGACTATCAGCCGATCGCAGCACTCGATACCGGGCGGATCACCTCGGTCGAGGCGCTGATCCGCTGGAATCATCCGCGCTACGGCGTGCTCGGCCCGGACCGGTTCGTCGCCATCGCCGAACAGAGCGGCGCGATCATCCCGATCGGTGCGCGGGCGATCGACATGGCCTGCGCCTTTGCCGCGACCCTGCCCGAGCCGGTCGCGGTTTCGGTCAATCTGTCCCCGGTTCAGCTGCACGATCCGGCGCTGATCGCGAAAATCGCGGCGGCGCTCGCGCGCAACCGCGTGCGGCCGGAGCGGATCGAATTCGAGCTGACCGAGACCACCCTGCTCGACATGAGTGCGCACATCGTCGCCATATTGCGCGAGATCAAGGCGCTCGGCTGCCGGCTCGGGCTCGACGATTTCGGCTCGGGCTATTCCTCGGTCGCGACGCTGTATTATTTCCAGTTCGACACGCTCAAGATCGACCGATCCTTGCTCCTCGACGCCGCGAACGATCCGCGCCGCCGGAAAATCCTGGGCAATATCGTCCGGCTGGCGAAGGATATCGGCCTCGCGGTGACCGGCGAAGGGGCCGAGACCGAGGAGCATATGGCCCTGCTGCGCGCGCTCGGCTTCGACAATGCCCAGGGGTTCAAGGTTTGCCCGCCGCTGAGGGATGCCGAGATGCTGGAATGGCTCGCCGCGCCGCCTTCGCTGGATTGCTTCGCCTTCGGTTCGCAATGACAGGCCGGTTGGGCGGGTTCCGGTGCTACCAGACCGGGGGCAACAGGCGATACCGGACCTGCTTCCGATACTCCGCATAGCCGGGCAGGTTTTTGGCCAGGAAATTTTCCTCGTCGAGCAGGCGCCAGACCAGAGCGGGCAGCATCGCGCTGATGACGAGCAGCCCCCACCACGAGCCGAGTGCGATCGGGATGCCGAGAAGCATGACGAGGGCTCCGGCGTACATCGGGTGGCGGACCAGTGCGTAGGGGCCGGTCGATATCACTGTCTGGTCGGGGGCGAGCTCGATGGTCGCGGACGTGAAGCTGTTTTCCCGGAACACGGCCAGGACGGCGAGAAAGCCGAGCACGACGAGCAAGTCTCCCGCGAGCGCGAGAGCGGGCGGCACGCGGGACCATCCGAACCGATGATCGAGCGCGGGGACGACGACGAGGCCGATAAATCCCAGTGAGGTGAGGGACATGATGATTTTCTGCGCCGGCTCCCTTTCGGCGAACGGGCCGCCGCGTATCCGGCGCGCCAGAAGCGCCGGGTCGGTTTTCATCACGTAGAGGGTGATCGCGAAGGACGAGGCGAAATAGACCGCGAGGAACACCCAGGCCTGCCAGTAATCGAATGTCCAGGCCGGGACGAACACCAGCGCCGCCATGACGACGATGACGATCCATAGCGAGAGGAATGCCTTCGTGTTCTGGCTGGTCATGCCGGGAGGGTAGCACACCCTCGACGCATTGCGATGCGGCGCCAGTTGTTGAGACGGCCGGACATGGTTTCGATCTTGTGCCGCCGGCGATGGAGGGTTGCGTCGTATTCGGGCTTGATCTTGCGGTTTCGGCGGGGACGATGCGTTTGCGAAATCACGCGGCGATTTCGTAGCCGCGCCTGAGCGTATCGTAGATGGCGGCAGCGGTCGCTTCCTCGCCCTTTCCGGCGGACTCGATGAGGTCGTAGCGTGAAATGATATCCACCGGCTGTTCGTGCGCGAAGCGACAGGTGATCTCAAGGTAACGGGCGATAAGTTCTCGGGGCCGCCCATCCGCCGTTTGGTCGAGAATGGAAGCGCGCTCCTTGCACATCTTCGGCAGATCGGCGGTGAAGGCGCTGCCATCCGCCGGCATCTTGACGGATCGGAACGGCAAGCCACCCCGCACGTCGATCCATTGCAATGCCGCCTTCTCGAAGCTGACATCGGTGAACCCGGCAAATTCCGGCTTTCCCTTGCGCACACAGTCTTCAGGATCGTAGGCACCCCGGAACGTCAGGTCCTGGAACGCGCCCTCGAACCGGCAGCTCACGAACCCGCTGCACGCGAAATCCACCCCGCTCAGCTTCTTGAACACGAAAGAACAGTTGATGAAATGCGGATCGCCAAAGACCGTCTTCGTCAGCTTCACGTTCTCGAAATGGCAGTTGACGTAGCGGGACTGATATTCGCCCCTGGCGCTGCCGCTGGTATCGAACCCGATCGCTCCGACCTGCCATTCGCCTCGGTAGAACCGGCAATTGGTGAAGGTGGAGCCGTAGTCTCCAAAATTGTTCATGTCGACATAGTCGAAGACGCAATCCTGAAAAACGGAATGTTCGGCGTTCGTCTCGGCGAGCGAAGCGGCGGTGAAATCGCATGACCTGAACACGGCATGGTCCAATCGCATTTTTCGCCGGGCTGTGGGGGGCATATCGTAAGCCCGCGTAGATCGAACAGCCCGTCCTCGGTCTTGCCGAAGGGCTGGGTTCGCAGCGCCTCGTCCGGCTCGATCCCGGTCCAGCGCTCGCGCCACGCGGTGAACTGCTTCGGGGAATAGCGCTTGGGAGGGCGGGAGGGTGAAAGATCGGTCATGAGACTCACGGCAATGGCAGAATATCGTCGATGATCGGCAGGTCCGGCTGTTCCGGCAAGATGGCGGTGTCCGGCGGTGGCCCTTGCGGGGACACGGGAGCGATCCTGGGCGGCGGCATCGGCGGCTGCGGATCGATCGTCTTGCCGCTGGTGTCCAGGTGCATGAGGTCATCGCCGTATTTCAGCCGATGTGCCGGCAACTGGCCCTCGGTGGTCATGTCGTACTGGTCGCCGGTCTCCTTATCGATGAAGTCCGGCCTCTTGTTCGGCTTGCCGGTGACCCGTTCCTTCAAATCATCATCTTTTTGAACTTGCTTTCGTGCCTCCTTGTCGATCTGGGAGCCGCGAAACCGGGGTCTTGCCCGTTCGTCGTTTTTGATGGCGTCCAATTGTCGTTATGTATAAGCTTGATCGCCCATTTCATCGATTTTTCGCGCTGAATTGGCCGTGTGATCCTGGAGGCGCCGGAAAACCTGCTCACGGGTCAAGAGGGCATGCTGGGGCGTGGTCGTATTCGCCGCCAGAACGACCGCTGGCGCCGGCGCTCCGCCCATCCCGATCAGCACGGTGGGCAGGCCGCCGACGATCACCCCGCCATGGGCGGTCTGATCGCCCATCCGCGCCGCCGGCATCCCGTTGATCAGCACGGTGGGCGAGCCCATCACGATCGTATCGGGCGGTCCGACGCAGGTGACCAGATCGCTCACCCTTGCCGCCGGCAGACCGCCGATCAGCACGGTCGGAGACCCCGTGACGATCGGCCCGCCGACATGCGGCACCGGCCCGTCGCTCTCCGGGCAGGTGTGCAGGTCCGTCATCCGCGCCGCGGGTTTCTCGCCGGCCATCACCCCCGGATAACATCGGGACGGGCGACGAAAAGCCGGCGGCTGCATTTTTCGCTTGCGCTATTGACTATTTTGTCATTAGTGTGGCGGAAATCACCCGAGGCAATAAGGGACGTCCGTACCATGCAGGCTACAGCACGCAGTCTTTCGATCACCGCGATCGCCGTCACCTTCACCGTCCTGATGACGCTGGGCGGCTGGCGCTATTATCTTGCCGCGATCATCATCACCGGCGTTTTCGTCGGGCTCGATCTGGTCAGCGGGATGGAGACCGAAGACCCGGAATATCGCCATCCGGGGCAGATGAACCTTCAGCTCTACCTGGTTCTGCCGCTGATGGTGGTCTATCTGGTGTTCTATGCGTGGTTCCTCGGCGGCTATCTCGGGGTGGCGGGCGATCCGCTCGGCCTCGGCGCGGCGTTCCAGCATGTCACCGGCATCGATCTTCTGGCGGTGCGGACGCATACCAACCTGCCGGAACTGATCGTCGGCGCCTATTGCCTCGGCACGATCTGGGCCGGGTTCGGCACCGTGGTCGGCCATGAGCTGACCCACCGGACCTGGAGCAAGACAGCGATGATCGTCGGGCGCTGGCTGCTCGCGCTGACCTGCGACGCGAGCTTCGCGATCGAGCATGTCTACGGTCACCACCTCAATCTCGGCACGCCGTCCGACCCGGCGACCGCGTATCGCGGCGAGACCGTCTATCATTTCATCGTCCGCTCCACGCTCGGCCAGATCAGAGGGGCGTGGCATATCGAGGCGCGCCGGCTCGCGCGGACCGGGCACGGCGTGCTGTCCCTGCGCAACCGGATGTTCACCGGCTGGGCGATGTCGCTCGTCTATGCGGCGATTTTCTACGCCTTCGCCGGCTGGGCCGGGGTCGCGGTGTTCTTCGTCACCTCGCTGTTCGGCAAATGCTATCTCGAAGCGGTGAACTTCATCGAGCATTACGGGATCGTCCGGGTGCCGGGGGCGGCGGTCGAGCCGCGCCATTCCTGGAACTGCAACCACCGGATCTCGTCCTGGATGCTGTTCAACCTGACGCGCCATTCCCACCACCACGCGATGGGCGACAAGCCCTATTGGGAACTCCGCTCCTACCCAGACGCGCCGATGATGCCCTATGGCTACCTCACCATGATCTATATCGCGCTGATCCCGTCCTGGTTTCGCCGCGTGGTCGATCCCGCCGTGCTCGACTGGGACCGCCGCTATGCCGCACCCGCCGAATATCCCCTGATCGAGGCGGCGAACGCGGCGAGTCGGGATGCCAATTTCATCGGCTCGCGCGCGCATCTCGGCGGCGCGCCGCTGGTTGCGGCGGAATAATGGCGCTGTTCTCCCGGCTGTTCGGCGGCGGAGCACAAGCGCCTTCCCAGGTCCGCGTGCTGCCCGCCGATATCGGGTTCGCGGTCGGCCCGAAGCAGACCGTGCTGCAGGCCGCACTCGACCAGGGTTACGCCTATCCGCATAATTGCCGGGTCGGCTCCTGCGGGACCTGCAAAACCAGGCTGGTCTCCGGCCAGGTGCGCGAACTGACCGACAAATCCTACCTGCTGAGCGATGAGGAAATGGCTGCAGGGGTGATTCTCGCCTGCCAGTCGGTGCCCAAGGGCGATCTGGTGCTCGAGAATTTCGGGCTGATCGCCGGCGGGCCGCGCCACGACGTGGTCGCGACCGAAGCGCGCATCGCCGCACTCGACCGGCAGACCGGCGATATCATGCGGCTCACCCTCGATCTCGCAGAGCCGGTCGCCTACACCGCCGGGCAATATGCCGAACTCGCGCGCGGGAGCGAGCCGGCGCGGCAATTCTCCTTCATCGACGCGCCCGACGAGGGCGGGACGCGCCGCGCGCGCTTCTTCATCCGCCGCGTGCCGGGCGGGGAGCTCACCTCGTGGCTGTTCGATGCGGCGCGGCCGGGCGATAGGCTTGCGCTGCGCGCGCCGTTCGGGGATTTCTTCCTGCGCCCCTCGACCGCACCGATCCTCGCCATCGCCGGCGGCTCGGGGCTCGGCCCGGTGCTCGCGCTGCTCGAACAGGCGCGGCGGGACCGGGTGTCGCGCGACGCGACCTTGATGTTCGGCGTGCGCAGCGAGGCGGATCTGTATGCGCTGGATGCGATCGCGGCGCTCGCGCGCGGCTGGATCGCGCAGTTCCGCTTCGTCCCGGTCCTGTCGGCCGAGCCGGACGGTTCCGGCTGGGCCGGGGCGCGGGGCTTCATTCACGCTCATCTCGGCGCGATGGAGCCGGTGGCGCTCGCATCGTCCCACGCCTATCTGTGCGGGCCGCCGGCGATGATCGACGCGGCGATTCCGGTGCTGAACGGAGCCGGGATCGGCCGTGCCGATATCCGCTACGATGCGTTCACCGATCGCTCGGTATTGGCGGCGGTCGCCTGATCGGACGGCCGCCGCTCTCCGGTCAGGCTGCCAGCGCGCTCGCGGCGATGCCGTGCGCCGCATCATACGCCTTGATGAATTGCGGGATGGTGTAGCCGCCGGCCGGGAACACGGTGCCATTCATGCTGCCCAGCGTATCGGAGACGCCGAGCGGCGACAGGGCGATACCGAGATCGTGCGCCTGGGTGCCGGGCAAATGATATTCGGCCATCAGCACGGCCAGCGTTGCCGGCACCGTGAGCTGATTGAGTCCCGGATTGTTCCAGCTCGCGACTGCCTGGGTCAGTTGCGTCTGATCGGACGGCGTGCCGATCATCACCACCTGGCCGTAATGCGGCAAACTGCCCGATTGTCCCGGCGCGTAGGCGGGGGCGAAGGGCTGCTCGCCCTTGATGTCCGACGCGTAATTGCCCACCGGGTCGCCATAGGTCACCACATCGACGAAATTGGCGCCGGTGCCTGCCGCGGTCGCCGATTTCGGGATTCCGGTCGGCTCGAAGCCGATGCCGCCCAGCCCGGTCTGCTGGGCGACGTATTCCGCCTCGATTCCGCCCAGCGAATGGCCGGTGACGAACACGCTGCCCGGCGAAATCCCCTGCTGCGCGGCATAGCCGATCACCTCCCTGGCGAAGGCCAGCGCGCCGGTTTCGGCCTGCGGCGTGGTTTTCGCGTAGATTTGCACGTCGGTAGCGACCTGGGTGAGGGCGATCAGCGGGTTGACCAGGAGATTGTCGCCGCCGGTGGTGCCCTGATAGGCGATGATGATCTGATTCTGGTCGGTCACCCAGACTTTCGCGGACAGGCCGGTGATTTCGTTGGTGATGCCGAGCTGCCGTCCATCGACCAGGAACGGGCGCATGCCGGGCGGCGTGCCGCCGAGCGTGTATTCCGCGTTGGCGGCATCGAGAAATTGCGCGACCGTCGGCGTGGCCGCGGAGGGTTCGATGGGCACGATGGCTGGTTCCGCGCCGGCGACGAAGCCCATCGATTGCGGAATCCCGAGAGTGGTGCCCCCGATTGCCGTGCCATTAATCAGGCTCTCCGGCGCGCCGAGCAGGTCGCTGGCGAGGGTGGTAAGGCCGGTCGCATTGGCGAGATTGTCCAGCGTGTCGATGCCGGAGGAGATCGCGGCGAAGGTTCCGGTCGGCAGGAAGGGCAGCGTGCCCGGCGGCAAGGCGAACGCATCGGACAGGGCGGTTCCGGCGCCGACCACGGTGTTCAGCAGCGCGGTTTCGGCTTGGGAAAACAGGGATTCGGACATGGTTTCTCCGTTTTTGGTGCCTGGACGTCAGGGGCGGCGCCGCGCGCCCATGGTTTTGAGATTGACTTTAACGAACATTTCTGTCAACAATTAATCAGGAAATCAGGGGACCGGCAATGTCCGACATCACCGCATCCGTCAGACCGAAATCGCCGCGAATCCGCCCGTTCGACGCGGCGCTCGCGCTGTACCGGCTGCTGCGCGATCCGCAGGACACGCGGCAGGTGTTCCGCCTGACCGATGCGCTGCGCGGCAAATCCGGCGTGGCACCCTATCAGCGGTTCCGCGCCTCCCCGGTGGGGGCGCGGGCGATCGCCGAGCAGCGCCATCTGCTCACCGCCTTGTCCGATCATGCGGCACTGTCCCGCCTGCCGGAGGGCAGCGTCGGGCGGGAATATCTCGCTTTCATGCAGGAGCAGGGGCTGAGCGCGGAAGGGCTGGTAACGATTTCCGGCGACGCGCTGGATAGTCTGAACAACCGCGAGGACGGCGCCAAGCTGTTCGCCCGCAGGCTGCGCGACATGCACGATCTTTGCCACATCATTACCGGCTATGGGCGTGACGAACTCGGCGAGGTGTGCGTTCTCGCCTTTTCCTATCCGCAGCAGAAGATCAGGAGTTTCGCGGTGATCGCGGCACTCGGCGCGCTGCGCACGACGCAGATGCTGCGCCGCGCCGGGCTGCCGCGCGAGGGTGCGATCGCGGCGGTGCGCGAAGCCTATCGCCATGGCAAATCCGCCGCCTGGCTGCCCGGCGAGGATCTCGAAGCCTTGCTCACCGAAGATCTGATCGAAGCGCGGCGCCGCCTCGGCATCGCGCCGCCGACGCGTTACGACGCGCTGATGCGCCGCATTCGCGCGGCCACCGGGCGCGATGTGAGCACGCTGTCGGAGTTGGTCACCACCCAGCACTGAGCGGCAGCGCGTATCTCTAGAGCAAGGTAGGTTTTGATTGAACCATAGGGTTCGATCAAAACCGGCCAATTTGCTCGCCAAAATATGAGTAGAGCGTGATCGGCTTGAACCGATCACGCTCTAAATTTAGAGTTGCATTAAAATTGAATCATTTACGTTGAAAACATAGATGTAAAATCTAAATTCCAGAAAATGAGATTGAAAAATCTCGATTTCTGGGATTTTTTTGGATGATCCCACCGTCGATCCATCAGCTCTGGATCGACCCGAATGCGCGTGCCGGGAAGGATTTGGGCGACCGGGAACCGGCGGCACTCCCGGCCGATGTCGCGGCGAATTGCCTGGCGTGGCGGCTGCTGCATCCGAATTTCGGTTACAAGCTCTGGCGGCTCGGCGAGGTCGCGAGGCTGGCTCGCCTGCAGGATCGCGCCGATGTGTGCGCCGCCATCACCGCCTGCCGGTTTCCGGCGATGCAGGCCGATATCGCCCGCCTGTTCCTGCTCGAAATGGATGGCGGCTTCTGGGTCGACCTCAAGCTGCATCCGCTGATGCCGTTCCTGGACCGGCTGATTTTCGACGATCTCGTCGTCACCGAGCATTTTCCGAAGGACAACCTGCAGGAGCCGAACGGATTTCTGATCAACAGCTTCATCGGCGCGCGTCCGTATCATCCCTGCATCAGCGCAGCACTCGACGGCGCCGTCCGCAATGTTCGCCGGCGGATGGCGGGTTCGATCTTCTACGTCACCGGGTCTCCGGTGCTGATGGAGGCGATCGGGGCGGTGCCCGATCGCGGCAAGTACCGGATGCTCGACCATCAATCGGTATGGGACCATCTGTTCGAGATTCGCGGCGGTTCCTATAACGAAGGCGGGCTGCACTGGTCGCAGCGCCAGGAGCGGGAATCGGCGTTCCGCGCTTGACTGCCCGCCGGGCGGGGCCAGATCAATATGGCTATCAATATGGCTTGACGTTGAATCGCGGAGCGATGCAACGTATGGCGGCTATGGCGTGGGCCGATAAACGGGCTGTTCTGGTGCTTCCGGTGATTCTCGCGCTGGCGGGGTGCGCGATTGGGCCGAATCTGTCCAAACAAATGTCTGCCTATGTCGGACGGCCGGAATCGGCCCTGATCGCCGGTCTCGGTCCGCCGAAGCAAAAGATCGAAGCCGGGGACACCACCTATTTCATTTATGACCGGATCTGGCGAACCTATGTGCCGGGATATACCGGCGGGCCGCTTTTCGTGGATCAGCGACCGTCTCTCGGCGGGATTACTCCGAACGTTCCGGGCCGGACCTATTACGATACGTGCAGGATCGGTTTCGCCGTGAGGGATCGGGTGGTTCGATCGGTCGCGCTGCGCGGCGATCATTGCTGAGGGGGCAGGGGCGGGATTTCCGCTTGAGCTGCATATAGGCGCGCAGGGCGGCGAAATCCGGCGCGCGCCACCGCGAGAAGGGCCGGAATATCGCCCGATTTGCGCGCGGCCATGACCTCGGTTTCCAGCGCGGTCGCCAGATCGCTCATCCGACTTCTCCCTTGTTCAAGCCCAATTCCGCGATCATGGTGTCGCGCATGATGAATTTCTGGATCTTGCCGGTCACCGTCATCGGGAACTCATCGACGATTTTGATGTAGCGGGGGATTTTGTAGTGGGCGATCTGGCCGTCGCAGAACAGCAGGATTTCGGCTTCGGTGAGGGTTTCGCCGGCGGCGGGCTTGATCCAGGCGCAGGGGACTTCGCCGTATTTCGCATCGGGGACGGCGAAGACCGAGGCGGAGGCGATTTTCGGATGGCGGAACAGGAACTCTTCCACCTCGCGCGGATAGATGTTTTCGCCGCCGCGGATCACGATGTCCTTGCTGCGCCCGACGATGGTGCAATAGCCATCATTGTCGATCACGCCGAGATCGCCGGTGTGCATCCAGCCGGCTTCGTCGATCGCCTCGCGGGTTTTCGCCTCCTGGCCCCAATAGCCGAGCATGACCGAATAGCCGCGCGTGCAGATCTCGCCGCGTTCGCCGCGTTCGACGATTCGACCGTCGGTATCGATGAGTTTGACTTCGAGATGCGGATGGATGCGGCCCACGGTGGCGACCCGGCGTTCGGGCGTGTCGTCGGTGGCGGACTGGAAGCTGACCGGCGAGGTTTCGGTCATGCCATAACAGATGGTCAGTTGATTCATGTGCATCCGCTCGATGACCTTGCGCATCACCTCGATCGGGCAGGTGGTGCCGGCCATGATGCCGCCGCGCAGCGATGAGAGGTCGAAGGATGCGAAATCGGGGTGGTCGAGTTCGGCGATGAACATGGTGGGCACACCGTAGAGATGGGTGCAGCGCTCCGCGGCGACGGCTTCGAGGGTCGCGCGCGGGTCGAAGCCCTCGGCGGGATAGATCATGGCGGCGCCATGGGTGATCGCGGCGAGATTGCCCATCACCATGCCGAAGCAGTGATACAGCGGCACCGGGATGCCGATGCGGTCGCCGACGCGAAGTTTGCAGGCCTCGCCGACGAAATAGCCGTTGTTGAGGATGTTGTTGTGCGAGAGCGTCGCGCCCTTGGGCGCGCCGGTGGTGCCGGAGGTGAACTGGATGTTGATCGGGTCGTCGAATTGCAGGGTGCTGCTGAGGGTTTCGAGCCGGGCGCGGGAGTCGGGGGTTGCCGCTTCGGCGATGTCGGCGAAGCGGATCATGCCGGCGGGTGCGGGATCGTTGCCGATCGCGACGCGCAGTTCGAGATGCGGGAGTTGTTCCGGTGTCAGTTGATCGAGCATCGCGATGTAGTCGCTGGATTTGAAGCGCCGGGCGAGCACCAGGGCCTTGCACTGGACTTCGTTCAGGACGAATTCGAGTTCCGAGATGCGGTAGGCGGGGTTGATGGTGACCAGGATCAGCCCGGCCTTGGCGGAGGCGAATTGCAATATCGCCCATTCGGCGTTGTTGGGCGAGAAGATGCCGATGCGGTCGCCGGGTTCGAGGCCGAGCGCGATCAGGCCGGCCGCGCAGGCATCGACGCGGGTTTTGAGTTCGGCGTAGGTGAGGCGGAGGTTCTGGGCGCGGACGATCAGGGCGTCGCGACCGGCGTGGTCGCGCGCGGCGCGGTCGAGGGCGGCGCCGATGGTCAGGCCGAGGCGCGGGGTAGTGCTGAGGCCCTGGACGTAGCTCGCTGGCATGTGTCGCTCCCTTTTTGGGGAGGGTAGTCCAGGGTTTTGCGAGGGGGAAGTGGCGTTTCCGGGCTCCGATGGCGACAAGGCGCCCGGAGATGGATCGCTTCACCGCTTCGCGGTTCGCGATGACGGGGATTCGCTCCTATTCCGCTGCGATTCCGAAATGGTCAGGGTCGGAGGTCGCCTGGGTGGGCGGCGCGGCGAAGAGATCGTCGAGCGCCTGCCAGAGCGGTGCCACCGCGCGCAGATTGGCCTCCTTCACATGGCCGAAGCCGCGGATCTGGGCGGGCAGGCCGGCGAGTTCGACGGCTTTGGCGAGGTTGGTTGCGTCGAGACCGGCGAGGGCGGCGCGGATCGACGCCTCGTAGCGGGCGATCAGCGCGCGTTCGGTGCGGCGTTCCTCGGTATAGCCGAACGGATCGAGGGCGGTGCCGCGCAGGAACTTGAATTTTTCAAGCGCGCGGAAGGCGGTGAGAATCCAGGGGCCGAATTCGCGCTTTTGCAGATGGCCGGTGCGGGCATCGCGCTTGGCGAGCAGCGGCGGGGCGAGGTGCAGACGCAGTTTGGTGTCGCCGGCGAACTGGGCGGCGAGGCCGTCGCGGAATTCGGGTGCCGAATAGAGCCTGGCGACCTCGTATTCGTCCTTATAGGCCATCAGCTTGTAGAAATTGCGGGCGGCGGCTTCGGTGAGTGCGGCCGAGCCGGTGCGAAGTTTCTGTTCGGCGGCGCGGACCTCGGCGAGCAGGGTCATGTAGCGCCCGGCATAGGCGGCGTTCTGATAGGCCACCAGTTCGTCGCGGAATTTGGCGATCATGGTGTCAAGATCGGGGGTTTCCGGTTTCCGCGTGTTGGCGCGGGCGGGGAGTTTGGCGATGACCTGATCGGTATCGATCGCGGCGGCGCGGCCCCAGGCGAAGGCGGCGAGGTTGAGCGCGACCGCCTGATTGTTGAGGCGAATGCCCTCCTCGATGGATTGGCGGGCGACCGGCACTTTGCCGAGTTGCCAGGCATAGCCAAGAACGAACAGATTGGTTGCGATCGCGTCGCCCATCAGCGCGGTGGCGAGGCCGGTGGCGTCGATGCTGGCGAGGTTGGGCTCGCCGACCCGTTTGGCGATGGTCTGGCGCAGGCGGCGCATCGGCAGCGAGAAATCGGGGTCGCGGGTGAATTCGCCGGTGATGGTTTCGTGCAGATTGACCACGCTGGTTGTGGCCTCGCCCAGGCAGTCGAGGGTTTCGTGCTCGCCGGAGACCAGCGCGTCGCAGCCGAGCAGGAGATCGGCGCGGCCTTGCGGAACCCGCAGCGCCTGGCCGGTGCCGGCGGCGCCGCCGAAGCGGACATGCGAGACCACCGCGCCGCCCTTCTGGGCGAGGCCGAGAACGTCGAGCACCGAGACGGCCACGCCGTCGAGATGCGCGGCCATGCCGAGCAGCGCGCCGATGGTGACGACGCCGGTGCCGCCGATGCCGGCGATGACGACGTTCCACGGGCGGTCGAGCGCGGGGAGTGTGGGTTCAGGCAGGTTGGCGGGGGCGGCGTGCAGCGTGGCCTCGGGTTTTTTCAGGCCGCCGCCATGGACGGTGACGAAGCTGGGGCAGAAGCCCTCGACGCAGGAGAAATCCTTGTTGCAGGAGGACTGGTCGATCGAGCGCTTGCGGCCGAATTCGGTTTCGACCGGCACGACGGAGACGCAGTTCGAGGTTTTCGAGCAATCGCCGCAGCCTTCGCAGACGCGCTGGTTGATGAAGGCGCGCTTCGCCGGGTCGGCCATGGTGCCGCGTTTGCGGCGGCGGCGTTTTTCGGTCGCACAGGTCTGGTCGTAGACCAGCGCGGTGACGCCTGGGGTTTCGCGCACACTGCGCTGCACCGCGTCGAGGTCGCGGCGGTGATGGATCGTCACCCCCGGCGCGAGATCGGTCACGCCGTGATATTTTTCCGGCTCGTCGGTGACGATGTCGATGCGGACGACGCCCTCGGCGGCGAGCTGGCGGGTGATCTGCGGCACCGTGAGCGGGCCGTCGATATGCTGGCCGCCGGTCATTGCCACGGCGTCGTTGAACAGGATGCGGTAGGTGATGTTGACGCCGGCGGCGACGGCGGCGCGGATCGCGAGGATGCCGGAATGGTGGTAGGTGCCGTCACCGAGATTGGCGAAGACATGGGTTTCCTCGGTGAACGGCGACTGGCCGATCCAGGCCACACCCTCGGCCCCCATGTGGGAAAACACGTCGGTCGAGCGGTCCATCCAGGTGACCATGTAGTGGCAGCCGATGCCGGCCATGGCGCGCGAGCCGTCCGGCACTTTGGTGGACGTGCTGTGCGGGCAGCCGGAGCAGAAATGCGGCACGCGGTGGGCGCCGAAATCGAGCGTGTTCGCGCCGGCAATGTTGGCGCGCAGATTGGCGAGGAGCTTGCTTCGCGCTTCGCTCGGCATGATCCGCTCGACGCGGTCGCCGAGCGCCAGGGTGACTTCGGCGGCCGAGAGGTCGGATTCCGGTTTCAGCAGGGTGGCGCCGGCCTCATCGGTTTTGCCGAGAACGCGCGGCGCGTTGGCGGTACCGTAGAGGATGGATTTGATCTGGTTTTCGACGATTGGCTGCTTTTCCTCGACGACGACGATTTCATCGAGACCGTTCGCGAAGTCGCGGATGATCTCGGGCTCGAGCGGCCAGGTCATGCCGAGCTTGAGCAGGCGCGCGCCGTCCAGCGCGAGGTCGGCGCGCGCCTGTTCGACATCGAGGAAGGATTTGCCGGCGGTGACGATGCCGATCCGCGCACCGGGTGCGGCGTCGATGATCCTGTTGATCGGATTGGCGCGCACGAAATCGAGCAGGGCCGGATAACGGACGCGCAGCACGCGGGCTTCCTGGTCGAGGATTTTTTCGTGCAGCCGCATGGCGACGAGGGATGAATCGATATCCGGCATGACGATGGACAGGGCTTCGGGGTCGGTGGCGATCGAGGCGGTGCAGTCGATGATCTCCTCGACCGTCTTGAAGCCGATATAGAGGCCGGAATGGCGCGAGGCGGCCCAGCCGTAAAGGCCGAGTTCGAGAATGTCGGCGATCGAGCTGGGGGCGAACACCGGAACCCCGGCGGCGATCAGCGCCTGCTCGCTCTGGTTGGCGATGGAGGAGGATTTCGCCGCATGATCGTCGCCGGTGACGACGAGAACGCCTCCAAGGCGCGTGGTGCCGGCGTAGTTGGCGTGTTTCATCGCGTCGCCCGAGCGATCGACGCCGGGGCCCTTGCCGTACCACATGGCGAAGACGCCGTCGTTTTTCGCGCCGGGGAACAGCGGGGTCATCTGGCTGCCCCAGATGGCGGTCATCGCGAGGTCTTCGTTGAGGCCGGGTTTGAAGACGATATTTTCGGCTTCGAGAGCTTTGGCGGCGGCGAACGCCTGGATGTCGAGCCCGCCGAGCGGCGAGCCGCGATAGCCCGAGAGAAAGCCGGCGGTGTTGAAGCCGGAATTGCGGTCGCGCCGGCGCTGGGTGAGCAGCAGGCGGATCAGCGCCTGGGTGCCGGTGAGGATCATGCGCCCCCCGGTTGCGGTATAGCGCGCGTCGCGAGCGAGTTCGGCGGTCTTCATTCAGTTACGTTCCCCTGCGCCGGAGCCCCGGCGCGTTCGTCCTGTTCCAACGCCCGGCGGCGTGTTCCGTTGGACTCAAGTATGTGCCGATGGATGAGGATTTGCGAGTAAAATCAACAATCTGGCCGGAGATTGGATCGATCCGGGCTGGATTTTCCAATGCTTCAGGACAGAGCCGCGCATGGTGTTATGGTGATGGCGGCGAGCGGGTCGACGCGAAATAAAATTGCGCAAAGCCGTTGTGCGGTGCCGAAGTAAATGGCAGCTATTATGTCTTTGTTTCGAGATCTATCACGTGAATGTGATGTGAGTGTGCGGCCGGTTGCGGGGTGTTACCGGCCGGTGACGCGGTTTCAATGAACCCGGTCCTGCTTATGCCGTGCGCCGCTCCCATATCCGTGATCCCACAATTTGGAGAGACCCAATGTATTGGGGTGGCGGTTTAGGCACGATCATCATCATTCTGCTGATTCTGTGGCTGCTCGGGGTGATTTAGCCAACGATAGCCATCTATGGAGTTCATGCCATGGAGTTCATGGATGGATCGCTTTGTCGCTTTGCTCCGCGCGATGACGGCTTCGGGGCAGGCCAAGATGCCATCGGCCAGAGCCGTGCTCGCGCGAGACGGATCGGAGCTGATCGAAATCAGCCTGAACGTCCCTCGTGTTTGGCGGCGAGCGGTTCGTCGGTCGTCATGGTTCCGGCGCGGCGGCGCAACGCCCTGATCGCTTCGAGGGCGCGGCCGATTTCGGCCTGACGCGCCCGCGCCTCCGGTTCCTGCCGCATTCGCGGATGGCGTTTTTGCCCCGGCGGGCTTGCCGTCGTCCATGGTTCGCTTCCAACCAGCCAGGACGATTCCCCGATCCAAGCATGGATGCGAGGATTCCCGCTCGGTTGCTCCGGCGCGGCGGTGTTCCTATACGTCCGGCCAGCCCAATCGCCCGACAGGATATTTTTTAATGCCCAGCTATCAATACGTCTACGTGATGACTATACTAAAATAAGATATTGATTTTTAACGTTTTTTCACTTTAAAAACGTCTGCACAGGGCCTACACAGGTATCGAAGATCAAGGGGTTACGCGCCCCATCTGCACAGAATCTGCACAGAAAAGGAGACATCATGTCCTTTCTGGTCGATACTCAGACGCTAAAAACCGGGCTGATCATTTTCCGCCGTGCGGACGTGAAGCATCGGAACTGGTACTGCCGCATCAAGCTGCCGAACGCGGACCGCTATAAGACGTTCTCGCTGAAGACCTCAGATATAAACGCGGCACGGGATAAGGCCTTTGACCAGGACGCCGAGGTGCGATTCTCGGTCAAGCATGACATCCCGGTTTTCAATAAGCTGTTCAGCCAGGTGGCGCAGGAGTTTTCCGCCTTTCAGAAGGAACGTGCGGAGGCCAGGCAGATCAGCCGCCACCGCTGGCGGGTGCTGGACTCCCATATCCGCTCGCAGCTCAACCGCTACGTCGGCACCGTCCAGATCAGCCAGATCGGCAAGGACCGTTGGACATCCTACCCCATCTGGCGGCAGAAAAATGGCAAAGGCCGTTCGGGGGGCATGGTCAGCGAAGGCACGATACGGGATGAGATGGCGACTTTTCGCTCCATCCTTGGGTATGCCGCCCGCAAGCATTACATCCGCGAGAGCCAAATTCCGCAAGACAGGCTGCCCATGAGCAAGGCTCGACGCGAGGAGTTCGCGCCGGCCGAGTACCGCAAGCTCCATATGTTTGCGCGAGGATGGGTCAAGGAGGCGCGAAACAGCTTGAATAGCTGGTATCGCACGGTCGCCTATAATTTTGTACTCATCATGGCGAATACCGGCATGCGGCCGTCCGAGGCAAAGAATCTTCAATGGCGCGATGTTTCAGTGCAGACCGACAAGCAGGGTCGTCCGTTTGTGCGGCTGAACGTCCGGGGGAAGGGCAAGCACCGGCATCTTGTCGCGGCGTCCAATGTCGCGACATACCTGGACCGCATCCGGGCGATCACCAAGGCCAAAGAGCCTACCGATTGCGTCTTTACTAACGAGGCCGGGGGCCCTGCCGCCACGCTCTACCACTCGCTCGTGGAGGGTTTGCTGACCGATTCGGGATTGCTCATGAGTTCGTCGGGCAGTCGTAGAAGCACGTATTGCTTCCGGCATACCTATGCGACGTTCCGCCTTACCGAGGGCGTGGACGTTTATTTCTTGGCAAAGCAGATGGGCACTTCCGTACAGATGATTGAAAAGCACTACGGCCATGTGAACCCGGTCAAAAATGCCGATCGTATTCTTCAGGGGCTGCCGGGGTGGGAACCTGCCGCCGCCGTCCCTTCAGAGTCGCGCTGAAGCGCGACGACGGCGCGGCCTTTTCGGGCCTGAAGGCCCGCTCTTCTTCTTTTTACGGCCGCGCGCGGCCGCTTTTGTTATGTTGTTTCGATCCACGCCCCCGCGCGGGGGGCGACGCGACCGTGCCAAAGGACTGGCATTATGAGGAGGTTTCGATCCACGCCCCCGCGCGGGGGGCGACCAGCCGAAATTGCGCGATAATGACGAACTCGATGTTTCGATCCACGCCCCCGCGCGGGGGGCGACGTCACTGGTCCCATCGAATCTCGCCGCGTCCATGGTTTCGATCCACGCCCCCGCGCGGGGGGCGACTCTGGGCAGCTATCGCGACAAGTCGGCGCTCTGGTTTCGATCCACGCCCCCGCGCGGGGGGCGACGTTCGTGCTGGACATGTCATGCGCTCCTAGTTCTGGTTTCGATCCACGCCCCCGCGCGGGGGGCGACGTCAGCTGGCCGAACTCAAGGTTATCATGTATCAGTTTCGATCCACGCCCCCGCGCGGGGGGCGACTTGTTAGCGGAGAACAGGATTCCGATCATCACAAGTTTCGATCCACGCCCCCGCGCGGGGGGCGACTCGTGTCGGCCGGCTGCGTATAGATGTTATAGGCGTTTCGATCCACGCCCCCGCGCGGGGGGCGACTGGCGTGATGGACGTTTCTGACCTCGATAGACTGTTTCGATCCACGCCCCCGCGCGGGGGGCGACTCGATTTCGCGCCGCATATCAATGATGCCACGATGTTTCGATCCACGCCCCCGCGCGGGGGGCGACCCGCGCCCTACCTCGAACGCGCCGCGTCGATCGGTTTCGATCCACGCCCCCGCGCGGGGGGCGACGTTCGTATCAGTCACTCGCCTATCAGGATGCGCTGTTTCGATCCACGCCCCCGCGCGGGGGGCGACTCGCGGGTGCCGCGCAATACGGCGGCGAGCTCTCGTTTCGATCCACGCCCCCGCGCGGGGGGCGACACCCGATGATGATGATGGCGCCGAGCCATGTCATGTTTCGATCCACGCCCCCGCGCGGGGGGCGACACCGCTTATCCGCGCCGAATCAATTACCCACGCGGTTTCGATCCACGCCCCCGCGCGGGGGGCGACCTATGGTCCGCGTGCCGTCGTCATCATCCGCAAGTTTCGATCCACGCCCCCGCGCGGGGGGCGACGCGGCCTCCGGTGCATGGGTGTCGCTCGCGGCGGAGTTTCGATCCACGCCCCCGCGCGGGGGGGCGACTTGGCGATCATGGGATGCTTTGAAAGCCACAAAGTGTTTCGATCCACGCCCCCGCGCGGGGGGGCGACTTGGCGATCATGGGATGCTTTGAAAGCCACAAAGTGTTTCGATCCACGCCCCCGCGCGGGGGGCGACGGCCGCCGGTCGAATAGACG
>NZ_JAKGBZ010000089.1 GCF_021556475.1 Acidiphilium iwatense | reverse complement strand
CGCATGGGAGCGCACCCGCAATAGGGATCACGTCAAGGCCAACTGGCACTTCACCACCGCAAACGCCCGCATCAAACTGAAGCGGCTATACCCCGCACTATGAGCGACTCGGGGTACTAGTGTCCTTTCGATTCGGACCTTCGTAAGGCGCTGGTTTGAACCACAACGAACGTCCGAATCGGGACACTAGGCCGGCTCTGGTTCTATCGCGCATCGTCCTCCATCAGGTTTTTGCCGGTCATCGCGGCGGGCTGCTCGATACCGAGCAGGGCGAGCAGCGTGGGCGCCAAGTCGGCGAGGCGGCCGTCGCGCAATTTTGTGCCGTTCGGGGCACCCACCAGTAGCATGGGCACCTTGTTAAGCGTGTGGGCGGTGTGCGGACCGCCGGTTTCCGGGTCGCGCATCAATTCGCAATTGCCGTGATCGGCGGTGACGATCATCGCACCATCCTTGGCCTCGATCGCGGCGGCGATCCGGCCGAGCCCGGCATCGACGGTCTCGACCGCCTTGATCGCGGCATCGAGCACGCCGGTATGGCCCACCATGTCGGGATTGGCGTAATTCAGCACGAGCAGATCGAAGGTGCCGCCGTCGATCGCCGCGACCACCCGCTCGGTCAGTTCGGGCGCCGACATTTCGGGTTGCAGATCATAGGTCGCGACCTTGGGCGAGGGCACCATGATCCGCTCCTCGCCCTCGAACGGCGTTTCGCGGCCGCCGTTCAGGAAATAGGTGACGTGCGGGTATTTTTCGGTCTCGGCGGCGCGCAATTGCCGCTTGCCGGCGGCGGCCACGACTTCACCGAGCAGGTGTTCCATCGGTTCGGGCGGGAACAGGCAGTGCATGAATTTGTCGAGATCGTCGGAATAGGGAACCATGCCGAGAGCCGCCGCGAAACGCACCACCCGGTTGCGCTGAAATCCGTCGAATCCCGGATCGAGCAGGGCGGCCAGGATTTCCCGCACCCGATCGGCGCGGAAATTGGCGCAGAGCAGACCGTCACCGTCCTTCATGCCGGGGAAATCGTCGATTGTCAGGGCCTTGACGAATTCGTCGGTAATGCCGTCGTCGTAGCTCGCGCGCAGGGCAGCGACCGGATCGTCCGCCCTGGCGCCTTTGTCATCGACGAACAGATCATAGGCCTGTTGCACCCGGTCCCAGCGTTTATCGCGATCCATTGCGTAATAGCGGCCGATGAGTGTGGCAATCGCGGCACCTTTAGGCAGGGCTTCGATCAGATCAGCGAGGCAATCGGCACCGCTTTGCGGCGGGGTGTCGCGGCCATCGGTGATCGCGTGGACGAATACCGGCACGCCGGCATCGGCGACCATGCGGGCCAGAGCCGCGATATGGCGCTGATGCGCGTGAACCCCGCCAGGCGAGACCAGGCCGACCAACTGGCACGCTCCGCCGGATTTTTTCAGCGCTGCGACGAAACGCCGTAGATCGGCATTGCCGTCGAGCGAGCCATCCTCGATTGCGGCGTCGATCCGGGGTAGTTCCTGCATGACCACGCGCCCGGCGCCGATATTGGTGTGGCCGACCTCGGAATTGCCCATCTGCCCGTCCGGCAGCCCGACATCGCGGCCGCAGGCGCGCAGGAAGGCGTGCGGCGCGGTTTGCCAGAGCCGGTCGAAATTCGGCGTTTTCGCAAGCGCGACGGCGTTGTCCGCCCGGTCCTCGCGCCAGCCGAACCCATCGAGGATCGTCAGCATTACAGGTTTGGTCATCGCAGTCTCCGTGGCCTATGCGCTCCGTGGCGTGTGCCGGAGATGGACAGAGCGGCCCCGGTCGGTCAAGCGGCCTGCATGGTTTCGATACCGCCCATCCTAGGTTAGAACCCGGCTATGCTGATCGATTCTCACTGCCATCTGGATTATTTCACTGAGGCGGAGCGGCCCGAGGTGATCGCCCGCGCCCATGCCGCGGGGGTGGCTGAGATGGTCACCATCGGGACAACTTTATCGCAATCTCGCGGCGCGATTGCGATGGCCGAGGCCGGAGCAAAAATCTGGGCCTGTGTTGGGGTGCATCCGCATCATGCGGGCGAGGAGGAGCCGGTGCCGCCGCCCGAGACGATCGCCGCGATGACCGTGCATCCCAAGGTGATCGGCATCGGCGAATCGGGGCTCGATTATTTCTACGATCGGGCGCCGCGCGAGGTGCAGGCCGAGAATTTCCGCGCCCATATCCGGGCGGCCCAGATGGCCAGGCTGCCGCTCGCGATTCACGCGCGCGACGCGGATGACGATATCGCCTCGATTCTCGAAGCCGAATATGCGGAACAAAAATTCGCATTTCTGCTCCATTGTTTTTCGTCGGGACGGCGGTTGGCGGAGCGTGCGCTGGCATTGGGCGGCTACGTGTCGTTCTCCGGTATCCTGACCTTCCCGAAATCGACCGAACTGCGCGAGATCGCGCGGGACATTCCGGGGGACCGGCTTCTGGTCGAGACCGATTCGCCCTATCTCGCGCCGGTACCGTATCGCGGCAAACGCAACGAACCGGCGCACATCGTGCATACGGCGAAGCGTCTCGCCGAGGTGAAGGGGGTGAGCGAGGCAGTGCTGGCCGAACTGACCACCGCGAATTTCCGCCGCTTGTTCGCCAAGGCCGCATGAGGTTCCGCACCATCCTGCTCGGCACCGGCGGTTCGGCCGGGTTGCCACAGATCGGCGGCGCGGACGGCGCCGGGGAATGGGGCATCTGCGATCCCGGCGAGCCGCGTAATCGCCGGACCCGCGCCAGCATCTTGATCGAAAGCGATGGGGGGCGCATCCTGGTCGACACCGCGCCGGAGCTTCGCCTTCAGCTTACCGACAATCGGATCGGGCGGATCGACGCCGTCATATTCACCCATGCCCATGCCGATCACATCGCCGGGCTGGACGAGGTGCGCATTCTCAACCGAATCGCGAACGGCCCGATTCCAGCCTATAGCGACGCGCAGACCTGGGACGAGCTACGCCGGCGCTTCGATTATGCGTTCAAGCCCTGGCAGCCGCCGGGATTCTTCCGTCCGGTGATCGAGACGCATGGGGTAGCCCCCGGCGAAACCCATATGATTTGCGGCCTCCCGGTGACGATCATCGGTCAGGACCATGGGTTTGCCCGAACGCTCGGCCTCCGCATCGGCGGCGTCGCCTATTGCCCCGACGTGATGCGCTTCGATGCGGATCAATTCGCTCTGCTCGAAGGGGTCGATACCTGGATCGTCGATTGTTTCACCAAGGGGCCGCCGCACCCGACCCATGCCAATCTGGATCAGGTGCTCGCATGGGCCGAAACGCTCCGGCCGCGCCGCACCATACTCACCCATATGGGGCCGGATCTGGATTATGCGTCGTTGTGCGGCACCCTGCCGGACGGAATCGAGCCGGGGTATGACGGGCTGATCATCGAGGGGGAGGCGACATGACGAGAGACAAAAAACTTGGCCGACTCGCGGAAATCGCAGTGAAAATCGGCGTCAATGTGCAGAAGGGCCAGGAACTCATCGTCAATGCGCCGATCGAGGCGCAGGAGCTGGTCCGGCGCATCGCCGAGCACGCCTATCGTGCCGGGGCAACTCTGGTCGTGCCGTTTTTTGCCGATGATGCGACCCAGCGCGCGCGCTATCTGCATGCCGGGGATGAGAGCTTCGATTTCGCGCCGGCCTGGATGGGCGAGGCGATGGCGAAGGCGATCGGCAACGGCGCCGCCATGCTGACCGTGGTGGGTTCGGACCCGATGCTGCTTGCCGATTGCGATCCGGCGCGGATCGGCCGGGCGCAGCGCGCGGCGGCGGCGGCGATGAAGCCGGTGCGCAACCTGCTTTCCGGCTTTGCGACCAACTGGTCGATTCTGTCGTTCGCGACGCCCGCGTGGGCGCGGGCGATTTTTCCTGACATCGCCGAGGGCGAGGCGGTGGCAAAATTATGGGATGCGATTTTCGCGGTCACGCGGGTCGATCTGCCGGATCCGATCGAGGCATGGCGCGACCATGCTGCGTCATTGCTCGATCGGTGTGGTATTCTGAACAACAAACGCTTCGCGGCCCTGCATTTTCGTGGGCCGGGAACGGATTTGCGCGTCGGTCTCGCCGAGAATCACCTTTGGGCTGGTGGCGCGATCGAGGCGTGCAACGGCGTGGTGTGCCTGCCCAACATGCCGACCGAGGAAGTGTTCAGCATGCCTCACAAAAACAATGTGGAAGGCATTGTTTCCGCAACAAAGCCGCTGGTGTATGGCGGCGTGCTGATCGAGGGGATTTCGGTACGATTCGAGGCCGGACGCATCGTGGAGGTCCATGCAAGCAAGGGCGAAGATGTGTTCAAGTCGCTGATCGACACCGACGAAGGGGCGTCGCGGCTCGGCGAGGTGGCGCTGGTGCCGGATGCATCGCCGGTGTCACGCGCGGGGCTGATTTTCCGCAACACGCTGTTCGACGAGAACGCCGCGAGCCATATCGCGCTCGGTCAGGCGCTGGCGCTGAACATGAAGGGCGGATGCGACGCCGCGCAGGGTGCCAATGAAAGTATGATCCATGTCGATTGGATGATTGGTTCGGCGCAGATCGATGTCGACGGCATTGCGGCGTCGGGCACTGCCGAACCGGTGATGCGGGCGGGTGCGTTCGTGATCCGAAATTAAAGGCGGGCGATGTGGGGGATCTGCAAGAATTTGTGCGCCAGGTTTTCGAGTCCCAGCCTCTGCCTTTTCAAGATCAACTATCTGAAGGGTGACGCAATCTCCTCCATAGGCGCAATGCAGCGCCGCAAAGGAAGCGGCGATTGGCCGGTTTTTCGCCACGGTTCCGGTCTCTATCTGTAACCAAATGGATTGCAGAGGAATAGGCCGTGACTCATCGAATGATTTTCGGCATCGCCGTGAAAGACCTGATCCCAAGACGAAGTGAATCCTTGGCCGAAACCGGCATCCAAGGCGATTACTGGCCGAGCGACTATCGGGACGACAATCACTGGGAGGTCGACGGCCAGACCGTGCGCGACGACTGGCGTGGCAGCGACTGATCACGGCGTATTTTTTCCATAATATATCTTCTGCGATTTTCGGATCTGTCGGGATTTACGCCCTCTGTCGCGTTTCCTAATTGACCGGAATTTTTAGGCAATCACCCGCAGTGGTGGGATTTGTGTGCCAAATTGATCGTAAAAATTATCCCAATTTATCGTAAAAATGCCCGAATTAACTGTTGATGCCATACCAGGCTTCTCCAGCGGCAACGGGATTGCGGCGCTGGTACTCTGATCGGGTTGCTATCCCCTGGATGGTTGGGAACTCGGCGCCGAATACGGCACCCTGATTCGTACCGGCGGAGCGTTTCATACGATCCAGATCATCTGGCCCAATGGGTGTCCCCTATCGACAGAACCAAACTCGGCGCCACCGCGGCGACCGAAGTGGCATCGGAACCTCCCCTCGCCAAGTCAGCGCAGCGTTCGAGCAAGCAGCAATCTTTTTGGCTCAAATGAAACCCCATTTATCACCGGAAATTGTTTCCACGGCATGTATTTTGGAATTATATTCCTATCAGATAGGCCGGTTGGCCAATCTCTGTCTTGAAAATTTTTGGTCAAAATCCGCAGGCAAGGAGAACGAACGTGAGTCGCACTCCTTATTTCATCGTAGCAGGCATCCTCGCTGTGTCTGCCGGACCAGCCTTCGCGCAGTCCGGCAGCATGAAAATGCCGATGCCGATGGCGGAGGGGCCAGCCCATTTCGAGCCGACGCGGCAAGCCTACACGACCAACCATCTGTTCCTGGTCAAGCTCCTGGCTCTGCCGACACCGATCCCGTACCAGAAGTACTTTGATCTGCGCTTCGCCGTCTATGACGGCCACGATCCGACGAAACGCTTGACCGATGCCACCCTCACGCTTTTTGCCGGAATGCGCCACGGGCTGAAGCACGGTTTTGCCCATGGCATGCAGTCGTCGCCGCGGATTGAGAAGACGGCCGGCGTGTTCATTGTGTCGGGCATGTTTTTCCACATGCTGGGACCGTGGGTGCTCAAAATAACGGTCCACGAAGGCGGTGAACCGCGCCGGGAATCCTGGAGGCTCCAACTCTTGAGTAGGATGGAGCAATGGAAAAGCGGAAGACATCGAACAGATATTCACCTGAGGTCCGCGAACGCGCGGTGCGGATGGTGCTGG
>NZ_JAKGBZ010000088.1:2500-6232 GCF_021556475.1 Acidiphilium iwatense | reverse complement strand
CAAAAAGCCGCCTTGCGGCGGCTTCAATGCATTGATTTGGTTTGATAAACTTGGTTGCGGGGGCACGATTTGAACGTGCGACCTTCAGGTTATGAGCCTGACGAGCTACCGGGCTGCTCCACCCCGCGGTGGTTTTGGTGGCTGGTCTCCGGCTGATTGGTTTTCTTGGCGCCGGAAGATTGGTTGGATAGGTTGGAGGACCTGGCGGCGACCTACTCTCCCGTGTCTTGAGACACAGTACCATGGGCGCTGGGGGTTTTCACGGCCGAGTTCGGGATGGGATCGGGTGCGGGCTCCCCGCGATGGCCACCAGGTCGTCCAGCCTATCGATCGGGATCGATGACTGGTGATGGATTTGGTGCGTATGTGTGATTACCGAGACATAGAGGATGTCTATGCATGGTGGGGGTGGGTTGTAGTTGATCTCAAGTTCTATCGGGTGATTAGTACCGGTTAGCTGCGTGCGTTACCGCACGTCCACACCCGGCCTATCGACGTGATGGTCTATCACGACCCTCGGGGAGACCTATTTTCGAGGTGGGTTTCCCGCTTAGATGCTTTCAGCGGTTATCCCGTCCATACTTAGCTACCCGGCGGTGCCGCTGGCGCGACAACCGGTCCACCAGAGGTATGTCCATCCCGGTCCTCTCGTACTAGGGACAGCTCCTCTCAAGTCTCCAACACCCACGGCAGATAGGGACCGAACTGTCTCACGACGTTCTAAACCCAGCTCACGTACCACTTTAATCGGCGAACAGCCGAACCCTTGGGACCTGCTCCAGCCCCAGGATGTGATGAGCCGACATCGAGGTGCCAAACCTCCCCGTCGATGTGGACTCTTGGGGGAGATCAGCCTGTTATCCCTAGAGTACCTTTTATCCGTTGAGCGATGGCCCTTCCACGTGGAACCACCGGATCACTATGGCCGACTTTCGTCTCTGCTCGAGCTGTCGCTCTCGCAGTCAGGCGGGCTTATGCCATTGCACTCAGCAGCCGATGTCCGACCGGCTTGAGCCCACCATCGCGCGCCTCCGTTACTTTTTAGGAGGCGACCGCCCCAGTCAAACTGCCCACCATGCAGGGTCCCGGGCCGGGATAACCGGCCGCGGTTAGACATCAAAAGCGCGCAGGGCGGTATTTCAAGGGTGGCTCCACACAAGCTAGCGCCCATGCTTCGATGCCTCCCGCCTATCCTACACAGCACTCTTCTGATGCCACTGCAAAGTTGCAGTAAAGGTTCATAGGGTCTTTCCGTCTGACCGCGGGTACCCCGCATCTTCACGGGGAATTCAATTTCGCTGAGCCGATGCTGGAGACAGTGGGGAAGTCGTTACGCCATTCGTGCAGGTCGGAACTTACCCGACAAGGAATTTCGCTACCTTAGGACCGTTATAGTTACGGCCGCCGTTTACCGGGGCTTCAATTCAGAGCTTGCACTCCTCCTCTTAACCTTCCGGCACCGGGCAGGCGTCAGACCCTATACGTCGTCTCTCGACTTCGCAGAGCCCTGTGTTTTTACTAAACAGTCGCTACCCCCTCTTTTGTGCCACCCGCACATGGTTGCCCACATACGGGTCTCGCTTATCCCGAAGTTACGCGAGTAATTTGCCTAGTTCCTTCAACATCGTTCTCTCAAGCGCCTTGGTATGCTCTACCAGTCCACCTGTGTCGGTTTAGGGTACGGTCTATACGCTGGAGCTATTTCCCGGAATGCTCAAAAAGCCCGGCCAATCCGATAAGGCCGAACAACATCTCGCATTCGTCACTTCCAGCAGGCGGAGGAATATTCACCCCCTTCCCATCGACTACGGCTTTCGCCCTCGCCTTAGGGGCCGGCTCACCCTGCGCGGATTAACCTTGCGCAGGAACCCTTGGACTTTCGGCGACAGAGTTTCTCACTCTGTTTGTCGCTACTCATGTCAGCATTCGCACTTCCGATACCTCCAGGAGGGATCACCCCATCTCCCTTCACAGGCCTACGGAACGCTCCGCTACCGCGCATGAACCCTGACGAGATCATGCACCCACAGCTTCGGTATGTGGCTTTAGCCCCGTTACATTTTCGGCGCAGGATTTCTATTAGACCAGTGAGCTATTACGCTTTCTTTAAAGGATGGCTGCTTCTAAGCCAACCTCCTGGTTGTTATGGAATTCCCACATCCTTTCCCACTTAGCCACAATTTGGGGACCTTAGCTGGTGGTCTGGGCTGTTTCCCTCTCGACGATGGACCTTAGCACCCACCGTCTGTCTGCCGCATAAGACACTTCGGTATTCGGAGTTTGGTTAGGTTTGGTAAGACTTTGGGTCCCCCTAGCCCATCCAGTGCTCTACCCCCGAAGGCATACATACGACGATCTACCTCAATAGATTTCGCGGAGAACCAGCTATCTCCGAGTTTGATTGGCCTTTCACCCCTAGCCACAGCTCATCCCCGACTTTTTCAACAGGCGTGGGTTCGGCCCTCCAGTGCGTGTTACCGCACCTTCAGCCTGGCCATGGCTAGATCACTCGGTTTCGGGTCTTCTGCCTGCAACTATGCGCCCTATTCAGACTCGCTTTCGCTGCGCCTACGCCTAGCGGCTTAAGCTCGCTGCAAACAGAAACTCGCTGACCCATTATACAAAAGGTACGCCGTCACCGCAGATGCGGCTCCGACTGCTTGTAGGCATCCGGTTTCAGGTCTCTTTCACTCCCCTCGTCGGGGTGCTTTTCACCTTTCCCTCACGGTACTTGTGCACTATCGGTCACCAGGGAGTATTTAGGCTTGGAGGGTGGTCCCCCCATGTTCAGACAGGATTTCACGTGTCCCGCCCTACTCAAGGCCTCACGATCTCGCTTCGCATACGGGGCTATCACCCGCTCCGGCCGGAATTTCCAATCCGTTCTGCTGCTCAATCGCAAGGCACTGGCCTGCTCCGCGTTCGCTCGCCACTACTAGCGGAATCTCGTTTGATGTCTTTTCCTCCGGGTACTGAGATGTTTCAGTTCCCCGGGTTCGCCTCCGCATCCTATGAATTCAGATACGGATACCCTCGCGGGTGGGTTGCCCCATTCGGATGTCCACGGATCAACGCCTGCTCGCGGCTCCCCGTGGCTTTTCGCAGCGTGCCACGTCCTTCATCGCCTCCTGGTGCCAAGGCATCCACTGAATGCCCTTCATTCACTTGAGATCTCAACTCACCACCACAATCATCTCACGATGACCGCGGCGGCCCACCATGCACAGACACCATCACAATGCCCATGCACGGCAATCATCACACGTCCTGAACACTCGCCCAAAATCATCCTTCGGTCATGGCTCGCACCATGATCCGGGTCAGACACCCAGGATGATCCAGACGGATTTTTGCCCCGCACCGCAACCCGATCGTCCCATCAGGGCATTCACCCCGACAAAACCACCAGCCGCGCCACGGAACGCCAATACACGCGCCCAGAAACGCACCAAATCCGATTCACCACTCAAAGATCAAACCACCCAAAACGCCTTCGCGTCCCGGAAGGATCACACAACGACAGTCTCGCAACTGCCGTATTTCTGTTCCGCATCAGTTTTTCGCTCCGAGCCTGCCGTGCCCGCCGAGGGATTTTTTGCTTGCGTTCGCTTCGCGGCCAAATGACTTCGCGCCCAAGAGAGCCTCTGGTATCCCCGCGCCCTCCGGGGGATTTTTCGCTTGCGTTCGCTTCGCGACCGCAAGCAAAAAATGGAGGTGAACGGGTTCGAACCG
>NZ_JAKGBZ010000087.1 GCF_021556475.1 Acidiphilium iwatense | reverse complement strand
CGCCGCATGGGAGCGCACCCGCAATAGGGATCACGTCAAGGCCAACTGGCACTTCACCACCGCAAACGCCCGCATCAAACTGAAGCGGCTATACCCCGCACTATGAGCGACTCGGGGTACTAGTTTTCGCTTTGCCGTTGTGTTGCGGGCGAGTAGGGTGTTGCAATCACAGGTTGAGGTTTCTCGTGGATGCAGGCCCGATTGTCACGTTTCGCGCGGCGCCCTTCGCCGAACGCCTGGCGGCGAGCTGGCACGCGCTGCTCGGCGCGGAGCGCGGAAGGCTGTTCCTGTTCCTGCCGGTGGCGATGGGCGCCGGGATTCTCATTTATTTCGATCTGACGCGCGAACCGTCTCATACCCTGACGATCGGCGTCGTTATCGCCGCATTCACCTGTTTCGCCATCGCCTGGCGCTGGAGGGTGCCGCGAGCCGTCGCGGCGCTGTTCCTGGCCGCGACGATCGGTTTCGGCCGTGCTCAATGGCGGGCGGCATCGCTTCCGCCGCTGATGAACGTGCCGTATCACGCGGTGACGATCGCCGGCCGCGTCGCCTCGGTCGATCTGTTGCCGACCGGGCGGCGCATCCGCATCGCCCATCCGACCCTGAATGGCGGCGTTCCGCAGGCAAGGGCGGTTCGGGTGAAGCTGCATCGCGGCGATGCCACGCCGGTCGAATCGGGCGACACAATTCGGGTGCGTGCGCTGCTGTTTGCCCCGTCGCGCCCCGCTTATCCGGGCGGCTGGAATTTCGGGCGCGACCAGTATTTCGCCGGGCTGGGCGCGGTGGGATTTGCGCTCTCGAAGCTCGACGTTACGGCCCGTGCGGCACCCGGCTGGCGCGGCGCGCTGCGGCGTTTGCGCGAGGTGATCGCGGCGCGCGTGCTGGCGGATTTGCCGATCGAAACCGGTTCGGTCGCGGCGACCCTGCTCACCGGTTTTGAGCAGAGCATTCCACCCGCCGAACGGCAGGATTTCGTCACCGCAGGGCTCGCGCATCTGCTCGCCGTGGCCGGTCTGCATATCGGCATCGTGATGGCGACGCTGTTCGCATTGACGCGCTTTCTTGTTGGGTTTTCCGAATTTCTGCTCCTGCGCGTGCCGGCGAAGATCATCGCCTCGATCGTGGCGTTTCTGGGCGGCGTGATCTATGCGGCACTGACGGGTTTTCACGTACCGATCCTGCGCAGCCTGGCGATGGCGGTGCTGGTGCTCGCCGGCATCATCGCCGGGCGGCGTGCTCTGTCGCTGCGCGGGCTGGCGCTGGCGGCGCTGGCGCTGATGCTGATCGAGCCGGATGCGGTGCCGGGGCCGAGTTTTCAGATGAGTTTTTCCGCCGTGCTCGCCTTGATCGCCGGCTACGAGGCGGTGGGACGGCGATTTTCGGTCGGCGGTGACACATGGCACGCGCGGTTGCTGCGCCATGTCGCGGCACTCGGCTTCACCTCGCTGCTCGCGGGCGGTGCCTCGATGCCGTTTGCCGCCTATCATTTCCAGCAGATCGAGCCGTATTACGTGCTCGCCAACCTCGCCGCGGTGCCGCTGACCGCGCTGATCGTGCTGCCGCTCGGCATGGCCGCGCTGGTGCTGATGCCGTTTCATCTGGAACGGATCGCTCTGGTGCCGATGGGCTGGAGCATTGGCCTCATTCTGGACGTTGCCCGCTTCGTCGATGGCCTGCCGCACGCGCTGATCGAGATCCGCCCGATTCCCGGCATGGCTGTCGCTCTCATCGCGCTCGGGTTGGCGGCGCTCGGATTGCTGCGGTCGCGGCTGCGTTTTGTGGGATTGGTGTCGATCGCGGCCGGGTTGATCGCAGCAGCGCTGACCCGATCGCCGGATGTGCTGGTCTCGCCGAAAGCCAATCTGATCGGTGTACGTGTTGGCGGCGTGGTGCGCATCGTCGAGGCGGGGCGGGTGGACCATTTCACCCTGAGCCAATGGCGGCCGGTCTGGGCCGGTGAGCGGGTACGCGCGGGTCGTGCCCGCGCGGTTTGCGATAACGGGCGTTGTGGTTTCGATCATGGCCGCGTGCTGTATCTCGCTGATCGCGCGGCGGCGCGGGACGGCTGCGGCGATGCGCGGGTCGTGGTGTCGCCGCGCCCGCTGCGCGGCGCATGCCGCAAACCGGGGCGCGTGATCGTCGATCGGTTCGGCGTGTGGCGCGACGGCGCGATCGCGTTGCGGTTCAGGGGGGCGCGAATCGCGGTGAGCACCGACCGGATAGTGCAGGGTGCGCGACCGTGGGTACCGGCATGGCCGCCCCGCTGGCATCGGCGCTAACCTTCAAGTTGCCGTCTCGCCGGCGCGTGCGGGCAAGGCGCACGGCTTCCGCGATGGCCGCGATCGTCGCCGTCAATCGCCCGGCACGCAGTCCGCGCGCGAGATAGAGGCAAGTGCGCGGAATCATGCCGATCACGCCGCGCCGGTCATGGGCGATCAGCAGCCGGTTGCGCACGAAATAGCGCCAGCGTTCGCCGTGCCATTCCACCCGCGCCTCGGGCGAGACAGCATGGATCACCGCGAGATCGCCGTGATGTTCGATGCGCCAGCCGGCGCCGATTGCACGGCGCGAGAATTCATATTCTTCCCAGCAGAAAAACAACGACGCGTCATAGCCGTCGAGTGTTTCGAAGCAGTGCCGCGACAGCGCGTGGCCGCAGCCGACGAAGGTTTTTGCCGCGAAGACCGCCTCCGCGCGGGGGAGTAAAATTTTCGGATAGCCCCAGCTTGTCGCATCCAGCGATACGCCGTCGGCGGCGAGAATCCGAAACCCGATGGCAGCGAGCGACGAATCTGCGGCAAGGCGCGCGGCGGCGCTTGCGGCGACGCGCGGCCCGGCAAACACCGCGTCATTGTCAAGCCCGATGATCGCGCGTCCCCGTCCCAAAGACGTCGCGAGGTTGCGCCCGCCGGGCACGCCGAGATTCGCCTCGATCGCGTAGAGCGAAACCCGGTCGAGCGCCACGACCGTCCCGATCAGCGCCGCGCGCATCTCGGGGGGCGAGTCCTGATCCAGCACGATGACATGGTGATCGCAGCCGATCTGCGCCGAGGCCGATCGGATCGCCGCGATGGTTTCGACGGTACGATGATGGCTGAGAATAACGATATCCGCATCGTAGTCATGCTCCGGCGGCGGCGAGCCCGCCAGCAGAACCGGCGCGGTCATTCCCCGAAGGCCGGAATCGTCAGATAGGCAAGGCGTTTCGCCTGTTTGCGTCCGCGTGCGACCGAATCGAGGATCAGCCCGCAGACGAAGGCGGAGAACGCGACCAGTTCGATCCCGGTGGCGAGCACCGCCGTCGGCAGGCGCGGCACCAGCCCGGTCGCGAGATAGGTCATCACCACCGGGGCGGCGAGCGCCAGTCCCGCAAACGCCAGCACGAAGCCGATCGCGCCGAAAAACGCCAGCGGTTTCTGATCGCGCAGGAGCGTCAGGATCATGCGCCCGATGCGCAACCCATCCGCCCAGGTATTCAGCTTCGATTCCGATCCCGCGCGGCGCGGGCGATACGGCAGCTTGCGCTCCGCGATCGGCAGGTCGAGTTCGAGGGCATGGACCGTCAGTTCCGTCTCGATCTCGAAGCCGCGCGCCAGCACCGGGAAGGATTTGACGAAGCGGCGCGAGAACACCCGGTAGCCGGACAGCAGATCACTCACCCGGTCGCCGAACAAGGCCCGCACCAGCGCGGTGATCGCGCGGTTGCCGAGGCGGTGAAAACTCCGATAGGCGGCGTCATTTTCGGCGATCCGCGCGGCGACGATCATGTCGAGCCGTTCGGCGCGCATCCGCTCGATCAGCGCGGGTGCTGCCGAGGCATCATAGGTGCCGTCGCCATCGACCAGCACATAGAAATCCGCCTCGATATCGGCGAAAGCGCGACGCACCACGTGGCCCTTACCGCGCAGCGCCTCGCGGTGCAGCTCGGCGCCGCTGGCCTCGGCACGGGCGGCGGTCGCGTCGGTCGAGCGGTTGTCGAACACCACGATCCGCGCGTCCGGCAGGGCGGTCTGGAAATCGGCCACCACGCCGGCGATCGTGGCGACCTCGTTGTGGCAGGGGATGATGACCGCGATGCGCGGTCGCAGTGAAACAAGACCGATCCGCCGTTCGGCCCGCGCGTCAATATGCATTGCGGCCGCCGAGCACCGCCGGCACCGTTCGCAGCAAGATCGCGAGGTCGAGCCAGGGCGACCAGTGCTCGATATAGTCGAGATCGGCGGCGACGCGCGCGGCGATCATCTCGGGCCGCTCGGTGGGGCCGCGCAACCCGCGCACCTGGGCGAGGCCGGTCAGCCCCGGCTTGACCCGGTGACGTACGCCGTAGAACGCGATCGCCGCCTCAAAGGTGAACGAGCCCGTGCTGGTTTGCGGCGCATGGGGCCGTGGCCCGACCAGCGACATCTCGCCGCGCAGCACGTTGAAAATCTGCGGCAGTTCATCGAGCGACAGGCGGCGCAGCATCACACCAAGCCTCGTGACGCGCGGATCGCCGCGCCGCGCCTGGAGAATGGCGCCCTTCGACGCGGCGGCGCGCATGGTGCGGAATTTGAGTACGGTGAAGGGCGTGCCATCGAGCCCGATCCGGCGCTGGCGGAACAGCACCGGGCCGGTCGCGCGGAGCGCGATCGCGATCAGCGCCATTATCGGAGCGAGGAGGGCCAGCAGCAGCGACCCCAGAACGAGGTCGGCCAGCCGTTTATATAGCGTCGCCAAAGGCGGGATCGGCCGATCCAATACCGTGACCATGCGCAGGCTTTGGCCGGTCGCGACGCCGCCGGCGCCGATTTCGGCAACCGCGTCGAAGGCGAGACGCACCCGCACCGGCTGATCGGCGAGCCGGGCGAGCAGCGCGTCGATTTTAGCGCGCGCGGCTTCATCGTCGGTCCGGCGGGTGAATACCACGATGTCGTCGATCCGCCCGGCGCGGATCATCGCCTCGAATGTCGCGACATCGGCGATCAGGCGCAGCCCCGCCGCCTGCGGCGTGCCCCAGGCGAACAGATAACCCAGCCGATACCCGGCCAGCCGGTCGAGCCGATCGCGCAGGCTTCGGTCGCAGGGACCGGTGGTCACCAGGGCGGCGGTGCCGCGCGGTCCGTCGCGCCGCCACCAGGCGGCGATCGCCAGGCGTTCGCCGAGCACCAGAATCGCTGCCAGGCCGAAGCCGGTCGCCGCCCAGCCGATCGAGCCGGCGAGCGGCGGGGTTGCGGGCGCGGCGCGGATCAGCGCGAAGCGTAGCAGCAAGGCCGCGTGTGCCACGATCAGGGCGCGCAGGATCGGCCACGCGTGATCGAGCGGCGCGCGCGCGGGCGCGATGCCGTAGAGCCCGCACAGCAGCATCGCCACGACGGTCGCGGTCGCGAAGCCGATCCAGTTGCCAAGCCCCTGCGCAAGGGTCGGCGCCGGTCCGGCGATCAGGCTGGCGAGGCGGGGCGCGGCGAGCCCGGCGGCGAGATCGGCGATCGCCAGCAGAGGAACGCCATGCAGTGCCGCGAACGGGGCTTTGCGGCGAGCCGTGCCGGTGCGCCGGCTCGGCGCGCGCGGTTTCTGGATCAGATCGAGGCCCGGCGTCAGCATCGCGGTCTGGGGCATGGCGTTTCGGTTCCACCTTGGGCTTGCGGAATGCAACCCAAGGTTTAATCGTTGTTAACCGAAAACAACGCGCCGGGAAAGCAGAAAATTGACCAGAAACCCTGTCGCGGCGCCGGCCGCCACGGCCAGGACCGGATAATGCCGGGGCAGGACGAATGCCGCGATCAACGCCGAATACGCGCCACGGTTGAGCATAAACCCGAACAGGTTCACCGCGAGGAAGCGCATCCATTGCGTATGGGCGGCGCGATGCGCGCGGCCGCGGAACGTCCACACCCGGTTGAGCGCCCAGTTCGCACTCGCCGCCACGAAATACGCGACCATGCCGGCGGCATACAGGCCGATCCAGGGGTTGAGGGCATAGACCACCGCGACGTCGAGGGAGAAGCCGAAGGCGCCGACCAGGCCGAAACGCAGGAATTCACCGCCGGCGGCGCGGTGGCGCTGTGGCAGGCGGGCGGTGACCAGTTCGATCGGCGAGGGCAGGATCGGCATCGGCGGGAGGGTTACCAGCACATTCCGCTGGTGCAAACGCCCGATTCCGAGGCTGACCGCATATTCGTAAAAATTTATTCGTTGGCGGGGCGGCATAATGGCGCGCTTCCCTTGACCAAATCCCGCGCTGGCCACCATCATGCGGGCAACATAAGGAGGACCC
>NZ_JAKGBZ010000086.1 GCF_021556475.1 Acidiphilium iwatense | reverse complement strand
CGTGCACTGGAACAATTGTCGAGGCTTCACCACGCAATGCCGCGTGTCCCCGCACACCGGACAGACGAAACCTTTCGCCCAGCGCCAGGAGTAAACGATCGCCCGGCAGGCTTCTTCCGTTCCTTAGAGCCGATCAAACTCCGCTTCGCTGAGACCTTTCTGAAACTGAACTTTGTTCCGTGCCATCCCACACTCCAGGAAATTCGTCCATTCGCAGCAGATCATACCGCCCGAAAATTCACGGATCAACATGCGTAATCAGGAAATCCGTTAATACCGATGGCAATCACATGCCGCACCGTTGTTTGGATGGCACTCGCGGAACCCATCTGGGCCAGCGGTCATAGCGCCGCATCAACAGGCCGGACACATGACCGCATTCGAACCAACATCAGATTCTGCAAAAAAACGACTTGAACCCAAAGGGCCGTCCACACATGGTATTAGATAGAGCTTTATCCGTGAGCCAAAGCGAACGGAAAATGCTCTAATCATCCGATCTTATCTTGAAGCGTGCCATT
The DNA here is from genome assembly GCF_021556475.1 of Acidiphilium iwatense. GTDB lineage: Bacteria > Pseudomonadota > Alphaproteobacteria > Acetobacterales > Acetobacteraceae > Acidiphilium > Acidiphilium iwatense. The sequence goes on along the minus strand of NZ_JAKGBZ010000086.1, from coordinate 6,035 downwards.
GCTACCCTCACTCCGCCGCCTCCGCGTAGTCCGAGAGTGGCGCGCAGGTGCAGACGAGGTTGCGGTCGCCATAGACGTTATCGACCCGCTTGACCGGCGGCCAGTACTTCGATCCGGCGACATAGGGCAGCGGAAACGCCGCCTGCTCGCGGCTATAGGCGTGGTTCCAGGTGGTCGCCATGACCTCGGACGCGGTATGCGGCGCGTTTTTCAGCATATTGTCGTCGCGCGGCAGCGTGCCCGCCGCGATGGCGACGATTTCCGCGCGGATCGCGATCATCGCATCGCAGAAGCGGTCGAGTTCGGCCTTGGTTTCGCTTTCGGTGGGTTCGATCATCAGCGTGCCCGGCACCGGCCAGGACATGGTGGGCGCGTGAAACCCGTAATCCTGTAGCCGTTTGGCGATATCCTCGACCTGAATGCCGGTATCGGCCTGGAAGCCCCGGCAGTCGATGATGCACTCATGGGCTACCATGCCGTTAGCGCCGGCATAGAGGATCGGATAATGGGCGCCGAGGCGATGGGCGATGTAGTTGGCGTTCAGGATGGCGATTTCGGTCGCCTCGCGCAGCCCCTCCGCCCCCATCATGCGGATATAGGCGTAGGGAATCGACAGGATCGAGGCGCTGCCGAATGGTGCGGCGCTGATCGGGCCATAGCCGGTGGCCGGCCCAGCGTCATCGCGCATCGGGTGATTGGGCAGATGCGGGGCAAGATGCGCCGCGACCGCAATCGGTCCGACGCCCGGTCCGCCGCCGCCATGCGGGATGCAGAAGGTTTTGTGCAGGTTGAGATGACACACATCCGCCCCGATCGCGGCGGGGCTGGTAAGGCCGACCTGCGCGTTCATGTTGGCGCCGTCCATATACACCTGGCCGCCGGCGCGGTGGATTTTGGCGCAAATCTCGCGGACCGTCGCTTCGAACACGCCATGGGTCGAGGGATAGGTGATCATCAGCGCGGCGATGCGACCGGCATGGGCGGCGATTTTCGCATCGAGATCGGCAAGGTCGATATTGCCGGCGCGGTCGCAGCCGACCACCACGACGCGATACCCGGCCATCGCCGCCGAGGCGGGGTTGGTGCCGTGCGCGGAGGACGGGATCAGGCAGATGTCGCGCGCAGCGTCGCCGCGCGATGCATGGAAGGCATGGATGCTGAGCAGCCCGGCATATTCGCCCTGCGCGCCGGAATTGGGTTGCAGCGAAACGGCGGCAAAGCCGGTAATGCGCGCGAGATCGGTCGCGAGCCGGTCGATCAGCGCGCGATAACCGCGCGTCTGGTCCGGCGGCGCAAAAGGATGGATATCGGCGAAACCGCGCCAGGTGATCGGGATCATCTCGGCGGTCGCGTTGAGTTTCATGGTGCAGGAACCGAGCGGAATCATGCTGCGGTTGAGCGCGATGTCCTTGTCTTCCAGGCGTTTCAGGTAGCGCAGCATCGCGTGTTCGGAGCGGTGCGCGTGGAACACCGGCGCGGTCATGAATTTCGTGTTCCGGGCCAGCGCCGCGAGCGGCGTCGGCATGGCCTCAGCGGCGCCGCCGAGGATGCCGGCGAGAATCGTCAGTTCCTGGTGCGTTACGGTTTCGTCGAGCGCGATGCCGAGCGTTTTCTCATCGATGCGACGGAAATTGAAGCCCGCATCGAGCGCGCGAGCGAGGATGGTATCGGTTTTTTCACCCGTTGTTAACGCGATCGTGTCAAAGAAAACATCGTGGCGGAGCGCGAAGCCGGCTTTGGTTGCGGCACCCGCGAGCAGGCGGGCGGCGAGATGCACGCGTTTCGCGATGCGGATCAGCCCTTCCGGCCCGTGCCAGACGCCATAGAATCCGGCGATGACCGCGAGCAGCACCTGCGCGGTGCAGATGTTGGAGGTCGCCTTTTCGCGGCGGATATGCTGCTCACGGGTTTGCAGGGCAAGGCGCAGCGCGGGCGCGCCGGCGGCATCGACCGAAACGCCGACCAGACGTCCGGCCATGTGGCGCTTGAGAGCGTCGCGTGTCGCGAAAAACGCGGCATGCGGGCCGCCGAAGCCCATCGGCACGCCAAAGCGCTGGGCCGAGCCGACCACGATATCCGCGCCCATCTCGCCGGGCGGCTTGAGCAGGGTGAGGGAGAGCGGGTCAGCACTCACGATGGCGAGCGCGCCCGCGTTATGCGCGGCGGTGATTTCCGCCGACAGATCGCGAACCACGCCGGTGGTTCCCGGATATTGCAGGACCAGGGCGAAGGGTTTGGCGGCCTCGATCGCTGCGGCATCGCCCGGTTCGATATCGGCGATGCTCCAGCCGAGTGGTGCCGCGCGGGTGGCGATGACGGCGCGGGTCTGCGGGTGGAGATCACGTGCGACGGCGATGGTCGTCGAACTCGCGCGATGCACCGCGCGGGCCAGCGCGACACCCTCGGCAGCGGCGGTCGCTTCGTCGAGCAGCGAGGCGTTGGCGATGTCCATGCCGGCGAGTCCCGCCATCATGGTCTGGAAATTCAGCAGGGCTTCGAGCCGGCCTTGGGCGATTTCCGCCTGATACGGCGTGTAGGCGGTGTACCAGCCGGGGCTTTCCAGCACGTTGCGCAGAATGACCGGCGGGGTGACGGTGCCATGGTAGCCGAGGCCGATCAGGCTGCGCTTGACCGCGTTCTCGCCCGCGTAGTGGCGCAGATCGTCGAGGATTTCACCCTCGGTCAGCGGTGTCGGAAGGTCGAGCTTTCGCTCCGCCAGGATCGCGCCGGGGACGGTGCGGGCGATCAGCGCGCCGATCGAGGGGATGCCGAGCTGGTGCAGCATCGCTGCCCGCTCGGCGGCATCGGGGCCGATATGGCGCGCGGCGAACCGATCTTCGGCGAGGATCGCATCGAATGCGGCGAGAGTATCCATGGCGGCGGCTCCGGTCAGAGCGATTGCACGAAAGTCTGGTAGTCGGCGGCGCTCAGCAGCGCGTCGAATCCGGCGCGGCCGGCGAGGCGCAGCTTGAAGAACCAGCCGCCGGCTTCGGCATCCTGGTTGGCGACGCCGGGATCGGCGGCGAGGGACGCGTTGTTTTCGGTGACGGTGCCGGCGAGCGGGGCATAGACGTCGGACGCGGCTTTCACGCTCTCGACCACGGCGCAGGCTTCGCCTTCGGCAACGGCGCGGCCGGGTTCCGGCAGTTCGACGAACACGATGTCACCGAGGGCGGATTGCGCGTGATCGGTGATGCCCACAGTGGCGATGTCGCCGTCGAGCCTCACCCATTCGTGGTCCTTGGTGTATCTGATTTCGGTCATGGCGGAGGTCCTTTCAGCGGGCGTAGCGGTGCGGAATGAAGGGCAGCGGGGCGACGCGCATGGTCACGGCGCGGCCGCGCAGTGCGGCGGCGAGGATGGTGCCGTCGCGGGCAAGATCGGCGCGGACATAGCCGAGCGCCGCCGGCGCATCGAGGCTGGGCGCGAAGGTGCCGGAGGTGACGATGCCGGCCGGCGCGCCCTTGGCGTCGGTCAGTTCGGCACCCGCCCGCACGGGTGCGCGGCCGTCGGCGCGCAGGCCGACTAGGCGGCGGGCGGGGCCGCTGTCGTGTATGGCGCGCACCGCGGCGCCGCCGGCGAAATTCCACGCCATTTTGCGGCGCTTGCCGATCGCGAAGCCGAGCCCGGCCTCGATCGGGTTGGTGGTTTCGTCGATATCGTTGCCGTAGAGCGGCAGCCCGGCTTCGAGGCGGAGCGAATCGCGCGCGCCGAGCCCGGCGGGTTTCACCCGCGCATCGGTGATCAGGGTGGTGGCGAGCGCGTCGGCGCGTTCGGCGGGCAGGCCGATCTCGAACCCGTCCTCGCCGGTATAGCCGGAGCGGGTGATGGTCATGCGCGCGCCTTCGAGCGTGGTCTCGATCGCGTCCATGAAGCGCAGCGCGGCGACCTCGGGCGCCAGTGAGGCGAGAACCGCGCCGGATTCGGGGCCTTGCAGGGCGAGCAGGGCGCGGCCGAAATGCGGGGTGAGGCTGACGGCATCGGGCAGATGGGCGCGGATATGGGCAAGATCGACATGCTTGCGCGCGGCGTTGAGGACGAGGAGATAATACCCGTCGAGATTGGCGACCATCAGATCGTCGACGATGCCGCCATCCGCGTTCATCAGCAGGGTGTAGCGCTGGCGCCCCGGTTGCAGCCCGGCGATGTCGCCGGTGACGACGCGTTCCAGCGCGGCGGCGGCACCGGGGCCGGACAGGATCGCCTGGCCCATATGCGAGACGTCGAACAAGGCGGCATGGGCGCGGCAATGCAGGTGTTCGGCGATGATGCCGTCATACTGCACCGGCATGGCGTAGCCGGCGAAGCCGACCATGCGCGCGCCCAGGCCGCGATGCATCGCATCGAGCGGAACGGTCAGCGTTTCGGCATCGGCCACAGGATTCTCCGCGTTCAGCGGACGGGTGCAGAACCGTCCAGGCTGACCCCCCTCTGTCGCGGAACCTGAGAGATTCGGGCAGGAGTTTCCCCGCCCTTACGCCTTCGGTGCGGCGCGCTGCGCCGGCTTTCCAGAGATCGTGTTCTCACGCGGTCCTTTTGCCTGAGCGTTTCCGGGGGCCGGTTGCGCCTTCGGCGGCGGCGTTCATGCCGCTCTCTCCCGCGCGGGAGTTCGATGGCTATGTCATGACCGACATCGGCGTTGAACGCAAGCGCCGGTGCGCAAATCGCGCCTGAGTGCGTTGGCCGGCTTGGCCGATGTCCCCGCATCGACCTGCGCCGGCCGCCTGCTCAGCCGCGATTTTCGCTCCCGACGCGAATCGCGCCGCCGTTTCCAGTGTTTCTGAGCGGAGATTTCGAACCGATTGAAGGGAGCGGATCGTTGCGCCCTGATCTTTCACTGACCATGGGGAAACGTGCGTCCGAATACGAGCACAAGATTCGGAGTGCCGCGACGCGGTGGCGTCGATACCTTTCTGTCGAATTGAAGGGGATGAGTTCGATGACGGTTAAGACCGCACCAGTGCCGGCGATGGGATGTAGAGAGTGGGTTATGCTGCTGGCCCTCGCTGCGCTGTGGGGCGGGTCGTTCTTTTTCTTTAAGGTGCTGGTCGCCGAACTGCCGCCCTTCACCGTGGTTCTCGGCCGCGTGGGTTTGGCCGCTGTTATTCTGAACCTGTAGCTTGGGTTGCGAGGTGACTTCATGCCGGCCTCGCCGCGTCTCTGGGCTGACTTCATCGTCATGGGCGTGCTCAACAACGTCATCCCCTTTTCGCTGATCGTATTCGGCGAAACCCGGATTTCGAGCGGGCTTGCCTCCATCCTCAACGCTACGACGCCGATGTTCACCGTGGTCGTCGCGCATATGCTGACTGCAAACGAGAAGCTGACCCGCAGCAAGTTTGTCGGTGTCGCGATCGGCTTTGCCGGTGTCGCTGTGCTCGTTGGGCCAGGAGCACTGGCGGGCATGGCCAAGGGGGGCATTCTTGGGGAAGTCGCCTGCCTGGGGGCGGCGCTGGTTTACGCCTTTGCCGGCATTTATGGTCGGCGATTCAAAGATATCTCGCCGATCAAGGTCGCGACCGGCCAAGTTACCGGCAGCACCCTCGTGCTGATCCCAGTGGTGGTTTTTGCCGATCGTCCTTGGACACTGCCGGCACCGGACGCGGAGACGTGGGGAGCGCTGATTGGGATCGCGCTTCTGTGCACCGTGCTTGCCTACATTCTCTATTTCCGCATTCTTGCTGCGGCGGGGGCGACCAATCTGCTGCTTGTCACATTCCTGATCCCGGTCAGCGCAATCCTGCTCGGTTCGTTTGTGTTGGGCGAGGCACTGCTGATCCGAGAGTTTGCAGGAATGGCCATGATCGGAGGCGGCCTGGCCTTCATTGATGGCAGGCTGCCGACGGCTTTTCTCCCTCGTCCAAAGCCGGTTCCGATGCCCACCGAAAAATCTTATGATTTTGAGATCTAGCCCGAAGTTTTCACTTTGAAACTGCTTGAACGCATTGGGTGGCTTGGGATAGCGCGGTTTTATATTTGAATGATGTGTCCATACATTGGGCTTGCGGCGCGACTCGAGTTGTGATTCCCTGGCG
>NZ_JAKGBZ010000085.1 GCF_021556475.1 Acidiphilium iwatense | reverse complement strand
CCAGCTCGCGGACTTCATCATGGCCAGTGCGGTCCCATCGCACCACGAACAGGCCGTAGACATGACAGCACGCGATCATCGCCTCGTTCCACTTTCACCTTGCGCGACGGGGGCGTTCCAGACATGAGTTCGTCATAATGATCGCCGTGGGTCGCGCGCAGCCGCTCATGGTATGAATCGGCGGCCTTGCTGAACAAGGGCGCCCGGCTGGCGGATGCAATGGCCGGTGCGATGACCGGCCCGGACGAAGCCGCCGGAAGTTCCCGTAGTCCCCGGTTCTCAAGCCGCCTGACGGTGGCCATGATCTGGTCGAGCTTGGCTTCCGTGGTGTCCGGCGCTGGCGGCAAACCGATGGTGCGCCTGAGTTTTGCCCAGTCCGCCGCCGAAGGCGGTTCCGCCGCGCGCTCATCCCAATCGGGTGGAGTGACCCTCGCTTTCGAAGCGGGGAGTTCGCCCAGGGCGGTCAGCAGGCCATAGATCGTTCGCGCCCGGTCCTGCGGGGTCGATTGGAGATCCGGTAGCCCCTCATCCAGCGCCGCGAAGGCCGGCATGATCTGCTGTAAATCCTGCCCGATGCGGTCATACACATCACGGCGGACCGCCTCACGCTTATTCAGGGCATCATCATTCCCGGTTCCGGCCATCATCAGTCTGTCCTGCGCTTCGCCGAGCGCACGATGAGCCGACAGGGAAAGAACCCGGGCCACACCTTGCGCGGTGCGTTTATCCACAGGACCGATTGTAATTCTCAGATGTGTCAACCACTCCATAAAATCGTACGCGCGTGGCACCCGCATCTGGAAAACCCAGGCGCTGCCGTTCCGCGTCAGATGCCGCCCATGCATGGATACAATCCCGTGTACATTGCCAGAATGGCCACAAGGAAAGTCCATAAAATCAACAGATTATGAGAATGGTGGAGGGGGTTGGATTCGAACCAACGTAGGCGTGCGCCAGCGGATTTACAGTCCGCCCCCTTTAGCCACTCGGGCACCCCTCCACCGCCCGTATTCTGCGATCGGGCCAGCGTTGTCAACGCTATGTCTGGCGCAGTAGAGAGCACCGCATGGAACACCGCGATCCGCACCGCCAAGGCGGCAAACCGCATCGCCCGCAGGGCCATGGGCCTAGGCCGGATCACCGCGACCGGCGAGCAGCACCGGCTTCCGGCCTGTGGCTTTACGGGATTCATCCGGTGGAAGCGGCTCTCGTCAACCCGGCGCGGCGGCTTCGCCGACTGGTGCTGACCGAGGAGGCCGAAGCCGCCCTCGCCGCGCGCCTGCCGAAGCCTTGGGCGATTCCGGCCGAGCGGATCGATCGGGACCGGCTCGATCAGATGCTCGGGCGCGGCATCGTGCATCAGGGCGCGGCGCTGCAGACCGATCCGCTGGCGTCCCCCACGCTCGCGGACGCGCTGAAGCGTCCCGGCCCGGTTCTGGTGCTCGATCAGATCACCGATCCGCGCAATGTGGGGGCGATTCTGCGCTCGGCGCAGGCGTTCGGCGCGGCCCTGGTGATCGCGCAGGAGCGCAACGCTCCCGAGGAGGGTGGCGCGCTCGCCAAGGCGGCGTCCGGCGCGCTGGAGCGGATCCCGCTGCTGCGGACGGTGAACATCGCGCGCGCGCTGATCGCGCTGAAGGCGGCTGATCTCTGGGTGATGGGTCTCGATGCCGGTGGTGCCACCCGATTGTCCGGCTCGTCGCTCGCCGGGCGACGCGCCGCCCTGGTGCTGGGCGCCGAGGGCGAAGGGCTGCGGCGGCTGACCCGCGAAACCTGCGACGAACTGGTCTCGCTCGCCATGCCGGGCGGGATGGAGAGCCTGAACGTGTCGGCGGCGGCGGCGGTGGCGCTTTACGAAATCATCCGGTAGGCGAATTCTTCGATACCGGCGGCGCTCTCCGCCTCCGCCAATGCGACCATGGCTTCGTGATGGGGCGAGAGACCGCAGGCCGGATCGGTCGCCGCCGCATCGCCCGCCAGCGCGAGCGCCTGGCAGCGGCAGCCGCCCCAGTCGATTTCGGCGCGCGCGCAGCCCTGACAGGGTGGCGCCATCCAGGCGGTGCCGCGATACGCCTCGAAGGCCGGGGAACTCGCCCAGATATCGGCGACGCCGCGCTCGGTGACGCGCTCGAAGATAAGATGCGTCAGGCTTTCCGCCGCGTGGCAGGGCAGCATTTTGCCCGAGGGTGTGATGTTGAAGAACCGTCGCGCCCAGCCGCCCATGCAGGCCTTCGGACGCGACGCGTAGTAATCCGGGACGACGTAATCGATGGTGAGTTTGCCGGCGAGGCGAGTGCGCGCGGCCTCGACGATAGCTGTGGCTTCGGCGAGTTGCGCGCGCGTCGGGATCAGCGCCGCGCGGTTCTTCAAGGCCCAGCCGTAATACTGCACATGGGCGATTTCGATCCGCTGCGCGCCGACTTCGACCGCGAGGCCGATCATTTCCGTTAGTTGACGCAGATTCTGACGGTGCATCACCGCGTTCAGCGTGAGCGCAAGACCCGCTTCGCGCACCCGCCTTACGGCAGCGAGCTTTTTCGCATGGGCGTCGCGAAATCCGGCGACATGATCGGCGATTTTTTGCTCCGCACCCTGAAAGCTGATCTGCACATGGTCCAATCCGGCCTCGGCCAGGACCGCCATCCGCGATGCGTTGAGCAATACGGCCGAGGTGATCAGATTGGTGTAGAGACCCTCGGCGCGCGCGTGACGCACCAGATCGGGCAGGTCGTTCCGCACCATCGGTTCGCCGCCGGAAAAATGGACCTGCAACACGCCAAGTGACGCGGCTTCGGAAATCACCCGCTTCCAGGTCGCGGTATCGAGTTCGTCACGCGCGCGATCGAGGGCGAGCGGGTTCGAGCAATAGGGGCATTTGAGCGGACAGCGATGCGTCAGTTCCATCAGCATCGCGAGCGGCGGTTCCAATTTTGTCATGCCGTCACCATGCCTTTTCCGGCAAGATCGTTGAGCATGTCGAGGCAATCGGTGAGCACGGCGTCGCGCGGGGCGGCGTAGCGCGTGGCAAGCGCATCGGCGATCGCGCCGATGGTGGCCGCACCGTCGCAGCATTCCAGGATCGCCACCGCGATCGCATCCGGCATGATGACGCGCTCGGGGGCGAGCAGAACATGGCAGTTGCGCGCCGCATCGAAGCGCAGCCGGACATGGCGGGCGAGTGCCGGCACGCTGGCATCGGTGAGGGTCATGGCCAGACGCCGTCATGACCCAGCGCGCCCGGCGGGATCAGACCAGGGTTGACATAGGCGTGGTGCAGCGCGTCGAGCTGCGCCCAGAGCACATCGCATTTGAAGCCGAGAGCGGCGATCACGGCACTTTGCTGTTCCGGCGTGCGGGCGTGGCGTTTGACGTAGTCGAGCGCGAAATCGGCGTCGCGCGGCGCCTGGTCGAGCCGCGCGTTGAAATAGGCCAGGGTTTCCGGCGTGATGAAATCGTAATGCGACAACATGCCGGAAACCCGCTCGCTGATGATATTGGGCGAGAACAATTCGGTGAGCGACGAGGCAATGGCTTCGAGTAGCGGTTTTTCGCGCACGAACTGCACATAGGCCTGCACGGCGAACCGCGTTGCCGGCAGGGCGGCACGCATCGAGACGACCAGCGCGCGGTCGAGATCCAGACCGTCGGTTAGCGCAATCCAGCGCGCGATGCCGCCGTCGCCTTTCTGCGTGCCGTCGTGATCGACCAGACGTTGCCGCCATTGCCTGCGTAAATCTGGATCGTCGATCCGGGCGATCAGGCTCGCATCCTTGATTGGAATATGCGCCTGATAACAATAGCGGTTCAGCGCCCAGGCCTGCACCTGCCGCTTATTCAGCTTGCCGCCATGCAGCATCCGATGAAACGGGTGACGGTTATGGTAGCGCGCCGCGCCAAGATCGCGAAGCGCCGTTTCCAGTTCACCGGCACTCATCAGCGTGGTCATAGGGTGAACTCCATCCCGTCCTGCGCCACGATCCAGCCGGCCCGCTCGGCCACCGCGCGTTCGGGCGAATCATCGAGGATCATCGGATTGCTGTTGTTGACGTGAACGAAAACCTTGCGCGCGACGCCGAGATCGGCGAAGGCCGCGATCGAACCCCGTTCGCCGCTGACGCTGACATGGCCCATGCGCGCGCCGGTTTTTGCCGACAGACCGAGGGCGATCATCTCGTCGTCACGCCAGAGCGTGCCGTCGAACAGCACGAGGGGCGCACCGCGCAGGCGCCACGCGAGATCGTCGGAGACGCCGGCACAGGCGGGGATGTAGAAGAACGACGCACCATCTGCCGCGCTGATTTTCAGTCCGATCGTATCGCCTTCCGCCGAACCGAAATCGGCGCGCGCCTGATCTTCCGCATAAAGAGCTACTTTTCCGGGTACCGCGAACGCTTCCACGGTCAATCCGAGATCGCTCCCGGAGCCGTCTTTCAGGCTAGTTTGCGTATCGAGGTCGAGGGTACGGCGCGGCACCAGATCGGCATCAAGAACGCGAAAGATCTGGTTGGCGCCGAGAAGATCGAGAATGCGCCGACCCGCATAAAGACCGAAAGATTGGCCCTCGCGCAGATCGAGAAGTCCGGCGATGAAATCGACATCGCCGCCGGTCAACGCCACGGCGCCGATCGGGCTGTCGCGCCGGCCCGCGCGCGGATGCAATGCCGGGGTCGCGGCGATCTGCGCGCGCAGATCGGGCGAGGCATTGAACAGCACCCAATCCACGCCATTCGCACTGACGGCGATGCCGGCCTGGGTACGCGGCCGAGTGGCCGGCTCACCCCGGCGGGCGCGGGCGCAGTTTTCGCAGGCGCAATTCCATTGCGGAAAACCGCCGCCCGCGGCCGCACCGAGAACGATCAGCTTCATGGGAAGCAAAAATCCGCCGGGGTCAGGGGGAAGATCGGACCCCGGCGCCTATCGGTGAGTCAGCCGAGTTCCGCGCAGGCATAGGCGTTGATTTCGGTGCCCACCGCGATTTCGACGAGTTTCGGCTTGGTCCACATGGTTTCAACTCCTTGTAAGGTTAGTAGCCGGCGATTTCCTCGCCGTTGTCCTCGCGCGCGGCAAGGATGGATGCAGAATACGGAGGATATCCCCCCGCGCAAGTTAAAACGAGCGCAGATTCGGGATCTGTGGCAAAATGGGACAATCGATGCCGCAACAGAGGAATCCGCTATGTCCCGCCCCGATTGCATCCGCCACTGGACCAGCCTTGAAGACCCGGACGACGGCCATTTTAACGCTTATCCCGGCGACACCGAATTGATGTCGGTCGGCGCGCCGCTCGGCCGCAAGCTCGGTCTGACCCGCATCGGCATTCACCACGAACGCCTGCCGCCCGGCCGGCGCACCTCCTACCCGCACGCCGAAAGCGCCGAGGAGGAGTTCATCTTCGTGCTGGAAGGCACGCCCGATGTCTGGATCGACGGCAATCTGCACCGGCTTTCGCCCGGCGATTCGGTCGGGTTTCCGGCCGGCACCGGCATCTGCCACACATTTTTGAACAATACCGCTCAGGAGGTCCGGCTGCTGGTGATCGGCGAGGCGAACAAGGACGAAAACCGCATCCGCTATCCGCTCAACGAGGCTTACGAAGCGACCCGCGAGGACCGCTGGGTGGATTGGCCGGAACGGCCGCTCGGCCCGCATGATGGCAAGCCGCGCGGTTAAGCGGGATCAGGATGAAGGTCGATCCGCGGCGCCGCCGACTTCAGCGCCCGGCAAATCCGCGCCGGTGACGCGGCTCTTCCAAAGTCAGATGCGCGATATAGCCGGAGCGGCTCTCGCCGGCGGCGCGCGCCAGGGCATCGAGACGTTTCAGCACCCGGCGCGGCAGCGTGATGTTGACCCGTTCGGTGGTGTCATCGAGCACGCTCGGGTCAAGGGTAATCACACCGAACAGCCATCCCGCATAATCGGGGTTGCGGCGGATGCTATCGAGATCGGACGGCGCCGGAACAGCCTGACCGGCGTCCAGGGCGGCATCGATCCAGGCGGCAGCGGCTTCCTCGGCGCCAGCCATGGCCTCATCCAAGGTGCCGCCGGCAGAGAAGCAGCCGGGTAGATCGGGCACAACGACCCCAAAGGCCGCAGTGTCGGTGCCAGCTTCAATCGCAATCGGGTAACGCATCGTCGTTTGATTTCCTAAAGGCCGGCCTGTTTGCGGATCGCGGCAACCAGACCGGCGCCGAAATCCTTTTTCGGGTGAGGCACCACCACGTGACCGGGCCGATCCTGATGCTTGAAGACGTGGTGCGAGCCGCGAACCCGATCCAGAAACCACCCGGCCGCCTGCAACTCCCGGATGATATCCGCGCTCTTCATCATGCGCACAATACACACTCAGGAGAAATGGAGTCAATGATCCGCAACCGAGCGGTTTGCGCACAGAAGGTCGTCGATGGTCATTGCAGCGTCAGATGCGCAACCGTGGCCGGGCGAAGGCTTGCACCGACGTCGCTGAGATGAGTCTGGATGACAGTGGTTGCACGCTGCGGTTCCAGATCGGTGACATCCAGGACAAGCGTTTCTGGAACGAGCGGATGCTGGATATGCAATTTTTCCAGATAGCCCGACAACGTGGCCGGATCGGTCAGTTTGCGCGGATTCCGGTCCGGCGATGCGACGCGGCGCAACAATTCATCGCGCTCGGCGGTCAGAATGACCGGCACCAAGGGTACGGCACGCGCCATTGCGAGTTCAACCACGAGCCGCCATGAATGGAGTTCCCGGTCGCTCCTCGTTGTCAGCGCATTGGTTATGACGAAAATCTCTCCGGCTGGCCGGTCCCGCAGCACCGCATAGGCCGCATCGCGCACGGTTTCATAAAGCGGCCAACACGCGGGATCGTGGAAGCCGGCGCAGGCGAGCGCGGGATCGTGCAGACAATGATTATCGATGAAACGGGCATCGAGAGCATCGGCCAGAATCGTTCCGATGGTTTTCTTGCCGACGCCGGGCCAGTCGTTGAGGTGAATGATCATTTCACGAAACAGAGGCGGGTTGCGCCGCCCCTGCACCTCAACGATTGGAGCAGAAATTCATCCGCAGGCGGCGACCGCGCGGCGCGCCATCACGCCGACCAGATGCGCGCGATAGGCCGCACTCGCATGGATGTCGCTGC
>NZ_JAKGBZ010000084.1 GCF_021556475.1 Acidiphilium iwatense | reverse complement strand
GTATCGGTTCAATCGCCGATATGACCTCGCCAGCATGATCCCGCGCCTCGGCTGGGCCGCCGCCCAGACTCCTCCAATGCCGTATCGCCTCCTAAAATTGGCTGAAGTTCATGGGTAAACAATTAATCCTTTGCAAAGCGGATCATGTCGCCGATGCCGTAGCTGTGCACATCCTTGGCTTCGGCGCGCGTCAGGTCGCGGGGCACCAGCCTGGTGGTCTCAACAGCGGGTCCGTGCAGAGCGCCGTTTTCCGCCAAGCGGTGGCGGATTTCCTTGGTCAGCGCGTCACGCCCCTCACGGGATGGCTCAACCACCAAGGCCTTGCGCCTCTCTTTGGTGTCCAACTTGGCGTAATCCTGGGCGATCTGGGCGAAGCGGGCCTCGCGCGTGTCGCACTCGATGACGCGCCCACCGCCCGCATCCAGCGCAGCCAGGGACCTCTTGGCATCACCCGCAAAGCTGGCCTCCACCGCTGCCATGGCGTGCTCATTGGTCTGGCGCAGAATCTTGGTCAGGCGCGCGGTTTCCATGCCCGCCCCCTGTAGCTGGGCAAAGGCAGCGCCTGCCTCAACGGACCCAAGCTGCGCCGTATCGCCCACCAGAAGCACCCGCGCCCGATGAGATTCAGCCAGGCCCAACAATTTGGCGGCATCGGCGCTCGATATCAGCGAGGCTTCGTCCACAATCCAAAGCCGCTCCATTGGCGTGGGGCGGCCTGGCGCGAGTAAGTGCCGGGCCAGCGTGTCGGCGCGGCTATGTAGCGCCTCACCCAAAACCTGCGCCGCCGATGCCGTGGGGGCGAGTGCTACCACCTGGATGTCTCGCGCCTCGGCCTCGCGCGCGATGGTCGCCAGCACGGTGGAGGTCTTGGCGGTGCCCGCCGCGCCCTGCAATCCAATGACGCGATTACGGCTACCGAGAATTTGCGCCGCCGCCACCTTTTGCTCGTCGGTCCAGCCATGCCCCTGATGGGCGCTGCGCCGTTCCGCTTCGGCAACCGCGCGGGCGGCGGGGATGGGGGGCAGGATTGGCTCCGCCTGCTGGCGCGCTCGCTCCTCCAGCCGCAACATCGCGGTCTCGTTGGCGATATTGGCGGCGGTGGTGAAGCCCTCGAACGCCACGCCGCGTCGGTCAAGGCATTCGCGCGTTTCCAGCGCGCCGCTCTTCTCCGCGCGGGCAATGGCGGCGGCGATGTCACCATGCCCAACGCGGCCCATGCCGAACTTCCCAGCCGCCTCATGCAGGGCGGTGGTGGAAAACACGGATTGCCGTTCGCCCAGCATGGCCGCCCCCTGCGCCACGGCCCGGTCACCTGCCAGCTCGCGGACAAATTCATGGTCGGCGCCAAGGGCTGTGGATTCCGCTCGCGCCTCGGCCTGGGCAATCAACCCACGCCGCGCCTGTTCATCCCATCCAACTGCATCGGCGGCCTCCCACCAATTGCCGATCAATTCAGCATGAGGCACTGCCTCCTTGGCCAGCCGCGTATCCAGCGCCGCAATTTGCTTCTCAGCGGCGCTGGCTTCCGCCCGGCTCTTGCCCCGCTCGGCCAGCCGGGCCTCAATCGCCGCGCTACGCTGGCTGAACGCCTCCAGTGTATCCGCGCCAATACCAGCAATCTCGAAGGTCGAATCCTTGCCACGCTCGATCCCGTAACCAAGGCGCTGCACCCCGGCGGCCAACTCCTGGCGGTAGATAGCCCCCATCTGCTTTTGCATCTGATAGAAGGCGCGTGGCTCCAGGCTGCGCCATTGCCCGGCCTCGTCCCGGGTCATGTTGAGAATGACATTATGGGTATGAAGTTGCGGATCGAGTGCGCGGCTGGTGCCGTGCCGGAAAGAGGCAATCACCAGATTGCCGGTCGCCTCCCGCCGGATGCTGCCATCTTCCCGGATGCGGGTGGCGGAAAAATGCTGCTCCGCCAGTTCCAGCGCGGTTTTCACCGCACGCTCATGGGCGGCGGTGAGGCGGCGGTCTCCCGCCACCTCGGCCATGATCGATACACTCTTGGGCGCGCTGAAGGTCACGTCCCAGCCGGGCCGGTGCTCCCATTCGCCGTCGCGCATCGTGCCCAGGCTTTGCCCGGCGACATGCCCATCCAGCAGCCGGGCGAACTGGTCACGGTCAACGGCCCCGGCCAAATTCAGCGCCTGCGCGCCTTGGCCTAGCCATTCCGAGGGGGCAAGGCCCCCTTCGGCATAATAATCATCGGCCTCATAATAGCTGGCGGCCTGCCCGGCGCTGGTCAGGGCAGAGATTGTCGCCACCATCACACCGGCCCCGGTCCAAGAATTGTACCCTGGATAGGGGCGTCGGGCGTTTTGGCCTTCAGGGTCTCTTGGGCCTCCTGCAATCCGCCCCAGAGCGTTTCCGCAATATCGGCGGGGATAAAGTCAGGCTGCCTGGCCGGGCCGCGCGTGATGATATGGTCATTCGTCAGCTTGATCCGCGCCACAGGCAGACCATCCGGCAGCAGCAAATAGCCGGTGTGTTTGGGCAAGCGCAGATCGCTTTCCAAAACGGCGGCACGCAGTTCGCGCATCGTGCTCAAGGTCCGCTGGGGCTTACCAGTCTTGGGGTCGAACATCTCGGCCAGGGTGGGGATTTCCACCTCGACGCCGCCGATGGTCGCGGACGCCCATTCGCGGCTAGCATGGTCGCTCATTTGCAGGAATAGCTTGGTGTTGCAGCAGCCCAGAAGCGCCTCGGCGCCATCGGGGCCGTAATGCCCGCGCATCTGGCCGATGGTCTGGAAGGACAGGATGGCACACGCACCGAATTTGCGACCCTGCGGCAAAAGCCGTTCCAGGTTTTCGACCCGGGGTAGATCGGCCAGCTCGTCCAGCAGGAACCACACTCTGCGGGTTGGGCTGGCAGACAAGCCCAGCATGGCCGACGCCGCACATTCAAGCCACAACGCCATCAGCGGTTTTACGGCCTCGAAGAAATCTTCTTGCCTCGGAACGAACGTCCAAGGCTTACGTCCTTTATGCTGGTCGATCCCCTTGAAAAATTGGGAGATCGAAAAGGATCTCTCCCCGTCACGGGGCGCCTTGCGCAGGAACATGAGCATGTTGACCGCCTTGACCAACATGAACAACACGCTGGCGGTGGCTCGATCAGCGTCCTTCTCGAAGGAACGGGCCGATGACGTATTAGCGAGCCAATGCTTTAGCTCGGTTTGTGGCATGCTTTGCAACGCATTCAGCAAGGCTTGTAACGTGCCGCGTCCCTCACGCCAAAGATTGCGCATGATATTTGCCACCAAATTGCGGGAGGTCTCCAGCCAGATGTCGCGTTCCTCGTCGCCGGTTTCATTGATGAGGTAACGGGCAATCCGGTCGGCGTCGGCCGGGTGGATGATCTCGGCGAAGGGACTCCAAAATGCCCCACGCTGATCGAACGGATTCAAAATGATGTCACCGCGTGCCGGATCGTAATAATTGGCGACGAATTCGCCGCTGGTGTCGTACACCAACGCTGCCTCGCCCCGCGCCTCGATCACGTCCAGTTGAAGTCGGAGAAGTGTTGATTTTCCTCCGCCGGTTGTGCCGATCAAAGCGACGTGCCGGGTTTCCAATCCACTTGGCAGGGTAACATCGCCAAATTGCAGGCGCGGTTCATTGTTTTCCTCGGCTGTCATGTCAGCCAGGGTCGTTTGACTGACCACCCGCGTGCCCCGGATGACCCGATCCGCCAGGCGCTCCTCTTGCTTGTGCCGCCGCTGGTCAGACGTCAGCCAGAGGCCAACCATTCCCCCGGCAAAGCCCAATCCGCCGCCCAGCCCGAGGGTTCGGGCAAAGCTTACCGCTTCCTGGCGCAATGGCTGGAACTTTGCCCATTCTTTGATGCCCGTGCGGGCAGTCTGGCCATGCCAGATTATCGTGATTTCTGGATTGGATGGTAAATCCGACAAGAGAAAGCTAGTGAAGGCCGCAATGCCATATTCGGTGTCGGCCTGGATTTGCGGCGGGCTGATGACAACCGCCCCCAAGGCCAGCGCGCCGATCAGCGCGCTACCCGCTAGAACGCGGGCATTGAAGCGGAACTGAACTTGACCATCGGCCCGGTCACGCGCCCGTAGGGCGGCGATATGCGCCCGGCTGCTGCTGTCTTTGGACATCACGAATCTCCGGCAAGGTTAATTTGTCGGGTAAAAGCATCTTGAATAGCCTGAGTGAGCGTGCTCTGATCTGCACTAGGACCGGCTGCGGCGCGGGCGTAGGTGTAGGCGGCGCACGCGACAAATAGCGTGCGCTCTGTCAGGCGCTCGACATGAGCCAGCCTCGCGGCCAGCGTCCCGATCTCCCGTGCAATCTCGGCAGTGAGTTGCGGCCCCGCCTGCTCGCCAGAGAGGGAACTTAGCCCGGCCTGTACACATTTTTGCAAAAGGGCGTACGGGGAAACTTGGAGGCGCTGCGACTCATGTCGCAGGGCTTTATCCAGCGCCAAGGGAAGGCGCACGGAGTGCTGAACGAACTTCATAACCCGTCCTCCCCCCGCATCCGGCGCGCATCCTCAGCCAGCCCAGGCGTGGCGCGAGACATCGAGCACCCGCCATACGTGCACTCGAATCGTACCCGCGAAAAATCGCGATTGTCAGCCGCAGGCCAGTGCGTGGGGTGTGTTCCTCTTCCCTTGCCTCGATGCGCAGCATCGTGGCTCTCATAAAAGTAAAATTGCCGGGGCTTACGCATCTTCCGGCCCCCGATGCTGATGTTGGGGGAGGGATGTCCAACGACCACGCATGGTCTCATCTGCCCAGTTTCGGATGGTCGCTTCGATGGCTACCCTGATGCGGTTATCGAGGTCGTGGGCTTCATCAGGCGAGAGGTGTGCGGTCAGGCCAGGCGTCTCGACCAAGCCACCCGCTGGGCGGTAGCCTCTTTCATCGGTTATCGAGGGGCCGTCGATGCGGCAGAGGGAGGCTGTTCCCAGATAAACATTGATGGGCGGCACGTCCCAGCGATGCCAGAGCGCGACGCCAAACCGGTAGGTTTCGCCAAACCTGTCATCCCGGATCAGTCTCTCAATGACCGGCTTGACGCTCTCGGCAATGCGGGGCGTCGTCCGCAAGGTGAAGGTGGCAACATCCGTGAGGAAAAACCGGGCGTGCAAACGGGCGATAATGTTCTGAAAAGCAGGCATGAAGTGTCCTTTCCGTGCTCTGGCCACGAATCCGTGAAGTTCAATTTTTAAGGGAGATGACGGGCGGCCCCAGGCTGGTTAGTTGCAATCGGGCCGGATCAGCCCGTCAGGGATAGGTCTGGGTGGGAAGGCTCTGGAGCCATTGATCGATCTCGCCGGATCGCCAGCGGATACGTCCCCCACCTAGAACTACGGGTCGTGGAAAATCCTGGTGCCGCATGCGGCGGTAAATAGACGAACGGCTCTTGTACCCTGTTAAGCGTAATACATCATCGATTGTCAGCAGGAACATCGGGGCATTGTCATGCATTGTGTTGATCCATGGTGGTTCGGTATAGGTCCCAAACCAACACAACGATTGCGGAGGACGCAATTCATTCAACCGTCATTTAGCTTTCACGCAAATGGCAATCGGATTTCACCGTACAGAAGCTGGCAGGAATTCCCTCACAAACCGTTCGAATGGACCATAATTACCTGAATATATCTTTTGAATTACGCTTGGCGTGAAGCATTTCCTATTCAAAGCAGGATTGGAAAGGATTGAAATAACTTCGTTCTGAGAAAGTGCCCGGTGCTCCGGCTTTCGTAGCTCGTCAATTAACCGTAAACTTTCCAGTATTGAGTTGCGAATACGGTATTCCTGCTTTATTGTTTCCTTTTCCAGCCGCAGCCGTATTTGACCATATTCATGGTCATCCATTTTAATCAAAATTTTTGAGCTGAGCTTGGGAGCTGGAGTAAGGATATTTTTTACCTTGGCGACCGCCACAGAGGTGGGTGGCATCATCATTTCCTCCTGATGCTCGGAATGGTGCTCGTTCACTCCGTTTGGAGTGCTCTGTTGTACATCGATGGCACTATATTCATTTCTGAATGGTTCTTCGTAGACCCAAACGTCACTATAGATGGTCTTTGAAATTCCACATTCTTTTTTAACGAATTTCTCACCGATATAGTCTATTTCTATTCCGTCTGAGCAAGTGTTGTTTGAAAAAACCTGCGTTAACAGAATCCAAAATTCTTGGTCAATACGAGTTATTTTGTATTCGCCAGAACGCCATCCCGTGGCATAAAATTCATTCTTGATAAATTTTTCAACAAAGCCGCGTGCAACCTCTCGCTCTGTTTCGAAAGTGCTTTTATTTAACACGTGTTTTTTATAAGCTTCGTAGAGATTTATGCCAACCATCAGAACATAGCTCCCAAAAATGCCGACATGGCTGTCTGCATTTCTAATCAGTCACACAATGCTGCCCCCACGCCTCCATGAGCGCCTTCCGCTTCTCCAACAGGTTGCCTCGCCGATAAGCCGCTTCGACTTTGTTCCCAATGGCATGGGCCAGGGCCATTTCGGCGATGTCCCCGTCAAAATCCGTCTCCTCGGCCACCCAATCGCGGAAGGACGAGCGAAAGCCATGCGGCACGGCGAGAACTTCCATGTCGCGGCAAATCTTGGTCAGCGTCATATCGGACAGCGGCTTGCTGCTGCGCTGGCCGGGAAACACCAATTCACTCCGCGCCTCTCTGTAGCCTTGTGCCCGCCGGAATACGTCCATGGCGGCCGATGACAGCGGGACAATATGCTCCTTGCCCGCCTTCATCCGGTTGGCGGGGATCGTCCACAAGGCATTATCCAGATCAACCTCGCTCCAAGTTGCTCCACGAATCTCGCCTGACCGGGTTGCGGTGAGGATCAGCCCCTCAAGCGCCAACCGCCCCATCGTATCCCGTTCTTTGAGCTTCGCCATAAACGCTGGAACCTCGCCATAGGGCAGGGCCGTATGGTGCGCCTCCTTGGCCTTAACTTTGGGCATCGACTTATTCATCGTCGCTATTGCCAGAGGAGTCGTCCGATATCCTTTGCCTACCGCCCAGTCGATGACGGTGTTGATCCTCTGTCGCACACGCCGGGCCGTCTCGGGTTTCTCAAGCCAAATGGAAATCACAGCATCCCGGACGCGGTGAAAATCAATCACAGCAACCGATAGATCGCCCAGCGTCGGGAATGCGTATGTTTCAAGGCTCGATAGCCACTGCGCCCGGTGCTTTTGGTTGCGCCAGCTCGCCTTGTGCTCCGCAAACACCAGCGCTGCGGCTTCCTTGAAGGTAGGAATCCCAGCCTCTTTCCGCCGCTCGGCAACGGGGTCAAGTCCCACCTCAACCTGCGTCCGCACCTTCGTGGCGCGCTCCCGGGCCAAGGCCAGGGACACCTTCTTGGCACTCCCCAGGCCAACGTCCCGCCGCTTGCCATCCTTCTGCACCCGGCAAACCCAGGACTTCCCGCCCCGAGGGCTTATAACAAGGTACAGGCCGTCGCCGTCGCCATAGCGCCCCGGCTCCTTTGCTGCCTTCACGGAAGAGGCTGAAAGCTTGCCCAATCTTATCCCACACTAGTACCCCGAGTCGCTCATAGTGCGGGGTATAGCCGCTTCAGTTTGATGCGGGCGTTTGCGGTGGTGAAGTGCCAGTTGGCCTTGACGTGATCCCTATTGCGGGTGCGCTCCCATGCGGC
>NZ_JAKGBZ010000083.1 GCF_021556475.1 Acidiphilium iwatense | reverse complement strand
CGGTTGCCAACGCCATCACGCCGGCTTCGCCGGCGCCGATCGTGCGCGCCTTGGATACAGGCGGGGGCCGTTCAGCCGTCGTCCTTCCCCGGAAACGCGGTTCTTGACCCACCCCATAAAAGGAAGAGGGCTGCGCCGGTCTTCGTGGCGGGTTGGAGGTCGAGAGAGAGTCTCTCGGCCGCCCGCCGCGGAGACTACTCCCATGGCTACTGCCGTTCAGAAGATCACCCTGTCGTCCTCGCGCGACATTCCCTTCAACAAGCTGGTGCTGAGCCAGTCCAACGTCCGGCGCGTGAAGGCCGGCGTCTCGATCGAGGAGCTGGCCGAGGACATCGCCCGGCGCACGCTGCTTCAGAGCCTCAACGTCCGGCCGGTCCTCGACGCCGAGGGCGCCGAGACCGGCATGTTCGAGATTCCGGCCGGCGGCCGCCGCTACCGGGCGCTCGAGCTGCTGGTGAAGCAGAAACGGCTGGCGAAGACCGCGCCGGTCCCGTGCGTGGTCCGCGATCCGGCGACCGACATCCTCGGCGAGGACGATTCGCTGGCCGAGAACATCCAGCGTGCGCCGTTGCATCCGCTCGACCAGTTCCGCGCCTTTCAGGCCTTACGCGAAAAGGGACGCTCCGAGGAGGACATCGCCGCGGCATTCTTTGTCGGGGTGAACGTCGTGAAGCAGCGCCTGCGCCTGGCGTCGGTCTCGCCGACCCTGCTCGACGTCTACGCCGAGGATGGCATGTCGCTCGAGCAGTTGATGGCGTTCACGGTCACGTCCGACCATGCACGCCAAGAGCAGGTTTGGCAGGCCATCTCCGGGTCTTGGCAGAAGGAGCCCTATCAGATCCGCCGCATGCTGACGGAGAAGACGGTGCGTGCCTCGGACCGCCGGGCGGTGTTCGTCGGTCTCGATGCCTACGAGGCGGCCGGTGGGGTGGTGCTGCGCGACTTGTTCCAGTCCGACGACGGCGGGTGGCTCGAAGACGTGGCGCTGCTCGACGGCCTCTTCGCTGAGAAGCTGAAGATCGAGGCCGAGAAGATCGCGGCCGAGGGCTGGAAGTGGATCGAGGTCGCGCTCGACTTCCCCTATGGCCACACGCGCGGGCTCCGCGCGTTGGAGGGAGTTGCCGCCGACCTTTCGCCCGAGGAGCAGGCGACGATCGACTCGCTCAACGCCGAATATGCCAAGCTCGAAGCCGAGTATGACGGAGCAGACGAACTGCCCGACGAGGTGGACGAGCGGCTCGGCGAAATCGAAACAGCGCTCGCCGCCCTCGACGATCGTCCCGTCACGTTCGACCCCGCCGACATCGCTCGTGCCGGCGTCTTCGTCAGCATCGATTCCGAAGGCGCTCTGTCGGTCGATCGTGGCTACGTCCGGCCCGAGGATGAGGCGCCCATCGTGGAGCCCGGACAGGAAGGCGATGATGAAAACTGCGCGGCAAGCCCGGACGGCGTGGAACCCGGCGTGCCGGTGATCCAGCGCGCGGTCATCACTATCGGCGGCCAGGCTTCCGAACCGGAGGACGAGGACGACGACGTGGTGAAGCCGCTGCCCGACCGCCTTGTGACCGAGCTGACTGCGGAACGGACGCTGGCGCTGTGCGACAAGCTCGCGACCACGCCGTCGGTCGCGTTCCAGGCGGTTTTGCACAAGTTCTGCCTGGATGTCTTCGCGCGCTACTTCGCATCCGGCAGCGCCATGGAGGTCGCCGTTCGAAGCGTCACCTTCCCGATCCAGGCGCAGGGTCTGAAGGATACGCCGACGGCCAAGGCGATCTCCGAACGCCACAAAAGCTGGGAGGAGCGGCTGCCGAAGGATCGAGCCGATCTCTGGGACTGGCTCACCACCCTGACCGGCGACGACCAGGCCGCCCTCTTCGCGCATTGCGCCTCGTTCGGAGTCAACGCGCTCTACGAGAAGGCCGACCGCTACGGCGCCGGCATTTCGTCCCACGGTGTCGAGCAGCGCATCGGCGAGGCCAACCGCATCGCCCGGGCCGTCGGTCTCGACATGGTGGAGGCCGGATGGCGTCCGACCGTCGAGAATTATCTTGGCCGCGTGCCGAAGCGCCGGATCCTCGAAGCGGTACGCGAAGGCGCAGGCGAGCGCGCCGCCCAGCTCATCGACCATCTGAAGAAGGGCGACATGGCCAAGGAGGCCGAGCGGCTTCTCGCCGACAGCTTCTGGCTGCCAGAACCGCTGCGCACCGTCGATGACGAAGCGCCGTCAGCCGACCAGGTTGGCGACGAAGGCGAGGGCGAGGCACTGCCGGAATTCCTTGCCGGAGACGAGGACGAGCCTTCCGAGCAAGCAGAGGACGAGCCTCAGACGATCGCGGCTGAGTAGCCCAATCGCGCGGGGCGGTTTCGGCTGTCCCGCGCATCCTTCCCCTCAACCAATCCAGCAGCCCGGCCACCGCGCCGGGCGCTTTTGTTTCAGGAGGGCCGCATGCCCGTCTTCACCATCGAGACCACCTACCGCCTGCCGGTCTATCGGCAGCGCAACTATGAAGCTGAAACCTGTGAAGTCGCCTGTGCGCTCGCTATCGCCGACGAGGGCTGGGACGACGAGAAATCCGACGTCGAGACCTCCGGCGACACCTACGTCACCGGCATCTGGAAGGGCCGCGACGCCGCCTATAGCGGCACAGCCCTTCCGATCCCGTCGCAATTCGGCGAACAGGTCCAGCGCAAGGTTGATCATTTTGAGGTGCTGCTCGGCTTGCTCAAGGTCTTTGCGCACATGCCGGACACCGGACCGCATGATGATCTGTTCTGGCGCCGGCGCCTCGAGGGGGCGATCGCCAAGGCCGAAGCCATCCTTGCGGGTGCGCCCGATCCTGAAGGCTCGGGAGGCGCGTCATGACAAAGCAAGCGAAGGCCGAACCGCGCCGAGTCGTCTTCCAGTACCTCGTCCCCGTGCATGTCGAGGTCGAGGACGGGCTGGTATCCCGCGTCACAGTGATCGACGAAACGCCTATCGCCGATCCCACCGTCGTAGATGGCGACGCCACCTACCTGGCAGACGCCTTCGCCGCGGCGGACGACGGCCAGGCCTGGCCCTCCTGGCAATTCGGCTACTGACTTTCGCCGCACACTCCTCGGCGCCCCGCCCTCCGGCGGGGCGCCGTTCCTTATGCCGGCCACGGCCGTGACGATGAGAGGGAGAGGACAGCCGGGACGGGTTTGAGCCGGTGCGGTCCAAGAGAGAGCGCCGGCCGGCTCGCCCGTTCCCGCTCTCCAGAGGCTCCCCACATGAACGACCCTTCTTCGATCACGGCTAGCCAGGCCGCGCCACTGTCGCCTGTTTCTCGGCCCAACACGGCTGGCGCGATCATCGCCGCAGCCCTGCAGCTCCTCCCGCATCTCGAACGCGGCCAGCGGATCGACGCGGCGATCCTGCGCGCCGCCATGGAATCCGCCTTCGGCGCGTCCGATGCCTCCGGCGCCTGGGACTGGAAAACCGCCTACGAATCCTGCGAGGCGGCGACCGTTCTCTTCCTGCGCAAATACGGAAAGGCGCTTTTCCGCAAAGCCGACTCTCCGGTTTTGCGTCTTTCCGCCCTGGCCAAGATCACCGGCCTTCTCCCGACCCACACGCGCCGCTCCGCCGAAAGCGAGGCTTTCCAACAGTTCTCGACGCCGACCCCTCTCGGCCTGGCGGCCCTGACCGCGGCCGCCATCGGGCCGGCGGATCGCGTGCTTGAGCCGTCGGCCGGCACCGGGCTCCTCGCCATCCTGGCCGAGATCGCCGGCGGCGCGCTCGTATTGAACGAGCTGACCGAGGTCCGGGCAACGCTGCTTTCCTCTCTCTTTCCGGCCGTCGCCATCACGCGCTTCGACGCCGCCCAGATCGACGATCACCTCGACCTGGCCGTCGCCCCGAGCGTCGTCCTGATGAACCCGCCCTTCTCGGCGATGGCCAATGTGGCTGGCCGTATGGCCGATACCGCCTATCGCCATATCGCCTCGGCGCTGGCGCGCCTCGCCGATGGCGGGCGGCTGGTGGCGATCACTAGCGCGAATTTTTCGCCCGAGGCCTCGGCTTGGCGCGACGCCTTCATCCGCTTGCAGAAGCGTGGCCGCATCGCCTTCACCGCCGCGATCGATGGGACGGTGTATGCGAAGCACGGTACCACGATCGACACGCGGCTGATCGTCATCGACAAGGCGCCCGCTGACGACCCGTCCGCCTTGCCGGCGTCACCGGGCATGGCGCCCGACGTCGCCACGTTGCTGAGCTGGATCGCCGAGCAAGTTCCGGCGCGTCTGACGCCGGCGCCGAGCCTCGCCATCCCCGTGTCGGCCGCCGCCGCACCACGGACGGTGCGCGGTTATCTCGCCCGCGCTGCTGGGACACACCCAGTCAAGCCTTCGGTCGCCGATCCGGAGGCGGTCGATCTCGCCTACGAGACCATCGACTGGACGCCGCCCGAGGGCGCGCGTCTCAGCGATGCGATCTATGAGGAATACCGGCTCCAATCGATCCGGATTCCCGGAGCCCGCGCCCATCCCACCAAGCTGGTGCAATCCGCCGCCATGTCCTCGGTCGCGCCGCCGAAGCCGAGCTACCGGCCGCGCCTGCCGATCAGTCTCGTCAGCGACGCCGTCCTGTCTGACGCCCAGCTCGAGACGGTGATCTATGCCGGCGAAGCGCATGGCGACTATCTCGCCGGCGCCTGGACGGTGGACGAGACTTTCGATCTCGTCACCGCCGCGCGCGACGATGCGCCGAACGCCGTGCGCTTTCGCCGGGGCTTCATGCTGGGTGACGGCACTGGCGCCGGCAAAGGCCGCCAGTCGGCCGGTATCATCCTGGACAACTGGGTGAAGGGGCGCCGTAAGGCGGTTTGGATATCCAAGTCCGACAAGCTGCTCGAGGACGCCCAGCGCGACTGGTCGGCGCTCGGCATGGAGCGCCTGCTCATCACGCCGCTATCGCGTTTCCCCCAAGGCAAGCCGATCCGGCTCGCCGAAGGCATCCTATTTTTAACCTACGCTACGCTGCGGTCCGACGACCGCGGCGAGAAGCTTTCGCGCGTCCGCCAGATCGTTGAATGGTTGGGCTCCGACTTCGACGGAGTGATCATTTTCGACGAGAGCCATGCCATGCAGAACGCCGGTGGCGGCAAGGGCGAACGCGGCGATGTCGCGCCCTCCCAGCAGGGCCGCGCGGGCTTGCGCTTGCAGCACGCGCTGCCGGACGCGCGCGTGGTCTATGTGTCGGCCACCGGCGCGACCACCGTCCACAATCTCGCCTATGCCCAGCGGCTCGGCCTCTGGGGAGGCGAGGACTTCCCCTTCGCCACCCGCGCGGAGTTCGTGGAGGCGATCGAGGATGGCGGTGTCGCCGCCATGGAAGTGCTCGCCCGCGATCTCCGTTCGCTCGGTCTCTACACGGCCCGCTCGCTCTCCTATGACGGCGTCGAATACGAGCTGGTCGAGCATCCGCTCACCGCCGAGCAGCGCCGCATCTACGACGCCTATGCCGGCGCGTTCGCCATCATCCACAACCATCTCGACGCCGCGATGCAGGCCGCCAACATTACCGGCGAGACCGGCACGTTGAACCGGCAGGCGAAGTCGGCGGCCCGCTCGGCTTTCGAGAGCGCCAAGCAGCGCTTCTTCGGCCACCTGCTGACCTCTATGAAGACGCCGACGCTGATCCGTTCGATCGATCAGGACCTGGCGGACGGCCACGCCGCCGTCATCCAGATCGTCTCGACCGGCGAGGCGCTGATGGAACGCAGGCTAGCCGAAATCCCGACCGAGGAATGGAGCGACGTTCGCGTCGACATCACGCCGCGCGAGTACGTTCTCGACTACCTGGCCCACTCCTTCCCGGTGCAGCTCTACGAGCCGTTCACCGACAGTGAGGGCAATCTCTCCTCCCGGCCCGTCTTCCGCGACGGCCAGCCGGTCGAGAGCCGCGAGGCCGTCGCCCGTCGTAACGAGCTGATCGAGCGGCTGGCTTCGCTGCCGCCAGTGCCCGGCGCGCTCGACCAGATCGTCCAGCGCTTCGGCACGGACCTCGTGGCCGAAGTGACCGGACGCTCGCGCCGCGTGGTGCGCAAGGGCGACCGCCTCGTCGTCGAGAACCGCGCCGCCTCCGCCAATCTCGCCGAGACCGCCGCCTTCATGGACGACCTGAAGCGCATCCTCGTCTTCTCG
The DNA here is from genome assembly GCF_021556475.1 of Acidiphilium iwatense. GTDB lineage: Bacteria > Pseudomonadota > Alphaproteobacteria > Acetobacterales > Acetobacteraceae > Acidiphilium > Acidiphilium iwatense. The sequence continues at coordinate 1,721 of NZ_JAKGBZ010000083.1, read as the reverse complement.
GAGGCGGGCGGGACGGGCCGGAGTTACCACGCCGAGCTGTCGGCGCGGAACCGCCGCCTGCGCGTCCACTATCTGCTCGAACCCGGCTGGAAGGCCGACGCAGCGATTCAGGGCCTCGGGCGCACAAACCGCACCAACCAGGCGCAGCCGCCGCTCTTCCGGCCGATCGCCACCGACGTGAAGGCCGAGAAGCGCTTCCTCTCGACGATCGCCCGCCGCCTCGACACGCTGGGCGCCATCACCCGCGGTCAGCGCCAGACCGGCGGACAGGGATTGTTCAGGCCCGAGGACAATCTGGAATCCCACTATGCCCGCGATGCGCTGCGCCAGCTCTATCTACTGCTTGTGCGCGGCAAGATTGAAGATTGCTCGCTCCAGATGTTCGAGGACGCCACCGGCCTCAAACTGATGGACGCCAACGGCATCAAGGACGAGCTCCCGCCGATAACGACCTTGCTCAACCGCCTGCTGGCGCTCACCATCGAGCTTCAGGGCGTGCTGTTCACGGCGTTCGAGCAACTGCTTAATGCCAAGATCGAGGGCGCCATCGCCAGCGGCGTCTATGACGTCGGCCTGGAGACGCTGCGGGCCGAGAGCTTCGTCGTCACTGATCGCCGCGCGATCTACACCCATCCCGCGACAGGCGCAGAGACCCGGTTGCTCACCATCACCGAGCGGCGGCGCAATCATCCGGTGACGCTGGACGACGCGCTCGATCACTTCGCCGATCCCCGCGCCATCCTGCTGATCAACGAGCGCTCGGGCCGGGCCGCCGTGCAAGTCCCGGCGCCGAGCCTGATGCTGGACGATGGCGAGATCGAACGCCGAGTTCGGCTGATCCGGCCGATGGAACACCATCACGCATCGCTAAAGATGATGGACGAGAGCCATTGGCAGGCGGCCGACCGCGAGGCGTTCGCGGCGGCTTGGACTCGCGAAGTGTCGGAGGTCCCCGAGTTCGCTGACAGCACGATCCACATCGTCGCCGGCTTGCTGTTGCCGATCTGGAAGCGCCTGCCGAACGAGTCGACGCGCGTCTATCGGCTACAGACCGACGCAGGCGAACGCATCATCGGCCGCAGGGTCTCGCCGGCCTGGGCAGCGAACGCCTCGCTGACCGGGGCGACCACCATGACGCCGGATGCGGCCTTCGCGGCGCTGATCGAGGGACGCACCGTCCTCGACCTCGCCGACGGCTTGCAGCTCCACCGGGTGCGCGTCATGGGCGCTCACCGCATCGAGCTGTCAGGCTTCGCCGACACCATGCGCGATCGCCTGCGCGCCTACGGCCTTTTCAGCGAGATCATCTCCTGGAAGCTGCGCATGTTCGTGCCGACGGATGCGACCGGCGCTGGTGTGCTGACGAAGGTGCTCGACCACTATCCGGTCGAGCGCATCGGCGAGCGGGAAGCCGCGTGATGGCCCGCCACGACGCCTCCGAACTGGCCAACCGTCTCGCGCGCGACGCCGAGGCGGTGTGCCGCCACTACCTATCCGCCGGACGCCGGGAGGGCCGCTACTGGCTGGTGGGTGATGTCCGCAATACGCCGGGCCGTTCGATGTTCGTGAGGCTCAAGGAGTCAGTGAAAGGGCCGGCCGGCAAATGGACCGAACATGTTGCGGCGAAAGTTATGTTGCGGATCTGCGGTTGGGCTTTGTGCCGCAGGCGATCGACGGCTTCCACGCAACATAATGTCAGGACGTGGCGGGGGGTTTGGTGA
>NZ_JAKGBZ010000082.1 GCF_021556475.1 Acidiphilium iwatense | reverse complement strand
CAGCACGATCCACACCGCGATCCAGCCAAGCGGAAACGGCATCCCCAAAATAAACGGATGCAGCCGGTTATGCACCACAGGCCCGATCAAAAGCCCAATAAACGGAATCACCGCCAGCCATTGGAACGGTTTCATGATTGCCCCCTTGGATTATGTGCCCAGCGCTTCTTGAACGCACTCTGCGCACAGACCGAAACCGAGGCAAGAGAATTCGTGGCGCGGCTCAGCCGCCCGCATCACCGAAACACGGATGCGAGCGAACCCGCCGGCGACCGGCGGGAAAAGCCGAAATGGATGGAGAAAGGTGTGGCCCGCGAGGCGCCGCTTACTTGATCTTCGCTTCCTTGAACGCGACATGCTTGCGCGCGACCGGATCGTATTTCCGAAATTCGAGCTTGCCGGTCTGCGCCTTGGCGTTCTTCCTGGTGACATAAAAGAAGCCGGTATCGGCGGTCGATATCAGCTTGATCTGAACTGTGCTTGATTTGGCCATGATTTCTTCTCCGAGGTGAGGCATATGGCGGAGCGCCGGTGCCCGGTCAAGCCCCGCGCGCCGCGGCGGCGACCAAGGGATGAATCAGCGCCGCGCGATACGCGACCGGATCGTCGATCAGCGCCTTCGCCGCCTTGAAATACCCGCTGGACCCCACGCTCGCCGGGCAGGAATCGCGGAGCGCCAGCACCTCCGCGAGCGGCATCGGCGCGCGCGCGGCGCGGGTTTCGGCCAGCGGCTTGGCCAGCATGTCGCGCCCCGCCTTGAGCGAGGCGATCTGGGCGGCGAGCGAATTCGTGCCCAGGCTGGTGCAAAGCTCGGGAAACACCCCGAGCCCCTGAAGCGGCCAGCCGCGCGGCGCGATCATCCGGCTCCAGGTCACGAACAGCTCGCCACCGCCGGGCAGCGAGGTCACGCTCTGCACCAGCCCTTTGCCCAGCGTGGCGCTGCCCACCACCACCGCGCGATCATTGTCGGACAATGAAGCCGAAAACACCTCGGCGGCGCTCGCGGTCGCGCCGTCGACCAGGATCACCACCGGCAGGCCGCGCGCCAGATCGCCGCCTTCGGCCCGCCACAGCCGGTCCGCCACCGGGTCGCGGCCCACGGTGCGGATGATCGTACCCTGGCCGAGCAGGGTATCGACGCTCAGGGCCGACTGGCGCAGCAGCCCGCCGCGATTGCCGCGCAGATCGATCACGATTCCCTTCGGCGCCGGGTTTCCAGCCATCAGCGCGCCCAAAGCGGCGGCAAACTGCTCGCCGGTGTCGCGATCGAAACCGATCACCCGCAGCATGGCGATATCCCCGTTCATCGAGCCGAACACCGTCTGGGTCGGCACCAGCCCACTGGTCAGGCGCACGGTCTGGGGCAGGCTCCTGGCCGGCCGGACCGTCAAGGCGATCGAACTGCCTGCCGGTCCGCGCAGCCGCGACTGCAGTGCCGCGAGATGCCGGCCGGCTGTCGCCGCACCGTCGATCGCGAGCACCACCATGCCGGTCGCGATTCCGGCCTCATCGGCCGGGCTCGACGGTGCCACCCGCGCCACCACCACGGCCGAACCTTCCCGGCCGAGGGTGATGCCGAGCCCGGCATGACCGAGCCGCATCGCCCGGTCCTGCGCGGCCTCGCGCGGCGCTTCATAGCGGGAATACGGATCGAAATGGTTGAACAATTCGTCGAAAAAGCTGCGGATCACGCCCTCTGTCCCGGCTCTTTCCAGAGCCGGCGAGACCGCGAAAGCCCGCGCGGCGACGGCGGCGCAGGCATCGCCCCAGGCCATCGCATCGGTCGGCTGGGGCGCCGCGGTCGCGAAAATGATCCGATTCGGCCCGTAGAGCAGCAGCTTGCCCGATTGTTCCTGCACCGTCAGATCGGGGTCGAGCGCGGTGATCCCCGAAAGACCCCAGACCGCCATGCGCGGAATGCCGAGCGGCTCCAGCGTGCGCGGCGCGATGAATTCCAGCGCCGCACCCCACACGGCGCCGGCTCGCGCGGTGCCGAATCCGGGCGCCGCGGCATAGGCGCCGCAAAAGGGCAGCACCACGCACAGCAAGGCGACGAATCGCCAGGAACGCGGGGCCCGGCGATGCCTCATCCGCGCCTGCGCCGCGATTTCGCGGGTGCGGTACCCGGCCGTTTCCTGCCCTTCGGCTTCGGCTCATGCCGCCCGGCCGCGCCGCCGTGCCTGATTCCGCCGCCGCCGACCAGCGAGAACAGCAACCCGCCGGTGACCGGCTTCGCCTCGCGCAGCCGCACCGTGACCTTATCGGCGAGGCGGAACACGATCCGGCTTCGCTTGCCCGAAAGCGTGACCGATGCTTCGTCGTAATGCCAGAAATCGTCGGGCAGCAGCGCCATCGGCACGAAACCCGACGCCCCGGTTTCCGCGAGCGAAACGAACAGGCCGAACTGCGTCACCCCTGAAATCCGCCCGGCGAAATCCTCGCCCACCCGGTCGACGAGATAGGCGGCCAGATAGCGATCGGCCGATTGCCGCTCGGCATCGGTGGCGCGGCGCTCGGTGATGGTGATGCTTTGGGCGATATCGGCGAAATCCGCGCCGTCTTCGGGACGAAGACCATCCTGCCCGAGCTTCAGCCCGGCGATCAAGGCACGATGCACCAGCAGATCGGCGTAGCGGCGGATCGGCGAGGTGAAATGCGCGTAGCTCTTCAAAGCGAGGCCGAAATGGCCGATGGTCTCCGGCGCGTATTCCGCCTGGGACTGGCTGCGCAGCACCGTTTCGTTGATCAGCGGCGCTGCATCGGTGCCGGCGACACGCTTGAGGATATGGTCGAGATCGCGCGGCAGAATCTGGTCGCCCGGTTTGAGCGAGATGTCGAAGGTCGCGAGCAGGGAGCGCAGCGCGTCGAGCTTTTCCGGCGAGGGCGGGGCATGAACGCGATACATGCAGGTCTGGCGCAGCCGCTCCAGCTCCTCGGCGGCGGCGACATTGGCGAGGATCATGAACTCTTCGATCAGACGGTGGCTGTCGAGCCGCGGGCGTGGTGCAACGCCGGTCACCTTGCCCTGATCATCAAGGGTGATCTCGCGTTCCGGCAGGTCGAGATCGAGCGTGCCGCGCGCCGCGCGTGCCGCCGCGAGCGCGCGATAGGCGGCGTAGAGATGCCCCAGCGTTCCGGCGGGCAGATCGGCTTCCGACCCTGCTTCATGCGCGTGCTGCACCGCCTCGTAGGTCAGCCGTGCGGCGCTGCGCATCAGACCGCGCCCGAAACGGTGCCGCAATTTACGGCCGTCACCGCCGATCTCGATCTCGACGAACAGGCAGCCGCGATCTTCGTTCGGCCGCAGGCTGCACCAGCCGTTGGACAGCGCCTCGGGCAGCATCGGCACCACGCGATCGGGAAAATAGACCGAATTGCCGCGCAGCTTGGCCTCGCGATCGAGCGCCGAGCCGGGCTTCACATAGAACGCCACGTCGGCGATCGCGACGACGATGCGAAAGCCCGGCCCGGACGGTTCGGCGTACACCGCGTCGTCGAAATCGCGGGCATCCGCGCCGTCGATCGTGATCAACGGCACGGCGCGCAGGTCGGTGCGCTTGCCGGGCGGCGCAGCGCGGGCGCGCTTCGCCTCATCGAGCGCGGCTTGCGGAAACTCCACCGGAATGCCGAGCGAGGCGATCGCGATCAGGCTGATCGACCGCGCATCGCCCATCTTGCCGAGACGTTCGACGATTCGCACCGGCTTCGGGCCAAGGCCGAACGCAGGCAGCGGGGTCGCGCGCACCACGTCGCCGGTTTCGGCACCGCCGGTCTCGCCGGCAGGCACCTGCCATTCGGCGCGGCTCCTGCGCTCGACCGGCTCGACCCAGCCGCCCGCCCGCTCGGCGCGAAACACGCCGATCACGGTTGCCGGCTCGTCGTCGAGCCGTTTGAGCGTACGTCCCTCGTAACGATCGCCATCGATCCGGCGCAGCCGCGCCAGCACGCGGGCACCGGGGGCGAGTGCCGCGTGGCCGCGCCGTTCGGGTTGCATGAAAACGATCGGCGGCCGTCCCGGCTGAGTCCAAGGCACCGGGCGACCCATCGGGTCGCCATCCCGATCGGTGCCGGTGATTTCCACCACGCAGCGTTCCGGCAAGGCTTCGGCGGCGCGAATCCGCCTGCCGCCGGCGCGGACCAGCGCGCCCTCGCGCTCCAGCCCGCGCAGCATCGCCCGCAGTGCCTGCCTGTGCTCCGGGGCGACGCCGAATGCCCGCGCGATGTCGCCCTTGCCGAGCCGCGTTCCCGCCTCGGCGATGAAATCGCGCAGCGCCTCGGCGCTCGGCAGGGCGGCGCCATGCTTCGGAGCGGGTTTGCGGGTCATGGAGTCATCCCGATCCGCTGTTCCAATGCCCGGTTGCCGCGCATCATCGCGCGGACGCTCGGAATCCCTGCAGGTGCGGCTGATCGGTCCAATTCTCGTGCCATAAGAGCAATGTGGCCCGCCGACAACGCCGATGCAGCATATCTCCCCGGATGTCGCTGCAAGTTTTCCGGCTATGGCGTTCTTGCCACGGTTTCGTTCTCGAGCGCCGCGTTGAACAGGGCGCCGAACAGCAGCGTATAGGCGGTGAGATAGAACCACATCATCAGCCCGATGATCGTGGCGAGCGGCCCATAGGTGCGGCTATAGGCGGCGAATTGCCCGACATAGACGGCGAATCCATAGGACAGCGCGAGCCAGACCAGGATGGCGAGCGTGGCGCCAGGGGCAACCTTATGCCCCGGAGCCCGCTCGAACGCCGGACCATAGCGATAGAACAAACCAAGGGCGAGGCCCATGAAGCCCACCAGAATCACACCCCCGATGATCACCGCGAACAGTGCCGAATCGTCGCCGAATCCGAAGAACGAGAATGCCAGCGGCAGCACCACGAGCACGCCGATCGCGATGATCGCGCCGACGATGGCGAGCAGCGTCATGCCGAGGGTCACCAGTTGAAATCGAATGACGCCCCGCGTTTCTTCCTTCTTGTGGATCACGTTGAGCGCGTAGATCAGCGATTTCGTGCCCGACGCCGCCGAATAGAGGGTGAACGCGAGCGATATCGCAAGCCCGATGCCGAGGCTGGTCTTGCCGCCGGACACCAGATGCTGGATGCGCCCGGCGATGAGCTGAAACGCCGCCGGCGGCATGAAATGCTTGAGATAGAGCAATTGCGGCTCGACCGAGATCGGGTCGAACATCAGCCCATAGAGCGAGATCAGGGTGGTGATCGCCGGAAACAGCGCGAGCGTCGCGTAGAAGGCACAACCGGCGGAGACGAGTGACATCTCCCCGCTCAGCAGCGCCCAGAACGCCGCGACCAGCCCGCGCCACCAGGGCGCGAGGCGGCCCCGGACGCTCATCCACGCGCCTCCAGGAAAGCGCGGATCGCGTCGATCGTGGGCTGGTCCATCAAGGCCGGCGCGTGGCCGCATTCGGACACGGTCAGGGTCGCCGCGCCGTCGCTCGCCATGCGTTCGAAAACCGGCTCGGTCAAAAGATCGCTCTCCGCCCCGCGGATCGCGAGCACGGGCACGCTCACCTGCCGCCAGATCGGCGACAGATCGGCATCGAGCGGAATCGCGGCGCGCAGCGGCTCCGCGATTTTGGGATCGTAATGCAAGGCGAAACCGCCGCCCTCGGTCCGGCGGGCCGAATACCGCGCGAGATGCGCCCATTGCGCATCGCTCAGCTTTCCGAACGGCGCGTGGACCATGCGCAGATGCGCCTCCAGCTCCGCCATGGCGGCGAAACGTTCCGGGGTCTTGGTCATGTAGTCGCGGATGCGGGCCAGCGCCGCCGCCGGAATCTGCGCGCCGACATCGTTGAGCACAAGCCGGGTGACCGGCGTATGCTTCGCGGCGGCGATCATCATGCCGCAGATGCCGCCGAGCGAGGTGCCGACCCAGGCGACCGGCTTGTTCAGAAAAGCGAGCAGATGCGCCAGGGCAATCACATAGGAGGGCGGCTGATACAGCGCCGCGTCGCCGAGCCAGTCCGATTTTCCGCGCCCTGGCAGATCCGGGCAGATCACGTGGAACCGATCGGCCAGCGCCTCGGCGAGCGGATCGAAATCCCGGCCGGTCCGGGTCAGGCCGTGAACGCAGACAACCGCCTCCGCCGCCGGATTGCCGAACTCGACGAAGGCGAGACGATGAAAATCCGTCCCCAGCAGATAGGGCACGAAGCCTTGGCGCGCCATCGCCCGCGCCGCCTAGATCACGCCGTCGCGACGCAACGCCGCGCGGTCGGTTTCGCTCAGACCCAGCATATCGGTCAGCACCTCGTCCGTATGTTCTCCCAACATGGGAGGCGGCAGGCGATAATCCACCGGGGTTGCCGACAACCGCACCGGATTGGCGACCAGTCTGACCGAAGTGCCGTCGGGCCGGGCCATATCCACGAGATTGCCCCGCGCAATCACCTGGGCGTCGGCAAAAACCTGTTCGAGCGTGTTGATCGGCCCGCAGCCGATCTTGAGCGCCTCCAGCCGGCCGAGCCACCAGGAAGACGAATGCGCGGCGAGCACCGGCGTCAGCGTTTCGGTCACCAGGGCCCGGTTGGCGACCCGCGCCGCATTGGTCGCGAACCGTTCATCGCCGCACAGATGGTCGAGGCCGAATTCCCGGCAGAACCGCGCGAAGGTGGGATCGTTGCCGATCGAGAGGACGATATGGCCATCCTCGGTGGCGAAGACCTGATAAGGCACGATGTTCGGATGCTGGTTGCCCAGCCTTGGCGGGTTCTGGCCGGTCGCCAGATAGTTCATCCCCTGATTGGCGAGCCAGGCCACATGGGTATCCAGCATGCCGATATCGATATGCTGGCCCTGCCCGGTGCGTTCCCGGTGGCGCAGGGCGGCGAGCACCCCGATCGCGCCGTAAAGCCCGGCAAACAGATCGGCGACCGGCACGCCCACCTTCATCGGCGCTCCGTCGGGTTCGCCGGTAAGCGACATGATCCCGCCCATCGCCTGGATCAGGCTGTCATAGCCGGGCCGCTCCGCATAGGGGCCGGTCTGGCCGAATCCGGTGATCGAACAATAGATCAGGCCCGGATGCTCGGGAGCGAGCTGCGCATGGCCAAGCCCGTAGCGCGCCAGCGTGCCGACCTTGAAGTTCTCGACCAGGATGTCGCTCCGCGCGATCAGCGCGCGGGCGATAAGCTGGCCTTCCGGCTGCGCGATATCCAGCGTGACCGAGCGCTTGTTGCGGTTGGTCCCGGCGAAATAGGCGCTCTCCGCCGTCCCCGGCATGGAAGGCGGCACGAAACCGCGCGTGTCGTCGCCCGAGCCGGGTTTCTCGATCTTGATGACCGCGGCGCCGAGATCGGCCAGCATTTGCACGCAGCTCGGCCCGGCGAGCACGCGGGTCAGGTCGAACACCGTCAGCCCGGCAAGCGGACCCGATGGCTGACGGCTTTCGGCATTGACGGTGTCCGGCATGCGATTCCTCCCGAAACTGGCTGCCGGCATAGCGGAACCGCCGGTTTCGGGTCAAAGCGGGCCGGCAACCCGATCAGCGGGTTTTGCGGCGCGGCGGCGGCCGGCACGCTCGCAAGGCAAGCCGCACCAGCCGGTTCGCCATGAACGGCAAACCGGCCCGCTCGGCATCCTGCGCGAGTGAGATCAGCCGGTCGGTCAGAATCAGCGGGCTGACGGTGGAGGCGTTGCGCTCGGCGATTTTCGTAGCGGCATGATCTTGCATCGGGGCTATTCCTTCATCGCAACAGCCATTTTGGCTGCCCCCCGATCATGGCCCCGATCCGATTACCGTCCGGTTAACGAAATCAACCCGGTCAGAAAAATTGTTGTCCAGCCACTCCGCTCTCAAGCTGCGTTGAGGAGTTGATCTGTGGGGAGGAGGGTTTCGCCGATTGCCTCGGCGACGGCGGGATGGGCGATGCGGCCCTCGGCGACGTTCAGCCCGGCGCGCAGATGGGCATCCTCGCGCA
>NZ_JAKGBZ010000081.1 GCF_021556475.1 Acidiphilium iwatense | reverse complement strand
CTCCAGCACCATCCGCACCGCGCGTTCGCGGACCTCAGGTGAATATCTGTTCGATGTCTTCCGCTTTTCCATTGCTCCATCCTACTCAAGAGTTGGAGCCTCCAGGATTCCCGGCGCGGTTCAAATCCTATAACGGCGTGATGCCCGCCTGGGGCGACCAACTCAGTAATACGCAGATCGCCGCGATCCTCGACTATATCGGCGCCGCCTGGGGCAACAAGGAAGCCGAGCCGGCGGGCTACAAGCCCTACGATGCCGCAGCGGCCGCGTCCGCGCGCAAGCAGACAATGACCTCGGCCGCAGTCGGGCAGCTTCGCGCAAAGTTGTTCGCGGGCCACACCCAAAAACATTGACTGGAGAACCCGCATGTCGGCGACAATCGTGACCATGCCGCTTGATCGCACCGGATTGCGCCGCCTGAAGGCGCCCGCGCTCACCCTGATCCTGACCGCCTTCGCGGCAATGGTGGTCGGCTCGATTTTCGGCCCGGCGCAGGCGCTGAATTACGCCAACATCAATAGTGGCTGCCGGTTCGCCGACGGGGGGTTGGCGCATGTCGGGCCACCCGGCCGTCCAGCAGGCGCTGCGCAACCGCACTTTCGATCTACTCGGCCTTCCCCGACTCTATAGCTCTGCTCAAGCTTAACTCCGTCGAACCGCCGTGGTACGGACCCGTATGCCCGGTGGTGTGGGAGGGGCGGTGTCGCGAGGCACCCCTCTATCCCGATCAATCCCCAAACCGTTCAAGCGATCGCCCTGGCAAGCAGCCGACAGCATTGACAAACAGGCCGGCAATCATCAGCATAACCACCGGCGATGGAGTTCGCCATGTAACCGCCCTCGGGGCTGATGACTCCTGTTCAACATCCGTTTCAGGCGGAGGGAACATGGTGTCTATTTGTTCGGGACAGCCCCGATACGGGCTGGTATACGGCCGTGACCATTTGCATGGTTGCCGAGGAACGGGTCGTTCCGCTTTCATTGCGCTTTCGGCCAAGCCAGAGCCGCACCCTGCCTTCGTCAGCAGCTTACGCCCCTGCGATCATTCGTTCGCGGCCGGCTGGAGCGATGAGTGCTTTTCGCTTCCCTCAAGACCGACTTCACAATCACCGGGATGTTTCTGCCAACGATCCTGGAGATATTGTTTTCCTGACATCATTCAAAGGAATCTGGATGTTGCGCACATTGCTGGCTATCGCCGTCTTCGGTACGCTTGGCTGCTGGGCCCGTTACGGCCAGACCATCCTGCTCCAGGACGTTTATGGCCGGAACTTTCCGGTTGCCGTGCTCAGCATCAATGTTTTGGGATCGTTCCTGATCGGCTTCCTGTTCATCGAAACCCTGGAAGTTCTGACGCTTGGCCCAGCACTGCGCACCGGCGTCCTCACCGGATTTCTCGGCGGTTACACGACGTTTTCGACGTTCGAACTGGAAACAATGCTCCTGGTCGAGAATGGCCAAGCACTGAAAGCGTTGCTTTACGTTCTGTTGTCGGTCGGGCTCGGCTTCGTCGGAGTGCTATGCGGAGCCTATATGGCGAGGAACCTATGAACGGCGGCATATGACCCTCGCCGATTACGAGCGGCGGAAATTCGACCTGGTCGCCCTGTTGCGCGACCATCCGCCTGACGCCGCACGCCGGGCCGAGCATGCCGAACTGTTAACCTCCCTTGCGGAGGACAGATTCAATCTTGTCACCGCCGGCCGGTTCAACCGGGGCAAATCGTCGCTGATGAACGCACTGCTTGGCACGGAGCGACTGCCGATAGGCATCATGCCACTAACCTCAGTAATCACTTCCGTACATTATGGCAGCACGGAGCGGGCAACTCTCTATTTTCACGGCACCAGTCTCTTCATGGATGTCAAGCTCGACGAGTTGGCCCGGTACATCACCGAAACCGGCAATCCAGGCAATCGGGAAGGGGTCGAGCATGTCGAAATTGAAATTCCGGCGGAACTGCTTCGGCGCGGATTTCGGTTCATCGATACGCCCGGCCTTGGTTCCTCGATCGCTGCGAATACGCGGACAACGCAGAATTTTCTACGCCAGGCCGACGCATTTCTGGTGGTGACCAGCTTTGACAGCGCATTATCCGACGACGAACTCGCCATCCTGCAACGGGCCATGACGGCCAACGCTCGCATCTTCCTCGCGATTAACAAGAGCGATTTGATGAACGAGGTCGATCGTGCGGCTGTGCTCGATCATGTTTCTTGCGAAATCAAAGCTCGGCTCGGCGTTGAAATCCCGATTTTTTCACTCTCCGCGCGTGCCGCAATGGACGCAAGGCGCGCAAAGAACGAAATGGCATGGGTGACGAGTGGCGTCCCCGAACTTCGGCGTACACTGATGGAATTCCAGATTGTCGACAAGAATCGTTGCTTTTTGCACAACATGGCGACCAAAATTGGAGCCTATTTCGCACGTGAGGACGATCGGGCCGCCCTGGCACAAGTCAATGCAATCATTGACGGATATGAGGGGGTGGCTCCGGCAGGCGATCGTGCGACCTTCAACGCAATCGACGGCGGGGGACCGGCTTCCGATTGCGAAATTTGTGTGACGGTTGTGGCGGAGGTATTCGACGCGATCGTCCATTTGCAGGCGCGGCTTGGGCACGATCATGCGTCCCGCGAAGCGTTGGCGGAACGCGGCTGTCTTTGCCCGTCCCACGCCTGGCAATTTGAAAACATCGCCGGGCCATTGGCGGTTGCCGTAGGTCTTGCCGGGTTGGTCGAGACGCAGGCAAACCGGCTTGACGCAACCGGGCGTGATCCGACACATCGTATTTGCCCGGTCTGTGCTTCCGCTGCGCGAGCCGAACACCGCAAAAACGAAGAAATTGCAGGCTCGATCGAGATCCATGGCATATCCGCACTCAATGGATTGTCGCGTATCTGCCTGCTTCATCTGCCCGGCCTCATCGCTGCCGTGCCCGAGAAGTTGCGTCCGATGCTTGTTGGGATTGAAGTCTCCAGGATGCAGCGACTTGTCGAGGATATGCGTCGCTTCGCGCTCAAGCGCGAGGGCGCTCAGCACCATGCGGTCAGCGCCGAGGAGGCGGTATCCGCCCATGCGGCGATTACCCTGCTTGCCGGCGATCCTCACGCATTTCCGCCACAGATCCGTGGCAAAATCGAGATGATCAAACCGGAAGGATGAAATTGGATAGCGATCGCTGCTACAGACCGCTAGCATATCTGCCGGAGTCGGCGCGCTCAATCGGGATGGAGGATTTCGATGCGCGATATGGAGGATGCCATTCTTCTCAGGATATTTCTTGGTGAGGATGACATGATCGACGGCAAACCGCTTTACCGTGCGGTTATCGAGTACTCCCGCAAGGCGGGCCTCGCCGGTGCCACGGCGCTACCCGCGCCATTGGGCTTCGGCATCTCGCGTGTCTTGCGATCGGGACTGAACCTCGACGTCGGCATCCATCTGCCCATCGTGGTCGAAATCGTCGATCGGACGGAAAAGATCGAGGCATTTCTTCCTATAGTGGACGACATGATGCAAAGCGGCCCTGCCACGATCGAGAGGGCGCGGGTGCTGCACTATGGGCGAAAAAAGCCGGGGCTGATCGAGTGTTTCCGGCAACAATTCTTCGGCCAGCCCATGCATTCGTAAAATACCTGCAAATTCCCCTGCCCACTGGATCGGCCGATGTCAATCACGGCGCGTTCGCTCTGGTTGGGCGATGGCGGCATAAAGCGCGGGACGCCGCTCCGACCGATAGGGAAAGATTGCCGCCGTCGCCGCGATCGTCTCCCGCGTAATGGTCGCGATCAGTAGAGCCTCTCCACCACCCGCCGCTACGATCGCGGAGTCGTCCGGGCCCGCCAACCGGGATTTTCCGATGAAACGCATGTCGCCTTCGGCGCCAGCGTGATTGCAATAGGCAATGAAGACCTGATTCTCGACCGCACGTGCAGGCACGATAATATCCGGCACGCAGGCATATTCCCCGGTTAGTGCGGTCGGGATCAGGATCAGGTTAGCACCTGCGAGCGCGAGGCTTCTGACCGTTTCGGGAAACTCAACGTCGTAACAGATCAGCAGTCCCACTCGCCATCCGGCGAGTTCGAAGGGAGCGGCAAACCCATCGCCGGGCCGATAGAGTCCGCGCTCGAAATCGCCGAACAGATGGGTTTTGCGGTAGTTTACCAACGAGTTGCCGTTTGGGCTGATCGCCTGCACCGCATTGTAGATCGCGCCGCTGTCTGGGTCACGCTCTGCATAGCCATAGATGATCGCGACGTTATGTTTTTTCGCGATATCGGCGATGCGAGTTGCCCACGGTCCGTTTCGCGGCTCTGCGAGTTCCGCGCAGAGCTCGGGAATATTATAGCCCCCAAGCCAGCATTCCGGACACAGGAGAAGCGTCGCGCCGGCGGCGGAAGCCGTCCGGGCGGTTTGCTCGATCGCGGCGATATTTGCCGCGGGATCTCCAAGGAAACCTCCGGTCTGCCAGATTGCGAGCTTCATGATCTTCGGTTTCCGACTGTCTCTACTCCGCCAAGCCGACCGCCGGCACCGCATGCTTGCGTGCGAGCAGGTAATAAACGGGACTGACGATGAGAATACCGACAATCCAGGAGATGTCGACTCCGTCCAACGCCTTCGCGATCGGACCAGTATAGAGATCGTTGGAGACGAACGGTATCTGGATGACGATGCCGAAGAGGTAACAGAAGATCGCCGCCCGGTTGAACTGGCCATAGACGCCGCCGGAATGGGTGAAGAACGATGCGACGTCGTAATCGCCGTGGCGGACCAGGTAGAAATCGACCAGGTTCACCGCGGTCCAAGGTACCAGAACGTAGAGCAGAAGCAGGATGAAGTTCGTATAATTGGTCAGGAAATTCTGAGCGCTCCACAGCGCGATGGCAAGACCGATCGAGGTGAGCACGATCGCGGTGACGCCCCGCGCCACAGGACCGGCCTTCCAGTCTGGCAGGAAGGTCTGGACGACGGTGATGCTCGACAGCACGCCGCAATACAAATTCATCGCATTGGTGCAGGCGATGCCGATCGAGAAGATCGCGACAATTGCGAGTGCCGCTGGCCCCGTCAGCGTGGTGAGGCCGGATACCACATCTCCGTTGCTGACCAGGAGCCCGATCAGCGCGCCGAGCAGCATCGGCAGCACCGAGCCCAGAACGCACCCCCAATAGCTTGCCCAGAAAGCCGGCTTCGCGCCGGTGTCGTGCGGCATGTAGCGTGAGTAATCGGAAACGTAAGGTGCGTAGGCAATCTGCCAGAGCGCACCCACCGAGACCATCCCGAAAAACCCGGCAGCGTTGTAGCCGTTTATCGAGAGAAAATTCGCCGGCAGACCATGGATGAACACGATCCAGCCAAAGCAGAGCAGCAGCGCAAGACCCGAAAGCCAGGTCAGTACGCGGGCGTAGACATGGATGAGATCGTGGCCATAGATGGTTGCGATCACGCTGATCAGCGCGATCGCCGAGATCAGAACGTTCTGGTTTATCCCCGGCGCGATGGTGTGCAGGGATTGGCCGCCGAGCACGATGTTCGAGGCCAGAAACCCGACATACATGACGACGACGATGGCGACGACGAGAACCGCACCGATCGACCCGAACTGGCCGCGCGTCTGGACCATCTGCGGAACGCCGAGTCTCGGGCCCTGGGCGGCGTGCAGCGCCATGAAGACGGCGCCCACGAGGTTGCCGAGCGCGATCGAACCGATGGCACCCATGAACGACAGCTTGAACACCGTGGTGGCAAGCGCGCCGGTCACGATGGTCAGCATCATGATGTTCGATCCGAACCAGATGGTGAATAGGTCGCGCGCGCGCCCGTGACGCTGATCGATCGGTATCTGATAGATCGTATGCTGCTCGACTTGAGCGGGGGCTTCCTTGGTTGCGGTCATTCGAAAACTCCTGCGATGCGGCCGTTGGTTTCAGCCATGAATGGAGCCGTGTGCGGGTTTTTCATTGAGACGATGCGTCCAGGAGCCGGTCGAGCGAGAAGGGCTGCAGCTCTGCCACTTCTCTGCGGAACGGCAAGGTATCGGGATCGATCTCTTCGTCAAGCTCCTCGGCATAGCGCCGTCCGCCGAATACCGCGGCGGCGATGGTTCCCGGCGCCAGCGCATCGCCGATCGTCGTGACGCTCTTGAGCCCGGCATCCGCCCAGGCTGTTTGCCTGGCATCCAGTTCTCTTGCCAGGTTTGCGACAGGCAGGCGGCTGCTGACCATGACGAGCGCATCCGCCTCGACATGGCTGGGCCGTCCCGTGAAGATGCAGCCGAGCGCGACACTGCCGGTATCGGCCGATTTCAGAATACGGTGTGCCAGGATGCTTACCCCGGCCTCGATGAGTCGCGTCTGAATCCGGTGCTGCTCCATCGTGTTCCGGGTCCAGACCGAGGCTTCCGCCGCCGGTGTGACCAGGGCGACGCGATAACCTTCTTGTGTCAGCAATTCGGCCAGAACGCCGCCCATGTAATAGTGGTCGTCATCGTAGATAACGACGTTTTTTCCGGGCGGACGCGTCCCGCTCATGAGATCGTCTGGAGTCAGAAGCTGGATATCGCCCAGCGGCGAAGGAGTTACGCTTGCACGTGCGACATTATCGCGTCGCCACACGGCCCCGGTAGCGACGGCTACATGATCGAAGCCGAACCCAAGCACGTCCTCCGTGGTCAGGTGGCTTGCCCGATAGATTTCCACATTCGGCATGCGCGCGAGCTGTCCGACCCGGTAATCCACGACGCGCCCCCAGGCAGCCAGGCCTGGAAGACGGCGTTCGCGGATCAGCCGCCCTCCGAGTTCGATGCCTGCTTCGGCCAAAGCGACGACGTAGCCGCGCCGGCCAAGCATCATGGCCGCTTCGAGCCCCGACGGTCCGGCGCCGATCACGAGCACCCGGCTATCCGTGGCGCGGCGCCGAATGCGTTCGGGATGCCAGCCGCGCCGCCATTCCTCGCCCATCGACGGGTTCTGGGTGCAGCGGATGATCGACGCCGTATGGTCTCCCGAAACACAGATGTTGCAGCCGATGCATTCACGGATATCCTCGATCCGGCCTTCCTCGATCTTTCTGGGCAGGAACGGATCGGCGATCGAGGGGCGGGCGGCGCCGATGAGGTCGAGCACGCCCTGGCGAACCATCCGTACCATCGTGTCCGGCGAGGTGAAGCGGCCGACGCCGACGACTGGCTTCGTGGTGAGTTGCTTGATCCCGGCGACGAACGGTTCCTGATAGGCCTCGTCCGTGAAGCGCGAGCTCTGGCTGTCATTGTCCCAACTGGAAAGCGTGAGATCCCAGAGGTCGGGGAGTTCCGCCATGCTGGCGATCATGTCGCGCGCCTCGGCCGCATGCAGCCCCGCTTCGCCGATCAACTCGTCGACCGAGATCCGGCATGCGACGGCGCAGCGGTCGCCGACCGCGTCTTTCACGTCTTCCACAAGTTCGCGCAACAACCGTACGCGGTTCTCCAGGCTGCCGCCATATTCGTCGGTGCGGGTATTGTAGCGGCGGGAGAGAAAGAACATCGGTCCGCCGAAGAGCTTGCCCGCATAGACGTAAACGATGTCGTAATCGGCGCGCTTGGCCCTGAGCGCGGCCTGACGATGCCATTTGCGCAGATTCGCGATGTCCGTTTTGTCCATCGCCCTTGCCTGCACGGGATCGTTGAAAATGCTCGCAACCGGCAGGTCGGCGGGACCGAACGGAATCTCCCTCGAATAGAGATTGGGCGCGTTCATGCCGTTGTGGCAGAGCTGCAACCCGGCCAGGGCGCCGCCGCGATGGACCGAGTCAGCGATGCGCGCCAGCATCGGGACATCCTGATCGTCCCAGATCCGCAATTCGATGAATGGGCAGATTTCGGCGCTCGGGTGGATTTCCGCCTGCTCGGTGCAGACCACGCCCCAACCGCCTTCGGCCTTGACCGCCCGCATCGCCGCGAGGGCGGATGGGTCGCGATACCCCATGCCGTTG
>NZ_JAKGBZ010000080.1 GCF_021556475.1 Acidiphilium iwatense | reverse complement strand
CCAGATCACCGCCTCGATCATCCTGATCGTGTTCAGCGTGGTGATCCTGCTCATCGCGATGAACTCCGGCATTCCCGATCCCGAGGAAGCCAAGGCGACCATCCTCGCCGGCGAACCGGAACTTCTGTCGGAGGCCGGTGAGTAGTGACTTCTCAAGAAGCGCCGGGCGTGCTGAAGATGTCAGCGCAGAGTACATCCGGGCCGGACCGTGCTGGCCGTGGCCGGTATGAGGATCTCATCCATGTCTTCATCAGATACTCCTGTAAGCGAGGATTTTGTACCGTTTCGGGAACACCGCACCTGGTACCGAATCACCGGAAGCTTGCGAGGAACGTTTCCGCCGTTGGTCATCCTCCACGGTGGACCCGGCGCAGCGCACGACTACGTTGATCGTTTTAAACTTCTCGCGGGCCCTGAGAGGGCTGTAATTCACTACGATCAGATCGGTTGTGGCCGCTCGACACATTTGCCGAACATCGGCCCGGATTTCTGGACCATCGAACTGTTCCTGGAGGAACTGGACAATCTATTGGTCCATCTCGGGGTTTCGGGGAACTACGATCTCCTTGGCCAGTCCTGGGGTGGCATGCTGGCCGCAGAGCACGCGGTTCGAGAACCGGTGGGATTGCGGGCACTGATCATTGCGAATTCGCCGGCCTCGATGGTAACCTGGGTCGAGGAGGCGAACCGTCTTCGGGCGGAATTGCCGCCGGACGTCCAGAAAACGCTGATCGAGCACGAGAAGACTGGGACGACGGACAGCGTGGAATACCAGAACGCCGTGCAGGTATTCTACGGCCGGCATCTATGCAGGATTTCCCCTTGGCCCGCCGAACTCATGCGCAGCCTCGATCAGATAGAGGCCGATCCAACCGTCTACCACACCATGAACGGGCCAAGCGAGTTCCACGTGATCGGCTCGCTCAAAACCTGGTCGATAGAGGCCCGATTAGACCGTATCATGGTCCCGACTCTTGTCATCTCGGGCAAGTATGATGAAGCGACTGAACTTGCCGTTCGCCCATATGTCGGCCTGATCCCTTCAGCAATCTGGGGTTTCTTCGAAAACTCGAGCCATACGCCACATATCGAAGAAACTCGGAAATGCATGGACATGATCTCAAGCTTCCTCGGAGACCCACACGACTATGTGAAATCACGAAACAAACACCGGAGGTGACAGAATGAAAACGCCCAAGATTGCTTCGATTGCACTCGCCGCCATGAGTGTGGTTGGCGGCCTTTCTGCCCCAGCGATCGCGCAGGCCGCGGTCAAAGGGCATTATGGTGGCACATTGCGGATGGTTGCGTCCGCGGCTGCGGGAACCCTCGATCCGCAGATCAATTATACCCTCCGTTTCTGGCAGATTTTGCCGATGTTCTATGATGGGCTGGTCGGCTTCGAAAAGGCCGGCGGCAAGGCGGCCTTCAAGATCGTCCCCGATCTTGCGACGTCGATGCCGAAGATCACGAATAGCGGCAAGACCTACATTTTCACCCTCCGCAAGGACATCAAGTTCTCGAATGGTCAGCCGGTGACGGTCCAAGCCGTCAGGCATTCGTTTGTGAGGCTGTTCAAGGTCCTCAATCCGAACGTCGGCACGTGGTACGACGTGATCGCCGGCGGCCGCCATTGCGTGAAGAGCCCGTCGACCTGCACGCTACCGGGCGTCGCCATCGACCCGAAGACGAATACCGTGACGTTTCATCTTCGGCACCCGGATGCCGAGTTCCTGGACCAACTGGCGGTGCCATTCGGCTCGATCCTGCCGGCAAATACTCCGGACAAAGATATGGGGACAGTATATATTCCGGGAACCGGCGCGTACATGGTCAAGAAATACGAACCCAGCACCGAGATGGTGATGGTGCGAAACCCGTATTTCAGGCAGTGGAGCAAGCTCGCACAGCCGAAAGGCTATCCGAATAAGATCGTCTATCGGTTCGGTCTCACCCCGAATGCGCAGGTCACGGCCGTCGAGAACAACCAGTATGACTGGATGTATAATCCGATCCCGCTCGATCGGCTGCAACAGATTGCCGCGCAGTACAAGAGTCGGTTGGAGATCCATCCATTGCTCGCATTCTGGTATGCGCCGATGAACACCCGCATGAAACCCTTCAACAACCTGGATGCGCGTCTTGCGGTGAGCTATGCGATCAACCGGGCCGACCTCGTCAAGTTGTTCGGTGGTCCTGCCTTGGCGACGCCGACCTGTCAGATCCTGCCGCCGGGAATGGCAGGCTACAAGCCGTATTGCCTGTTCACCAAGAACCCCGGAACCAAATGGACGGCACCCGACATGGCAAAAGCCATGATGTATATGAAAAAATCCGGGATGGCTGGTCAGAAGGTGACAATCATCACCCAGAATGCCGACCCTAACCATGCTGTCGGGATTTATCTTCAGAGCGTGCTCGATAAGCTTGGCTTCAACGCCAAGGTCAAAGGAATTTCATCGAACCTGCAGTTCACTTACATTCAAAATTCGAACAACCATGTCCAGATCAGTGTCACGGTCTGGTATCAAGACTATCCGGCGCCGTCCGACTTCCTGAAGGTCCTGTTCGGATGCACGTCCTTTCATCCAGGCTCGGACAATTCGATCAACATCTCGGCGTTCTGCAATGACAAGATTCAGAAGCAGATGGATGCTGCCGAGATTCTCTCGATCAAGCATCCGAAGCAGGCCGACAAAATGTGGACCAAGATCGATCAGCAGATCACCGATCTTGCGCCGGCGGCGCCTTTGTTCAACCCGAAACACGTGGACTTCGTCTCGGCACGGCTGCATCATTTCGTGTTCAGCGGGCAGACCTATTTTGTCCCCGACCTTGCCTGGGTGCATTGATGGCGAGCGAGATCGGCGCTGCGATTTCGGATCAGGATTACGCGAGGGTTCTCGATGCATGGACGGCGCCGGAACTTCCGGCGTCGGCCGCCCAGGGATACTGGCACGCTGCGCTCGCCAAGGTTCGGCGGAACCGTGCAGCGATGGTCGCCGTCGTCGCTCTTTTTCTGTTCCTGACGTCGTGCGTCATGGCGCCTCTCTACGCTCACCTGGTCGCGCACATCAATCCGTTCAAATCGAATCTCGACGGCACGGTGCTGATCGGCGGCAAACAGGTGCCGGTCATGCAGTCGGCGAGCAACGGGCTCGGCGTTACGCCGGTCGGCCCGACATGGCGGTTTGGGCCATACATGCTTGGCGCCGACGGACAGGGGAGAGACGTTGCCGCGCGGCTGCTCTATGGCGGTCGCGTTTCGCTTCTCGTCGGCGCTGCATCGACCGTAATCTGCCTGTCCTTCGCCGTACTTCTCGGTATCGCAGCAGGATTCTACGGCGGCATCATCAACCGCGTGATATCGGTCATGCTCGATATATTATGGGCTTTTCCGATATACTTGCTGGCGATTTCGCTATCGATCATCCTGATCAATTCCGGCATCAGGATCGGACCGCTCGTCGTCCATTCGGACGACCTGATCCTGCCGATCGCCATCATCGGGATCATCTATGTACCTTATGTCGCGCGACCGATACGCGCCCAGGTAATGACGCTGCGCCGGAGCGATTTCGTCATGGCGTCGATCTGTCTCGGCGCTTCCGACCTGCGGATTCTTCGGCGGGAAATCCTGCCGAATGTCGCCTCCACCCTGATCGTTTTCACGCCGATCATGATGGCGCTCAACATCATCACGGAAGCGTCACTTTCCTTTCTTGGCATCGGCGTTCAGCCACCGAGCGCAAGCTGGGGGACAATCATTCGCGATGGAGAGCATCTTCTCTACACCCGCCCGCTGGTTTCCATAGCGCCAGGGCTTGCGATCGTCATCACCGTGGTGGCGCTGAACATCCTCGGCGACGCGCTCCGCGACGCGCTTGACCCGCGCGCGAAACTGACGCTCCATTGAGGAAGGGAGCGGCACGATGTCTCTAGGGTTCACGATCGTCAAGCGCCTCGCACACATGGTGTTCGTGATGTTCGGCATCAGCGTTCTGGTGTTTTTGATCTTTTTCGCAACCCCTGGCGCCGATCCGGCGGCGCGGATCGCCGGGCGCAACGCGTCTCCGCAGACGGTGGCGCTGATCCGCAAGGAGTTCGGCCTCGATAAACCTCTCCCGGTGCAGTACCTTCGGATGATGGATCGGCTGGTCATCCGGCGCGACCTCACCTCCTACGTCAATCTGGGGGAAAAGGTGGTGCCGACGATCTTTCGGGCAGCACCCGTCACCTTGTCGCTGGTGTTCGGCGCGGCGGTCATCTGGATCGTGTTTTCCATTCTGGTCGGTGTGCTGGCCGCAGCGTTCAAGGATCGAACGCTCGATCGTCTGCTGATGATTCTGAGCCTGATCGGAATTTCGATTCCGGTTTTTTGGCTCGGCGAAGTCGTCAATCTCGTGTCGCAGGGGCTTCTGCACAATACCTGGCTGTTCTCCTGGGTGCCGCCGCTGGGCTATGTGCCGCTGCACCGCGACCCGGCGCTCTGGTTCAAATCCCTCGTGCTGCCCTGGTTCACCCTGGCGCTCGCATTCATCGGGATCTACGGTCGCGTCCTGAGAGCCAACATCGTCGAGGCGATGCAGGAAGACTACATCCGGCTGGCCAGGGCGAAGGGCCTGCCGGAGGCCCAGGTTCTGATCCGCCATGCATTGCGGTGCTCGATGATCGCGATCTTCACGCTGTTCGGCCTGGATTTCGGCGCATTGGTCGGTGGCGGCGCATTGCTGACCGAGGTGGTGTTCGGACTGCCGGGGGTCGGTTATCTGACCTATCAGGCGCTGACCAATCTCGACCTGCCGATGATCATGGCCACGGTGACCTACGCGTCATTCTTCGTCGTGTCGGCCAATGCGATGGTGGACATACTCTATTCGGTTTTCGATCCGCGGGTTCGCAATGACTGAAGCGACGGCAACCGATCCGGCAGTGCCCCTGCTCGCGGTGGATAACCTCCGCGTCTCCTTCCGGACCGCCCGCGGAACGGTGAGAGCCGTGGATGGCGTGTCGTTCCGGCTGGGTCACCGCGAAATCCTCGGGATCGTGGGAGAGTCGGGGTCGGGCAAGTCCGTGTCGCTGATGGCGATGATGGGGCTCATCAATGATCCGAACGCCGTCATCGAAGGGTCGATCAAGTTCCAGGGCCGCGAATTGATCGGGCTCGGTGCGCGGGAGATGCGCCGGCTTCGCGGCGGCCGGATCGCAATGATCTTTCAGGACCCGATGACCGCCCTGACGCCTGTCTATACGGTCGGCCGGCAGATCGTCGAGCAACTCAGACTCCACACCGATCTGTCGACCGGGGCGGCGAGAAACCGTGCCGTCGAATTGCTCGAAGCCGTCGGCATCCCTGGCCCGAAGGATGTGATCGACCGCTATCCGCACCAATTGTCCGGCGGGATGCGTCAGCGCGTCGTCATCGCCATGGCGCTGTCGTGCAATCCGGCTCTCATGCTGGCCGACGAGCCGACGACGGCGCTCGACGTGACCGTTCAGGCCGCAATTCTCGACCTGGTCCGCAAGCTCCGCAAGGATTTCGGCTCCTCGGTCATTCTGGTGACCCATAACATGGGCGTGGTCGCGGAGATCGCCGACAAGGTCGCCGTCATGTATGCTGGAAGAATCGTTGAACATGCCGATACGCCCACCATGTTCCGAACCCCCTGGCATCCCTACACCTGGGGGCTTCTGGACTCGATTCCACCGATTTCCGGCGCCCGTCCGCGCCGGTTGTCCTCGATACAAGGTGCGCCGCCCTCGCTCCAGCGGCTTCCGCCGGGGTGCAGTTTCGCGCCAAGGTGCCAGTACAGAAGCCGGCGATGTGCGGTGAAACCTCCAATGATCGGAGAACCCGATCATCGGGTCGCTTGCGTTCTGGAGCCCGGTGAACGGCGCGAAATCGTGCGAAAGCCCGCCCAACAGAATGACGAGATTCCGTCATGAACATGCTGACCGGCGCCACGGGGAGAGTCCTTCTCGAAGCCAGGTCGGTGAGCAAACGCTTCAATGTCGGCAGCCGGATCGTTCCCGCATTGCGAAAGACGGTCCATGCGGTCGATGGAGTGTCGCTCCAGGTAGTCAGGGGCGAGACGCTCGGAATCGTCGGTGAATCCGGTTGCGGGAAATCGACTCTCGGTCGCTGCCTCGTGCGTCTTCATGAGGTCTCCGAGGGGGAGATCATTTTCGAAGGCAGGGATATTACCCGCCTGTCGCGCCGAGCCCTGCGTCCGATCCGGCGCAAGATCCAGATGGTCTTCCAGGACCCCGCGGCGTCGCTCAATCCGCGCCACCGGGTTCGGGATGTCGTGGCCGAGCCGCTCATCATTCACGAATTCGGCACCCATTCCGAAATCGACGCGCGGGTCGTCGAACTTCTGCGGGTCGTCGGCCTCAGCGCGGATCACCTCGAACGGTTCCCCCACGAGTTTTCCGGCGGGCAACGCCAGCGCATCGGCATCGCGCGGGCGATTGCCCTTGAACCGGATCTGGTCATCGCAGATGAGCCGGTCTCGGCGCTCGACGTTTCGGTGCAGGCGCAGGTCGTCAACCTGTTCCAGGATCTCCAGGAACGGCTGGGGCTGACCTATATTTTCATCGCGCACGATCTCAGCGTGATCCGGCAGGTCGCAAATCGCGTCGCGGTCATGTATCTCGGATCGGTCGTCGAGACCGGACTGACCGAAGCCGTGTTCGATCATCCGGCGCATCCCTATACCCAGGCCCTGATTTCGGCGGTGCCGGTTCCCGACCCGGATCGGGCGCATCGCGGCAGACGCATCCTGCTGAAAGGCGATGTTCCGAATCCGGCGGCGCCGCCTTCGGGTTGCCGGTTTCATCCGCGCTGCTCCTACGCCCAGGCCACCTGCCGGGACGTGCGCCCGGCGTTGACGCGGATCGGCCCGCATCGCGAGGTCGCCTGTCATTTCCCGCTGGTTTGATTGCATGATCGAGGGATCCCATGTCGCAGAATACGTACACGGTTCACCGGAACCGCCATCATCATGGCTGGAACAACGCATTCGCTCCCGTGCTGCGTGTCGCTCCGGGAGATGTGGTAACCATCGAGACGATCGACTCGTCGGGCGGACAACTCACCAAGCATGCGACACTTGAGGATCTGAAAACCCTGGATTTCGACAAAGTCAATCCGGTAACCGGGCCGATCTTCATCGATGATGCCCGACCCGGTGACGCCCTCAAGATTACCATCGAGCAGTTTGACCCATCGGGTTGGGGATGGACCGCCAACATTCCGGGGTTCGGCCTCCTGGCCGAGGATTTCCCGGACCCGGCGCTTCACATCTGGCACTATGACACCTCGTGGCGAACACCTGCGGCATTCGGACACATGGCAAAGATCCCGCTGAAACCGTTCGCGGGAACGATCGGCGTCGCGCCGGCCGCGAGCGGCCATCATTCGGTCGTGCCGCCACGTCGCTGTGGCGGCAACATGGATATCCGTGACCTGTCCGCCGGCACTGAGTTATATCTTCCGATCGAAGTCTACGGCGCCCTGTTTTCGGTGGGCGACACCCATGCCGCCCAGGGCGATGGCGAAGTCTGCGGAACCGCCATCGAGAGTGCGATGACGGTCACGCTCAGGTTCGACCTCATCAAGGGAACAGATCTCAAGTTCCCGCGTGCGACACTGCCGGGGCCGATCACCCGTCACAACGATTCGGCGGGCTATGAGGTCACGACGGGGATCGGTACTGACTTGATGCAGGGTGCGCGGGATGCTGTCCGCGGAATGATCGACCTGCTCGCGATGCGATACGGTTTCAGCCCGATGGACGCCTACATGCTGTGCAGCATCGCTGCGGATCTCAAGATCAGCGAACTTGTCGATCGGCCCAATTGGGTGGTCAGTCTTTACCTGCCGCGTCTGGTTCTTGAATAGAAAAGTGTAAAATCGCGTCCAATTCTGATGGTGTGGAACGCCCCCACCCAACCGCTGGCGTTCGCTGCGGCCGAACTGCGGTAGGATGCCGAACCGTCAACATAGGAGGGTGTATCCATGGAATGGAT
>NZ_JAKGBZ010000008.1 GCF_021556475.1 Acidiphilium iwatense | reverse complement strand
TCGCCGCATGGGAGCGCACCCGCAATAGGGATCACGTCAAGGCCAACTGGCACTTCACCACCGCAAACGCCCGCATCAAACTGAAGCGGCTATACCCCGCACTATGAGCGACTCGGGGTACTAGCCGATGCGAAATCAGGGAACCCCGAACCCTTGCGTCACGTTGTTCAGAACGCGGTTCGTCGTCTGCGCCGCGATGTTGGATTCGGCGAGCCCGGTCACCCCGATATTCATCAGCGTGGTCTGCTCGATGATCTGGTTGCTCAGGCTGTTGCTGATGCCATTGATGATCCCGCCTCCGCTGAACATCGTCTGGACCGATGTTGCCCCGTTGCCGCTCGTGCTGGTGGTCAGCACGGTCGTCGTCGGGTCGGCGACCGGCACATAGTATTTATTTCCGGTCGGCGTGCTGCTGGTAATCGCCGGGGTGGCAATCGGCACGGTGATCTGCGTTCCGGTCGGCGTGCTGGTCAATGTGCCGCTCGGCGTGTTGTTGGTTTCCTGGAATGACGTATTCGTATTGCTCGTCGAACTGGTCGTGGTCGTCGCCGGGTCGTTCCCGCCCGGCACGTTCGGAGTATTGGTGACGGACTGGGAAACCTGCGGTGTGCTCGTCGCCGAATAGACATAGACGGGAAGGCTGGTCGTACTGTTCGTGATCGAGATTTGCGGCACAAGGATGCTCAGCACCATCGTGCCGTTGACGGTGGTGAGCTGCTGGAACCCGAAGGTCAGATTGATCCCGCCAGGCAGGCTCATCCCGCCCCGGATCGTGCCGAGCTGTGCGTCGCTCAGCGCGTAAGGCTGAAGGCCGGCACGCGCCACGATTGCAGCACCGCCCCCGCCGGAAGCGGCACCCGCCATGACCGGCTGGCTTGAAGCCAGAATGGGAAACGCCACGGTCGCCAGCAGGAACGCGGCGAGCGCGGTACCGGGCATCCGGCGCCGTCCCGTCTCGCATCTATCCATCTGCGTTCTCCCTAAATCTTAAAACAACGTTGGATTCCCCGCGCCGATCTGGCGCAGGATCGAAAAATCGACCATGAATCGCGACAGCGAGAGCGGCGCTTCCGGCGAGGTTGCCCAATTGCGCCCCCGGTTGAAGCTTGCCCGCGCCACCGCCGGATGCGCCAGGATCAGGAAGAAAATCCCGCTCCACTGGCGTTCGAACACGCCGGTCCGCTCGCTGCGCATTCCAACCGCCGGGTCGGCGATCAAAACGCGCCCATCCTCGATCCCGGTAATCACCACGAAGTGCCGGTAGCCATACTCGTTGATCAGCACGATCGCCGGCACGCCAACCTTCTCGAGCTTCGAAAGCGGCGCGCGGAACCCGCCCGAGGCCAGATCGTGCCGCTGGAGATAAAGCTTCATGTCGAGCAGCGAGAATCCATATTTCTGGATCAGCGCCTTGTTGCCGTGAATGACCATGCTGCGGAACACGGTCATCTCGTTGACCGGCATGTGGTAGCTATAGGTCAGCAGCGTGGCGAGCGCGGCCGACCCGCACGAATAGTCGAAATGCTGTGGAATCACGGTGCCGAACCGCCGCGCCTGGAAGCTTTGCACCCGCATGTGGGGTGAAATCCCCGGAAGCCCCGCGATCGCGCCGCTGATCTGAAGCGGAGCCGCGCGCGCCCCCAGGCAAAGCCCGCCCACGCCGAGCCAGACCGCTAAGCTCGCCGCAATCAAACCGACACTCCGCCGGAACCGGCGGGTCGTGGGTTGGCGGCACATCGCTCCCTCCCTACTGGGCGCTGATGAAGATCGATACGCTGGAATTCATCATAACATTGTTGCCGGTGTTTGAGAACACATTTGTGAACCCGGTATTGCCGCCGATCGCGCCGCCGATCACGTCGCCGGTGGTGGAACCGCCCGAAACCTTGCCGTTCAGCGTGCCACTGCTCGAAGACGTCACGTTGAGCTGATTATTGGTGGTGTTGAACGCATTCGTCAGGTTCACCCCGCCCTCGCCGCGCGCGGTGCCGAGCTTGGCCGCCGAAAGCTGCTTGCCCGCCAGCGCGCTGAACGGATTGTCGGTGGCCTTGCCCGGTCCCCCCGGCCCGCCCGCGAAAGCGGTTCCGTTCACGCAGAACGCCGCAGCCGTTACGAGAACGGCTCCGGCGACCTTGCTTATCGCTTTCGTCATTGGTTTCTCCCTCGCTTCCCGCGCTGCTTCCCGAAACTCTCGATCATAATCAGCCGCACCGCCCGGTTTTGGCCGGACGGTGCGGTTCCCGAAATTCGAGAAAAAATCCGAGTGTTACGGCGCGCCGGTGCCCATGAGACCGCCGCTGTTGTCGATGCCGGTCGCGGCGACCGACACGTTCTGCTGCATCAGCCCGTTGCCGTTGAAGCCGGCGGTGACCACGCCGATATTGCCGGAAACATTGCCGGTCACCGTCGAGCCGTTGTAGTTGATGTTCGTGTCGTTGCCGGCGGCGGCAGCAGCGGAGGAGGCAGCCGCACCACTGTTATGGTTGCCTTTGTTTTGATGACTGCCGGCGGCGGAACTTTCGGCCGAGGCGTTGTTGTTGTCGTTATCGTTATTGTTGCTGGTGTGGCCTTCCAGGTTGCCGCCCGCATGAGCCGACGCCAGGGTCACGGCGATGTCCGTTGTGTTGAACGAGCTGGTCATTGCAAGCGAACCATTGCTGACCGCCGCACTGCCATCGATAGCAACAGCCTTGTTGTGGCTATTCGCGATGGCAACGCCGTCCTGGCTCGCCGCCGCGCCGCTGCCGCCATTGACGGTTGCAGCCGATGTGTTGATGTGGGTGTTGAAGCTGTGCTGGGCGCCGCTATTGGCGTTGGCGCCCTTTTCCGCCAGCGTGCCGCTATTGATGTTGCCACCTTCTTTCGCGACCGTCACGGTCTTGGTGTTGCCATTGCCGTTGTTGCTGTGCAGCGTGCCGCTATTGGCCGCGCTGTCCTGGCTCGCCGACGCGCCGCCGCCGCCATTGGCGCTCGAGCCCGACGCGTTGGTCTTCGTGACCGTCACGTTCTTGGTTTTGGTGCTGCTGGCCGAGCCGCTACCGGTATTGGCGTTGCCGCCGTTCTGCGCCTGCGTGTTGGTACTACCACCACCATTACCGTGGTTGACGTTCTTGGCCATGGCGGGAGCCATGCCGAGGCCGAACAGGCCAAGGGCAATGGCCGCCGTGCTGCTCAGAAGAAGTTTACGCATTGAATCCTCCGTTGTGTTCGGTTTCATCCGACCTCGACCCGATGACGGCAGAGGCCATGGCTTTCAGATTCACGACCGCGGATACTCGGACCGGAATTCCTGTTCCGCGAACTCGCGCCTCTGCCGCCGATGAGGATCAACGCAAGCCGCGTGCCAACGCGATGCGCAGCGGTGATTTCCAGAAATTCATGGTTTCTTAAGGCATTACGGGATATAGCCTGACGGCCATATCGACCGTGCCGGTGTAACTTCAGACGTAACTTTTACGTAGCGTCACACTGACGATGCCCGCGCTGCCGAGTTTGTCGTTATCTATAATAAACCGGTCCGGCGATCATGGGTCGGCTTATGCCAACGGGTCTGAATTTTAACCCGTAGCTGAGCCCGAATCGTCATTGCGACGCCGAGCCTGCGAGGCGGAAGCAATCCATTTGTTCAATGCCGTGTGCTGGGAAAAATGGATTATCTCCGCGTCGTTCGACGCCGGCTCGCAATGACCGGGCTGAAGGGTCATTGTCAAGGGCGTGCCGGATCAGTCGGAATCCCGCGAAGCGATCCGGCTTTCCCGTTTCCGCGCCACCGCGTGCCGCAAGTCCCGCCCCTCGCGCGGCAACAGCGGGTCGAGCGTGACGTCGAACATCGCGACGCGTGCCCAGTACAGAATGCCTTGATGAAAGAAATCGGCCAGGAACCTGCGGATCATGATGTCACCGCTCGTAAAACAGCGAAACGATGGACAGGACGAGCAGCGTCGCCATTGCGAGGTTGAAAGCCCGGAACTGCCGGTCGGATCGCAGCACCGAACCGATGCCCGAGCCGATGCCCGCCCAGGCCGAGACGACGGGCAGGGTGACGAGCAGGAACACGATCACGATCATGCCGGTCTGCACCCAGAGATTGTCCGCGAGGCTGACGAATGTGCTCATCGCCGCCGCGGCGATGACCCACGCTTTCGGGTTGACCCACTGAAACAGCGCCGCCTCGAGAAAACTCAGCGGGCGCGACCGGCGGTTAGCACCCTTCGCGTCGGGGCGCCGCGCCGTCGCGATTCTGGCGGCAAGCCAGACCATATAGGCGATGCCGAGCCATTTGAACCCGCGGTGAACCGCCGGATTGGTGACCAGGACGGGGCCGAGCCCCAGGCCGATCATCAGGATCATCACCGGAAACCCGACCGAGATGCCGAGCACATGCGGCATGGTGCGCCGCAGGCCGAAGGTCGCGCCGGAGGCGGTGACCATAACATTGTTCGGGCCGGGGGTGCCCGACATCGCGACGGCAAAGAGAACCAGGCCCGGCAGCGCGGTCATTGTCCGGTTTCCATGCACCCGTTCACGGCGGCACCGGTGTAGGGCGGTTGCGTTACCGCGACAGGTCTGATAACGTTATTGGTAATTCTCATGAAAATGGATAACACAACCCAGCGCGTCATTCAACATCTGCGCGTTCTCGCGGCCGGGCAGGCGGCGGGATCGCGCCTGCCGCCGGTGCGGGCGCTGATGCTGGAATTCGGCGCCGGCCCGGTCACGGTTCAGCGGGCGCTGGATCGCCTGACCCATGAAGGGATCATCGAAGCGCATCCGGGGCGCGGCACCTTCGTCGCCGGACGGGCGCCGGACGGCGCGGCCGTGCTGGCCGACATGGCCTGGCAGAGCGTCGCCCTCGGTCCCGGCCGGTCCCAGGCCGAGGCGCTCGGCGCCCTGGCGCATGTTCCCCCGCCGCATGCCGTCCCGCTGAACGCCGGCTATCTGTCGGAAGCCTTGCAGGCGACCTCCCTGCTGGCGGCGGCGACCACGCGGGCGCTGCGCCGGCAGGGTTTATGGGGGCGGATGCCGATCGAAGGGCTTCATGCGCTGCGCGCCTGGTTCGCCGATGCGATCGGCGGTTCTTACCGGGCGCACGAGGTCACGATCTGTCCGGGCAGCCAGTCGGCTCTCGCGGCGTCGTTCCGGGCCCTCGCGAATCCCGGCGATCCGGTCCTGATGGAAAGCCCGACCTATATCGGGGCGATCGCGGCGGCGCGCGCGGCCGGCCTGCGTCCCGTCCCGGTGCCGATCGACCGGGACGGGGTGCGGCCCGAGCTTCTGGCCGATGCGTTCCGCACCAGCGGGGCACGGCTGTTCTACTGCCAGCCGACCTATTCCAACCCAACCGGCGCCGTGCTCTCGGCGGCGCGGCGCGGCGCGGTTCTGGATCTGCTCCGGGAGTTCGGCGCCTTCCTGATCGAGGATGACTGGGCGCGGGATTTCCAACTGGACTCCGGCACCCCGCCGCCAGCCCTCGCGGCCGACGATCGCGACGGCCACGTGGTCTATGTCCGGTCGGTCACCAAATGCGCGGCGCCGGGGCTCAGGATTGGCGTGATCTGCGCGCGCGGCCCGGCGCATGCCCGCCTGCGCGCGGCCCGGCTGACCGACGATTTTTTCGTCCCCGGCCTGCTGCAGGAAATCGCCCTGCAACTGCTCACCGCGCCGAGCTGGCCGCGCCATCTGCGCTGGCTGCGCGCGGCGCTGAGGGCGCAGCGGGACGCGCTGGTCGAGGCGTTGCGCACGCATCTCGGGCCGGACTGCCTCGCTCATGTGCCGGAGGGCGGTCTGCATCTCTGGGTGCGGTTGCCCGACGGGACTGTCGATGAGGATGTCGCCGCAACCTGCGCCAGGGCCGATATCCTGGTCAGCTCCGGCCGGCACTGGTTTCCGGGAGAACCCGAAGCGCCATTCCTGCGGGTCGGTTTCGCCGCGATCCCGGCGGAGGCGGCTGATGACGCGATCGCCCGGCTCGCCGCAATCATTCGCGGCTGATGCCTCGAACCCAGATCGCCACGAGGCAGGCGGCGGATGCCGGGGACCGGATCATCGCGCCGGATCGAGAATGAGCGCATGCACCGTTCCCGGCACGAACCGGAAATCCGGGGCATTGCCGGGCTTGCCCTTGCGTTCGGATAGGATTTTGGCGGTCACCAGGAAGACTCGACCGGTTTTCGGGTCGATCGCCATGTTCTTCGCACCCGGCGCGGTTTCGACATTGCCGAGACCGGTGAACCTGTCCGGTCCGTCTTTCTCGATCACCGAGAGCGTACCGTCCTTGTTGGAGCTGAAGGCGAGATGCGAAGCCGGATCGAAGGCTGCGCCGTCGGTGCCGAGGCCGATCGGCAACTGGGCGAGAACCTTGCCGCTATTCGAATCGACCACGACCATCCTGACGTTGCCCTTGCAGCTCGCGAACAGCCGGTGCGTCCGCTCATCGATCGCGAGGCCGTGGATATCCGGGCACGTCGGCACGTTCCACATCGCGGTGACCGTGTTGGTCCTGGCGTCGATCCGGGCGATCCTGGCGCGGTCGCTGATATTGACGAACACGTTGCCGTCGCCGTCCGGCACCGCTTCCTCGGGCGATCCGCCGAGTGGGACCGTGGCAACCACCGTGTCGGTCGCCGGATCGATCGCGCTGGCCGCATGGGCGTTGCCGCCAAAGGCGAACACCTCGCGACTGCCTCAGCGTTTCTCGTCGAAATATTCAGGCATGGCCGCGATCAGCCGGGGCAGGGAGGTCAGCAACTCGGACAAATGAAGCCGCATGACCGCCTCGGCCGCATCCCGATCGCGCGTTTCGATCGCATCGACGATCGCGGCGTGCTGCTCGAGCAGCCGCGCCGCCGGGGTTGCGTCCGGCAGACTCAGATAGCGCACCCGGTCCATCTGCAGTTTGACATTGTGCAGGATGCGCCAGACATCTTCGTGATCGGTCGCGGCGGCGAAAGCGCGGTGCAGCGCGTCGTCCAACGCCAGAAAACCGGCATGGTCGCCGGCGCGCACGGCGTCGGCCTGATCGGCGATCAGCGACCGCATCCGCGCGATCGCGGCAGCGTCGGCCTTTGCCGCGGCTTCGCGCGCGACCGCGCATTCCACCGAAGCCCGCAGGAAGCGGGCACTTTCCGCCCGTGCCGCGGAAATCCGCGTCACCACCGTGCCGCGCTGCGGCAGCACCTGCACCAGCCCGGCTTCCGACAGCCGGATCAGCGCCTCGCGCACCGGCTGGCGGCTGACCCCGAGCTGTGCTGCGAGATCGTTTTCCGAAAGGCGCTCGCCGGGACGCAGCGCATTGGTGATGATGCGCTCCTCGATGATCCGCCGCACCCGCAGCCCAACCGGCCCCGGCTCTTCGGAACCGAGTTCGGTCGCACTTCTGTCTGTCCTCCGGGCGGCAATTTGGGGCGGCATGATCGAAACCTTGACCGTTCGGCGTCGTCATGAATAACTAGCCGACTAGTATGGTGATGACAAGGACGACCATGGAACAAACCTGGCGCTGGTTCGGCCCCGAAGATGCCATTACTCTGGACGAGATCGGGCAGACCGGCGCCGAAGGCATCGTCACCGCCCTTCATGATATCTCCTATGGCGCGGTCTGGACCGAGGAAGCGATCGCCGCGCGGCAGGCGCTGATCGCGCGCGGCCCGGTTCCCGCGCTGCGCTGGAGTGTGGTCGAAAGCCTGCCGGTGCATGAGGATATCAAGCGCGGCGCCGGCAGGCTCGACCATCTGTTCGGCGCCTACCGCACATCGCTGCGCAACCTGGCGCGATGCGGCCTCAGTACCGTCTGCTACAATTTCATGCCGATCCTCGATTGGACGCGCACCGAATTGCAGGCGCCACTGCCGGGCGGCGGCACCGCACTCCGCTTCAACGCGCATCAGATCGCCGCGTTCGATTGCTTCATGCTCGCGCGTCCCGGCGCCGAGGCGGAGTACGATCCGGCGCTGCTTGCCCGCGCCCGCGCCTGGTTCGACGCGGCGGGCGAGGCCGAACGGAGCACTTTGCTCGCCAGCATCATGGCCGGGCTGCCCGGCGCCTATGACCGCTACGACATCCCCGGCCTGCGCCGGATGCTCGACAGCTACGCCGGCATCGACCATGCCGCATTGCGCGGCAATCTCGTGCGATTTCTCCAGGAGGTCGTGCCGGCGGCGGAGGAACTGGGCATCCGCCTCTGCATCCACCCCGACGACCCGCCGCGGCCGATCTTCGGCCTTGCCCGAATCGTCTCGACCGAAGCCGACATTGCGTTCATCCTGGATGCGCTAGATCGCCCCGCCAACGGCCTGACCCTTTGCACCGGCTCGCTCGGTGCGGGCGTGGGCAACGACGTGGCTGCCATCGCGCGGCGCTTCGCCGACCGGATCTGGTTCGCCCATCTGCGCAACGTGACGAAGGAACCGGATGGCTCCTTCATGGAATCCGACCATCTTGCCGGTGATGTGCCGATGCTGAAGGTGATCCGCACGCTGCTCGGTGCCGAGGCTCGGCGCCGCGCCGCCGGCGATCAACGCTGGCGCATCCCGATGCGCGCGGATCACGGCCATGAATTGCTCGGCGATGCCGGCCGCAACACCCATCCCGGCTATCCGCTGATCGGGCGGCTGCGCGGTCTCGCTGAACTGCGCGGCGCGATGCTCGCCCTGACCGGCGAGATGGCGTCGTGATCCGGGACGGGAACGTGAATTGACAAACTGCCATGGTAGTATATTTCTGCCGGGCTATCGATAATGCGCAGTTTCCGCCGCACGAGAAACGCGAGGAGGGACGCCGAATGCCTGCCGATGCGATCAGCCGGGCGGTGAGCCCGCTCCAGGCGAAGCCGGTTCTCGAAGTCGTCGGCGTCGCCAAATCCTACGGCCATATCAGGGCGCTCGAAGGCGTCACGCTCGACATTCATGCCGGCGAGGTGGTGGGACTGGTGGGCGATAACGGCGCCGGCAAATCCACCCTGGTCAACATCATCGCCGGCGCGATCCGCCCCTCCGCCGGCACGCTGCGGATCGAGGGGCGGGAGGTCGCCTTCGCCTCCGCGCTTGATGCGCGCACCGCCGGAATCGAGGCGGTGTATCAGGATCTGGCGCTGGCGCTCGATCTCGACATCTGGGCGAACATCTTTCTCGGCCGGGAGACGTTGCGCCCCGGCCTGCTCGGCCGCCTCGGCTGGCTCGACAAGCGCGCGATGCAGCGCCGCGCCGCCGAGGAGCTTGGCCGTACCGCGATCCGCGTCGGTTCGATCCGCACGCGCTGCCGCGCGCTGTCCGGCGGGCAGCGTCAGGCGGTCGCGGTGGCGCGCGGGCTGATCTGGGGGTCGCGGCTTCTGCTGCTGGACGAGCCCACGGCGGCGCTCGGCGTCGAACAGCAGGCCAAGGTCGGCAAGCTGATCGAGGCGGTGCGCGCCCGCGGCATTCCGGTCATTCTGGTCAGCCACAACATGCCGCAGGTTCACGACCTCTGCGATCGCATCGTGGTGCTGTTCCAGGGCCGCAAGATCGCCGACCGGCCGGCATCGGACATGACGATCGCCGACATCATCGCCTGCATCACCGGCGCCGGCATTACGGGCACACGGGAGATGCACGCATGAGCGACGCGCCGACCCCGTCGCGCGAGGCTGCAATGCCCGCTCCCGCCGCGCGGCGCGTCTCGCGCGCCGCGTCCCTCGAATTTCTCTCGCGCGCGGGAGAACTCTGGACGCTCGCGATCCTGATCGTTCTGATCGCGATATTCGGCATATTGAGCCCGGATTTCTTCAGCCGGGCGAGCTGGCTCGCGACCTCGCAATTCGCGGTCGAATATCTGCTGCTCGGACTGGGTGAAACCTTCGTCATCGTCACCGGCGGGATCGATCTTTCGGTCGGCGCGATTCTCGGTTTTTCCGGCATGGTGGGGGCGATGGTGATGCGCGCCATGATTTATCGCCATGTAGCGACCGATCTCGATCTCATCGCCGGAATCGCGTCCGCCCTGACCGCCGGCACCTTCGTCGGCTGGCTGAACGGCCAGGCGATCACCCGCCTTCGGCTGACGCCGTTTGTCGTCACGCTCGGCATGCTCAGCATGTGCACCGGCGGCATCTATCTGCTCAACAACGGTGGCAATGTCGGCACGATTCCCGATATCGTCGGCACGCTGGGCTCTTTCGCGATCGGCGGCTGGCTGCCGGTGACGGTGCTGGTCACTGCGGTTTTCGCGGTGCTGTCCGCCCTGCTGCTGGCGGAAACCCGGTTCGGGTTGCGCACCTACGCGATCGGCTCAAATCCGCAGGGAGCGGCGCGCGCCGGCATCGATGTGCGCAAGCATCTGGTGAAAATCTACATGCTGTCGGGCTTTCTCGCGGCGGTGGCGGGGCTGATGGTGATGGCGCGGTTCGCTTCCGCCTCGGTACAGGCCGGCGCCAATGACGAACTCGACGCGATCACCGCCGTGGTGATCGGCGGCACCAGCCTGTTCGGCGGGCGCGGCACCGTGCTCGGCACGGTGATCGGCAGTTTCGTGATCACCGTGATGGTGACCGGGCTGATCCTGATCGGCGTGCAGCCGTTCTGGCAGCAGGTCGCGGTGGGTGCCATCCTGATTTTCGCCGTCGCGATGGACCAGTTGCGCGACCGGCTGCTCGATGCGTTTTAGAAACCGACCGACAACAAGGGGAGACGACGATGACGAGACAAAAATTCCGCACTGCATTGGCGGCGGGTGCCGTTCTGGCCGCGATGGGCTTGTCCAATGCAAACGCGAAAACCTACACGATCGCGCTGGTGCCCGGAATCGCGACCGATCCGTTCTACATCACCATGCAGCGCGGCGCCGCCGCCGAGGCGAAAAAGCTCGGCGTGCACTTGATCTGGCAGGGCGGCGCGTCCTTCTCGCCGGAAACCCAGATACCGATCCTGCAGGCCCTGCTTGCCAAGCATCCCGATGCCCTGGTGATCGCGCCCACCAACAAGAAGGCGCTGATCAACCCGATCAAGCAATATGTGAGCGCGCATATTCCGGTGATTTCGGTCGATACCACGATCAGCGATCACGGTCTGCTCAAGTCGCGCATCACCTCCAACAACACCCAGGGCGGCGCCGCCGCCGCCAAGGCGATCGCAACATTCGCGCATGAGAGGGGCGATGTCGCGGTGATCAACGTCAAGCCCGGCATTTCGACGACGGACGCGCGCCAGAAAGGCTTCCTCGCGCAGATGAAGCACTATCCGAACATGAAGGTCGTCGCGATAGAATACGACAATGACAGCCCGACCAAGGCGTTCACCGAAGCCCAGCTTTTGCTGCTGAAATATTCGCACCTGAAGGGCATTTTCGGCACCAACGTGTTCTCCGCCCAGGGCGCCGGCAAGGCGGTCGATTCATCGGGCAAGAAAGGCCGGGTAAACGTGGTCGGTTACGATGCCGAACCGGGCGAGGTGAAGCTGCTCAAACAGGGCGTCGTCACCACCTTGATCGTTCAGCAACCCGCGCTCGAAGGCAAGCTCGGCGTGAAATACGCCTATGACATTCTTTCCGGCCATGCCGGAAGCGTGCCGAAATCCAAGCTGCTCGACAACATCACCGCGATCACGAAGAATGCGAACGATCCCGATATCTCCAAGTATTTCTACAAATCAGAACTCGCGCACTGAGAGGGCGATGATCGGTATCGGGGAGAGGCCATGACGGAAAATCAGCACGGCGCCGCGACTTGCCCGGCACGCTACGCGGGGCGGCGCGTGCTGATCACCGGCGGCTCGCGCGGGATCGGCCGGGCGATCGCCGAACGCGTCGCGGCGGAGGGTGCGGCGACCATCATCACCCATTTCCGCGACGGCGCGGCGGCCGCCGCCACGCTCGAACGCCTTGCCGCGATCAGCCATGCGGCGGGATTCGACGCGGTCGCGCATCGCGCGGAGGATGCCGATGTGGCGGATGAAGCGGCGATGGATGCGGTCTTCGCGCGCGCATTCGCGATTGGCCGGCTCGACGTTCTGGTCAACAATGCCGGTATCCAGAAGGAACAGACGCAAGGCCATGAACTGGATCTCGCTGCGTTCGAGCGGGTGATCGCGGTCAATCTCATTTCGGTCGCATCCTGCGCGGCGCGCGCCATCCGGCATTTCCTGGATCACGGCGGCGGGGTGATCGTCAACATCTCGAGCGTGCATGAAATCGTGCCGAAACCGGGTTATCTCAGCTATTCGGCGGCGAAAGGCGGCGTCGGCAACATCACCCGCACCTTGGCACTCGAATATGCCGGGCGAGGCGTTCGGGTGAACGCCGTCGGTCCTGGTGCGACAATTACCGACATGAATGCATCGTGGATCGACGATTCTGTCCGCCGCGCGGCGGTGTGTGCGCATATCCCGATGGGCCGCCCCGCCGAGGCCGCCGAAATCGCGGCGGTCACAGCGTTTCTCGCATCGGATGACGCAAGCTACGTCACCGGCCAGACCATCATGGCCTGCGGCGGGCTGTCGCTCTACGGCGACTTCGCCCAGAACTGGGCATCGTAAGCCGAAGCCAAACCTGCCAGGGGTAAAACCCGACCACGACTGTCCTTGCGCGGCCGCGTCACGCGAAGGCGTGCATTCGCACGTCACGACCGAAGCAATCCAGCGACGCATCGGCGCGACCATCATGAGCCGCGCATTATACGATTTCACTTATGATGCATATTGAGACTCACTGCGCGGCGAAGCGATCCATAAGCGCAGATCAGGAACGCAAATAACGCGGACGGCGCAATCGCAAATTCAACGGCAAAAGCCGGCCAAAGGTGAGGACGTATCGAATGTCTCGATTCGAGGAGAGCGGCGGTATCAATGCATGGCTGCCACCGGGGCGACTGTTCATCCTGGGGTTTCAGCATGTCCTGGTCATGTATGCCGGTGCCGTGGCCGTGCCGCTCATCGTCGCGGGCGCCGCGCATCTGACCACGGCCCAGACCGGCTATCTGATCAGCAGCGACATGTTCTGCTGCGGTATCGGCTCGCTGCTCCAGTCGGTCGGACTCGGTCCGTTCGGCATCCGCATGCCGGTGATCATGGCGGTCACTTTTGCCGCGGTTGGCCCGATGATCGTGATGGTGGGCGATCCCGCGCTCGGCCTGCCGGGCATTTACGGCGCCACCATCGCCGCTGGCCTCATCGCGATGGGCCTGGCGCCGTTCGCAAGCCGGCTGCTTCGGTTTTTTCCGCCTCTGGTGCAGGGAATCGTCATCACCGCGATCGGCGCGAATCTGATTCCGGTGGGAATCAACTGGTCCGCCGGCGGTTTCGGCAACCCACATTACGGCGCGCCGATCTATCTCTGCGTGTCGCTCAGCGTCCTGCTGTTCATCATGGTGCTCGCGAAATACGGCAAGGGATTCATGGCGAATGTCGCGGTCCTGCTCGGGCTCATTTTCGGTTTCGCCGAAGCCGTGCTGCTGGGCCGTGTGCGGCTTACAGGCATCGGCGCGGTCGGCTGGTTCGGCCTGATCACGCCATTTCATTTCGGGTTGCCGACGTTCCATCCCATCGCGATCGCCACGATGGTCGTCGTCATGCTGGTAACGTTCATCGAATCGAGCGGCATGTTCATGGCTCTCGGGATGATCGTCGATCATCCGGTCGAAAACACGGATATTCGCCGAGGGCTTTTGGTCGATGGTCTTGCGAGCGTCATCGGCGGCACATTCAACTCTTTTCCGCACACCTCGTTTTCGCAGAATATCGGACTTGTCGGGATCACCGGCGTGCGGAGCCGCTGGGTCTGCGCCGCGGCCGGCGTGATCCTGGTGCTGCTCGGCCTGGTTCCGAAAATGTCGTTCATCGTCGCGTCGATTCCGCAATTCGTCCTGGGCGGCGCCGGCATCGTGATGTTCGGTATGGTCATGGCGACCGGCATTCGCGTGCTGAGCCATGTCGATTACGAAAAACAACAGCATAATTCCTACATCGTCGCGATCAGTCTCGGCATTTCGATGATCCCGGTGGTCGCCGTGCATTTCTTCCAGGCGGTTCCGGTCAACCTGCAACCCTTCGTGCAGAGCGGTATTTTCCTCTCCGCCCTAACCGCGGTTCTGAGCAATCTCTGGTTCAACGGAATGGCGCCAAAACGCGACTCCGGGCGCGGCAGCACCGTGGCGCACTCTGTCGAGATCCAGGGAGACCCGAAGGCGGTCTCGACGCTTCACTGAAACGATTTCCGCAAAACCTGCCGCACGATTCAACCAAAAAAAACCGGGAGTGAAATTTCAATGGCAATAACATCCGCCCGTGACTCTGTCCCGGCTGCGCGCGCGACCGCGATCGCGCTTCTGATCATGGCTCCCGTCATGGCCAGCGCACAGGGCACCGCCGAAACCGCGCCGCAATCCGGCCCGTTGCAGAGCCTCGCCACGGCGCGCCAGCAACTGAAAACCGACGGGATCGACATTACCGGCTATTACGAAGGCAATTTCTACGCAAACGTCGCCGGCGGCCTCAAAAAAACCAATGTCTATTTCAGCGATCTTGCGTTCGGCGCCAATCTCGATCTCGCCAAGCTCGCCGGCATTCCCGGTGCCATGCTCGATATCTCGATCGATTCCCGCTTCGGCGGGTTGCCCCAAGGTGTCAATGATCTCACCGGAAGTTCGGTCGGCTATCTTGGCGGCGCCGGGCCGGACAACCAGACGCGCCTGACCGAACTGACATTCGGTCAGAAACTCGCGGGTGGCGCCTTGTCCTACGCGATCGGGCGGACCACGCTCGCCAATTATTTCGGCACATCCTCGCTCTACTGTCAGTTCGAAACATCGCTCTGCAGCAATCTGGTACCATTCAACTGGTCGCTCGACAGCAACGAACCGTTCTACCCGATCGCGGTCTGGGCCGGGGAACTGAAAGTCACGCCGACCCGGCAGACCTATTTCCGAATCGGCGCATCGGAATCGAATCCCCAGCAATATTTTGGCGGCGGCTTTCCGTGGAATGGCGGATGGTCCGTCGCGCACGCGACCGGCGTGTTCCTGCCGGCCGAATTCGGCTACACGACGGAACATACCGGCGCGCTCTATCCGGGCCGCTACAATGTCGGTTTCTATTATGACTCATCGCAATTCACCGATCCGCGCTACAACGCCCAAGGCGGCAAGCTCGCTTTCGCGGGCGGCGTTCCGGCTTCCGACGGTCCGCAAAGCGTCGTCTACCTGCAAGCCCAGCGGGTTCTCTGGCGTTCTGGTAATGCCAAAGGTGCAAGGCGGCTCTGGGGATTCGCCGCCGCGCAATTCGGCGTGTCGGGCCGCGCGCCGGTGAAATCCTATTACCAGCTCGGCGCGGTCATGCAGGGCACGTTTCCCGGCAGGCCGAACGACACCGCCGGATTGCTCGCGACCTACTATGTCTTCAATCAGCGCGTGACCGGCGCTGTTAACGACGAAGTCGCCGCCGCCGGTAAATCCGGCCATCTTTCGAACACCGAAGCGATTTTCGAGGCGAATTACGGGATCGATCTCGGTTACGGCTTGACCGTCAAGCCGTTCATCGACCTCACGGTGAATCCCGACCAGTTCCTGTTCGACGTGCCGGCGCCGAATCCACGCATTCATTACGCCTTGGCGGTGGGAACCCAGCTCAATATCGGACTTTGAAACCATGCGTCTCTGGATCAAGACTCCGCTCGGCGGGATGCCGAAAGGCGGGGAGGGCGGTATCGTCGTCGATGGTCCGATCATTGCCGAACTCCTCCGCGCCGAGCATCAACCATCGGGGCCAATCGACGAGGTTTTCGATGCGTCGCGCCACGTCGTGCTGCCCGGACTGATCAACACGCATCATCATTTTTACCAGACTTTGACGCGCGCTTTCGCCCCGGCGCTCGACAAGAAACTGTTCGACTGGCTTATCGCACTGTATCCGGTCTGGGGACGCATCACCGAGAATGAATTCCGCCTCGCCTGCCGGGTCGCGCTCGCCGAGCTTCTGCTCTCGGGCTGCACCACGGCATCCGACCATCATTATCTGTTTCCCGCCGCCCTGCCGCACGCGATCGATATCGAGATGGAGGAGGCGGCGGCGCTCGGGCTGCGCGCGGTGCTGTGCCGGGGTTCGATGGATCTTTCGGAGGAGGATGGTGGCCTGCCGCCCAGATCGGTCACCCAATCGATCGACGTCATTCTGGCTGACAGCGAGCGTCTGGCGAAACGCTGGCACCAGAGCGGTCCGGGTGCGATGAGCCAGGTTGCGCTTGCGCCGTGCTCGCCGTTTTCGGTCTCCGCCGATCTGATGCGCGAAACCGCGCGACAGGCGGCAGGTCTCGGCCTCCGGCTGCAT
This sequence comes from Acidiphilium iwatense, assembly GCF_021556475.1. Lineage (GTDB taxonomy): Bacteria > Pseudomonadota > Alphaproteobacteria > Acetobacterales > Acetobacteraceae > Acidiphilium > Acidiphilium iwatense. The sequence continues at coordinate 104,180 of NZ_JAKGBZ010000008.1, read as the reverse complement.
ACCCATCTGGCGGAAACCGAGGATGAGAACGAATTCTGCCTCGCCCGTTTCGGCAAGCGACCGCTCGATTACGTCGAGGAACTCGGCTGGCTGAACGATCATACCTGGTTTGCCCACGGTATCCATTTCACCGAGGCGGAGCGGGCGCGGATGGGGCGCGCCGGCATCGGTATCGCGCATTGCCCGAGTTCCAACATGATTCTCGGCTCCGGCATCTGCCCTGCCTGCGCGCTGGAGCGGCAGGGTGTCGCGGTCGGACTCGCGGTCGATGGATCGGCCTCCAATGACGGCTCCAACATGATCCAGGAACTGCGTCAGGCGCTGCTACTCCAGCGTGCCGGCGGCGGCATCGGTGCCGCCGGCTTTGCCGATCCGATCCGCTGGGCGACCGAAGGTTCGGCGCGCTGCCTGGGGCGGCCCGATCTCGGCCGGATCGCGCCGGGAATGCAGGCCGATCTTGCCCTGTTCGCCCTGGACGAGTTGCGGTTTTCCGGCGCCGGCGATCCGCTCGCGGCGCTGATCGTCTGCGGCGCGCACCGGGCGGACCGGGTGATGGTCGGCGGTGCCTGGCGGGTGATCGACGGCGCGATACCGGGGCTCGATCTCGCCGCCCTTACCGCCGCGCATCGGGCGGCGGCGGCGCGAATCCGGAAGCATGTTGCCTAACTATAAATTAGTCATAATAACTACTTTTTGTTTCACGTGAAACAAAGAGCAGCGTTTATGCCCCATTCGTTCTCCGGGAATCCCGCCAGGCGACGAACGGGTTTTCGACCAGAATCACCCCGATCAGGATCACCCCGATCACTCCGGCCTGATAGATCGGGTTGAAATCATTATAACTCAGCCCGTAATCGACGATCCCGATCACCACCGTCGCGAGCGCCGTGCCGATCACCGAGCCGGTGCCGCCGAAAATTCCCGTGCCGCCGAGCACGACGATGGCGATGCTGATCAGATTCGCTTCCCCCGCCGCGTCCGGCCGCGCGGTACCGAGACGCGCGGCGCCGACAATGCCGGCGATGGTCGAAACCAGCCCGCACAGCACATAGGTCGCTGCCCTGATGCGCGATGCGCGCAGCCCGGCGAGGTCGGCGGCGCGGTCGTTGGTGCCCGCCAGATAAAGTGCGCGGCCGAACCTCGTGCCATGCTGAAGGAAGGCGAAAGCCGCAAGAAGCGGCAGATAGAGTGCCACCAGTTGCAGCGGCAAACCCAGGACATGGCCTTGGCCGATCGCGAGAAACAGCGGCGATTCATGGGTAAGATCGATATTGATCCCGCCGGTCAGGACGAGGGCAAGCCCCTGGTAGCCGAACAGAGTCGCCAGCGTCGCGATGATCGGCGGTATCCTGAACCACGAAATCGCCACCGCGTTGATCCCGCCCAGGACAAGCCCCGCAAGCAGCGTCATCCCGATCGCCACAGGCCAGGCGAGGTCGAGATGCAGCAGCCGGCCCAGGATCACCTGTGCCAGTCCCGCGATCGCGCCCACGGAAAGATCGATCCCCGTGTCCCCGCCGCAGATCACCAGCGTCTGGCCAAGCGCGATCATCCCGATTTCGATGCCGAACACCGCCATGCTGTCGAGATTCTGCGTGGAGACGATGCCGGGATGGCCGAGCGCGAAGCCGCCGAGCGCTGCCGCCGCCATCACCAGCAGCAGGAGCGGGCGGGTTCGGTCGAAGCCGGACGCGTGCATTCCTATGCTCCCCTGATTTCGTGGTGCGCGCTGAGGCCGATCGCCGCGAGTATCACCGCCCCGAGTGCGACGCCGCCCCAGAAGGGCTGAATCCGCAGCAGTACGATTCCGTCATCGACAACCTGAACCACCAGCGTGCCGAGCAGCGTGCCGAGCATGGTTCCGCGTCCGCCGGAGAGCGCGGTGCCCCCGAGCACCACGGCGGCGATGACCTGGAGGACGAAGCCGCTGCCGGTCGAGGTCTGCACCATCGGGCTCTGACCGAGGGTCAGAAGTGCCGCGAATCCGGTCAGCAGGCCGAGCATCACATAGGCAGCGAGCTTGATCCGCTCCGGCCGGATTCCGGCGAGCCGGGCGGCTTCCTCGTTATTGCCGAGCGCATAGACATGCCGCCCCCAGCGGAAATGCCGCAGGAACAAGGCAGCACCAATGAGAAAGACAAGCGCGATGACCGCGACGACCGGCAGGAACAGGAGATGATCGACCACAAAAATCGTCGTCAGCGCGGGCGGAATCGCGGTGATCCAGTTGCTGCCCAGGACGATGAACACGAGCATCCGATAGATGCTGAGTGTGCCGAGGGTCGCGATCACCGGCGGAATCCGCCCGTTGATGATGAGCAGCGCGTTGATCAGGCCGAGAACGGCACCGGATGCGAGAAATATCGGAACCGTCGCGGCGAGGCTCCAGCCAGCGGCGAAACAGGTGCCGCCGATCGCGGCGGTCAGCCCGAGCACCGAGCCGGTAGAGACGTCGATCCCGCCGGTCAGGATCACCACGGTCATGCCGATCGCCGGAATCACGGTGATCGCGCTGCCGACGAACAGATTATCGAGATTGACCCGGCTCCAGAACGCGCCGTGCGAACCCAGGCTGATCAGTCCGACCAGAACAGCAAGTGTTGCCAGCAGCAGCACCTCGCGCCCCGCCGGAAGACGGCGCCGCGACGCCAACACCGGCTTGATCACAGTCGCTACCCGTTCGCTCATGCCGCCCGTGCGTGGGTGCCGACCGCGGCAGCGAGAATCGCTTCGGCGTGCATGGCGTCGCCCTCCGCCACGGTGACCACGCGACCCCGCCGCATCACGATTACCCGGTCGCTCACCGCAAGCACTTCGGGCAGATCCGACGAGATCACCACCACTGGCAGACCGCTTGCGGCAAGCTCGCGGATGAAATCATGGATCTCGTCCTTGGTGCCGATATCGATGCCGCGCGTCGGCTCATCGAGAATCAGCAATTTCATGGATTGGCCGGCCCATCGCGCGAACAACGCCTTCTGCTGGTTGCCGCCCGACAGCGTGCCGATCGCGATCGTCTCGTCCCGCGCCTTGATCCGATAGCGCCCGATCAGCCGCGCCGCCTCACCGCGCAGGCCGCCGAAGTCGAGCCGCGAGGCCGCATGCACGAAGCGAAACAACGCGCTCGCGGTCAGGTTCGCCTCCAGCGGCTTGGTCGCGAAAATACCCTGCGATTTCCGGTCCTCGGGCAGATAGCCGATACCGCGCGCGATCGCCTCGGCCGGGTCGCGTGGTGCGATGCGCGCGCCGTTCAGCCGGATCTCGCCCCGGTCGGGCGGCAGAGCGCCGAACGCCGCCAGCGCGACCTCGCTGCGGCCGGAGCCGACCAGGCCGTAGACTCCGGTGACCCGCCCGGCCGGCACCGACCAATCGACATCGCGATAGAGATTGCCACGGCAGAGTCCCTTGATTTCGAAGGCCGGCGGAGTCTCGGTGGCCGGTTTGCGGTCGGGGCGCGGCTTGCCGTAATTCCGGCTGGCTTTGCCCGCCATCAAGGCGAGCAATTTCGTCTCGTCGAGTTCGTCGGCGCGCGCGGCACCGGTCACCCGTCCATCGGTGAGGACGGTGACGCGATCGGCGATCTTGCCGATTTCATCGAGCCGGTGGGTGATATAGACGATGGCACGGCCATCCTCGCGCAGCCGACGGATGATCGCGAACAGCCGGTCGGTCTCCGACTGCGACAGGATCGAGGTGGGTTCGTCGAAAATGATCACCCGCGCCTCCTGGGTCAGCGCCTTGGCGATCAGCACCAGTTGCTGATAACCGAGGCTGAGCCGACCCATCGGCCGATCCAGCAGATCGTCCGAAAGGTCCAGCCGGGCGAACCAGGGCCGGACCCGCTCCGCCATCGCCGCCTTGCGGATCATGCCGCCGCGCAGGGTGATTTCGTTGCCGGCGAAGATGTTCTCCAGCACCGAAAGATGCGGATAGATCATCGGCTCCTGATACACCGCGGCAATGCCCGCCGCGCGCGCGTCCTTGGGGTGGGCGAAGCGGCGCACCCCGCCATCCACCCTGATCTCGCCGTCATCCGGCACGATTGCGCCGGTGAGAACCCGGATCAGGGTCGATTTGCCGGCGCCGTTCTCGCCGAGCAACGCGTGGGTTTCGCCCGGCGCGATCGCGAGATCGACGCCGGCCAGCGCCACGACGCCGCCGAAACGCTTGGCGATGCCGGCAAGTTCGACGCGAGACATGGATTGCGCGATCAGAAGTTCAGGCTGACATTGGATTTGTCGATCACCAGCGGCTTGCCGAGCAGCAGCGTGCGGGTTTTCGCGAAATACCGCACTTTCTGCTTGAGCCCCGGCACCGTGTTCTCCTTGTGGAACGGCTTGTGCTGAAGCTCCTGCATGATCCCCCAGCCGGTCAGATACCCCAGCGAAATCGGATTCCACAGCACCACGCTCTTGACTGTTCCGTTCATGATGAACGGGCGGATCGAGTTCGGGTCGGTAATGCCGGTGACCGCGACCTTGCCGGACAGCCCGGCGCGCAGCACCGCCTGCGCCGCGCCCGGCACCGCCGTCGAATTGATGCCGACGATGCCCTTCAGATGCGGATAGGCGGACAGCAATTGTCCGGTCACCTGGGTCGCTTTGTTGATGTCCTCGCCAGCATACTGGATCGAGACCAGCTTGATTCCCGGATATTTCGCGGCGAGGCGCTGCTTCATCAGCGCGATCCAGGCGTTGAGATTGGTCGCGGTCGGGCCGCCGGAAACGAACGCGACATCGCCCTTGCCGCCGATCGCCTTGGCGAGCTGGTCCATCACCGCATAGGCGAGGCCGCGATTGCTGGTCTGCTGCACGCGCAGCGCCACGTCCGGCCCGTTCACCTGCGAATCACTGGAATAGAACAGGATGTGCTGAGCCTTCGCCTGTTTCGCCAGGGCCTCCAGCGCGGTCGGGCTGTTGGCGGAAACGCCGACCGCAGCGACATGTTTGTTGATCAGGCTCTGCACGATTTCGGCCTGGCCGGACACCGAGGCGGTGGTCGGCCCCTGATAGATGATATGCGCGCCGAATTTTTTGCCGGCCTGGTCAAGCCCCTGCTTCATCGCGCTGAAATATGGAATGCCGATCAGTTTCGGCACGAAGGCGATGGTCGGCGGCGCGGCGCGGGCCTGCCCGGCCGCACCGGCCAGCAGCGCCGCCCCGGCGAGCAGTCCGATGCGGCCCAAGCGCCTCGCACGACGATCATGGTTTTCGATTTCGGCCATTGTCTCTCCCCTCGTTCCGAACCGCCCGATTGGCGGTTTGCTTGTCACATGGAATTAGCATCATCTCACATCAATATTGTCAAGAATTATGTGAAGAATAACATTTATTGTGCATCGCAGCACGAAATTCAGCCATTTTTATAAAATATCTTGCCAATTCGGGTTGTCGCTGTCTTATATACCCACATCATGATGTTGAAATGCACAGAAAATTTGTTTGATCGAAGGCCGGTACGGAAGCAGTGATCATGAGCGATGGCGCGTTGCCGATTATGGGCCGTCAGCAGGATATCCTGCGCCGTGCCGTGGGCGCCGTGCTGGTTCGGGTGAAGGATCTCGCCGGCGAATTCGGCGTCCACGAAATGACGATCCGCCGCGACCTCGAATCGCTGGTCGATCAGGGGCTGATGGAGCGGGTGCGCGGCGGCGCGCGGCTGCGCGAGCGCATGGGCGAGGAACTCAGCCATCAATTGCGGGCGGCCCGCAATATCGAAGCGAAGACCGCGATCGCCCGCGCCGCTTTGGCGCTCATCGAGGAGGGCGACACGATCGCCTTCGATGCTTCGACCACGGCGCTCGCGCTGGTGCGGCTGCTGCAAGGGCGCAATGTATCGGCGATCGTCTCCGGGCTCGACGCGGCGGCGGCGCTCGCCGCGAGCGGCGTGCCCTTCGTCATGGTCGGCGGCTCGTTCCATGCGCCGGCGCGTTCCTTCACCGGCGTGCTGTTCGAGGAAGCGATGGCAAGGCTGCACCCGGACAAGGTGTTCTTCTCGACCAAGGGGTTCCATGCCGCGCTCGGTCTGACGGATTCGCATCTGCCGGAAGTCGGCGCCAAGCGCGCCATGCTGCGTTCGGGCGCGATGACGATCGCGCTGGTCGATTCCTCGAAATTCGGCCGGCGCGCGCTCGCGACCATCGCCGCGACGACCGAGATCGACGTGCTGGTGACCGACGCGCCGCCTTCGGATCAGGACATGGCGGCGCTCGAGGCGGCCGATATCCGCGTGATCGTCGCCGCGTGAGGGAGGGATGATGGACGATGCAGCTTTGATGGAGCGCCTCGATGTGCAGGCGATCGAAACGCCGAGCTGGGCGTTCGGCAATACCGGCACGCGGTTCAAGACATTTGCCCAGCCGGGAGCCGCGCGCACCATATGGGAAAAGATCGAGGATGCGGCAGAGGTGCATCGGATGACCGGCATCGCGCCGCGCATCGCGCTGCATATTCCGTGGGACCGCGTGGATGATCCCGGCGAACTGGCCCGTTTCGCGCAAGCGCGTGGCATCGGCATCGGCGCGATCAATCCCAATCTGTTCCAGGATGACGATTACCGGCTCGGCTCGCTCGCGCATCCTGATGCGCGGATTCGCGAAAAGGCTTCGGCACATCTCGAAGACTGCATCGCGATCATGGCGGCGACCGGTGCGCGCGATCTCAGCCTGTGGTTCGCCGATGGCACCAATTATCCGGGGCAGGACGATTTTCGCGCGCGGCGGCGGCGGATGCGCGAAGGCTTGTCGGGCTGTGCGGCGAGGCTGCCGGCAGACGCGCGGATACTGATCGAATACAAGTTCTTCGAGCCCGCCTTCTACTATACCGATCTTGCCGATTGGGGCGCGGCACTTGCCCATGCGCGGGCGATCGGCCCGAAGGCCCAGGTGCTGGTCGATCTCGGCCACCATGCGCAGGGCGCAAATATCGAGTCGATCGTCGCCATGTTGCTCGACGAGGGCAAGCTCGGCGGTTTTCACTTCAATGCGCGGCGCTATGCCGATGACGACCTGATCGTCGGTTCGACCAATCCGCTTGAATTGTTCCTGATCTATGCCGAACTCGTCGCGGCCGAAGTCGATCCGCAAACCAGAACCTGCACGCGCGGCGTTTCCTACATGATCGACCAGAGTTTCAACATCGAAGCGAAAATCGAAGGCATGATCACGAGTATTCTGAACTGTCAGGAAGCCTTCGCCAAGGCGCTGCTGATCGATCATGCGGCGCTCGCGGCGGCGCAGGCGGACGGTGACGTGCTTGGCGCGAACCGCATCGTCATGGATGCGTTCCGTACCGATGTCCGCCCAATCCTCGCCGCCTGGCGCCGGCAGCGCAACCTGCCGGAGGATCCGCTCGACGCGCATCGGGGCGGCGATTATCTGCGCGCGATCCGCCGCGATCGCGGCACCGCCTCCGCCGCGAGCGGTTACGGAGATTGAAGGAAATCATGATAAAAGACGTGACGTTAACTGACGAGATCCGTTGTTCGACCTGGGCGGAGTCGGATCCGCCCAGCGTGGACGGGCTTGCCGCATTGGTGCATCGTTCCCGCCTGCTCGGTGCGGATCGGCGGATTGCCAATATTTTCGGCGGCAATACCTCGATGAAATCGACCGAGCGCGATCATCTCGGCCGTGAGACGCGCGTGTTGTGGGTGAAGGGTTCGGGCAGCGATCTCGCGACCATCAGGGACAGGGATTTTGCCGCCCTGAAACTTGATGAGATCGAACCGCTGTTCGCCCGTGCGGAGATGACCGACGAGGCGATGACCGACTGGCTCGAACGCACCGCGTTCGAACCCGGCCGGCCGCGCCAGAGCATCGAGACGCTGTTGCATGCGTTTATCCCGGCGCCCCATGTCGATCATACCCATCCGGATGCGATCATCAGCATCGCGTGCAGCCCGCGCGGCCAGGAGTTGATGCGCGAGATTTTCGGCAGCCGCGCAGCGTGGGTTCCGTATGTGCGGCCCGGCTTTTCGCTGTCGCGGATGATCGGGGCGGCGGTGCGCGACAATCCCGGCCTCGACTGCGTGGTAATGGGTAAGCACGGGCTGGTAACCTGGGGCGAGACCTCGGCCGAGTGCTATGAAAAGACGTTGCGGGTCATCGGCGAGGCGGAAACCTGGCTCGCCGCGCGCGAAGCGGCCGAACCGTTCGGCGAATCGCTGGTGCCGGCGCTACCCAAAGCCGAGCGGCGAGACGTGTTCGTGGCGGTACTGCCGGTTCTGCGCGGTGCGATGAGCGGTGACCGCAAGATGATTTTGCGCATCGACGACGATCCCGGAGTGCTGGATTTTGTCGGCGGCTCCGCCTGCCGCAACCTTGCGATGCGAGGAGCGGCCTGTCCCGATCATCTGGTGCATACCAAGCGCATTCCGCTCATGCTCGACTGGAGGCCGGAACAGGGGCGGGACGCATTGCTGGACGCTGCGCGCAGGGGAGTCGCGGACTTCGCCGCGCGTTACGAGACCTATTTCAAGGCACATGCCCAGGAAGGCGACCGAATGGCAGCACCCTGGCCGCGGGTGATCCTGATCCCCGGCCTCGGCATGGTTACCTCCGGTGGCGACGCGGCGGTGGCGGACGTGTCTCGCCAACTTTATCGCCGTGCCATCGCGGTGATGCGCAACGCGGCTTCGGTCGGCGGGTTCGAGACGCTGACCGAGGCGGAGAGTTTCGCGATCGAATATTGGCCGCTTGAGCTCTATAAATTATCCCTTAAGCCGCCGCCGAAACCGCTCGACGGGCGTGTCGCGCTGATTACCGGGGCGGCGAGCGGCATTGGCCGTGCCGCCGCCGCGCGTCTCGCACGGGACGGCGCCCATGTGGTGATCGTTGATCGTAACGAACCGGGTGCCGCGACGGTTGCCGACGCGATCGCGCAACACCGTGGTGCCTGGCGCGCGATTGCCGTTGCCGTCGATGTCACCAGCGAAGCCGCCGTCGGTGACGCATTCACCGCGACCGTTCTTGCCTATGGCGGCGTCGATATCGTGGTGAACAATGCCGGCATCAGCATGAGTGCGCCGATCGAAACCACCACGCTCGCCGATTGGCAGAAGCAGTTTGACATTCTATCGACAGGTTATTTCCTGGTCGCGCGCGCCGCGTTCCGGCTGATGCGCGCGCAGGGTTCAGGCGGCGCGCTCGTGTTCGTCGCGAGCAAGAACGCGGTCGCGGCAGGGCGCAACGCCAGCGCCTATTCGGCGGCGAAAGCGGCGGAGCTGCATCTTGCGCGCTGTCTTGCCGAAGAAGGCGGTTCCGCCGGAATCCGCGTCAACACCGTTCTGCCTGACGCGGTGTTATCAGGTTCGTCGATCTGGAACTCCACCTGGCGCGCGGAACGTGCCGCGACCTACGACATCGAGGAAGATCAGCTTGAAGCGCATTACCGCGCGCGCACCACGCTGAAGGTCAACGTGCTGCCTGAGGATGTCGCCGAGGCGATTTTTTTCTTCACATCCGCCGCCTCGTCGAAAACCACCGGCGGCGTTCTCACCGTCGATGGCGGCGTGCCGGCGGCCTATGTCCGTTAGCCTGCGCCATATCGCCATCGATCTTGGCGCTTCGGGCGGACGGGTCGCGCTCGGCGGCATTACGGATGGCGTGCTGAATTTCGACATCCTGCATCGTTTCCCGAACCGCGCCGTGCCGATCGGCCGGCATCTCTACTGGAACATACTGGAACTCTGGCGCGAAATCCGTGTGGGGTTGCGTCTGGCGGCACAGAACGGGCCGGTCGCGAGCATCGGCGTTACCACCTGGGGCGTGGACTACGCGCTGCTCGACCAGGACCGCCTTCCGATCGGCATGGTGCATAGCTACCGCGATGGCCGTACCGGCGGGGTCTTCGATGTGATCGAAGCGATCATGCCGCGCGCGGAGATCTATCGCGCCACCGGCATCCAGTTCCTGCCGATCAACACGCTGCCGCAACTGGTCGCGGCAAGACGGGATTCGCCCCATCTGTTCGAGCGCGCGGCGCATTTCATGATGCTGCCGGACCTGCTCAATTTCTGGCTCTGCGGCATCATCGCCGGCGAACACACCAACGCGAGCACGACCCAGCTCTACGATCCCGTCCGCCGTGCCTGGGCGGACGGATTGCTCGGGGCATTCGAGATTCCGCGCACGATGTTTCCGAATCTGGTCGAGCCGGGAACCATCCTCGGCCCGCTTCTGCCCGAGATCGCCCGCGATACCGGCCTTGCCGGCGCCGTGGTCGTCGCCTCCGCAACCCATGATACCGCAAGTGCCATTGCCGCGATTCCCGCCGAGGACGGCGTGGCGGATTGGGCCTATGTGTCGAGCGGCACCTGGTGTCTCGCCGGCGTCGAATCGCCGTGTCCGATCATCACCGATGCAGGACGCGCCGCGAATGTCACGAACGAACAGGGCGTCGCCGGAACCACGCGATTGCTCAAGAATACCAGCGGCCTGTTCATCCTCCAGGAATGCCTGCGCGGCTGGGGCGATCCGCCGATCGAGCGCGTCCTCGCCGCCGCCGCCGATGTCCCCCCCGGCCCGATCATCGACGTCGCCGATCCGGTCTTCGCGCGTCAGGGTCCCGACATGCCATCACGCATCGCCGCGTGGTGCCGTGATCACGGGCTCGCCTTACCGGGTAGCGAAGCCGCGATCACCCGGATGATCCTGCAAAGCCTCGCGCGCGCAATCGCGCAAAGTCTTGCCGATGTCGATCGCGTCGCCAGCCGGCGAACACAGCGCGTCCACATCGTCGGCGGTGGATCTCGCATCGCCCTGTTCAATCAGGCGATTTCGAATGAAACCGGCGCCGAGGTGGTCGCTGGACCCATCGAGGCGACCACCTCCGGCAATCTTCTGCTCCAGGCGGAGGCCCTCGGGGCGATTCCGCGCGGAACCGGACGCGTGGTGATGCGCCGCTCGGTGTCCCTGACCGTCGCGTCACCGGATCGTTAGCATAGAACACGGCGGGGCTCCGGCAACCCCTTGAACATCGGCGGTGGACAGGCTGATATGCCGGCAGGCGAACGAACGGGGAGAGCATGTTTTGACCGAACTTTGGCAATTGACCGCGACCGAGTTGGCATCCCGCATCCGGCGCCGCGATGTTTCGGCGCGCGAGACCGCCGAGGCGGCATTGGCGCGGCTCGACGCCGTCAACCCTTCGATCAACGCCGTGGTGGATCATCGTCCCGATCAGGTTCGGGACGATGCCGACGCGGTGGACCGGGCGATCGCCTGCGGGGACGATCCCGGCCCGCTCGCGGGCGTGCCGGTGACGGTCAAGGTCAATATCGATCAGGCGGGCTTCGCGACGACCAACGGCGTGACGCTCCAGCGCGATCTGATCGCGCAAACCAGCAGCCCCGTGGTGGATAATCTGAAACGGGCCGGCGCGGTGATTCTCGGACGCACCAATACCCCGGCGTTTTCCTTGCGCTGGTTCACCACGAACCTGATCCACGGCAATACCAGAAATCCGCGCGATCCGTCGCTGACGCCGGGCGGTTCGTCGGGGGGTGCCGCGGCGGCGGCGGCGGCGGGTATCGGCTGCCTCGCGCACGGTACGGATATTGCCGGCTCGATCAGGTATCCCGCCTATGCCTGCGGTGTCCACGGGCTGCGCCCGTCGCTCGGCCGTGTCGCCGCCTATAACGCATCCTCGCCGGAGCGCTCGATCGGCGCGCAGCTCATGGCCGTTTCCGGGCCGATCGGGCGCAGCATCGCCGATCTTCGTGTGGCACTTGCCGCCATGGCCACACCCGATTCGCGCGATCCTTGGTGGGTGCCGGCGCTGCTCGAAGGGCCGCCGGTGCCGCGTGTTGCCACTCTGTGTCTCCAGCCGGACGGCCTGCCGATCGTGGCGGAGGTAGAGGCGGCGCTGCTTGACGCGGCGCGCCGGCTCGAGGCAGCGGGATGGATCGTCGAGACGATCGGCGACGTGCCGTCTCTGCGTGAGGCGTGCGAATTGCAGGTCCAGCTCTGGCTCGGCGACGGGTTCGCCGGCCTGGCGGAGGCGGCGCGGCGCGAAGGCGATCCGGGAGCGCTTGCGGTGGTCGCGGCATTTCGCGAACAGGCCGAATCCTGGCCGCCGGATATCGTCGCGCGTGCTCTGGTGCGGCGGGCCACTTTGACTCGCGAATGGCTGGGATTTCTCAATGCGCATCCGGTTTTGTTGTTGCCGGTCTCTGCGGAATTACCATTCCAGGACGGTCTCGACATGCGCGACGAGGCGAGTTTCCGGCGCGTCTGGCGCGCTCAGGCGACCCAGATCGGCCTGCCGTTGATGGGGCTGCCGGGTCTTGCCGTCTCCACCGGCCTTGTCGGCGCCACGCCGGTCGGCGTGCAGTTGGTCAGCCGGCCATACCGCGAGGATTTGTGTCTGCTGGCGGGCGAGGCGATCGAAGCGGGCGGCGTGCCGGCGGCGCCGATCGATCCGGTTTGATGTACCGCCATTCTACCGGCATGACGTGCGTGGTATGATCGTTTTTTCTTTGCAGGAACGGGGAAAATGTCTTTAAACACGCATGAGGCGAGCGCGCACCCTTCGACCAGGCAGATATCGCGGATCGCATTTGCCAGCATTGTCGGCTCGGTCATCGAGCAATATGATTTTTTGGTGACCGGCGTTATCGCGGCCACGGTCTGGGGCGGCATATTCTTCAAGCTGCACGCGCTTGCGGCGGTGTCTGCCGCGATCGGCGTCTATGGCATCGGGATCATCATTCGTCCGGTCGGCGCGTATATTTTCGGCAATATCGCCGACCGGCGAGGCAGAAAGGACGCGCTGGTCTATGCGCTTGTTCTGATGGGCGTCAGCACGCTGCTGATCGGCCTGACGCCGACCTATGACAGTATCGGGGTCCTGGCGCCGGTGCTGCTGATCGTTTTCCGGCTGCTTCAAGGCATCAGTTTCGGGGCCGAATTCGGCACCGCGTCCACCTGGGTGATCGAGCAGGCAGCGCATTCCAGATACCGGGCGCTGTGGGGCGCGTGGGTCGGTTTCGCGATCCCGATCGGGCTGCTGCTGGGCTTCGGCTCGGTGATATTCGTGAAATCGCTGATGACGCATCAGGATTTCATTGCCTATGGCTGGCGGATTTTCTTCTTCATTGGATTCGCGGTGGCGATCGTCGGGCTCATCATCCGGCTGCGCACCGAAGACAGCTATCTGTTCGAGCACCTCAAAAGCGACCGGAAAGTTCTCGATTATCCGGCGAATCGGGTATGGCGGGAGATGCCCGGTCGGATTCTGCGCACGTCCCTGGTGAATGCGATGTTCAGCGGCGCATTTTTTCTGTGTTTCGTGTTCGGCACAGGCTATATGAAAGTCGTCGGGTTCACCGGCTTCCAGGCCGAATCGATCGGCCTGATCGCGGCCGCCTTCATGCTCGGATTCATGATTCTGGGTGCGGTGCTCGCCGACAAGATCAACCGGCGAACCGTCCTGCTGATTTCGGCCGTGGTGTTCCTGGTCTTCGCGATTCCGTATTTCTATCTTCTCAACACCCATGATTTCATCCTGGCGGCGATCGCCGAGATTATCGGCTTCGGCTTCGTGTTCGGCTTCGGCTATGGCGCGATCCCGGCCTTCTACACCGAGAATTTTCCGACCCGCTATCGCGCCTCCGGGGCAAGCGCCGGCTATCAGATTTCCCAGGTCTATGGCGGCGGGCTGATCCCGATCCTGGCCGGAATCATCCTCCACGCGGCCGGGATTCATCGAGCCTTCATCTATATCGGCCTGCTGGTGATGGTCTATGCGATCCTGGCGATCATCGCGATCCTGTATACCGGCGAGACCAAGGGGATCGGGCTCGAACACGAACCCTGACCCATGGTGTGGGACGTTCTCGTGGTGGGCGGCGGCAATGCGGCGTTGTGCGCCGCCATCACGGCGCGCGAGGCGGGGGCGAGCGTGGTTCTGCTGGAACACGCACCCCGCGCGTTTCGCGGCGGCAACTCGCGCCACACCCGCAACCTGCGCGCCATGCACGACGCTCCCGCCGGCGTGCTGACCGACGTGTATGGCGAGGCCGAATACTGGGACGATCTGCTGCGCGTCACCGGGGGCGCGACCGACGAGCATCTCGCCCGCATGACGATCCGCGCCTCGGCGGATGCGCCGGCCTGGATGAGCGCGCATGGGGTGAATTTTCAGCCCTCGCTGACCGGCACGCTCAATCTCGGCCGCACCAATGCCTTCTTCCTCGGCGGCGGCAAGGCGCTGGTGAACGCCTATTTCGCCGCTGCCGAGCGATTGGGCGTTACGATTCTCTATGATACCGAGGTGACCGACCTTGAGCTCGATAACGGCGCGGTGCGCGCGGTGAACACGGTCAGCCGGGGTTTTCCGCTGACCTTGCAGGCGCGCTCGGTGGTGGCGGCGAGCGGCGGATTTCAGGCCAATATCGGCTGGCTGCGCGAATATTGGGGCGAAGCGGCCGACAATTTCATCATTCGCGGCACGCCCTTTGCCCAGGGCACCGTGCTGCGCGATCTGCTGGGGCACGGGGTTCAGCAAGTTGGCGATCCGGCTCAGTGCCACGCGGTCGCGATCGATGCGCGGGCGCCGAAATTCGACGGCGGCATCGTCACAAGGCTCGATTGCGTGCCGTTCAGCATCGTGGTGGATCGCGCGGCATGGCGCTTCTACGACGAGGGCGAGGATGTCTGGCCGAAACGCTACGCGATCTGGGGCAGGCTGGTCGCGCAACGCCAAGGCCAGATCGCCTACGCGATCCTCGACGCCAAGGCCGCGAAGCTGTTCATGCCGTCGGTGTTTCCGGCGATCCGCGCCGGCAGCATCGCGGAACTGGCCGGAAAACTCGGCCTCGATCCGGCGGCGCTGGAAACAACGGTGAGCCGCTACAACGCGTCGGTGCGGCCCGGCAATTTCGACAGCGCCGCGCTCGATGATTGCCGCACCGAAGGGCTCGATCCGCCGAAAACCCATTGGGCGCGGACGATCGACACCCCGCCCTTCATCGGCTACCCGCTGCGGCCGGGCATCACCTTTACCTATCTCGGCGTGAAGGTGACCGAGCGTGCCCAGGTGCTGATGCGGAATGGCAGGCCGGTTGCGAATTTATGGGCGAGCGGCGAAATCATGGCGGGCAATATTCTCGGAAAAGGCTATCTGGCGGGATTCGGCATGGCGATCGGCACGGTGTTCGGCCGCATCGCCGGAGCGGAGGCGGCGCGTCATGCCGGAAACTGAAACCATGCGGGAAGCGCGGCGGGTCATGGAGATCTGCAATGCCTGCCGCTATTGCGAGGGATTCTGCGCGGTGTTTCCGGCGATGGAGATGCAGCGTGCATTTTCCGACGGCGATCTCACCGATCTCGCCAATCTCTGCCATAATTGCAAAGCCTGTTACTATGCCTGCCAATATGCGCCGCCGCATCCGTTCGGGGTGAACGTGCCGCGGACATTTTCGCTGCTGCGCGACGAAACCTATCGGAATCACGCATGGCCGCGCCTGCTGGCGCGCGCCTTCGCCCGCAACGGCACGGTGGTCGCCCTGGTTACGGCGGCGGCGCTGGCCCTGGTTCTGCTGCTCACCGGATGGCTGGTCGCTCCCGGCACGCTCTCTCACGCCTGGATTGGCCCGGATGCCTTCTATCGAGTGATTCCCTGGGTGGCGATGACCGGCGTTGCCGCCGCGACCTTGCTGTTTTCGCTGCTGGCGCTCGGCATCGGCGGCGTTCGCTTCTGGCGCGCCTCCGGCGGCGGCGTTCCGGTGCGGCGAGGCGACGTGCTGCGCGGCTTGCATGATGCAGTCACGCTGAAGAATCTGGGCGGCGGCGGGCATGGCTGCAACGACCGCGACGAAGCCTTCTCGATGGCGCGCCGCCGGTTTCATCACGTCATGGCCTACGGTTTTCTCGCCTGTTTCGCCGCCACCTGCATCGCCGCGTTCGAGGCCTACGCGCTGGGCCGCCCGGCGCCGTATCCGCTGTTCAGCCTGCCGGTGATTTTCGGCACGCTTGGCGGCATCGGATTGCTGGTCGGCGCGTCGGGGCTGATGGCGCTGAAACTGACCGCCGATCCCGTCCCGGCGGCACGCCGTCTGTTAGGCGCCGATGTCGCGCTGCTCGCGCTGCTCTGGCTCGCCGCGGCGACCGGCCTGATTTTGCTGATTTTCCGCTCGACCGCCGCGATGGGCGCACTACTCGCCATCCATCTCGGCGTCATCCTCGCTCTGTTCGTTCTGCTGCCCTACAGCAAATTCGTCCACGCGCCGTATCGGACGCTGGCGCTGATCCGCAATGCGGCCAACTCAGCCGATCGCGTGCAATAACGCCCGAGATTTTTCGAGGGCCTGAGCCTCCTTGATGTTGGTGAAGCTGAGCAGCAGACCGTGCTGGCGCTTGCGCCCGATATAGTGCGCGGAAAGCGCGGTGGGTGCGAGACCTTGCGCCTGCGCCCGACGCACCATCTCTACATCGTCGCCGAATTCGGGAAATCGCACGAGTAGATGCATGCCGCCCGCCTGCCGGGCGAGCAGCGCGCGGGTTCCGAACGTGGCGCGCAAGGCGCCAGCGAAAGCCTCCCGCCTTGTCGCGTAGAGCCCGCGCATGCGCTTGAGGTGTCGCGCGAAATGGCCCTCGGCCATGAAATCGGCGACGACCGATTGTCCAAGCGTCGCTTCGCCGTGCCGTCCGATATGCAGCGCCTCCGTCATTTTGCCGGTCAGTGCCATCGGCATGACCAGATAGCCGAGGCGCAGGCCGGGAAACAAAACCTTGCTGAAACTGCCTGCATAGATCACCCGATCCGCCGTATCGAGGCTCTTCAGCGCGGGCAGCTTGCGGCCGACATAATGGAACTCGCTGTCGTAATCGTCTTCCACGATCCAGGCGCCGGAGGCAGCCGCCCAGGCGAGAAGCGCCTGGCGCCGGGGCAGCGACAAAGCGGTGCCGCTTGGGCTCTGATGGGCGGGCGTCACCACCGCGCGGCGTGCGCGCGGCGCGTGCGCCTGGGCGATCTCGACACAAAGCCCCTCCTCATCCACCGGCACCGGGATGAGGCGTGCGGACGCGGCCTCCAGCGCCTGCCGGGCGAGAAAATAGCCCGGCTCCTCGAACCACACCGGATCGCCCGGTTGCAGCAGAAGCCGCGCCAGAAAGCCGATCGCCGCCTGGTAGCCGCCGGTGATCATGATCTGCGCCGGCTGACAGGCGACGCCACGGGATACCGCGAGATAGGCGGCGATCGCCTCGCGCAGGGCCGGCAGCCCGGCCGGATCGGGATAGGCAAGGCTGAACCCCGCCTGCCGCCGCGCTGCCCGCGCGGTCAGCCGCGCCCAGAGCACGCGCGGAAACAGGTCGAGTGCCGGCAATCCCATCTGGAACGGCAGCGGCTGAACTGGCGGCGTTTCTTGCCGAACTGGCGCCTTCGCTCGCGCGCCGGAGCCGGAAGCGGGATCGAGATGCAGCATCGGCGAGACGATCGTGCCGGCCTGGCCGCGCGCGAACAGATAGCCTTCACCCGTGAGCCTTGCATAGGCGGCGTCTACTGTGCCGCGGGAAATCCCGAGTTCGCTTGCGAGCGTGCGCGTCGAGGGCAGGCGCTCCCCCGGAGATAGCCGTCCGCTCGCGATCGCGCGCCGGATGCGCTCATAGATCTGGTCGTGCAGGGCAGCGCGCGAGGAGTGGTCGAGCCTGACGGATTTCAAGGTGCTGGATGCGGACGACATGGCTCGGTCATTTTAGCCAGATTTGGCTCATGAATATAGGCCATATCCGGGTTAATTCGAGAGCATTCCGCCAAAGGAGACATGGACGATGCGTGCCAAACGCCTGCTGCCAACCAAGATTGCCCCCGCCGGATACGAGGCCGTGCGCGGTGTGGAATCCTACATCCGGCGATGCGGCCTGAAGCCGGGCCTGATCGAGCTTGTGAAAATGCGGGCATCGCAGATCAACGGCTGCGCGTTCTGCCTCGACATGCACAGCAAGGCGGCGCGCAAAGCCGGCGAGACCGAGCAGCGGCTCTATCTGCTCGACGCCTGGCGGGAATCGCCGATCTATACGCCGGCCGAACGCGCCGCATTGGCATGGACGGAGTCGCTGACGCGGATTGGCGATACGCATGCATCGGATGCCGATTACGAGGCGCTGCGGGCGCATTTCTCGGATAAGGAAATCATCGATCTCACTATTCTGATCGGGCTGATCAACGTCTGGAACCGGCTCGCGATCGGTCTGCGCTTTGAGCATGAGGCTGATCACGCGGAAGCGGTTGCGTGAGCGCGTTCGAATTCCGCCACGCCGATACTGATTCGGATATCGTCGCCTGTTTCGTCGTGATGCGGCAATTGCGGCCGCATCTTGCCAGCGAGGCGAAATTCCTGACGCGGGTGCGACGCCAGCAGGGCGAGGGCTATCGGCTGCTGGCCGCCTGGCAGGATGGGTGTGTCGCCGGCGCCGCCGGCTATCGGCTGCAGGAGAACCTGATCCGCGGGCGCTTCGTCTATGTCGACGATCTGGTCGTTGTGGAGAGCCGACGGAGCGGCGGCCTTGGCGCGCTTCTGCTGGACGAGGTCGCGCGATTGGCGAAAAATGCCGGGTGCTCCTGGATGACTCTCGATACCGACCTCGGTAATGCACGGGCGCAACGGTTCTATTTCCGGTGGGGCATGCTTTCGGCCGCCCTGCATTTCCGCAAGGAGCTGGCGTGAAAAATCTGTTGCTGGTGGAGTGTGGCCCACGGTTCGAGCATTCCATCAGCCGCGCCGCCGCCGCTCTGGTGGTGGAGCACCTGCGCCGGCGCGAGCCCGGAATGAGGATTCTTCGGCGCGATCTCGCGTGCGTTCCGCCGTCCTTCGTGGATGAAGCTTTTACCCAGGCGATGTATATCCCGCCGGACCGGCAATCCGCAAGTGAGCGGGCGGCGCTCGCGCAATCGGAAATTCTGATCGGTGAATTGGAGGCGACGGATGTGCTGGTGATCGCCACACCGATGCATAATTTCACCGTCCCGGCGGTTCTGAAGGCCTGGATCGATCAGGTGCTGCGCATCGGCCGGACGTTCCGGTCCACGCCGCAAGGAAAGCAGGGCCTGCTCGCCGACCGGCCCGTCTATGTTGTTATTTCGAGCGGGGGATGGATTGCCGGTGAGCGGGCACGCCAGCCGGATTTCCTGACGCCGTATCTTGCCGCCTTGCTGGCGACTTTGGGTATTCGCACGATCGGCTTTCTTTATCTCGAGGCGATGCACGGCGAGGCGGATTTGCCGCTCCGCGCCGAGGCGCATGCGCGTGCCTGGCTGGATGCCAATCTGCCGCTGCCGGCCGAAGCCGCCGTCCAATGTTTTGTGCGGTAATTTCGCTTATCAGAGGTGAACCAGGGATTCGTGGAGTTCGATCAGCGCGGGACGGCGGCTGGAATGCGCGCGTTTCAGTGCAGCTTGCAGGTCTTCGAGCTTCGACAGCCGCTCGGCCATGAGCCCGTACGCTTGCGCGACCAGCGGAAAATCCGGCGCGCTCGGCTTGACGCCGACGGGTTCGATGCCCGCACCGCGCATATAGGCTTCGATTTCGCCGTAGCCATTATTATTCCAGACCAGGAAAATGACCGGCACGCCGGCATCGGCGGCCGATCCGAGTTCGGCCAGCGAGAACTGGATGCCGCCGTCACCGACGATGCACACGACCGGCGAGTCCGGTGCCGCGAGCGCGGCGCCGATCGCCGCCGGTGGCGCGTAGCCCAGCGCGCCGTAGCCGGTGGCGGAATTGAACCAGCCGCCCGGCTGGTCGATGTCGCAATAGAGATTGCCGGCATAGACGAGCTGGGTTGAATCGCCGACCATGATGCATCCTGGCAGCGTAGCGCGAATGATCCCAATAATCTCGATTTCGCGCCGGAATTTGTCGGTCAGCGCGTCGCGTGCCGCCTGCCGCGCCCGAGCGGCGCGGATTGCCCCGGTGCGATGGGCCGGCTGATCGGGCAGCGCCGCAAGCAGGCTAATCACGGCATTGCCGATGCTCGACAGAATCGCGAGCCGGGGCGCCGGACCGCATGCAAGCTGCGCCGCGTCGATATCGACGCGCACGAGATTGCCGAGTGCGGGGAATTGTCCGTCCTCATACATATCGAAATCGGTCGGGCCCATTTCGGTGCCGAGCGCTAACACCAGATCGGCGCCGCCGAGGAGTTGCCGGATAGCGGGCAGGCTGGGGCTCGCCGGAACAAGCAGATAATGGCCGGCGAGCAGGCCGCGTGCGTTGACCGTGGTGACCACCGGCGCATCGAGCCGTTCCGCGAGACGCGGCAGCGTGGCCGCCGCGGCCTTGGCGCCGCCGCCGAGCACGATCACCGGACGTTCGGCGGCCGCGCAAAGCCCGGCTGCCTGCTTGATAGAAGCGGCATCCGAGCAGGGTCGGGTAAAAGTCGCTGGTTTCGGCGAGGTTCGTTCGATTCGTTCGGCCATGACATCGACCGGGATTTCGATATGCACCGGACCGGGCCGGGCCGATCCCAACATCGCGAAGGCGCGTGTCATCACCTCCGGCAAATCCGCAGGCTCCAGCAGCGTGTGGGAAAAGCTAGTCAACGTGCGCGTCATCGCGAGTTGGTCCGGCAATTCGTGCAGCGCCCCGCGCCGGCCATTAAGGCTGCGCCGCGCATTGACGCCGGAGATGACGAGCAGCGGCACCGAATCGGCGCGCGCCTGCGCCATCGCGGTGAGCGCGTTGGTGAGCCCCGGCCCGGTGATCAGCAGGCAGACACCGGGCTTGCCGGAGACGCGCGCATAGCCGTCCGCCATGAAGCCGGCACCCTGTTCGTGACGCGGCGTTATGTGCCGGATCGCGGAGCCGGCAAGTCCGCGGTAAAGTTCGACGGTATGGACTCCAGGAATGCCGAAAACGAACTCGACGCCGTTGGCTTCCAGGCTCTCGATCAGCGCTTCGCCGACCGTGCAGGTTCCGCCGTTCATGCGCGCGCCGTTCTCGGCTCTGCATCCGTCAGGTTTTTTGCGAACTCCGCGATGCGCCGGCAGGCTTCGGCGATGTGATCGTCCGGGACGGTGAGGCTGAGGCGGATGAAGCCCTGTGCCTGATCGCCGAACGAGGCACCGGGCATCACCGCGACCCGCGTATTGTCGAGCAGCGCCCAGGCGAAGTCATCGCCGCTCAGCCCGGTGGCCGAGACATCGACAAGGCTGAACATGCCTGCTTCCGGCGGTAATGTTCGAAGGCAAGGCGCGCCGGAGAGCGCATCCGCGATCAGGCGTGCCCGTCTTGCGTAGGCGTTTCGCATCCGCGCGGCGGTATCGAACGAATGCGTCAGGGCATAGGCCGTCATATCCGCGATGAAGGGCTGATTGCCGAACAGCATGGTTTCGGAGACCGGCAACACACGCCGGCAGAATTCCTCAGGCCCGATCGCCCAGCCGCTGCGATAGCCGGGTGCCGCATGGGATTTCGAGATCGAGGAGACGACGATCGTGCGGTCGGCGAGATGCGGATTGTCGAAGGGCGAGGCGAAATCGCCGCCGAAGATCAACATCTCGTAGACCTCGTCGGAGACGATCCAGAGATCGTGGCGGGCGCAGACGGCACCGAGTGCCGCAATCTCATTCGCCGACAGGACAGCGCCTGTGGGATTATGCGGCGAGTTCAGCAGCAGAACCCGGCTGTTCGGCGTGATCGCCGCTTCGAGATCCTTCGCCTGCATGTGAAAACCGTGCTCGGCCCTGAGAGGCACGGCGACTTTCCGGGCCCCGCTCGCGCGGATCACGCCCTCATAGGTCGCATAAAGCGGATCGCCGACCAGAACCTCGTCATCCGCCCCGACCAGGCTGAGCATGACGGCAAACAGCGCGGTCTGGGTGCCGGGAAAGCACAGCACGTTTTTCGGCGTTATCGCGCGGCCCGTGCGCCCGGCGTATTTGTCGGCGAGAGCGGCAAGCAGTGCAGGCTCGCCGCGCCCGTTGGAATAGCGCGTCCGTCCCGCCGAAATTGCGCGCGTGCATTCGGAAAGCAGCGCCGGGTCTGGCGCGATGTCGGGTTCGCCGATGGTGAGTTCGATGATTGTCTCGCCGGCGGCTTCGCGCTGGCGCGCGGCGATGTGCAAGGCCCACCGATCGGAACCAAGACCAGCCAGTCTTTCGGTGATCAACGCGTAGCGCATAACTATTTCTCCTTGCGGAAGTCGCGCAGCGACAGACCCAGAATCGATTCGACCGCCTCGATGCCCATGGCGACCAGGTCTTTTTTTGCGAACATCTCGGGAGCGAGCGTGCCTTCGAGCCACAGCCCGTCGATCACGGCGTTGATCTTGATCGCGGCGCGCCGGCAGTTGGCTTTGCGCGCCGGAAGCCCGGCTTCGACGAAAACCTCGCCCACCAGCGCTTCCAGTTCCCTGCGGAAGGCCAGATAGTGCTCGCGATGAATCGCGGCCATCGCCGCATCGACATGCACCATGCTGATGAAACTCGCCCACAGCGTCAGCCGTTTGATATCGGCGACCGGCGCCCCGAGATTGGCCGCGACGAACCGGCGCAACCGCTCCCGCGCCGTGGCTCCCGCGATGATACTCGCCGCCTTTACCAGGGTGGTCATCTCGCCCATGGTGGCACGATACGCCTCCTGGACCATCCGGTCCTTGGAATCGAAATAATGGCGAATCAGGCCATTGGTGACGCCGGCGCGTAAAGCGATTTCGCGCACGGTGACGGCATGCAGCCCCATCTCGGTCACGCAGTCGAGCGTGGCGCGGATCAGATCCTGCCGGCGTTCATCGCCCGGCGCGCGGCGAAATGTCCGGCGCGTCAAGACGCTTGCCGGAGGATTGGTCGCGTCAGGCATGTCGGGCCGCCTTCGCACGCGATGCAGAGCGCGTCTCCCGCAAAGGTGCTGACGCGGCAGCCGGCGGCTTCCATGGCGCGCCGCGTCGCATCGAAGCCGCCGATCATGATCACGTCGCGCGGGGCGGTCGCGAGCACGTTGAGGCTGAGCCCGTTGCTCGCACGGAACTCATCCTCCGGCGCTTCGATCAGTGCGATGCCGCTCGATTTCAGAAGTTGGTAGAAGGGCGCTGGAAGCAATGGCGCGAAGACGAGCGCCAGATCGTCGTCGAGTGGGCTGATTACCGACATCAGATGCAGGCAAGCTGTCTCGCCTTGCCATAGCGGCAGGTCGAACCCGTGAACCTCGACACCGCGGACCGACAGCATCGCGCGGAGCTGGGCGATCCCTGCCTCGTTGCTGCGGATGCCGCGCCCGACCACCAGTGTTTTGTCGTCGAGCCAGACGCAATCGCCGCCTTCGACGGTGCCGGGATCGACGATACGCCCGAGAATCGGGATTCGCGCGTTGCCATATGCGCGTTCATGCGCATCGACCTCGGCTCGGCGCAGGGCTTTGCCCATGTTGAGCAGGATCGCCCCCGCATCGCTCACCAGTGATGGATCATGGGTGAACATGGCGTCCGCCAGCCCATCGCCGGCATCGTCCATCCATAGAATAGTCGAGCCGGATGCCATGACGAGACTGGCGAAGCCCGCGTATTGGTCGATCGCCTTCGCGGCGTCGAAATTCCGGCCGTAATGCCATTGTTCCGGGTCGGCCGCGTGCAGGCTCGGGCCAGGGCGACGCATCAGCACTCGGCGCAACCTCCCTGCCATCGACTGCGAACCAAAACCTTCCATTGCCGTGGCGCCCTCGCGATGTTGTGAGATTTTTGTTGACGCCGGGCTAATTATACAGTTGCATAACAGGTGCGCAAGTGCATTACTGACCGTAAAGAAATCTTACGCAAAACAGGAGGCGTCGATCGTTTTGAATAAAAGATCAGGACCGTCGATGTTTTGCCGGAAAACCGGGCGATGAATGCCGACACTCGGCTTTGTCTCGACAGCGAACGATCGCAGGACGCGGAACATCAGGTCGCGGCGATCGAGGTGGTCGATATCCACAAATATTTCGGCCCTCTCGAAGTTCTGAAAGGGATTTCGCTGACGGCCCATGACGGCGATGTGATTGCCATTATCGGCGCCAGCGGCTCTGGAAAATCCACGCTGCTCCGCTGTATCAACATGCTCGAGATCCCGAGCTCGGGCGCGGTGCGCGTGCGCGGCGAGGAGATCGCGCTCAAGCCGGACGGCCCCGGTCGCAGGATGATCGCCGACCGGCGGCAGATTCAGCGAATTCGGACCCGGCTCGGCATGGTCTTCCAGTCCTTCAATCTCTGGCAGCATATGACGCTACGGGAAAACGTCATCGAAGTGCCGGTCCAGGTGCTGGGTCAGTCGCGCAAGGCAGCGATCGAGGCCGCCGATTCGCTTCTCGAACGTGTCGGGCTTTATGAAAAACGCGATGTCTATCCGGCATTTCTCTCGGGCGGCCAGCAGCAGCGAGCGGCGATCGCGCGGGCGCTCGCGATCAAGCCGGATGTCATGCTGTTCGACGAGCCGACCTCGGCGCTCGATCCCGAACTGGTCGGCGAAGTGCTGACGGTGATCGGCGATCTGGCGCGGGAAGGCCGCACCATGATCCTGGTCACCCATGAAATGGGCTTCGCGCGCGACGTGGCGAGCCGGGTCGTTTTTTTGCATCAGGGAGTGGTCGAGGAAGCTGGTGATCCGGTGACGATTTTCTCCGCGCCGAGATCGGAGCGGCTGCGGAAATTCGTCGGGTCCATACGGTAACGGAGTGATAACACGGATGGGATTGATCTCCCGTTCATCCAAGAAAGCAACCAACAGGGGCGTGACATGAAATTCTTTTTGAGGATATTGACCTTTCTGGCGTTCGCCATCCCGCTTGCCGGGACGATGCATGTCGCCAAAGCGGCGCAGGCCGAGACCGTCAAGGTTGGCATTGCGGCCGAACCTTATCCGCCGTTCAGCGAGCTTGACGCCGCCGGACATTGGACCGGCTGGGAAATCGACATCATGCACGCGGTGTGCAAGGCCGCCGACCTGAAATGCAGGATCGTTCCGCTCGCCTGGAGCGGCATCATTCCCGCGCTGCAGGCTGGGAAAATCGACATGATCTTCAATTCGATGTCGATCACGCCGGCGCGCGAGAAGGAGATTGCCTTTTCCCACAAATACTACAACACGCCGGTCATGGTCGCCGGCGCCAAAAACCTGAACTTCAAGGCAACGCCGCAGGGGTTGAAAGGCAGGATCCTTGGGGTTCAGGTATCCACCGTTTCCGAGACCTATGCCAAAAAGCATTTTCCTGGCGCACACCTCAAGATTTATCAAACCCAGGACGAGGCCAACCAGGATCTCGTCGATGGCCGGATCGACGCCACCATGGCCGATGCCATCGCGCTCCAGACTTTTCTCAAGACGCCGCAAGGCAAGGCTTGCTGCGACTCCAAAGGCGACGTCGCGCCCGATCCGGCGATTCTGGGTTCGGGCGTCGGCGCGGGGCTGCGCAAGAGCGATGTCAAGCTGAGGCACAAGATCAACGCGGCGATCGCGAAGATCCGCGCGGATGGAACCTATCAGAAAATCACCAAGAAATACTTCAACTTCAATATCTACGGTAAATAACAGGATCGCTGGCATCGCGATGAGGATCGACTGGGCACTTCTTGCGATTTCGCCGCCGGGCTGGGGCGGGCTGCTCCTCAGGGGTCTCGTCACCACGCTCGAGATCGCCGTCGGCGGCTATCTGCTTGGCCTCTTGATCGGTATCGGCGGTGCGTTCGGCAAGCTGTATGGTGGGGCGGTGAGCCGCGATCTGCTCGAATGCTACACGACGATCGTGCGCGCCGTCCCGGAACTCGTGCTGATCGTGCTCATCTATTACGCGGGAACGGATCTGCTGAACCGCGTTATGGCGGCGCTCGGTTATGCTGCGGTGAACATCAACGGGCTCGCAGCCGGTATTCTGGTCATCGGCGTGGTGCAGGGCGCCTATTCGACCGAGGTTCTGCGCGGTGCGATCCGGGCGGTGCCGTATGGCGAGATCGAGGCAGCGCGCGCCTTCGGCATGCCGTCCGCACTGGCGCTCCGGCGGATCACGCTTCCGGCGATGATACCCCATGCGATATCGGGGCTCGCCAATCTCTGGATGATCGCGACCAAGGACACCGCGCTGCTCGCCGTCGTCGGCTTTACCGAACTCACGATGGCGACGCGGGAGGCGGGGGGTGCTACCAAGGCCTATTTCCTGTTCTTCTGTGCCGCAGGCATGCTCTATCTTCTGGTGACGCTGATTTCGAACCAGGTCTTCAACGCCATCGAGCGACGCGCACGCCGCGGTATGCCGAAAGTGTGACGCAGCGATGACCACTGAGGCACTCGAAACCAAACCGGGCATGACGAGGCTCGTCGAGCCAGCCCACGGCGATGCGATCGGAGCCTGGCTCCGGCCGCATCGCGTGGTACTCGTTCTCATCGCGGCGGGGCTCATCCTTCTGATGGTGCTGTCGATGCGCTGGGATTGGCTGCCGCGCTATGCCGGCCAGCTTTGCCTCGGTCTCTGGCGCACCATCTGGCTGCTTGTCGCTTCAGTGGCTCTCGGGTTTTGCTTCGCCGTTCCCCTGGGACTCGTACAGGTGACGGGACCGAGGCTGCTCGCGTGGCCGGCGCGCGGTTTCTGCACGCTGATCCGCGGCACGCCGCTCCTGCTGCAGCTCTGGCTGCTCTATTTCGGCGTCGGCTCGTTGTTTCCGCAGTTTCCGGCGATTCGCGACAGCGTGTTCTGGCCCTATCTGCGCGAGGCCTGGCCCTATGGACTGCTCTCGCTCACCTTATCTTTCGCCGGATACGAAGGCGAGGTCATGCGCGGTGCTTTCGCGGGCGTGCCGCGCGGCGAGCTGGAAGCGGCGCACGCTTTCGGCATGAGCCGCTTTACTGCGCTGCGCCGCATCTGGCTGCCGCGCGCCTTCTATCGCGTGCTGCCGACATTGGGCGGCGAAGTGATTCTCCAGCTCAAATCGACGCCGCTGGTCGCGACCATCACTGTCGTCGATATCTATGGCGTGATCTCGCATGTCCGCCAGGACACCTATCTCGTCTACGCACCGCTGCTGTTCCTGGCGTTCGTCTATATGGGCCTGACTGGAATTCTGGTGATGCTCGTCCGTTTTCTGGAGAAACGCATTCCCATCCCCGGAGCCTGACATGGTCGCAGCCTCACTGTTCGATACCGACCGCGCCGATCTGGTCGCCATGCGGCGGTTGCTCCATGCCAATCCCGAACTCGGGCTTGAGGAGGTCTGGACATCCGATTTCGTTGCTCATGAGCTTGAAGCTCTCGGCTACGATGTCCATCGCGGCCTCGCGCGAACCGGAGTGGTCGCAACGCTGCGGAACGGCACGAGCACGCGCGCGATCGGCCTGCGTGCCGACATGGACGGGCTGCCGATTTTTGAAGAAACCGGGCTCGACTATCGGAGCCGGAATCCCGGCCGCATGCATGCTTGCGGTCATGACGGCCATACCACGATGCTGCTCGGCGCCGCCCAGGCGATCGCCGCGCGCCGCAATTTCGACGGCATCGTCCATCTCATCTTTCAGCCGGCGGAGGAGAATGCCGGCGGCGGCCGGATCATGGTGGAGGAGGGGCTGTTCGAGCGGTTTCCCTGCGATGCCGTGTTTGCATTACATAACGAACCGTCATTGCCGTTCGGCCAATTCGCCTTGCGCGACGGGCCGATCATGGCGGCGGTCGATGAAGCGACGATCGTCGTGCAGGGTCGCGGCGGCCACGGCGCCGAGCCGGAAAACACGGCCGATCCGGTCGTCGCCGGCGCGAGCATCGTCATGGCGCTGCAGACGATCGTTTCGCGCAACGTCCATCCGATGGAGCCGGCGGTCATCACCGTGGGTTCCTTCCATGGCGGCACGGCCAGCAACATCATCCCAGGCCGGGTCGAACTCGTTCTCGGCATCCGCTCTTTCGACCCGGACACCCGGATTTATCTCGAACGCCGCATCGCCGAAATCGCCAGCCTGCAGGCCGCAAGCTATGGCATGACGGCGGAGATCGACTACCGGCGCAGCTACGACGCGACGATCAACGACAAGGTGCAGACCGGCTATCTGCGCGAGTGCGCGCGGCGTTTCGCCGGCAGCGGCACTGTCGTCGATCTGGCGCGGCCTTTCATGGGCAGCGAGGACTTCGCCTATATGCTCAATGCCCGTCCCGGTTCCTATTTCTTTCTCGGCACCGCGTCGGGCCGGAACGACAAGCCGTTGCATCACTCGGCCTATGATTTCAACGACGATATTCTGCCGATCGGCGCAGCGTTCTGGACGGAACTTGTCGAGGATTTTCTGAAATCGAAATAATGTCGGTGTCGGGAAGTTATGAAAAAGAAGCGTCCTGGGCGGATGGGACGGCAGTGAAAACGCGACTTCCCCCGATCCAGACCGCGCGGATATCGAGCGTATCCGACAGATGGACGAGATCGGCGCGGGCGCCGGGCCGCAGATGGCCGATCGTGGCGGATTTTCCTACTGCCTGCGCCGGATAGAGCGACGCCATACGCAAGGCCTCGCCGAGCGGCAATCCGATCGCATGGTGCATGAACCGCACCGAGGCGATCATGGTGGTGTCGGCGCCGGCCAGCGTGCCGTCGGCAAGCGTCAGGCGCCCATTGCGGCGATAGACGACTCGCCCGTTCAGGGTGAAGGCGTCGAGCGTTGTCCCGGTCGTCGCCATCGCGTCGGTGACCAGGAATACCCTGCCCGGACCGCGCTTGGCCCGGAGCGCGATCGCGACCGCGGTGGCGTCAACATGAATGCCATCCGCGATCAGGCCGGCATGGAGCCCGCCATGATCAAGGGCGGCGCCGACCATCCCCGGCTCCCGGTGGGCGAGCGGGCTCATCGCGTTGAACAGATGGGTCACCATTGTCGCACCCGCGTCGGCGGCAGCGCGCGCCTGCTCGCAGGAGGCGTTGGAGTGGCCGAGGCTGACAACGACGCCGGCCTCGGCGAGATGCGCAATCCGCGCGCCGCTGACCGCCTCCGGAGCGATGGTCGTCAGCAGCACCGGCATGGTTTTCGAGGCCTCGGTCAGGCGCCGCAGATCCGCATCCGTCATCGGCCGGATCAGCGCGGGATCATGGGCACCGTGGCGCGCGGGCGCGAGATGCGGACCTTCAAGATGCAGCCCGAGAAAGCCGGGGATTTGGCGCTGAGCGGCATCGCGGCCGGCGTCGAGGGCGCGGGTTGTGATTTCCACGGTATCGGTGATCAGGGTGGCGAGCAGGGCGGTGGTGCCGAACGGGCAATGCGCCGCGCAGATGGTCGCGATGCCGGCCGCATCGGGGCGGTCGTTCAGCAGAATGCCGCCGCCGCCATTGACCTGCAGATCGACGAACCCTGGAATCAGCATCCCGCCATCGACTGTCAGCAGGCTTGTGCCATCGGGAAGCTCGCGCGGATCGGCGATGCCGGTAATCCGCCGATCGGCGCCGATCGCCAGAGCCTTGCCGTCGTGCCAGGTCTCGCCGTCAAAAATCCGTGCGCCGGCGATCACGACGGGATTTTCGGGGCGGTCGATGTCGGTCATGGCGTTCCGGTCGCTGCGCGGCGATGTCGGGTTCGGCCGGCAGGGCAGCGAGGCTTGGTAGCGGCGGGCGGATTTGAACCACCGACCAAGGGATTATGATTCCCCTGCTCTACCGCTGAGCTACGCCGCCAGACCGGATGGACGCGGAAGTAGCTTCCGCGTCCATCAAAGTCAATCTTTCCGCGTTACTCTTTGTTTTGGTGAGCAATTTTACCGCGTCGGCGTCGGTGGATTGGTCGAATAATCATAGAAGCCGCGCCCGGTTTTGCGCCCGAGCCAGCCGGCCTCGACATAGTTCACCAGAAGCGGGCAGGGGCGGTACTTGTCCTCGCCCAAGCCCTGATGCAGCACGCGCATCACGTCCAGCGCCACATCCAGCCCGACCAGATCGGCGAGCGTCAGCGGCCCCATCAGGTGCGCCGCGCCCAGCTTCATGCCGTTGTCGATCGAGATCACGTCGCCGATCCCCTCATGCAGCGCGAACACCGCCTCGTTGATCATCGGCACCAGGATGCGGTTGACGATGAAGCCCGGAAAATCCGCGGCGGCGACGGTGGTTTTGCCCATTCGCTTCGCCAGCGCCTCGACGGCGGCGACCGTCGAATCCGAGGTTGCGAGGCCCCTGATCACCTCGACCAGCTTCATCATCGGCACCGGGTTGAAGAAATGCATCCCGACGAACCGATCCGCGATGCCGCTCGCCGCCCCCAGCCGGGTGATCGAGATCGACGAGGTGTTGGAGGCAAGGATGGCATCGGGTTTGAGATGCGGGATGATCTGCGCGTAAACCTTCCGCTTGATCTCCTCGCGCTCGGGTACCGCCTCGATCACGGCGTCGCACGCCCCCAGCGCGTCATGCGCGGTCGATGCTTTAACCCGTGCCAGGGCGACGTCCCGCGCGGCTCCGTCGATCGTGCCTTTCTGCACCTGCCGTTCCAGGTTCTTCGCCATGGTGGCAAGGCTTTTGTCGAGCACCGGCTGAGCGGTATCGACCAGGACGACATCGAGCCCGGACGTCGCCGCGACATGGGCGATGCCGTTGCCCATCGCGCCGGCGCCGAGCACGCCGATAAGCTGGATCGCCATGTCAGCCGAGTTCCTTTTGCAGCTCCGGCAATATCTGGAACAGATCGCCGACCAGGCCGTAATCGGCGACCTGGAAGATCGGCGCCTCCTCGTCCTTGTTGATCGCGACGATGACTTTGGAATCCTTCATCCCCGCGAGATGCTGGATCGCGCCGGAAATGCCGACCGCCACATAGAGATCGGGAGCGACGATCTTGCCGGTCTGGCCGACCTGATAATCATTCGGCACGAACCCGGCATCGACGGCGGCGCGCGAGGCACCCACGGCGGCGTGCAGCCGGTCGGCGATCGGTTCGAGCAGCTTGCCGAAATTCTCGCCGTTCTGCATCCCACGCCCGCCGGAAATCACGATTTTCGCTGCCGTGAGTTCGGGGCGTTCGCTCTTCGAGAGTTCCGCGCCGACGAATTTCGACGTCGCGTTCTCGATCGGCACCGATATCGCCTCGATCGCCGCCAAGCCGCCCTCTTCCGGCGCGGGATCGAAACTCGCGGCGCGCACGGTAATCACCTTTTTCGTGTCAGATGACTTCACCGTCGCCATCGCGTTGCCGGCATAGATCGGGCGGATGAAGGTATCGGCGTCGATCACGGCGGCGATGTCGCTGATCGGCTGCGCATCGAGTAGGGCGGCCACGCGCGGCATCACGTTCTTGCCGGTCGCCGTCGAGGCCGAGAGGATATGCGAATAGCCGTCGGCGAGCTTGACGATCAGAGCGGCGAGTGGCTCGGCCAGCGCGTGAGCGAAGGCGGCATGATCGGCGACCAGCACTTTCGCGACACCTTTGATGGCGGCGGCGGCCTTGGCGGCCTCGCCGACGCCTTCGCCGGCGACGAGCGCAACGACCTCGCCAAGCTTCGCGGCGGCGGCGATGGCGCTGCGCGCCGGCTGTTTGACGCTCTTGCCGTCGTGATCGAGCAGAACCAGAACCAGTGTCATGATCAGATCACCTTCGCTTCGTTGCGGAGTTTCTCGACGAGTTCCTGAACCGATTTGACCTTGATGCCGGCCTTGCGCTTCGGCGGTTCGGCGACGCTCACCAGGGTCAGGCGCGGCGCCGGATCGACCCCGAGATCGGCCGGCCTGATCGTCTCGATGGGCTTCTTGCGCGCCTTCATGATGTTCGGCAGCGAGGCGTAGCGCGGCTCGTTCAGACGAAGATCGGTCGTCACCACCGCCGGCAGGGTCAGCGCCACGGTCTCGAGCCCGCCATCGATCTCGCGGGTCACCGTTGCGGTGTCGCCTTCGATGACCACCTTGCTGGCAAATGTGCCCTGCGGCCAGCCGAGGAGGGCGGCGAGCATCTGGCCGGTCGCGTTCATGTCGTCGTCGATCGCCTGCTTGCCCATGATGACAAGGCGCGGCTGTTCCTTCTCGACCAATGCCTTCAGCAACTTGGCCACCGCGAGCGGCTGCAGCTCCACATCGGTCTCGACCAGGATGCCGCGATCCGCCCCCATTGCCAGCGCGGTGCGGATGGTCTCCTGGCACGAAGCGACCCCCATCGACACCGCGACGATCTCGGTCGCGAGGCCCTTTTCCTTCAGACGCACGGCTTCCTCGACGGCGATTTCATCGAACGGGTTCATCGACATTTTCACGCCGGCCGTCTCGACGCCGGTGCCGTCGGATTTGACCCTGACTTTGACGTTGAAATCGACGACGCGTTTGACGGGGACGAGCAGCTTCATCGGTTCACCATGCGGTTGCGTTTCGTGGCGGGTGATCGGTGGATGATCTATCGGCGGCGTCGCCGCAAGTCAACCTATACGGATATATTATGACGTTAACGGCATACACGGCGTGGATTTATTTGCCCGGCATTTTGTCCGGCGGTCCGAAGCCGAAAATGTCGCGCAGCAGGCCGGGTGCGAGGGCGGCGAGCGGATCGACCATGATACGCGGTGCATCGAACGGCCCGTCGATCGTATAGCGTGCGGCGAACAGGCCGCTGCCTTTCTCCGGGCTGAACAATTTGCCGATGACCGGAATTCGCCCCGGCAATGTGTTGAGCGCATAGGCGGGCACGATGGTTCCGGCCAGATCATATCGTTTGCGGGCGAGATCGACCGACCCGGCGGCGGTGAAGCCGAGGGACGCGGAAAAGGCGCGGCCGTTGTGTAGGGTGACGATCGGCCCGGCGATGCTGAACGGCGCGGTCAGTCGGGTGATCGCGAGACCCGGCCCGGAGGTTGCCGCCGGCACGCCGTAGAGCGACAGGCCCTGCAGCACTTTCGCCATCACCGGCGCGTGGCGCAGGCGGAAATCGGTCAGCACGGCGCGACCCTTGGTCGCGCCGCCGGTACTCGAAGCGGTGAGGTCGAGCCTGCCATGGGCGATTTCGGTGGTGGCGCCCAGAGCGGCGAGCAACGTGCCGGCATCGCCGCTAGTCAACGCCACACGCATCGCGGCGCCTTCACGGCCGACCGTCAGATTGGCATGATGCGCGCCGCCGACCAGCGCAGTCGCGGCCAGGGTGTCGAGGGTTCCGGCCTTGCTGCTGGCGGCGATATGCACCGGCCCGAGCGGCGGCGCCGGGGCGGGATACAGGCGCAGCGCATCGAACGCCGCTTGCAGCCGCCAGGAGGGGCCGATGGCGCCGGCCGTTTCGGCCTGTGCTTTCGACGGCGCGGTCGCGCTGGCGCGCGCGCGGCGCAACAGGGCGGAGAGATCGAGCAGCCGCCCCGCCAGCGCGATGGTCCAGGGATGGCCGGAGCCGTCGGGCGGGGTCAGCTTGCCGGTCGCTCTGGTGTCGCCGATCCGTGCCTCGCCAATCGTCATCGCAGCGCCCTGCCGCCGGCCCTTCAGGGCGAGGCCGGGTGCTGTGATATCGAGCGTGGTGAGATCGATGGGGCTGCCCTGCGCAAGGCCGAGACGGATGGCGGCATGGCCCGGCTGGCCCGCCGCCTTGGTCCAGCCGAAGATCGGCAGCGCCAGATCGACCGGGGTAAGATCGGCGTTCAGATCGAGCGTGCCATGACCGCCATCGTTGTCGTAAGCGATGGTGAGCGGTGCGGTGCCGTAACGCCAGAAATCCGGCGCGGCGCCGAACGAATCGAGCAGCGCGCGCCCCGCCCGTGTGGAGGCTTTCAGGTCGAAATCGCCGCCCGGCAGCTTCATCGAGGCGGTGAACTTGGCAGTTTGCCCGGCGAGGCGCCCGATGCCGCGCAATGCCAGATCGTGCAGGCTCGCGGTCAGCGCGATCGTCCCGCCATCGAGCGCGAGATCGTGCACCGGCAAAGGCAGATGCAGCGCGGTGAGTTGCGCGGCCGCGTCGAGATCGACCTTCGCCAGCGGCAAATGCTTGTCGAGCGGCAAGGTCGCGTTGATCGTGCCGGCAACCTGCCCGGTCGCTCCCGCCAGCGCGACGCCGTGGGAGGCAAGGCGCAGCGGCGGCGCGTCGAGCAAGGGCAGGGCCGCGGTGATCGGGCCGCCGAGGCTTGCCGCGATGTGGGCGATCTGGTCGTGCAGGTTCAGCCCGGTGATCCGCATCCCGCCGCGCAGCGCCAACCCGCCGAGCGCGCCGGATGTCGCGGCGATGACCAGCGTATCCTCGTCGGGGAAGGTCAGGGTGCCGGCAAGCGCGGTCATCGGCGCGGCACCCTTGAACCAGTCGAGCGAAACTCCCGAGGCGGCGAAGCCTCCCGAAAATCCCGTGAGATAGGGCGCCTTGCCGAGACTCAGATGCGCGGTGAATTTGCCGTCCGACGCTGTTCCGGCGGGAATATGCCCGAGAACGTAGTGCCTTGCGTGCCTTGCCAGCGCCTGCGGCCAGTAGGCGGGCAGGGCGGCGGCGGAAACCCGGTCCACCGTCGCGTGCAGCACCCCGGAAAATGGCGGGGCGAGGCCGAGCCTGCCATCGAAGCCGATGACCGGCGCCGAGCCCGCGCGCGGCGCGAGGGCGATTTGGCCGCGCGTGAGTTCAAGGTCATGGTCATCGACCGTCGCGGCGAGTTCCGCATGGGCGACCGGAATTTTGCTCTGCCCGAGCGCCACCGTGCCGTCGCCGGTATCGACGGAAACCTCGAGCCCGGCTCGCGCCGCGCCGAGCGGCCAGCGCGCGGTCAGGGTGACGGGCAGGTCGAACCGCACGAGCGCCGCGTTCCGTGGCGCGAGCGAGGCGGGATCGCCCGGACCGAGCATTGCGCGAATCCGTCCCACCCCCTGCGCCGCGCGAAGTTCGACCGTGAGCGGCGCGATCGCCCCGCCATGGCGCAGAACCGCGTGTCCCGCGCCGGTGATCGTGCCGTCGGCGGCGCGGGACAGGTCGAACCGGCTATCCCGCGCCGCGAGTTCGAGATGCAGCGTGTCGTCGTCCAGGGCGAGAAGCGCGCCGCTGACCCGAACGGCGCGGAGATCGGTGAAATCGATGCCGTGCGTGCCCGGTTTCATCGCGATCGTCGCGAGCAGATCGTTGCGCAACTGTGACGGCGTTGCCCCCGCCCGATCCGGCCGCAGCGTGATCGCGGTGCGATGGGCGATGATGCGAATCGGCGCGATCCGTCCGCGCAGCAGGGCGAGCGGCGCCAGCGTGACGCGCAGATAGGAAATCTTCAACGCGGCGGCCCGGTTTGGTCCGCTTACCACGATGTCCGACAGGCGAAGATCGAGCGGCGCGCCGCCGCGATGAAATCCCTCCCAGGCCAGAGCGGCGCGCCCCACCGTAACCGTCGAGCCCGGCAGTGCTCGCGCCACCGCCGCCGCGATCCGCGACGCGAGCGGCGGCAGATCGACCGGCCCGCGCGCGAGCCGCCAGGACGCCGCGCCGAACAGCAGCAGAAGCACCAGGGCGATGGTGCCGACGAACCGCGCGCCGTGATGGCCCGCATGGCTGGCGACCTGCCCCGCTTGACGGAACCGGCGCCTCATCGAAGGATCGCCTCGGCATGAACAGATCCATCGTTTCGCGGGACGGTTTCGAAGCGGATTTTCCCGGCCCGGCCGACCGCGAGGCTGCCGCACGGCTGCTCGAATCCTATGCCGAACTTGGCCGGGCCGAGGCGCGCTTTGCCAAGAGCCGAGCCGGGCGGGCGGCGCTCGCGTGCCTCGGCGGCAATGCGCCCTATCTCGCCGGGCTGGCGCTGCGCGAGCCGGATATCGTGATCGCGGTCCAGCGGGATGGTCCCGAACCGACATTCGCGCGAATCGTGGCGGAGCTTCGCGGCATCGATCCCCTCGCGTCGCGTGCCGCCACCGCGCGCGCGTTGCGCGGCGCCAAGCGCCGGGCGGCGCTCGCCATCGCGCTGGCCGATCTCGCTGGTGCCTGGAGTGTGGAAAAAGTCACCGCGGCGCTGTCCGAACTCGCCGATGTCAGCATTTCCGCGGCACTGCGCCATCTGCTCCGCGTCCTGCACGAGAACGGCACGATCAGCCTTCCCGATCCCACGGACCCGGAGCGGGCGTGCCGCTTCGCCGTACTCGGCATGGGCAAGCTCGGTGCGGGCGAATTGAACTACTCCAGCGATATCGACCTCGTGCTCTTGTTCGATCCTTCATCTCCCGTTTATCGGGACGATGCGCAAGCCGCCATGGTCCGGCTGGCGCGCGATCTGGTGCCACTGCTTGCCGAGCGGGATGGCGATGGGATGGTGTTTCGCGTCGATCTGCGCTTGCGTCCCGATCCGGCCGCGACGCCGCCGGTCGTCAGCCTCGGCGCCGCACTCGCCTATTATGAAAGCCATGGCCGGACCTGGGAACGCGCCGCGTTATCCAAGGCGCGGCCGGTCGCCGGCGATCTCGGTTTCGGAGCCGCTTTTCTCGACCAAATCCGCCCGTTCATCTGGCGCCGCAATCTCGATTTCGCGGCGATCGCCGACATTCACGACATGAAGCGCCGGATCGATCAGCGCCGGCGCAATTCCCCCGGTGCCGTTCTCGGCCGCGACGTGAAGCTCGGCCGGGGCGGGATTCGCGAGATCGAATTCATCGTCCAGACGCTCGAACTGGTCTGGGCCGGGCACGAACCGGCGCTGCGCATTCCCGGCACGCTGGCGGCATTGCGCGCGCTGGCTTCAGCGCTGCATTTGCCGCGCGAGGTCGCGCGCGAACTCGCCGAATCCTATCGCACGCTGCGGCGCATCGAGCACCGGCTGCAAATGGTCGAGGACCGGCAGACGCATAGCCTGCCGGAGACCGGGGCCGGGTTCGCCGCCTTCGCGGTCTTCATGGGCGTGGCCGAACCCACAGGCTTCGCCGAACGGCTTGATCAACTCTTCGAGACGGTTCACGGGCATTTTTCGATATTTTTCGACGCCGGAACCGCGGGAGACGGCAATGGCGGGGTACCGGCGCTGAATGTTGGTGAAAACGGTGCGGTGCCGGCGGCTTTCCGCGATCATCTGACCGGGCTCGGGTTCAGGGATGTCCGGCATCTCGCCGCACGGCTGCGGGCGTGGCGCGGCGGTGCCTTGCCCGCGCTGCGCGCGGCGCGGGCCCGCGATCTGCTCGATGCGATCCTGCCGTCGCTGCTCGATTCATTGTCCCGCCAGCCCGACCCAGATCTCGCGTTCCGCCGGTTCGACCAGTTGCTCGAACGCCAGCGCGCCGGGATTGCCCTGCTGTCGCTGTTTCAGCACAACCAGGCGCTGCTTGGGCGGCTCGCCGCCGTGCTCGGTGCCGCCCCGCCGCTGGCCGAGCATCTCGCCGCCCATGCCGGCGCGCTGGACGCGCTGCTGGCGCCGGTCGCGCATTTTACCAACCCAGCCCCCGCGCTGCGGCGCCTGCTGCGCGATGCCGGGCATCTCGAGGAAACTCTCGCCACGCTGCGCCGGTTCGTGCGACGCGAGGAGTTTCATCTGTCGGTCGCGACCCTGGAATCCCGCCTCGACGTCGACGCGGCGGGCACCTTGAGGGCCGAACTCGCGAAGGCCGCGCTCGGTATCCTGCTGCCCAGGGTGATGGCGGATTTCGCGCGGCGCTACGGCAGGCTGCGCGGCGGGCGGTTCGGCATCGTCGCACTGGGCCGGGTCGGTGCCGGGGAAATGCTCGCGGGGTCGGATCTCGATCTTATGCTGATCTACGATCATCCGCCGGATGCATCGTCGGCGCGGCTGCCGGCAAGCCAGTATTTTCTGCGCTTCGCCCACGCGCTGGTCGGCGCGATCACGGCTGCCGGCGCGGAAGGACCGATCTACCAGGTGGACATGCGGCTGCGGCCTTCGGGCAATAAAGGGCCGGTCGCCGTCTCGCTCGCCGCGTTCCGCCGCTATCATGCCGAAGACGCCTGGACCTGGGAGCGCCTCGCTCTCACCCGCGCGCGGGTGATGGCCGCCACGCGCGGTTTCGCGCCGGTGCTCGACGCCGCGATCCGCTCGGCGCTGTGCCGCGCGATACCCGCCGGGACGATCCGGCGGGATACCGCCTCGATGCGCGCCCGGCTGGCCCGCGACGCCCCGCCGCGCGATGATTTCGACCTCAAGCATCGCGCGGGGGGCACGATGGAACTTGGCTTCATCGCCGAGGCGCTGCAGCTCATCCACGGTCCCGCATCGCCCGCTTTGTTTCATCCAGGCACGCGGGATGCGCTGGCCGGTTTCGCCGGTGCGGAGATTCTGACCGAGGCCGAAGCGGCTGAGTTGATCGCGGCGGACCGCCTGTTCCGCACGATCCAGGGCATGATGCGCATCACCGGGCTCGCAGAACCCGGCCCGGATTCGGCGCCGGGCGCGCTGGCGCCGATTCTGAAAGCCGCCGAGGCTGCCGATTTCGCGGCGCTCGCGGCCAGGATGACGGCGGCGGCCGAACTGGTGCGCGGCGCGTTTCTCCGCCATATCGGCGACCCGCAACGCGACGAACAGGGAGTTCAACCATGAGCGTGACCGAAGGCGACAAGGCCCCGTCATTCGACATGCCGGCATCAAGCGGCCGGCGCGTGTCGCTCGCCGGCTTCAAGGGCAGGCCCTTCGTGCTCTATTTCTACCCGAAGGCCGACACGCCCGGCTGCACCAAGGAAGCCTGCGCCTTTCAGGAAGCCCTGCCGCAACTCGGCCATATCGGAATCGAGGTGGTGGGCGTCTCCAAGGACAAGATGTCGGCGATCGAGAAATTCGCCGCAAAATACGACCTCAAGTTCCCGCTCGCTTCGAATGAGGATGGCACGGTGGTCGAAGCCTATGGCGCCTGGGTCGAGAAATCGATGTATGGCCGGAAATACATGGGCATCGACCGCTCGACCTTTCTGATCGACGCTGCCGGCCGGATCGCGCGCATCTGGCGTGGGGTGAAAGTGCCCGGCCACGCCAAGGCGGTGATGGACGCGGCATCGGCGCTGGCGAGATCGTGACCGCGATGACGGCGATTTCATCCCGGCAGGCCGGAGCCGCCGCCGCCGTGGCGGCCGCGCTTGCGCTCGGCATCGCCTATTACGCCGAGTTCGTCCTCCATCTGGTTCCCTGTCCGCTCTGCTATATCGAGCGCTGGCCCTACCGGATCGCGATCGTGCTCGGGATTCTCGTCGCCGTCGCCCCGCCACGCGCCGGGCGGGCGCTGCTTGCGCTCGCCGCCCTAGTCATGCTCGGTGACGCGGCGATCGCCTTCGTTCATGTCGGCGCCGAGCAGCATTGGTGGAACAGCCCGCTGCCCGAATGCAACGCGCCACCGCCCGGCTTCGGCGCGCTGCCACTGCGGCCTTCGGCCTCGTGCGACGCGCCGACCTATCTGATTCCGGGATTTCCGGTCTCGTTCGCGACCATGGATCTCGTTTATGCGCTGGGTTTCGCGCTGGCGATTCTTGCCTATCTGAAACGCAGCAAAAGGAGCCTGCCATGAGCGAACCTGCCGATTTGCCGCGCCTGCCGGGCGACCCTGCTCCGTGCGCGGCGGTCGCGCGGATGATCCGGGTCGATCACGCGGGCGAATTCGGCGCGAAGCAGATCTATGCCGGCCAGCTCGCCGTATTGGGCCGCTCGCGCCATGCCGAGACCCTGCGCCACATGCAGGAGCAGGAACAGCATCATCTGGATACGTTCTCGCGCCTAATCGCCGAGCGGCGGGTGCGGCCCACCGCACTTCTGCCGGTCTGGCGCGTCGCCGGCTTCGCCCTCGGTGCTGTGACAGCGGCTCTGGGCCCGCGCGCCGCGATGGCCTGCACCGTCGCCGTGGAGGAGACGATCGACGCACATTACGCAAGACAGGCGGCAGCACTCGGCGAGGATGAATCGGTGCTGCGCGCAACCATCGAGGAATTCCGCGCCGAGGAGC
Organism: Acidiphilium iwatense; assembly: GCF_021556475.1. Lineage (GTDB taxonomy): Bacteria > Pseudomonadota > Alphaproteobacteria > Acetobacterales > Acetobacteraceae > Acidiphilium > Acidiphilium iwatense. The sequence continues at coordinate 64,423 of NZ_JAKGBZ010000008.1, read as the reverse complement.
TGGAGCACCGGGATATCGGCCTCGCCAACGAGGCCGAGCAGGCGCCATTCTACCGCTTGCTCTCGGCGGCGATCCGCACCGGCTGCAAGACGGCGATCGCGCTCAGCGAAAATATCTGATTACGATATAATCCGGTTGGCAAGCCATGGCCGCCGTCCTACATCTCGCCTCATGAGCGAGACATCCTTCGAGCGCGATCTGGTCAAGGCCGCTTTCGATCTGGCCGGACAGCAGGGATGGCGGCTTGTGTCGGTGGCCGCCGCCGCCCGGCATGGTGGGCTCGATCTCGCCGAGGCGCGCCGCCGCTTCACCGGCACTGTCTCGATCCTCGCGCGGTTCGGCCGCCTCGCCGATGCCCACGCGCTCGACGGCGCGATGACCGAGGGCGTCGTGCGCGACCGTCTGTTCGATATCATGATGCGGCGGATCGATTTCCTGCAACAGCACCGCGATGGCGTGATCGCGCTGTTGCGCCACGCGCCGTTCGATCCCGCGCTGACGCTCTGGCTCGCCCGCGCCAATCTCGCCGCGATGGGCTGGATGCTGGAAGGTGCAGGCATTTCCGCGCGCGGCCTGCGCGGCGAAATCCGCAAAAAGGGTCTGCTCGCGGTGTGGGCCTGGACGCTGCGCGCCTGGCTGCGTGACGAGAGCGCGGATCTGGCGGCGACCATGGCGGCGCTCGACAAGGCGCTGACGCGCGCCGATCGGGCCGCCGCACAATGCGCGCACGGGCGCGCCGCAACCCCCGCGCCCGCGGCGGACGCGGAGCCGGACGCGTCCTTCCAACCCGATTCCGAAAACCCCGACCGGCCCGGTTGAAGCGGAAATCCTTGCATTATCATCTCGCGATTCCAAGGCGGACGGATTAACCTGTCATCCCGGAAGCAATACCGCCCGGATCATAGCGAGAGGAACCGAGCCATGGCCCATGCCAGCAAACCGAAACCGTCCGGCGCCGGCACCGATCCCAGGAAGACCGCTTCGGCGCAGAAGACGAGGTCCATGTTCATGCCGGATTTCGATTTCACCAAGGCCTTCGGCGCGCTGAAAATGCCCGCCATGCCGGATATGGAGGTCGTGATCGGCGCCTATCGGCGGAATCTGGAGGCGCTTTCCGAAGCCAACCGCGTGGCGCTCGAAGGCGCGCAGGCGGTGGCAAAGCGGCACATGGAAATCATGCAGAAGACCATGACCGATCTCACCGAGCAGTTGCGCAGCGTGTCGGCGCATGATTCGCCGCAGATTCGTGCCACCAAGCAGGCGGAACTGCTCAAGCACGCCTATGAAAGTGCTGTGACCAATATGCGCGACCTCGGCGACCTTATCCAGCGCTCGAATCACGACGCGGTCGAGAAGCTCAACCGCCGGTTTTCCGAGGCGATGGACGAAATGAAGACGCTGATCGACAAAAAATCTTGATCTGTCACCCGAACACCTGATCTCAATTCGATGTCCCAGCTCCTTGCCGCGCCGCCGTCGCCGCTTTTCATCCCCGAACGCCAGGTGGCGCGGCCGCTGCACAAACCTTTGCGCGTCGTTTCCGACTATCAGCCGGCCGGCGATCAGCCGCAGGCGATCGCCGAGTTGGTGCTCGGAATTTCGGCCAACGAGCGCGATCAGGTTCTGCTCGGCGTCACCGGTTCCGGCAAAACCTTCACCATGGCCAAGGTGATCGAGGCGGTGCAGCGCCCCGCCTTGATCCTTGCGCCCAACAAGACGCTCGCCGCCCAGCTCTACAGCGAGATGAAGGGGTTTTTCCCGGACAATGCGGTCGAATACTTCGTGTCCTATTACGACTACTATCAGCCCGAAGCCTATGTGCCGCGCACCGACACCTATATCGAGAAGGACGCGCAGATCAACGAGGCGATCGACCGGATGCGCCACGCCGCGACCCAGGCGCTGCTGGAGCGCGGCGATGTCGTCATCGTCGCCTCGGTGTCCTGCATCTACGGTATCGGCTCGGTCGAAACCTACAGCCAGATGGTGGTGCGCCTTGAAACCGGCGGCCGGATTGATCGCGACCGCCTCGCCAAGGCGCTGGTCGAGTTGCAGTATCGCCGCAACGACGCCGCGTTCCAGCGCGGTACGTTCCGGCTGCGCGGCGAAACCGTCGACATCTTTCCGAGCCAGTACGAGGATCGCGCCTGGCGGGTCACGCTGTTCGGCGACGAGATCGAGAGCATCGCCGAGTTCGATCCGCTGACCGGCGAGCGCATCACCGAGCTTGCGTCGGTCGCGGTCTATGCGAACAGCCACTATGTCACGCCGCGGCCGACGCTCGCGCAGGCGGTCGGGCGGATCAAGCAGGAGTTGCAGGCGCGGCTCGCCGAGTTGACCGCACAGGGCAAGCCGCTCGAAGTGGAGCGGCTGCAGCAGCGCACCACCTTCGACATCGAGATGATGGAAACCACGGGGTCCTGCAAGGGAATCGAGAACTATTCGCGCTATCTCTCGGGGCGCAATCCGGGCGAGCCGCCACCCACTCTGTTCGAATACCTGCCGGAGAACGCGCTGCTGATCGTCGATGAAAGCCACGTCACCGTGCCGCAGATCGGCGGCATGTTCAAAGGCGACTTCGCGCGCAAATCGATCCTGTCGGAATTCGGTTTCCGCCTGCCCTCCTGCATCGACAACCGCCCGCTCAAATTCGAGGAATGGGAGAGGTTCCGGCCGCAGACCACCTTCGTTTCGGCAACGCCCGGCCCGTGGGAGATGGAACGTACCGGCGGGGTATTCGCCGAACAGGTGATCCGCCCCACCGGCCTCGTCGATCCAGAGGTCGAGGTGCGGCCGGTCGAGCATCAGGTCGACGATCTTCTCGCCGAATGCCGCATCGTCGCCCAGGCCGGCGGGCGGGTACTGGTGACGACGCTGACCAAGCGCATGGCCGAGGATCTGACCGAATATCTCACCGAACATGGCGTGAAGGTGCGCTATCTGCACTCGGATATCGACACGCTGGAGCGCATCGAGATCATTCGCGATCTCCGGCTCGGCGTCTACGACATTCTGGTCGGCATCAATCTGCTGCGCGAGGGGCTCGACATTCCCGAATGCATGCTGGTCGCCATTCTCGATGCCGACAAGGAGGGTTTTCTCCGCTCCGCGACTTCTTTGGTCCAGACCATCGGCCGTGCGGCGCGCAATGTCGATGGCCGCGTCATCCTGTATGCCGACACCATGACGCGCAGCCTGAAATACGCGATCGACGAGACCGACCGGCGGCGCGCCAAGCAGACCGCCTGGAACGCGGCGAACGGCATCACGCCGCAGAGCGTGAAGAAGCAGGTCGGCGAGATCCTGCATTCGGTCTACGAGCAGGATTACGTCACCGTCGCGCCGATCAAGGACAGCCTGGCCACCGAATTCATCGGTAAGGATCTGAAATCCACCATCACCGAGCTGGAGAAACGGATGCGTAATGCGGCGGCCAATCTGGAGTTCGAGGAGGCGGCGCGGTTGCGCGACGAAATCAAGCGTCTGGAGGCGCTGGAACTCGGCCTGACGCCTGCGCCGATGCCGAGTGCGTCCCGCCGCTCGCGCGACCGCACGCCGGAACCGCTGGGGCCGGGCGGCGGCGGTTACGACCCGGACAAACGGCGCGGCGGCAGAAGGCGGCGCGGACCATGAAGCGGATCTTCCTGACAACGTGTGGCCTGTTGTTGGGCTCGAGCGCATTCGCGGCATCGCCGGTGACGCTGACCGGGCAGAATGCGACCTACACGCTCAGCCTGTCGAAAGTGCGCGGCCATTCGGTGACCGGCGCTACGGGGCGCCTGCGGTTCGACGTTCTGGAAACCTGCCGCGCCTATACGGTCAGCCAGCATATGACATTACTGATCCGTAATCAGGATGGCAGCCTGACCCGCACGATCAGCGATTACGATACCTGGGAGAGCAAATCCGGCCATCGGCTGACTTTCCTGCTGCGCCAGAGCGAGGACGGCAAGACCAAGGTGGAGGATCAGGGCACCGCGACCACCGGACCAAAAGGCGGCGTGGTGAACTATACGGTGCCGAAGGGCAGGGTGGTGAAACTGCCGCCCGGCACGCTGTTCCCGATGGCGCATACGCGACATATTCTGGAGGCGTCGGCCAAGGGTGAACCCTATATCGATCCGCCGTTGTTCGACGGCACATCGGCGCATGGCGCGGAACATACCTTCGTCGCGATTCTGGGCCGTCGCGACGCGCAAAAAAGTCGTTTCGCGCCACTCGCGGCGCTGCCGTCAACCCTGGTCGATATCGGCTTCTTCCGTCGCAAGCCGCGCGACGAGGAACCCGATTTCCGCACCCAGATGCGCTACTACACCAACGGCGTGTCGCGCGACGTGCGGCTCGATTTCGGCAATTTCGTCTTGCACGGAAAACTGACGGCGCTCACCATCCCGCCGGTCGCTTGCCCGAGCGCTCGGAGCGCGTCCGATTCCGGCGCGCCGCGCGATCCGAAAAACTGAGATTTGGCATCAATAAAAAACACCGGCCATCGATGATGGCCGGTGTTCTCGTGCCGGTCGAACCGGGATCAGCTCGACGAGCCGGAGCCGGACGTCTGGCTGTCGGTCATCGATGAGCCGGCGGTCTCAGTCGTTTTACGGGGGCGCCGGGTTGCCGGCTTTTTCGGAGCGGCGGCGCTGCGCGTCGCCTTGCGCGGCGTTGCCGCCGCGCGCGCCGTGGTTTTGCGCGGGGCGGGTTTGCGGGCGGCGGTCTTGCTGCTCGCGGCCTTCCGCGTCGTCGCGGCGGTCCGTTTGGCGGCGGGTTTTGCCGCCGGCTTCCGCGCGGCGGTGGCCTTCGCGGTTGCGGTCTTGCGGGCCGTCGTCGCGCGCTTCGGCGCGGCCTTGGCGGCCGGCTTCTTCGCGACAGTTTTTGTTCCGGCTTTCGCCGCGGTTTTGGCCGCCGGCTTTTTCGCCGCTGTCTTGGCCGCGGTGGTCTTCGCCGCCGAGGCCTTCGGCTTCGCGGTTTTGGCCTTCGCTGCCGCGCTCTTGGGTTTGGCCGCTGTGGTCTTTGTGCTGGCGCGCATTGCCAGCGGCTGCGCGCGCCTTTCGGTTTCAGTCGTCACGAGGATGCTCCTTCGCTCGGGGTTATGGGGGATGCGGACGATAATTCCTGACAAGATGCATTCAGCGTTTTGGCTCTGGCGACTTGTCGCATCGCAACGGCGACCGTTCGGCCAGGGGGTGGAACGAGAAGACCGCGCCCGGATATCCGTGCGCGCAATGCCTACCCGGCTGTTTGTTTTCATACCAGCGCTCCGGCTTTGCCGCCGTCGTCTGGTGATGACTTGTCCACGGTCATCGACCGTCCTTCCCTTTCGCGTGCGATACTCGACTTGACCAAATCAGACTTGACAAGGTTGCGACGCGAATCGTGCGACGCACGCAAGAATCGCTATTCAACGTCTGATCGGACGATGTCAACAAAAAGCAGCATGTTTTTGCGCCTCCAGGCGATTTTTTTTGTCACTGTCATTCGCGCGTTACGACGGCGCACCACGGTCTTGGCACATGGATGCCGCTGGATCGTCGATGCGGCGATCCGATAAATCGGAAATAATCAAGCATAAGCCTGGAGAGTTTCTGTTTTTCCGCGTTTGGCATCGACTTGCGCCGAACGCTGCATCGCACTCGGAGCGGCCGGCCCGCCTCGGCACTTGCACGCGGGCCGGATCGGGAAGAACATGGATTTTCATAAGCATCTCTCATGGCTTTGCCAGAAGGAATCCAGACCCTGTCCGACGATATGCCGACCGAATGGACACCCAATCGCGCAAAACCCGCACCGGTCGTCGCGATGCCGGGCTGGGTCGAATCGCTTCGGCGCGGCCTTGCCATGCGCTGTCCGGCTTGCGGTGAAGCTCCGGCGTTTCAGGGATATCTGAAGGTCACGCCCGCCTGTCCGCATTGCGCGGCACCGCTCGGGCGCGTGCCCTGCGACGATGCGCCGCCCTACATCACGCTGCTGCTGGCTCTGCATGTCGTCGTGCTCATCATCGTGCTGAGCGATGCCGGCGGTTCCATGACCTACATCACGTCGCTGGTGATTTTCGTCCCGCTCACCATCGTTCTTGAGCTCGTCCTGCTGAGGCCGGTCAAGGGAGCGACGCTCGCCGTGATGCTGAAGGTCAACCTGCTGCGCCGGGATGCTCCGGCGGCAAAGCCGACTGCGGCCGATCATGACTGACCGCGACGCGAAGATCGCCGGACGGCTGATCCGCGTCGTGCTCGACGACGACGCGCATGGCGGAATTCCGGCGACGCTGGAGGCGGACCGCAACCAGGCGATCGCCGATCTGACCGCCGATAATCGCTTCGCTCTCGTGGCGCACCCCGATCGCGCGACCGTCCTGCATCTGTCGGTGCAGGATGGCAGGCTGGTGTTCGACATCCGCACCGAGGCGGACGAAACATTGCAGGTGATCGTTCTGGCGCCCGGACCTTTCCGCACGATGATCCGCGACTATCGGATGCTGCTCGACAGCTACGCTTCGGCGGTGGCCGAAGGCCGAGAATCACGCATCCAGGCGATCGACATGGGCAGGCGCGGCCTGCACAACGAAGGCGCGGAAATCGTCATGGCGCGGCTCAAGGGCAAGGTGCTGCTTGATTTCGACACCGCACGCCGCATCTTCACCTTGGTCTGCGCGCTGCATCGGCGTATCTGATCTCCCTCTGCCACAATTGCGAGAGTTGCCATGAAGATCGACGGCACAGCATTCCGCTCCATCTGGATCGATGAGACCGATCGCTGGTCGGTGCGGATCATCGATCAGACGAAATTGCCCTGGGCGATCGAGATGCCGCGCTTCACCACGCTCGATCAGGTCGCGCACGCGATCAGCGCGATGCTGGTGCGCGGCGCGCCGCTGATCGGCGCCACCGCCGCCTATGGTGTGGCGCTCGCGATGCGCGCCGATCCGTCCGACGCATCGCTCGACGCCGCGATCGAGACACTTGCCGCGACGCGCCCCACCGCAATCAATCTGCGCTGGGCGCTCGCGCGCATGCAGTCGGTGCTGCACGATCACCCGAAGGCCGAACGCGCGGAAGCCGCCTACGGCGAAGCCGCCGCGATCTGCGACGAGGATGTCGCGACCAACCGCGCGATCGGCAGGCACGGGCTGAAACTGATCGAAACCCGCGCGCGCGCAGGGCGCCGGGTCAACATCCTCACCCATTGCAATGCTGGCTGGATCGCGACGGTCGATTGGGGCACGGCGCTCGCCCCTATCTATATGGCGCATGATGCCGGCATCGATGTCCACGTCTTCGTCGATGAAACCCGCCCGCGCAACCAGGGCGCCTCGCTTACCGCCTGGGAACTCGGCAAGCATGGCGTCGCGCACACGGTGATCGCCGACAATGCCGGCGGCCATCTGATGCAGCGCGGTGCGGTGGATATGGCGATTGTCGGCACCGACCGGGTGACCAGCGCGGGCGACGTCGCCAACAAGATCGGCACCTATCTCAAGGCGCTCGCCGCGCGTGACAACGGCGTGCCCTTCTATGTGGCACTTCCGTCCTCCACCATCGACTGGGCGATCGCCGACGGGCTCTCGGACATTCCGATCGAGGAGCGCGCGGCAACCGAAGTCACCACCGTCACCGGCCGGGCGCTCGACGGCAGCATCGCCACGGTGCGGGTCGTGCCGAAGGACAGCAATGCCGCGAACCCGGCCTTCGATGTCACGCCGGCGCGCCTCGTCTCCGGCCTGATCACCGAGCGCGGCATCTGTGCGGCAAACGCGCATGCGCTGGCCGCGATGTTCCCGGAGCACGCGCAGCGCCGCGCCGCCTGATCTTGCGCCGGCTAGTGTGGTGGTTCCGAAGTTCCTAAGCATCAGCGGGATGGTAGGCCCGCTTGTCCTGTCGGCCGCGCTCGCCGGCTGTGCGGTGCGGCCGACCGCCCACGCGCCGCAATTCGCCAACCAGCCCTATGAGGCGTTCTCGCGCACCGCCGCTATCGATATCGCCCTCGGCGAATGGCGTTACTGGGGCGGCAAGATCGTCGATACGTCGCCTTCCGCCTATCATCCCGCCGACGCACGGGCGAAGGCCGAACGCGATAACGGATTCTGGCAGGAAGTCGGGCTGTATTGGTGGATCGGCATGAATGCCGGCCACGACTACGATCGCTGGACCGGCAAGCATGACGCGCAAGGACGGAAATTCCCGCCCCAGGACGATGGAGATTTCGCCTGGTCGGCCGCGTTCATCTCCTATGTCATGCGTATGGCCGGCGCCGGGCCCAACTTTCCCTATGCGCCCGACCACGCGCATTATATCGACTATGCCTGGCGTGCCGCGCATGGCGGCGTGGCCGATCCACTCATGGTCGCGGAAAATCCGAAAACCTATGCGCCGGTTCCGGGCGATCTGATCTGCGCAGGGCGTGACTGGGCAGCGTCGATGCGCTATCGTGATCTGCCGAGCAAGGGCTTCTTTCCGTCGCATTGCGCCATCGTCGTCGATGAACAGCCGGAAATGCTGTCGGTGATCGGCGGCAATGTCGATGATATGGTGGCGCTGACCCATGTGCCGACCACACCGCGCGGCACGCTTCAGCACATGGACGGTGCCATCGTCGATAAGCGGTATGACTGGTTCGTCGCCCTGCGCGTGCTCTATCGGCGCAATTGACCTATATCTCCACCATGGCGCGCAACCCATCCGCAACCGAAGACCTGTTCGGCGAAACCGAATCCCGATCCGCCCCGAGCGGTCCGGTGCCGCTCGCGGAAAGACTGCGGCCGCGCGAACTCGCGGACGTGGTCGGGCAGGATCATCTGGTCGGCATCAAAGGCAGCCTCACGCGCATGCTGGCGCGCGGCAGCCTCGCTTCGCTGATCCTGTGGGGTCCGCCCGGTGTCGGCAAAACCACCATCGCCCGGCTGCTCGCGGATCGCGCCGGGTTGATCTTTACGCAGATTTCGGCGGTGTTTTCCGGCGTGGCCGATCTCAAGCGGGTGTTCGAGGAGGCCGCGCGCCGCCGCCGCACCGGGGCGCGCACCCTGCTGTTCGTCGATGAAATCCATCGCTTCAACCGCGCCCAGCAGGACGGATTTCTGCCCGTAGTTGAAGACGGCACGATTACCCTGGTCGGAGCGACCACCGAAAACCCGTCCTTCGAGCTGAATGCTGCCTTGCTGTCGCGCTGTCAGGTGCTCGTGCTGCGCCGTCTCGACGACGACGCCCTCGAACTTTTGCTCACCCGCGCCGAGGACGCGATGCACCTTCCTCTCGCGCTGACCGGCGCCGCGCGCGCCAGCTTGCGCGCCATGGCGGATGGCGATGGCCGCGCCGCGCTGAACATGGCCGAGCAGGTCTTCGCCGCTGCACCGGATTCCCCGCTCGACGAACTGGCACTCGCCGGCCTCGTCGCCCGGCGCGCCGCCCTCTACGATCGCGACCGCGAGGAGCATTACAACCTGATTTCCGCGCTGCATAAATCGATGCGCGGCTCGGACCCGGACGCGGCGCTCTACTGGCTGGCGCGGATGCTGACAGGCGGCGAGGAGCCGCGCTATATCGCCCGCCGCCTGACCCGCTTCGCCGTTGAGGATATCGGCCTCGCCGATCCACAGGCGCTCACCCAATCCATTGCCGCGTGGGAAGCCTATGAGCGGCTCGGCAGCCCGGAAGGCGAACTCGCCATCGCGCAGCTTGTGCTGTATCTGGCGAGCGCGCCGAAATCCAACGCCGCCTATCGTGCGTTCGGCGCGGCGAAGCGCGCCGCGCAAACCACCGGCAGCCTCGCACCGCCCGCCCATATCCTGAACGCGCCGACCAAACTGATGAAGGACCTCGGCTATGGCGCCGGCTACGCCTATGACCACGACACCGAGGACGCGTTTTCCGGCCAGAACTACTTCCCGGACGGCATGGCGCGCGAGAATTTCTACAACCCGGCCGGACGCGGCCAGGAGGCGGAGGTGAAGCGCCGGCTCGACCATTGGGCGAAACTGCGCGAGCAACGACGATGAGCGTCGTGCGAGGAGCGCGCCAGGGTGCCTCGACCGCGACCGTCGAAGCCGATCAGGCCGAGACGCGGCTCGATCGGTTCCTGCGCCGTCATCATCCCGGCCTGACCCAGGGGGCGATCGAGAAACTTTGCCGCACCGGGCAGGTCAGGGTCGATGGCAAGCGCGTCGAGGCCTCCAAGCGGCTCGCCGCCGGGCAAACGGTGCGCATCCCGCCACTGCCCGATCCCGCCATCCCCAAGCCGCGCCAGACCGTCAAGGTCGATGACTACGAGGTCAAGGAACTGACCGCGCGCATTCTCTATCGCGACGCCGATGTGCTGGTGATCGACAAGCAAGCCGGGCTCGCCACCCAGGGCGGCAAGGGCATCGCGAAGCATCTCGACGGCATGCTCGACGCGCTGCGCTTCGAGGCCGACGAGCGCCCCCGCCTGGTCCACCGGCTCGACCGCGACACCTCCGGCGTTCTGGTGCTCGCGCGCAACGCCTTCGCCGCGGGCAGGCTCGCCGCTTCGTTTCGCGGGCGGGACATGGAAAAGACTTACTGGGCGATCGTCGTCGGCCTGCCGGTGCCGCTGGAGGGCCAGATCGACCTGCCGCTCGCCCGCATCGGCGGTTCGCAGGGGGCGCGGACCAAGTCGGTCGAGCGCGATGCCGAGGGTGCGGCGCGGGCGATCACCGAGTATCGCACCATCGATCATGCTGGCCGCAAATTCTCCTGGCTGGAACTCCAGCCGCTGACCGGGCGGACCCACCAGTTGCGCGCCCATTGCGCGGCGCTCGGCACGCCGATTCTGGGTGACGCGCCCTATGGCGAGGATCGCGCCTATGCCGAAGGCTTCGCGCGCCGGCTCCATCTGCACGCACGGCGCCTCGTGCTGCCGCATCCGCGCGGCGGGACGCTCACCGTCGAGGCCGATCTGCCCGCCCACATGAAAGCCGGATTCGCGGCGCTGGGTTTCCATGCCGAAGCCGCGAAACCCGCGAAAAAGCGGGGTAAATCCTGATTCTCACGAAATCGTGAGCGTGTTGTTCCGGCTTCGGCGTGGCCCGATTGCCGTTTCTGCCCCATGTCGGGATGATGGAGGGATCGGCGGGCCGCAAATCGCGCGTGCTGGGAGCGTTAGGGACGGTCATCGTTGCCGTTGCCTTTGCCGGCCCGGCCCGCGCGGCCGATCCACAGCCCTATCGTGTGACGTTCGTGCCCTCGGGCGACAAGACGCTCGACAAGCTGATCAAACAAACATCGGGGCTCGAACGGCTGCGCAAGAAGCTTCCGATCGGGCCGTTCGCGCTGATCGGCCGCGCACGCGCCGACCAGGCGAAATTCGTCATCGTACTGGAAAGCGAGGGCTATGATTCGGGAACCGCGGCCATCACCATCGACGGCCATGGACTGACCGATTCCGCGTTGCCGCGCCTGCTGCGCCGGGCGCCGGCATCCCCGCCGGCGGACGTTATCGTCACCATCCATAAAGGACCGCTCTACCATATCGGCTCGATCGAGACGCCGGGACTGACCGATCCGGCGGCGGCCCAAGCCATCGACATCAAGCCGGGAGACCCGGCCAAGGCCGCGCCCGTTCTCGCGGCGGCGGCCAAGCTCGAAATCGAACTCAGAAACAGCGGCTATGCTTTCGCGAAAGTGAGCGAGCCGGTCGCGATCGCCGATACCGCGCACCACACGCTCGCGGTGCATTATCCGGTCGCCATGGGGCAGCGCGTCGCGATCGGCGCCATCACCTACACCGGGATGCAGCACATGAACGGGCGGTTCATGGCGCGTCACGTCGCGTTGCGTCCGGGTCAGCCCTATAGCGAGACGGCATTGAACAACGCGCGCGACAGCCTGCTCGGGCTCGGCGTGTTCTCCTCGGTCGCAACCCACACCGGACCCGCGCCGGACCCGCCCGGCCAAGTTCCGGTGACATTTCTGGTTCATGAGCAGAAACTGCACGCGGTTTCGATCGGCGCCGCCTATTCGACCGATCTCGGCATCGACGCCGATCTATCCTGGATGGATCGCAACCTGTTCGGCGAGGCGCAGCGGCTGACGCTGTCGCTCGGCGCGACCGGGCTTGCCGGCAGCGGCCGGAGCCAGACCAGGAGTTTCGGCAAGCACACTTACGTGATCCGCCCCGGCTATAACGCCAAGGCGGTGTATCGCGTGCCGGATTTTCTGACTCCGGGTCAATCGATCACCGCGACGGTCGAGGCACTGAAGGAATATCTGCCGGCCTATAGCCGCACCGCGTTTCTCGGCAATGCCGAGATTTCCCGGCCGCTTGGCAAGCATCTCGCCTTCGTCTACGGCGCCGGCTTCATTTTCGAAAAAGTCAGCCAGGAAGGCGTCGACCGCACCTACCGGCTCGGCCAGGTTCCGCTGACCCTGCGCTACGACACAACGAATTCGCTGCTGAATCCCACCAAGGGCATGAAGCTCTCGCTTCACGTGACGCCCACCCTGGCTCTCGGCGCCGGCTCCTCGACCTTCATCATCGCCGAAGCGATCGGCAACACCTACATCGATCTTGAAGCGCCGGGGCGCGGCGTGCTCGCGCTGCGAGGACTGATCGGGCGGATTTTCGGCGCGTCGCAATTCCAGATCCCGCCGGATCAGCGTTTCTATGCCGGGGGCACCGGCACGGTGCGCGGCTTCACCTATCAGACCGTCGGCCCGTTGTTCTTCGACGGGATTCCCGAGGGCGGCACCGCGATCGACGCGGTGGAAACCGAATTCCGCCAGCGCATCGGCAAGCATTTCGGCATTGCCCCCTTCGTCGATGCCGGGCAGGTTTCCGCCAACGGCAAGCCGTTCAGCGGCACGCTGCGCGTGGGTGTCGGTTTGGGGTTTCTCTATTACACTGGCATCGGCCCGATCCGCATCGATGTCGGATTTCCGATGAATCGCCCGCCCGGCGGCGCGTCGGTCGCGGTCTATATCGGGCTGGGACAGGCTTTCTGATGCGGCGCACCTTTAAGATTATCGGCATCATCGTAGCGATCCTGTTCGCGGTGCCGATCGTTGCGGTGATCGCGCTGGATATTGTCCTCAACACCGGCGCGGGGCGCGATTTCGCCGCGCGCAAGATCGGCTCGTTCACTGGCGGCGAAGTCGAAATCACCCGGCTGTCCGGCCATTTCCCCAACGATATCGCGGCACGACGAATCGCCATCGCCGACCGCGAGGGCGTCTATCTGACGATCGACGATGCGGTGCTGCGCTGGTCGCCCCTGGCCTTGATTCATCGCGCGCTCGACGTGCGCGACCTGACCGCCCGGACGGTCGATTTCCGAAGACTGCCCGCGCCGCCGCTGAAAAAGCCCAAGAAACCATCGAAACCGTTCGGCCTGCCGATCCGCTCGGCGCGGATCGACCATATCGCGATCGGTCGGCTCGCCGTGAGCAAGGCCGTGGCGGGACAGCCGATCGCTCTGCGCATTGCCGGCCACGCGGTTGCGACCTCGCTCACCCATGTCGCCGTCGCGCTGGACGCGACATCGCTGGATCAGCCAGGACGCTATCGGATCGACGCCACGATCGACCGGCACAATGTCGATGCGAACATCGATTTGCGCGAAGCCGCCGGCGGGATGAGCGAGAGCATTGCCGGCATCGCGAAACAGAAAAACCTGCGCGGCCCGCTCGATGTCACGGCAACGCTGAAGGGGCCGCGCCATGACGCCGCGCTGAACCTTGCCGCCGCACTCGGCGCGCTGCGCGCGAACGCCACCGGCACGGTCGATCTCTCTCGTGCCGCACCCGGCGCGGATGTCACCCTGACCATCCCGGAAATCGCGCCCTATGCGGCGCTCGGCCATCGCCAACTCGCCGGCCGCAACGTCCTGCATCTGGTCGCCAAAAACCATGACAGCACCACCGATCTTCATCTGAACGACGCCGTGGAAATCACCAGCGGCACGAAACCGATTCCGTCGCTGGTGGGCAGGCGCGCGACCCTGACCGGCGACATCACGCTCGATAACGGCACGACCACGATCCACGCGCTGGCGCTCGATACCGCCGCCGTCACCGCGAAACTCGCGGGATCGCTCGCCAAAACGTCCATCGCCTTGCACGGCGCGCTGAACGAACCGGATATCGCGCTGATCGACCCGCAACTCACCGGCCATGTCGGCGAGGCTGTGACAATCAGCGGCCCGCGAACCGATCTGTCGCTGAAGACTGTCATCGACGGCGTGGTGACCGCCAAAGGGCTGAACTCGGGCCCGTTCCATGTTGCGATCGCGATGGCGCATCTGCCGAAAACGCCATCCGGCACGGTGAAGGGCAGCGGCACGCTGGATGGCGCACCGCTCGCGATCGATGCCGATTTCGCCCGCGATGCGCGGGGCGCGATGCGTCTCGCGCTGCACACGCTGTCCTGGAAATCTCTCTCCGGCCACGGCACGATCACCCATGCGCCAGGTGCGAAATTGCCGGATGGTTCGCTGCACATCGCGGTGACGCGGCTCATCGATCTCGGCAAATTATTGAACATCGCCGTCGCGGGTTCGATCAAGGCGGATTTCGTGCACCGGAAGGGCCGGCCGGCCACGCTGAAACTGAAGGCTGCCGGGATTCGGGAAGGACGCTCGATCGCGGTCGCCAAGGCGCTGGTCGATGCCAGCCTCGATCATGTCAGCACGAACCCCGCGATCGACGCGACCGCGACCATCACGGGGCTGCGCGCACCCTCGGCTGCCGGATCGTTGAAACTGACAGCCAGAGGCACCGAGACGGCTCTCGCCGTCAACGCACAGGGTGATTTCGTCAATCTCGCGGGCAAGCCGGCACGGCTGAAGCTTGCGGGCAATGTCGACGGCAAGGACCGCATCCTCCATCTCGCCACATTGACGGCCTCGGCGCGCGGCGTCACCGCGCGGCTGCTCGGCCCCGCGACGATCATCGCGAAACCCGGCCTCGCGGTGAAGCATCTTTCGCTCGGCCTCGGCGGGCTGGGTGGCAATGCGCGGATCACCGCCAACGGCACGATCCGTCCGACGCTCGACCTCACGGCGAATATCGCCAATCTGCCCGCCGGTATCGCCCGTGCCGCCGATCCGAAACTCGCCGCGCGTGGCCTGATCAATGCGACCGCGCATGTCACCGGCGCGCTGGCGGCGCCCACCGGCACCGTCACGCTCGATGTGCGCGGGCTGGGTGTGGCGAGTGGTCCAGGCTCGGGCCTGCCGCCCGCGGATATCACCGCGCGCGAGACCCTGCTCGGCCGCGCGATGCGCGGCACCATCGCGGCGTCGCTCGGTACCGCAAAACTCGATGTTAACGGCACCGCGCCGCTTTCGGCGACCGACCCGATGGCGCTGACTCTGCGGCTCGCCCATGTGTCGGCGAGTCTGGTTCACGCCGTCGATCCGAAGCTCGACGCGCGCGGCATGGTGAATGCCGATGCCAGGCTCTCCGGCACCCCAAGCGCACCGCGCGGCACGATCGACCTGAACGCCACAGGCATGAAGCTGCTGTCCGGGCCCACCGCATCGCTGCCGCCGGCCAGCCTCACCGCGCATGAAACGCTGCTCGGCCAGTCGACGCGCGGCACCGTTCATCTTGCCGTCGGCAAACGAGCCGATCTTCATGCGGACGGCATCATCCCGCTGACCAGGATTGGACCGATCGATCTCGCCGTCACCGGCCGGATCGATCTGCGCCTGATCGATCCGATCACCGAGGCGCAGGGAACCCGCGTGACCGGCACGCTATCGCCCGATTTGCATGTGCGCGGCACCGCGGCCTCGCCGCAAGCGAGCGGGCAGGTTACGCTGGCCGGTGGCAGCGTCGAGAACGTGACCTCGGGCCTTGATCTCACCAAAATCGGCGCGCTCGTCACCGGAGCCGGCAGGCAAATCACGCTCGATCGCCTGTCCGCCACGGCGGGGCGCGGCACCATCGCCGGACACGGCACGATCGGGCTGGCGCCGCCGATGCCGATCGACATCAGCATTGCGTTCGACCATGCGAGCCCGATTTCGAGCGACATCGTCACCGAAACCCTCGGCGGCGGCGTGCAAATTACCGGAGCGGCGAAGACCGGCATGAAACTCGGCGGCACGATCGATATTGGGACAGCCGACATTCACGTGCCGCACGGCCTGCCGCCCTCGGTCGCCAAGCTGAACATCATCCGTCCGGGCACGAAACCGCTGCCACCACCCACCCCGGCGCCGCCGATCGGGCTCGATCTCACCGTCATCGCCAAGAATCAGGTGTTCATTCGCGGCGACGGAATTTTCGCCAATCTCGGCGGTTCGCTGCATCTCGCCGGCACGACAGCGAACCCGATTCCCTCTGGCGGGTTCCACCTGATCCGGGGGCATTTCAATCTGGGCGGCAAGAACCTGAAATTCACCAAGGGCACGATCAATTTCAACGGCGGCGGGTTGATGCCCGCGCTCGATCTCGAGGCGACCAACACCGCGGTTGACGGTACGACCTCGACTCTTGCCGTCACCGGGACGCCGAATGCCCCGAAGATCGGCCTGTCCAGCAGCCCGACATTGCCATCCGACGAGGTATTGGCGCATCTGCTCTACGGCACCGGAACCCAGAGTCTGTCGGCGTTCCAGGCGGCGTCGCTGGCCGCGTCGCTCGCCCAGCTCGCGGGCATCGGCGGCGGTGGTGGTCCGCTCGGCGGGGTGCGCAAGGCGCTGGGGCTGGACGAATTGTCGATCGGCGGCGGATCGAACGGCAGCAACGCGCCGACCGTCAATGCCGGACGATATGTGGCACCCGGCGTCTATGTCGGTGCCGAACAATCGGCGAGCGGGCAGGGGTCCAAGGCGAAAGTCGAAGTCAACCTCTATAAAGGGTTGAAACTGAAAACCGAGGTGGGCAGCGGCGGCGGCTCGGGCACCAGCAACGGAGAGAGCGTCGGGCTGACCTATCAGTTCAATTATTGATGTTCTTCTTGCGTTCCGTGAGAGCGTGATGACTTTAAGTCGATCACGCTCTATTCTTTGTTTGGGCGAGCAATTTCATGGCTTTGCGGATCGCTTCGCGATTCCGCTTAAAGCCATATTGCTCTAGATGCCGTAATGGGCCGGCGGCCGAGGTATAGGCGGCGTGTTCTATTATAAATCGCAGGCGTTCCTGCATTTTCATGAAGACCCGGTGGGGATGTTCGCGGATTTGCGCAGCGGCGCCGGCTGGGTGCGGTTTCCGGTCGATACCGCGGATCAGCAACGGGACTTCATGCGGACGGTACGCTCCAGACTTTGAGCGCCTCGGCGGTGGCGGCGAATCCCGCCTCGATCAGGTGTTGGCGGGTCGCGACGGTGATTCCGGTGTCGAAAATCGGGATATCCGCGCATTCGGCATAGGCGACCACGGCGCCCGAGCGCTCGGCGCCCGCGAGCACATGGGCGTTGTTGGCGAGGAACAAAGTTTCGATGTCGCGCAACAGCAGGCCGAGCAGTCCCGGCGTGCCGTTCAGCGGGCGTGGCTTGCCGCCGACCATGACTGCGAGGCGCTTCGATTCGGTGAGCAGATCGACCGGGATATCGTCATACAGCCCGCCATCCTGCAGCAGCGCGCCATGGAGCCGGACCGGCGGAAACACCAGGGGAAACGCGGCGGAGGCGAGCACCGCCTGCCAGAGCGGCGCAAATGGCGTGACCGTCGTGCTCCAGAGTTCGCTCGCTTCGGCGGTGACGTTGGACGCGACGATGGTGCAGGGCATCCGCGTCGCGTGAAAAGTGGTCGTGCCGAGATGACCGCGCAGCCAGGCTTCGAGCGGCGCGGGACTGACCAGCCCCTTGGTGAGCAGCAGCCTGATCATCGCGATCGCATAGAACCGCATCGGCACCAGCTTGTGGAAATCGGCCTCGAGATAGAGTTTTTCCATCGCCGCGATATCGAGCCCGGCGGCATAGCTCGCGGCAATCACCGCCCCGCCGCTGGTGCCGGCGATTTCGGCGACAATGAAGCCCGCCTGCTCGACCGCCTTGAGCGCGCCAATATGCACGCCGAGCAACAACCCCGAGCCCGAAAGGGCGACGCCGATCCGGTCAGGCATATCCGCCCAGTAATTGTCCGCCATCGACCGCGATGTTCTGGCCGGTCACCCAGCGCGCGGCCGGCGAGGCGAGGAACAGCGCGACCTCGGCGACCTCCTCGGCGGTGCCGAACCGGCCGAACGGAATCGAGGCCAGAGTGGTTTCATAGAGTTTCGGGCTGTCGTGCTTGCGCCTGTCCCACACGCCGCCAGGAAATTCGATCGCGCCGGGCGAGATCGCGTTGACCCGGATGCGCTGCCGCGCAAACATGCGCGCCTGGGTCGCGGTGTAGTTGATCACCGCCGCTTTCGCCGCCGCATAGGGCGCGCTGCGGTTCGATGCGCGCAGGCCGGAGATCGAGGCGATATTGACGATCGATCCGCCCTCGTCGGCTTCGAGGAAGGGCAGCGCCGCGTGGCTGGCGCGGACGATCGCCATGATGTCGATGTTGAACGATGCCGCCCAACCCGCCTCGTCGTCGGTCATGCCGAAACCCGAGGCGTTGTTGACCAGAACGTCGATCCCGCCGAGCGCACCGGCGGCTTCCGGGATGAAACGGTCGATCTGGCCGGCATCGGCGAGGTCGCACGGCGCGGCGAAGGCGGCATGGCCGTGGGCGGCGATATCGCGCCGCGCGTCTTCCAGCGCCTCGGCGCCGCGCGCGCAGATCGCGACCTCGGCGCCTTCCGCGGCGAAGCCGAGCGCGATCGCCCGCCCGATACCGCGGCTGCCGCCCATCACCACCACGCACCGATCCTTGAATCGCATTCCTGCCCCTCCGAAAGGACCGGGGTTTTGCAATCCCGGTCCGCCGGAGAAAGTTTAAGCGGCTTTGCGAACGAAAGGATAGTCTGTGTAGCCTTGGGCACCGCCCTGATAGAAGCTGGCGGTGTCCGGCGGGTTGAGCGGCAGGTTCTGCGCGAATCGCTCGGGCAGATCGGGGTTGGCGATGAACGGCTTGCCGAACGCGACCGCATCGGCCTCGCCCGCCGCGATCGCCTGCTCGGCGGTTTCGCGGGTGAATCTCTCATTGGCGATATAGACGCCGCCGAACGCCGCTTTCAGGCGCGGGCCGATCCAGTCCTCCGCCTTGTACTCGCGGGCGGCGATGAAGGCGATTTTGCGCCCACCCAACTCGCGCGCGACATAGGTAAAAGTGCCGAGCCGGTCGGAATCGCCCATCGTGTTGGAATCGCCGCGCGGGGCGAGATGCACGCCAACCCGATCGGCGCCCCATACCGCGATCGCGGTATCGGTCACTTCAAGCAGCAGCCGGGCGCGGTTTTCCACCGTCCCGCCGTAGGCGTCGGTGCGTTTGTTGGTTGAATCCTGGATGAACTGGTCGAGCAGATAGCCGTTGGCACCATGGATTTCAACGCCATCGAATCCGGCTTCCCTGGCGTTCACGGCGGCGGCGCGATAGGCGGCGACGATGCCTGGAATTTCCTCGGTTTCCAGGGTGCGCGGGGTGACATAGGGTCGCTCCGGCCGCACCAGGCTGACATGGCCACCCGCCGCGATGGCGCTGGGGGCGACCGGCAGTTCGCCATCGAGGAAGATCGGGTCGGAAATCCGGCCGACATGCCAGAGCTGGGCGAAAATCAGCCCGCCCTTGCGATGCACCGCCTCGGTGACGATGCGCCAGCCGCTCACCTGCTCATCCGACCACAGGCCGGGGGTCGCGGCGTAACCGACACCCATCGGCGTGACCGACGTGGCTTCCGACAGGATCAGCCCGGCGGAAGCGCGCTGCGCATAATATTCCGCCATCAGCGCGTTCGGGATGCGGACATTGCCGGCGCGCGAGCGGGTGAGCGGCGCCATGATGACGCGATTGCGAAGGGTGAGGGCGCCGACGCGCAGAGGCTCGAAGAGTTTCGACATGAAGCGGCCTTTCGGGGGTTCGATGATGATGGTGTTCACGAAAATCGATCGATGCCGGTCACAAGGCCTCGCGCAGCCGCGCCAGCAGCGCCTCGATGGTGGCCTCGTCGCGCTTGTAGAAGACCCATTGACCGATGCGCCGGGCGGTGATCAGCCCCGCCGATTGCAGCGCGGCGAGATGGGCCGAGACGCTGGATTGCGCCAGCGGACAGGAGCGCTCGATCTGCCCGGCGCACACGCCGAGCGAGAGCGGTTGCTCCTGTTCGGCGAAATACAGCTCAGGGGTTTTCAGCTTTGCGAGAATGGCGCGCCGGACCGGGTGGACCAGGGCTTTCAGTCCCTCGTCCAGATCCGGCGCGATCTCTGGCGGCGATTCAGCATCGATCGTCATGAGACGATAGATAGATCGGATTTATCCGATATGAAGATCGGGTACTGTCGAATTATGCAACGCAGCGATGCATGCGCGGCGTTACCCGCGCCGGGCGATATCCACGTAATCGCGCTGCGGCGCCCCGGTATAGAGCTGACGCGGGCGGCCGATGCGGTTCTGCGGGTCTGCGATCATTTCCATCCACTGACTGATCCAGCCGGTGGTGCGGGCCAGCGCGAAGAGCGGCGTGAACATGGTGGTGGGGAAGCCCATCGCCTTCAGGATGATGCCGGAATAGAAATCGACGTTCGGATACAGCTTGCGGGAGACGAAATAATCGTCCTCCAGGGCGATTTTTTCCAGTTCCATGGCAAGGTCGAGCAGCGGTTCGTCCTTGATGCCGAGTTCTTCCAGAACCTCGTAGCAGGTCTGCTGCATGATTTTCGCGCGCGGGTCGTAGTTTTTATAAACCCGGTGGCCGAAGCCCATCAGCTTGGTGTGGCTGTTCTTGTCCTTCACCTCGGAGATGAAGGTCTTGATGTGCTTTTTGTCGCCGATTTCGGCGAGCATTTTCAGCACCGCCTCGTTCGCCCCGCCATGTGCGGGCCCCCACAAAGCGGCGATGCCGGCGGCGACGCAGGCGAATGGATTGGCGCCGGTGGAGCCGGCAAGCCGCACCGTGGAGGTCGAGGCGTTCTGCTCGTGATCTGCATGGAGGATCAGAATCCGGTCCATCGCGCGTTCGAGAATCGGGTTCTTCTTGTAGGGCTCGGGCGGAACCGCGTTCATCATGTAGAGGAAGTTTTCCGCGTAGGAGAGGTCGTTGCGCGGATACATGAAGGGCTGGCCGATCGAGTATTTGTAGGCCCAGGCGGTGATGGTGGGGATTTTTGCGATCAGGCGAAAGGCACTGATCTCGCGTTCGCGCGGATCGTTGATGTTCACGCTCTCGGGATAGAAGGCGGACATCGCGCCGACCACGCCGCACAGCACCGCCATCGGGTGGGCGTCGCGCCGGAAGCCTTCCCAGAAGCGGCGGATCTGTTCGTGCAGCATCGAGTGCATGGTGATGCCGTGGCTGAAATCCTTGAACTGCGCCTCGGTGGGCAATTCGCCGAACAGCAGCAGATAGGCGACTTCGAGAAAGGTCGATTTCTCGGCGAGCTGGGTGATCGGGTAGCCGCGATAGAGCAGCACGCCTTCATCGCCGTCGATATAGGTGATCTTGCTCTCACAGGACGCGGTTTCGCCGTAGCCGGGGTCGAAGGTGAAAATGCCTGCCTGGGCCTGGAGCTTGCGGATATCGGCGACCTGGGGGCCGAGCGTGCCGGACAGAAGCGGCAGGCTGGCGGTCTTGTTGGTGCCCGGAATCGTAATGGTCGCATGGACTGCCGGCGCGCTGGCGGCTGTGCTGCTCATGGTCATCATCCCCTTGTTCGGTCGAAGCGACGAATGGAAGAGCGACTATCCGACAGGTCCAAACGGCGCACGCATTGGATGGACATCTATTAAGTCGTTCCACCCCGATCATGCAACCTTCGCGCCTGCAACATGACGAAAGGACGGATTTACCTCGGTTTCGGCGGATCGATCACCCGCTGCAGCCGCGCGCCGTGCGCCCGCAGATCGCGCCACGGAGTAAGGATCAGAAAATCGGCCAGCCGCGCGGTCGGGAAACCTTCGGCCAGCAGGCGGTGCGGCTCGGACCCGGCTGGGCCGCCGGCGGCGAGTGCGAGAGCCAGCTCGTGCAAACCAGGGTTGTGGCCGACGATCATGACGCTGCGCATCGTCTCGCGCAGATCGTGCACGATGTCGAACAGCCGCGCGGCGGGCGCCATGTAGAGCGTATCGAGCATTTCGACATTCGGCCGTTCGTTCCAATAGGCGACGCAATCGAGCGTCTCGCCGGTGCGGCGGGCGGAGGAGACCAGGATCACGTCCGGCTCGATGCCGAGGCTGCGCAGGCTGGCGCGCAGCCGCAGGGCAGCGTCGCGCCCTGTCTGGCTCAGGGCCCGATCGTGATCGGCCTGATCGGCGCGGACGCGCTCGGCCTTGGCGTGGCGCATGAGAATGAGCTGGTGCATGAAATCCTTCGATGAAACGAATTCGAGCCCGTTTATGCGCGGGCGCGCCCTCGCGATCCAGTGCGGCGGCCTGATTTTAACGATGCCGGGATGTGCATGGGTGATTCGTTCGCGATGATGTCTATATAACGGCAGCGATACAAGGGAGGCAGACCATGGCTGTTCCGAAACCAGCGGACGGGATCGTGTGGATCACTGGAGCGTCGAGCGGAATCGGGCTCGCTCTGGCCGAGGCGCATCTCGCGCGCGGCTGGCGCGTTGCCGCGACCGCACGGCGCGAGCCGGAATTGCAAGCCTTGGCCGCGCGATTCCCCGGCAAGGTGATCGTGGCGCCAGCCGACGTGACCGACCCGGAAGCGGTGCGGCGCGCGGTCGCGACGATCGAGGCGGAACAGACAATCGCCCGCGCGATCCTCAATGCCGGCGCCTATGAGCGCGATACCGCGGAAAATTTCGAGGCCGCGCGCCTGCGCAAGCAGGTCGAACTGAACCTGATCGGCACGGCGATCTGCCTCGAAACGGTGATGCCGGCGATGATCGCGCGCAGGGCCGGGCAGATCGGGCTGGTCGCCTCGCTCGCCGGTCTTGCGGGGCTGCCCGGCTCGGTGTCCTATTCGACGACCAAGGCCGGCCTGATCGCGATGGCCGAATCGCTGAAAT
The DNA here is from genome assembly GCF_021556475.1 of Acidiphilium iwatense. GTDB lineage: Bacteria > Pseudomonadota > Alphaproteobacteria > Acetobacterales > Acetobacteraceae > Acidiphilium > Acidiphilium iwatense. The sequence goes on along the minus strand of NZ_JAKGBZ010000008.1, from coordinate 41,430 downwards.
TCGATCTCGACAAGCATGGCATCGCGATTTCGGCGATCTGTCCGGGTTTCGTGAAAACGCCGATGACCGCGAATAATCGCTTCCCCATGCCGTTCCTGATGGAGGCGGACGACGCGGCGGGGCGGATCGTCGGCGGGCTCGATGCCGGACGATTCCTGATCGCATTTCCCGAAGGTCTGGCGCGGCCGCTGCGGATTCTGCGCAGCCTGCCCCACGGCGTGTTCTTTCCGATGATGTCCCGGTTCGGCGGCTCCTCGGTGCCGGGGCAGGCATCCGCCAAGCCTCCGAATCGGTGACACGCGCGAATCTGGACGATCACAAGGTGAAACGCGGGTCGTTGTCTTCTTCGCTCTCGTCGAAGCGCTTCTCGGCGGAATCGAGCGCCGCGCGCAACGCGGCAAAGATTTTTCCGACCTGGGCCGGCGCAAAACTGTAATTGCCCCGATTCGACAGATTGCCGATCTTGCGGATCGCATCCAGTGCCTCGTTGGTGCGGTTCTCGGCAAGCCGCCGGAACGCCTCGGATTTGTCGCGTGCCATTGGGTAAACTCCCTAACCTCCCATCACGATTTGCGTGCCGGTACTGCCGAATCCGCCGGCGTCGCGCGCGGTGCGGTCGAGATCGGCGGTCTCATACCAGGCGATCCGGCTGACCGGCGCGAGCACGGCCTGGGCGATGCGCATCCCTCGGGTGACGGTGAAGGCCTCGGCGCCGGCATTCAGCACGATGATCTGGATTTCGCCGCGGTAATCGGCGTCGATCGTGCCGGGACTGTTTGGAAGAGTGACGCCGTGTTTGAGGGCCAGGCCCGAGCGCGGACGGATCTGCAGCTCGAAATCCGGCGGCAGCGCGATCGACAATCCGGTCGGAATCAGCGCCCGGCCAAGCGGGGCAATTACCACCGGATCAGTGACAGCGGCGAGCAGGTCAAGCCCGGCCGAGCCGGACGTCGCATAATCCGGCAAGGGCAGATCGGCGCCGTGCGGCAGGCGCTTGACCGCGACGGTGACGCTCATGCCAGCGCCTCCGCGATTCGGGCGGCGAGGTGCTCCGCGATCGCGGATTTGCCGGCGCGCGGCCAGGGTTCGATATCGTTTTCGGTCACCAGTGTCACCTCGTTCTCCATCCCGCCCATCACGTCCGAGGCCGTACCGACCAGATTGGCGACGATCCAGTCGCAGCCCTTGCGCGCGCGTTTCCGCCGCGCATTCTCGATCAGGTTCTCGGTCTCGGCGGCAAAACCGATAACGAGGCGCGGACGCTGCTCGTCAAGCCGGGAAACTTCCCTGAGGATATCCGGGTTTTCAACAAGTTGTAGGTTCGGCGCCGCACCGTTCTTCTTGATCTTCTGCAAAGCGGTCTCGGCGTGCCAGTCCGCGACGGCGGCGCAGAACACCGCGGCGTCGGCGGGCAGCGCGTTGCGCACCGCATCGCGCATCTCGCGCGCGGTTTCGACATGGATGGTGGCGATACCGGCGGGATCTTCGAGCGCGACCGGGCCGGAAACCAGGGTGACGCGCGCGCCGAGCCGGGAGAGCGATGCGGCGATCGCATGACCCTGCCTGCCGGAACTGCGATTGGCGAGGTAGCGCACCGGGTCGATCGGCTCATGCGTCGGGCCGCTGGTGACCAGGATGTGACGCCCGGTCAGCGTGCCTATCGGGCGAAGTGCCGAGGCGATCGCATCGAGAATCACCGGCGGCTCGGCAAGCCGGCCGGGGCCGAATTCGCCGCAGGCCATCGGGCCGTCATCGGGGCCGACGACCAGAACGCCGCGCGCGCACAAGGTCGCGAGATTGGCGATGGTCGCCGGGTGCTGCCACATGCGCACATTCATCGCCGGCGCGATCAGAACCCGCTTGTCGGTCGCGAGCAGAAGCGTGGTGGCGAGATCGTCGGCGAGCCCGGCCGCCATTTTCGCGAGAATATCCGCCGAGGCCGGCGCGACCACCAGCAGATCCGCGCTGCGCGAGAGTTGGATATGGCCCATCTCGCTTTCGTCGGTGAGCGAGAACAGATCGGTATAGACCCGGTCTTCGCACAAAGCCTGCAAGGACAGGGCGGTGACGAATTCGGCACCGCCGCGCGTGAGAACCGCGCGCACCGAGGCGCCGGATTTGCGCAAGAGCCTGACCAGTTCGAGCGATTTATAGGCCGCGATGCCGCCCGAGACGATCAGCAGAATGCGGCCGCCGGCAAGTGCCTCGCTCACAGCCGCCATCCCGAATGGATCGCGGCGATTCCGCCGGTCAGATTGCGATAGGCGACCCGCGCGAAACCCGCTCCGCGCATCATCGCGGCGAGAGTGTCCTGATCGGGAAACATGCGAATGCTTTCGGCGAGATATTGATAGCTTGCCCGGTCGCCGGCGACCCGTTCGCCGATCGCGGGCAGTGCTGCGAAAGACCAGCGTTCGTAGAGCGGTGCCGCGACGGCGACTTGCAGCGTCGAGAACTCCAGGCAGAAGAACCGCCCGCCCGGCTTGAGCACGCGGAACGCCTCGGCCAGCACGCGGTCCTTGTCGGTGCAGTTGCGCAGCCCGAAGGCGATCGACACACGATCGACCGTGCGGTCCGGCACCGGCAGCGACTCGGCATCGGCCACCGCGAAGCAAATCCCGCCGATCAGTCCGCGCTGCTCGGCGCGCGCGCGGCCGACGCCGAGCATCTGCTCGTTGATGTCGGTCAGCAGAACCGGCCCGCCGCCGCGCTTGCGCCAGAGAAAGCCGATATCGCCGGTACCCCCGGCAAGATCGAGCAAAATGCGGTTTGGCCGCGGGTCCATCATCGCGACGAAATCGCGCTTCCAGAGCCGATGGACGCCGAGCGACATCAGATCGTTCATCAGATCGTAGCGGCGGGCGACGCTGTCGAACACGTCGCGCACGCGCAGGCGTTTCTCCTCGCGCGCGACGGAGGAAAAACCGAAATCGACGGTATCGCTGCGTCTGGTATCGGCCATGAGGTCAGGCTATAGCGGCAAATTCATCATGCCGGAACTCCCCGAGGTTGAAACCGTGATGCGCGGCCTGGCGGCGAAGCTCGAAGGGCGGCGTATCGCCCGCCTGTCGCTCGCGCGCACCGATCTGCGCTGGACGGTGCCGGACGGGTTCGTGCAGGCGGTCGCCGGCGCGCGCGTGGCCGGGTTCCGGCGACGCGGCAAATACATGTTCATGCGGCTCGATCGCGGGGTGTCGGTGCTGATCCATCTTGGCATGTCGGGCCGGATGACGATCGACCAGGAGCCTGTCGCGCACCAGCATCTGACTATCGAGACCGAGGAGGGGGCGGTGATCGGCTTCGTCGATCCGCGCCGGTTCGGCGCGCTCGATCTGGTGGATACCAGCGCCGAGGACGCGCATCGGCTGATCGCGCCCTTGGGACCCGAGCCGCTGGAGCCGGCCTTCGACGCGGCGGTGCTGGGTGCGACGCTCGCGGGCAAGGCGACGTCGATCAAGGCGGCATTGCTCGATCAGTCGGTGGTCGCCGGGCTCGGCAATATCTATGTCAGCGAGGCGCTGTTCCGCGCCGAAATCAGCCCGCGCCGCCTTGCAGGCAAACTGGGGGCAGCGCGAGTGAAAAAGCTGGTGCCGGCGATCAAAGCCACCTTGACCGAGGCGATCGCCGCCGGCGGGTCGAGCCTGCGCGACTATGCGCAACCCTCTGGCGAACTCGGCTATTTCCAGCACGCTTGGAAGGTCTATGGCCGCGCCGGCGCGCCCTGCGAACGTTGCCCCGGCCCACCCGCTTGCACTGGAATCGTACGTTCGGTGCAGTCGAATCGCGCCACCTATGCTTGTCCACGAACGCAAAGATGATGGGTCAGGTTTTCGCGGCCCTGATGAAATCGTGGATCAGGGCAGGGGATTTTTCGCCTGGCGCGGTTTCCACCCCGGAGGACACATCGACAGCGGCGGTACCGCTCGCCGCGATCGCCCCAGCGACATTGGTTGGGGTGAGGCCGCCGGCCAGAAGCCAGGGCGCGGGCGCGGCCCAGCCTTTCGCGATCGTCCAGTCGAACGCGGCGGCATTGCCGCCGGGACGGCTGGCATTGGGCGGCATTTTCGATTCGATGATGAACCCGTCCAGCCCCTCATCGCTGTCCGGCAGATCGGCGGCCGAGGCGACGCCGACCGCGCGCCAGACTTTCAGGCCGAACCGCGCGCGCATCGCCCGGCAGGTTTTTTCTCCGGCATAGAGTTGCAGAATGTCGAGCCGGACCGTGTCGAGAACCGAGGCGATCACCGCCGCATCGGGGTCGACGAACAGGCCGACGCGCGGCGGGCCGTCTTCGGTCGCGATGGCACGCGCCTGTTCGGCGGTCACGTAACGCGGCGAGTGGGGAAAAAACACGAACCCGACCCAGTCCGCGCCAGCGTCGACCGAGGCGCGATAGGCGCTACGGCTGTTGATGCCGCAGATTTTGACCCGCGCGGTCACGTGATCGCGGCGGCGATCGCCGCCGCCGCCGAAGCCGGATCGGCCGCCCCGGTGATCGGCCGCCCCACCACGAGGTAATCGGCCCCGGCGGCGATCGCGGCTTCCGGGGTGGCAACCCGTGCCTGATCGCCGGCATCCGAGCCCAGCGGGCGGATTCCCGGCACCACGAGCACCGGCCCGGCGCCGAACGCGTCACGCAGTGGCGCGATTTCGGCGACACCGCACACCAGCCCGTCGGCGCCCGCGCCAAGGGCAAGATGGGCGAGGCGCAGCACCTGCCGGCGCGGCCCTCCGGCAATCCCGGTTTCCGACAGGGCTTCGGCGGACAGACTGGTCAGAACCGTCACCGCGAGAAGCATCGGCCGGGCGGTGCCGCCCGTTTCGGCGGCATTCCGGGCGGCTTCGATCATCGCCGCACCGCCGCTGGCATGGATGGTGAGCATCGCGGGTTGGCGCGGCAGCAGCGCGCGTACCGCGCCCGCGACCGTGTTCGGAATGTCGTGCAGCTTGAGATCGAGAAAGACCGGCTTTTGCTCCGCGTCGTCGAGCGCCGCGGGGCCGAGGGCGCAGAAGGCTTCGAGCCCCAGCTTCACCAGGCCGCAATGCGGCGAGACCGCGCGAATCAGATCGCGCGCGCGGGATGGATCGGCAGTGTCGATCGCCGCGATCAGGCGCCGTGGCGGACGGATCATGGCGGCAGGGTGGGCGGCGCGGGTGGGGATTGTCCGGCCTGCGCCGTCTGAAGTGTGGCGACCTGCTGTTCCGCGCGCCGGGCGCGGCGGCTGGCACGAACCCGGTGCGGCAGGTGAATCAACATTCCGGCCAGAATGCCGAGGGCGAAGGCGATCAGCACGATCGCACCCACCGCGGCGGAGCCAAGCGGGCCGAACGGCCAGAACGAGATCATCGCCAGATCGCGGTTCGACAGCAGGAACACGACGAGTGCCAACAGAACGACGGCACCCAGAAAAACACGGAGAAATTTCAGCGTTTAATCCCTTTGCGCTTCGGTTCGGCGAGGGCGGGTTCGGCCTCGCCCGCTTCGGCCGGCGCTCTCATGCCCGCATTGATCATCTCGCGCAATTCCCGTCCGGCCCGGAAGAACGGGACGGTTTTTTCGGTGACATCCACCGTCTCGCCGGTGCGCGGGTTGCGGCCGGCGCGCGCCTGCCGGCGCTTGACCGAAAATGCGCCGAAGCCGCGCAATTCGACTCGCCCGCCGCGCGCCAGAGTCGCGGTCATTTCGTCGAACAGGGCGGCAACGATCCGCTCGACATCCGCGACCGTCAAATGGGGATGATCGGCCGCCAGAGCGGCGATCAATTCCGACCTCGTCATAATCCCGCCTCCCGATTTAGTGAATCTGCCAGAGGGTCACGCTTTGGTCAACGGGGGTTTTCTCTAGATTATTGAAATCAGGGAAGATTTTTCCGCATCAAAGATGAAGGGCCTGATGCAGCCCTTCGAGAATGAACTGGGCGGCCAGCGCCGCGACCAGAATGCCGAGAACCCGGCCCACCACGCTGGCTCCGGTCGCGCCCATCAGTCGCGCGAGGGTGCGGGCCGCCAGCATCGCAACGAAGGTGGCGACGATCATCGCCCCGAGCGCGATACTGACCGCCGCGATCGCCCCTGGCTGGCCGTTCGCCTTGGCATGAAGCAGGACCATGGTGGTCATCGCCCCCGGCCCGGCGATCAGCGGGATCGCGAGGGGGAACACGCTGATATCCTCGGTCGTGGTGCGGGCCGCCTCGCGCTCCTGGTCGGTCGCACGCAATTCGCCTTTCGCCGTCACCATGTCTTTCGCCGACAGGAACAGCAGTGCGCCGCCGGCGATCTGCAGCGCGGGGATGCCGATTCCGAGCAAACGCAGCAACTCCTCGCCGGCGAGCCCGAAGATCAGCAGAACGACGAAACTGATGATCGAGGCGCGCCGCGCGATGACCTGCCGTTTCGGCGCATCGTCATGCGTGGTCAGCGCGGCGAAGATGATCGCGGTGCCGATCGGGTCGATGATCACGAACAGCGCGACCGTCGCGTAGAGAAAATCGCCGGTAAGCTGGCTCAGCATGTCCGGCGTGCGGCGATGGGGGCGATCATTGCGCTGTCATGGCGGAGCGGGAACCGCTTGTCCACGTCGCATGCCATGCAGGCGGGGAATTGGGGCGAACGATGGGGATCGAACCCACGACATCCAGGACCACAACCTGGCGCTCTACCGACTGAGCTACGTCCGCCACGACGTGGGCGGTTTAGGCCGGTCGGCCCGCTCTCGTCAATTCCGCCATCTGCCCGAAGGACGGTCGCAGCCGGGCGGGCGTTGGAAAATTGTTTGCCGATTGTCACTGTAACAAGATTGAATCGTCTTGATTTTTGTTTAATATACCAGAAAATAAACGATTGTTCATTCAGGTTGAAGGAATCCACGTGTCCGGCACATCCAATGTTACTTTTGCGACCTCCTCGGTCAGCGGCGCCACAATCGCGGTCGACACGGCGATCGCGCCGCAGGTTCAGCAGGCCCTTGACAACAACGTCACCAACCTGATCAAGAACGGCAACCAGTTCATCACCGCGGCGGTCGAGACGGTGAGCCTGACCGGCGGGCAGGTGGCTACGCTTTCGGTGCCGGGTGGCGGCTTCGGCGTTCAGACTTACGCCCTGATCGAGGGGCAGGCCGGCGGCACTGTCGATCTGCCGGCCTACGACCCGGCGACTGGCGCCGGGTATAGCGGCGAAATCGTCGATGTCGCCGGCGCGGTCACCGTCAATGGCGGCAACGAAAAGAACGGGCTGATCGTCTTCAGCGCGCGAAGCGACGTGACCTTCGACGGCCAGGGCGATGTCGGCGGCATCACCACGGTTTATGGCGGTGGCGGCAACAACGACATCACGCTCGACGGGATCAACTACGCCGTCGTTCTGGCCGGTGGCGACAACACCGTCACCGCGGCGCAGAACGTTGCCGGCGGGACGAGCTACAACGAAATCACCACCCAGGGCGGCAACAACCTGATCAATCTCAACGCCGGCCAGAGCACGGTGATGTCGGCGGGCAATGATACGCTGAACGTGGCGAGCAGCTGGAACGTGATCGCGGTCGCCGGCAACGGACCGGTATCGGTCGGCGCGCAGGCGGCAAACAATCAGCTCAGCATCGGTGGGTCGAGCCTGGTTCAGGTGCTCGGCGCCGATGACGACATCACGGTAACTGGCGCGGCGACGGTCTATGCCACCGGCACCGGCGATCAGTTCACCGCCGATGCCGCCGCGACGGTCTACAACGTGACGATCAACGGCGGATCGGCCGGGACCATCGGGCTGCTCGTCGCTTACCCGGCGCAGGCGCCGGCGCAGGCGCTGCTGAACGCGCTGGTCAATCAGCCGGGCGGGCAGCCGGTCGATTTCATCACGACGCCGGGCGGCGTCACATTTCTGCTGGGTAGCGGGACTGTCCTGGTGGATGACGCGCCGGGCAATACCACCGTGCTGGGCGGCGGCGGCTCGCCCGCGCTGTTCCTCGCCACCTCGCGCAGCAACGTCACCTACGATCCGCAGGGCGGCAGCGGCACGACCACCATCATCGGCGGCGGCGGCAACGATAATTTCACCCTCGACGGCAAAAGCAGCGTCGTTCTGCTCGGCGGCGGGGCGAATACCGTCACCGCCGTCCAGGCGAATGGCGGCGGAGCGAGCAGCAACGTCATCAGCACTGGCGGCGGACAGAACACGATCACGCTGGATGCGGGCAGCGACACGGTGATTTCGACGGCGCAGGACCGGATCGTCGCCTTCAACAATAACAGCGTCATCACCGTGACCGGCGCGAACACCTATGTCGGTCTTCACCAGGGAACGTCGGGCGCCAGCATCACCGCCGCCGGCAATGCCGACACGGTCAACGTCAATGGCACGTTCGATACGATCAACGCGGTCTCGATGGGGAGTTCCAGCTACGTCTTCATCACCGGCACCGGCACCGACGCCGCGGCGACGCTCGGGGCGACCGGCAATCTGCTGACCGTCGGCGCGGATGCGACGATCACCGGCAGCGGCGCCAGCATCGCGGATTTCGGGACCGACAATAGCATCGCCGCCACTGCCGGCCCCTTGTTCGAATACGGAACCGGCGCGTCGATCGCCGCCTCGGGGACCACGCGGGTCTTCTTGAACGGCAGCGGCAATTTCGTTTCGCTCGGCGACAGCGTGATCGCCTCCGGCCAGATCACCGGCAGCACGATCGCCGCCTCGGGCAACGCCGAGGTGGCTCTCGGCCAGACCGACGGCGGCAATCTCGTGACCCTCGCCGGCAAGGCGGTGGCCCTTGTCTTTGGCGACAGCGTCGCCGCCACCGGCAACAACCTGCTGGTCACGCGGGCCGGCGACAACATGGTCTCGGTGACCGGCGCGCAAGGCTCCGTCCTGTTCGCCAATGGCGGCAGCGATACCGTCGCGGTGAGCACGGATCTGACCGTGTTCGGCGGCGGCGCCACTCTGTCGATCGCCGGGGGTTCCGGCAGCCTCATCGTCACCCAGGGTACGGGCGCGGTGACCGCCTCGGGCGGAGCCGGGTCCACCGTCCTGTTCGGCGGCACGTCGGGCAACAACCTGCTGACCGGCGGCTCCGGCGCGACCAGCCTTCTGGTCGCGGGCGGCGGCAATTCCACTCTGATCGGCGGCGCGGGTTCGACCACAATGCTGGGGGCGGCCGGCGCGAATCTCTTCATCGCCGGCAGCGGCTCGGAGACGATGACCGGCGCCGCGGCATTGGGTGCGAGCAACAACTTCCTGTTCGGAACCGCATCGAAGGATGTGACGGCCACCATCGTCGGATTCGGCCAGAACAGCACCGTCACCCTGGCGGACGGCGTTACGGTTTCGGCGCAAACGCCCGGCGCGATCAGCGGTTCGGAGACCCTCACCCTGTCGAACGGGGCGGGCGTCACCCTGATCGGCGTCACCCAGCCCCTGACCGGCACGGCGGGACCGGGCTCGACGACGATTCTTCGCTAGAGCAAGTTGGCCGGTTTTGATCGAACATGATGGTTCGATCAAAACCGGCCAACTTGCTCGCCAAAACAAGAGCAGAGCGTGATCGGCTTAAAGTCATCACGCTCTAAGAGGCTCGGATCTCGCGGCCTGACGCTCCATCAGGCCGCGCGCGACCATGGTTTCGGCGATCTGAACCGCGTTCAGCGCCGCGCCCTTGCGCAGATTGTCGGATACACACCAGAAAGCGAGGCCGTGTGGCACGGTAGGATCGACGCGCAGGCGCGAGACATAGACCGCATCCTCGCCCTGCGATTCGGCGGGGGTGATGTAGCCGCCGTCGTCACGCTCGTCGAACACGATGACCCCAGGCGCCGCACGTAGCGCGGCGCGCGCCTTATCCAGCGGGGCCGGGTTGGCGAATTCCACATGCACCGCCTCGGCGTGGCCGATGAACACCGGAACCCGCACGCAGGTTGCCATCACCGCGATGTCGGGGTCGAGGATTTTCCGCGTCTCGACCGTCATTTTCCATTCTTCCTTGGTCGACCCGTCCGGCATGAACCGATCGATATGCGGGATGACGTTGAAGGCGATGGATTTGGTGAAAATCTCCGGCTTGATCGTGTCGTTGACGTAGGTGGCCTTGGTCGAGCGCTCCAACTCGTCCATGCCTTCCTTGCCGGCGCCGGACACCGACTGATAGGTCGAGACCACGACACGCCTGATCGTGAATCGGTCGTGCAGCGGCTTGAGCGCGACCACCATCTGAATGGTCGAGCAGTTCGGGTTGGCGATGATCCGCCGCCAGTCCTTGCGCGCCGCGAATTTGTCCAGCGCCTGCGGGTTCACCTCGGGCACCACCAGCGGCACGTCCGGGTCCATGCGGAACTGGCTGGTATTGTCGATCACGATGCAGCCCGCAGCCGCCGCGCGCGGCGCGTGAATCGCCGAAACCGAAGCGCCCGGCGAAAACAGGCAGAAATCGACCCCCGCGAAATCGAAAGTCTCCAGGTTTCGCACGGTCAGCACGCGATCCTCGCCGAAGCTGACCTGCTGGCCGGCGGAACGCGGCGAGGCGAGTGCGATGACCTCGGAGACCGGGAAATCGCGTTCGGCGAGCGTCTTCAACATCTCGCGCCCGACCGCCCCGGTGGCACCGACAACCGCAACCCTGAACGCCATGGCAAAACCCCCAAAGATATTGGAGTTATGAGGTAGCTTTCGCGCAGCCGCGATGCAAGCAGATTGCCTGCATCTCAGGGTTTCGCGACACGGAACGCCTCGCGATGGATCGCGGTGCGCAATATCCGGTCCGCGCCGATATAGCCGCGATACATGCCCGACGAATTGAACGGCAGGACGGGTTCGCCCGATTCCCCCAGTGCGATCAGCCCGCCGTCGCCGCCATGGGCGGCGAGTTCGGCGATCACGTCGCCGGCGGCCGGTTCGAGCGCCACGCCCTTATAGCGGAGCCGTGCGGCGATTTCGGTGGCGGCGGCGAAGCGGATGAACACCTCGCCGGTGCCGGTGCAGCTCACCGCGCAGGTCGCATCATCGGCGAAGGTGCCGGCGCCGATGATCGGCGTGTCGCCCACCCGGCCGGAGCGTTTGCCGGTCATCCCGCCGGTCGATGTGGCGGCGGCGAGATGCCCCGAAGCATCGCGCGCGACGGCGCCGACCGTGCCGTGACGATCAGCGTCCGAGCGGGTGTCGGGCGCGCCCGAAGCACGGCGGGCGAGTTCGCGCTCCAGCGCCGCGCGGCGGCTGGGCGTCTCGAAATAGACAGCCGGTTCGAAGGGCAGGCCCGCATCGCGCGCAACCGACAGGGCGCCATCGCCGATCATCAGCAGATGCGGCGTGGTCTCCATCACCGCGCGGGCGGCGCGCACCGGGTTGCGCGGGCCGCAGATTCCGGCCACCGCGCCGGCCCTCCGGTCCGCCCCGCTCATGATCGCGGCGTCCATCTCGATCGTGCCGGCATCGGTCAGCACCGCGCCATGGCCGGCATTGAACAGGGGATCGTCCTCCAGTGCGCACACTGCCTCGGTCACCGCATCGAGCGCCGACCCGACGGCGGCGAGCACCGCCCAGCCGGCGCGCAGCGCGCGGCGCAGTCCTTCGTGCCGCGCCTCGGCCATCTCCGGCGTCATCTCCGAAGCGCGCATGGTACCCGCGCCGCCATGGATCGCGATGGTGATCGTCATGAATTCCCCCTCATTGCCGTATTGGGCAGGCTGCGCCACACTATGGGCGACAAATCAACCGGGAGGATGACATGGCCGAGGATCTGATCGTTCACAGCGAGGGCGCGGTGCGCGTGCTCACGCTGAACCGGCCTGAAAAGCTGAACGCACTCAACCCAGCCATGCATGAGGCGCTGGCCGACGCCTTCACCGCGATCGAGTCGGACGATTCGGTGCGCGCGGTGCTGCTGACCGGCGCTGGGCGCGGTTTTTGCGCCGGCGCCGATCTTACCCAGAACATGGGCAGCGAGATGCGCGATCTCGGCGCGTCGATCGACAAACACTACAATCCGCTGGTGCGCCGGATGCGCACGCTGCCGAAGCCGGTCGTCTCCGCGGTGAACGGCGTCGCGGCCGGGGCGGGGGCGAATCTGGCGCTCGCCGCCGATATCGTGATCGCCGCCGAGTCGGCGAATTTCACCCAGGCCTTCATTCGTATCGGGCTGATGCCGGATGCCGGGGGCACGCATTTTCTGCCGCACCTCGTGGGCGACGCGCGGGCGCGCGGTCTTGCAATGACCGGCGAGACCATCACCGCGCGCCAGGCGGCGGAGTGGGGGTTGATCTGGCGCTGCCTGCCCGATGAGGGGTTCATGGATGCGGCGCTCGCGCTCGCCGCCGATCTCGCCGCCAAGCCGACCCAGGCGCTCGCGGCGATCAAGCGCGCACTGAACGCTTCCGGCACCAACGATATGGATGCGCAGCTCGATCTCGAGCGCGATTTGCAGCGCGGGCTGGGCCGCACCCCGGATTTCGTCGAGGGCGTGCGCGCCTTCGCCGAGAAGCGCCCGGCCCGGTTCACCGGCGCGCCAGCAAGCCGCCGATAAGCGCCGCCGCGCCAAGCCCGGCGAAAATCGCGCGGGGGCCGATGCCGGCATGGAGCAGAACCGCGAGGATCAGGGTCGCGGCGACCATCGCGGCGGCGGAGAGAATATTGGTTCCGGCGACGGCCCGCGCGCGCGATCCCGGATCGGCCCAGGCCTGCACGGCGGCGAAGCTCGGCACCGCGATCAGCCCGCCGCTCGCCGCCACGATGAACAGGACGCCGAGAACGGCCGGATAAAGGCGAGGTGCCGCGATCGCGCCGGCGAGCAGCGCGCTGACGCCCAGCGCAATCGTGCCTTGGGTCGCCGGCCGGAGCGAAATGCGCCCGCGCATCATGCGTGCCGCGAGAAACGACCCGGCGCCGATGCCGAGCGAGAATATCGTCAGCCCGATCGTCACCGAGCCCGGCCCGCGATGCAGCGTCTGTTTGACGAGGATGGGAAGGAGCGTCAGGCAGATGATTCCCGCAGCCCAGAACCAGGTATTGACCAGGGCGGCACGCCATAATTCAGGCGGGCTGCGCAGCGCGCGGATCAGGTCGCGCGAGGCGGCGACCGGATTGGCGCGGAGCGGCAGATCGGGCCGCGCGGCGCCGGGGCGCGGAATCAGCCTGGCCGTGCCATAGGCGGCGAGCGCGAACCCCATCACGATTGCGGCGAGCAGGTTCGGATCGCGCGTGCCCAGGGCGCCGCCGACCGCGGTGCCAAGGAGAATCGCGAGGAAGGTCGCAAAATCGACCATCGCATTGGCCAAGGGCAGTCGCTCGGTCGCGAGAAGGTCGGGCAGCAATCCGTATTTCACCGGGCCGAACAAAGCCGCGAGCACGCCGAAGGTGGTGAGGGCGAGAAACAATATCGGCACGGATTGCAGCAGGAATCCCACCACGGCGAGGCCGGCGGCGGCGATTTCCACCGCCTTCACCCTGGTCGCGATCACCGCCTTGTCGATCCGGTCGGCGAGTTCGCCGGCAATCCCCGAGCAGAGCAGGAACGGGGCGATGAACACCGCGCCGGCAAGGGCGATCAGCGCTGAAGCGCCGTGCGTCCGGTAGAGAAGCAGAACCGTGAGGGCGGTTTTCAGGAAATTGTCATTGAACGCGGCAAAGCCCTGGCACCAGAACAGGGCGGCGAAGCGGCGATCCAACAATAGGGCGCGGGTAGTGCCGATATCACCCCTCGCCGGGCGCCTTGAGATCGAGCGAGAGCGCGTGCAGTCCGGCATCGAACTCCGTTTTCAGCGCGTCATGCACTGCGCGCGAGCGGACGACGCGGCTCATTCCGGCGAATCGCGGCGAGACCAGCCGGACATTGTAATGGGTTTCGCCGCCGGGGGCGGCTCCGGCATGGCCGGCATGGCGGGCGCTGTCGTCCTCGATATCGAGCACGATTGGCTCGAAGGATGTGGTCAGAAAGTTGCGGATGCGCTCGGTGCGGGATGTCATGGGTGGATTGTGCGCTACCGATCCGAGGTTGCCAAGACGCCCGCAAAGGGCAAATTACCATTCATGACGAGCGTACCACCACGATCCACCAGACGCGTGCGTGCCTTCGCGCCCGACCCGGACGCACCGGGCCGCGAATGCGATATGCCGGAGTGCCATCGCCCCGGCGATTACCGCGCGCCGAAATCGCGCGACAATCTGCGCGAATATTTCTGGTTCTGCCTGGAGCATGTCCGCGCCTACAATCTGGCGTGGGATTATTACAAGGGCATGAGCCCCGGCGAGATCGAGGCCAATCTCCGATCCGATACCGGCTGGCAGCGGCCGACCTGGCCGCTCGGGCGCAATGGCGGCATCGGCGAGGCGCTGGAAGCCGAACTCGCCGCCTTCGCCGGGATCGGCCGCGCTCATGCGAGCCCGCAGGCGGAACGCACGCCGCCGGAACTGCGCGAGGCGCTCGGCGTGCTCGGCCTCGGCTGGCCGGTGACGCGCGAGGTCGCGAAATCGCGCTACAAGGAACTCGCCAAACGGCACCACCCCGATGCCAATGGCGGCGACAAGGGGGCGGAGGAACGGTTGAAAACCATCAACCTCGCCTATGCCACGCTGCGCAGCCACCTGCCGCGGGGTCGGGTTGCGGCGCCGGCGCAGGCGTGAAGGCTTGCGGCCCGCGTCACGGCGAGTAGTCTGACCACATGGGACAAACAGGATGACCGATCGATGAACAATATCGCTGCCTTGGCCGAAACCCGCGGCAAGCCGACTTCGGCGATCAATCTGCCGGACCGCCGGGTTTCAGCGCGCGAGGTCTTCGGCATCGAGTGCGGGTTCGACATTCCGGCCTTCTCCGAGCGCACCGAGCACGTGCCGGAGATCGACACCACCTATAAATTCGACCGTGAAACCACCCTCGCCATCCTCGCCGGCTTCGCGCTGAATCGTCGCGTCATGATCCAGGGCTATCACGGCACCGGCAAATCGACCCATATCGAGCAGGTTGCCGCCCGGCTGAACTGGCCCTGCATCCGGGTCAATCTGGACAGCCATATCAGCCGCATCGACCTGATCGGCAAGGACGCGATCGTGCTGAAGGACGGCAAGCAGGTCACCGAATTCCGCGAGGGGCTGCTGCCCTGGGCGCTGCAGCACCCGTGTGCGCTGGTGTTCGATGAATACGATGCCGGAAGGCCGGACGTGATGTTCGTGATCCAGCGGGTGCTGGAAGTGGAAGGCAAGCTCACCCTGCTCGACCAGAACCGGGTGATCCGCCCGCATCCGGCGTTCCGGCTGTTTTCCACCGCGAACACGGTCGGCCTCGGCGACACTACAGGCCTCTATCACGGCACCCAGCAGATCAATCAGGGCCAGATGGACCGCTGGAACATCGTCGCCACGCTGAACTACCTGCCGCACGGCCAGGAAGTCGCGATCGTGATGGCGAAACTCGGAATCGAGCCGGGCAACGCCGCCGAACGCAAGCGCATTGAAAGCATGGTGGCGCTGGCCGATCTCACCCGCGCCGGCTTCATCAACGGCGATATCTCGACCGTGATGTCGCCGCGCACCGTCATCACCTGGGCCGAAAACGCTCACATCTTCGGCGATCTCGGTTTCGCGTTCCGCCTGACCTTCCTGAACAAATGCGACGAGGCGGAGCGCAGCACGGTCGCCGAATACTATCAGCGCTGCTTCAATGATGAGGTCGAAACCGGCGTGATGCCGCGCCGGTCAGCCTGAGCCTATGGCCGGCGAAACCTCCCGCAGCGAGGAGTTCAAGCGCGCGACTGCCGGTGCGATGCGCGCAATTGCCGGCAGCGACGAGGTTCAGGTCGCTTATCAGCCCGGTGCTGCCGGTGTCGCCGGCAAGCGCGCCCGTCTGCCCGCGCCCACGCGCGCACTGCCGCCCGCCGAGATGGCGCGGCTGCGCGGCATCGCGGACGCGATCGCGCTGCGGCTGCGCTATCATGACGACAGCGTTCACGCCGCCCGCGCCCCGGTCGCCCGCGAGGCGCGCGACGCCTATGACGCGCTGGAGCAGGCGCGGGTCGAGATCGTCGGCGCCGCCCACATGGAAGGGGTCGCGGCCAATCTGTGCCGGAAATTGCAGGAGGATTCCGAAGCCGAGGGACTCGACCGGATGAGCCGGCGCGACCAGTTGCCGATTTCTCAGGCGCTTGCCCTGCTCGCACGCGAGCGGATGGACCCGGCAGCGGTGCCCGAGGCCGCGCGGCACGTCATGGAGTTCTGGCGCGGCACGCTGCCGCCGAGCGCGGAACAGGCGCTCGACGATCTCGCCGCCGAACGGCAGGACCAGGACGGCTTCGCCCGCGCCGCGCGCCGCCTGCTCGCGGCGCTCGATCTCGCCGAAGGCGAGGCGGAGTCTGAGGAGGGCGAGGAAAGCCAGGATACCGGCGATCAGGGCGAGCAATCGCTTCAGCAGGACAATTCCGGCGACGGCGACGGCGATTCCAGGCCGGACGCCGAACAGATGCTCGCCGAGGCGCCAGAATCGATGGAAACCGAGAGCGCGGACGCGGAGGCCGACGAGGATACCGAGGATGAGGGCGCGGAAGCGGCGGATGAAGCTCCCGCCGGCCCGCAGCAGCGCCGCAAATCCCCGGAAGGCGATCCACACGCCGCCTATCGCGCCTTCACCCGTGCCTATGACGAGGAGATCGAAGCCGATCAGCTTTGCGACACCGAGGAACTGGCCCGGCTGCGCCAGCAACTCGACCAGCAATTGCAGCATCTGCACGGTGTGGTCTCAAAACTCGCCAACCGCCTGCAACGCCGCCTGCTGGCACAGCAGCAGCGCGCCTGGGAATTCGATCTCGAGGAAGGGCTGCTCGATGTCGGGCGGCTCGCCCGCGTCGTCGCCGATCCGCTGTTGCCGCTGAGTTTCAAGCGCGAGCGCGACACCGAATTCCGCGACACGGTGGTCACCCTGCTGATCGACAATTCCGGCTCGATGCGCGGCCGGCCGATCTCTGTCGCGGCGATGTGCGGCGATATTCTCGCCCGCACGCTGGAACGCTGCGCGGTGAAGGTGGAAATTCTCGGCTTCACCACGCGCGCCTGGAAAGGCGGGCAGAGCCGCGAGAAATGGGTTTCCGAAGGCAAGCCCCGCAATCCGGGACGCCTGAACGATCTTCGCCACATCATCTACAAATCCGCCGACCAGCCCTGGCGGCGCGCGCGGCGCAATCTCGGCCTGATGCTGCGCGAAGGCCTGCTCAAGGAGAATATCGACGGCGAGGCATTGGCCTGGGCCTATCGGCGGCTGCTCGCCAGGCCCGAGCACCGGCGCATCCTGATGGTGATTTCCGATGGGGCACCGGTCGATGACAGCACGTTATCGGTCAACCAGGGCAATTATCTCGAACGCCATCTGCGCGACGTGATCCGCGACATCGAAAACCGCGACCTGGTGGAACTCACCGCCATCGGCATCGGCCACGATGTCACCCGCTATTATCGCCGCGCCGTCACTTTGGTCGACGCCGAAGAACTCGGCGGCACGATGATGAAGAAACTCGCCGAATTGTTCGACGAGGACGCCGCCGATACCTGGGCCCGCATCGCCGCACTCCGGGCCCCGCTGGTCGCCTGACGTTTCAATCCGCCGAAGTCAGCCGGAACTCGATGCGGCGGTTCTTGGCGAGATCGTTCGGCGCGTTGCCCGCGGCAATCGGATGGTTCGAGCCGAACGCGCTGGCGATCACCCGGTTTTTCGGTACGCCATCGGCGATCAGCAGATGCAGGACCGACAATGCGCGCGCTGCGGAGAGATCGAAATTGTTCTTGTAGCGCCCGCCCTTGATCGCTTCCTTGTCGGCATAGCCGGCGACACTCAGTACCCAGTTCAGATGCGGCGGGATTTTCGGCGCGATTTTTTCGATGGCCTTGGCAACCGCGGCGATCTCCTGCTTGCCGGCTCCCGACAGGCGCGCCGAGTCCGAGGGAAACAGCACCGCGCTCTCGAACACGAAGCGATCGCCGACGATCTTGATGTTCTTCTCGCCGGTCAGCGCCTTGCGCAACTCGCCGAAAAACTCGCTGCGGTAGAGCTGAAGTTTCTGCACCTTGCGCGCCAGTGCCTCGTTCAGCCTGCGGCCGAGATCGGCGATCTGCACATGCTGCGCCTGATCCTTCTGCTGCGCCGCATTCAGCGCCGCCGCGAGGGTCGCGAGTTGCAGGCGCAACGCGGCGATTTGCTGGTCGAGCAGCGAAACCTCCCGCAACGCCGTCGCGTTCAGCTTGACCTGGCCGGCGAGTTGCGTGGCGTTCGCCGCCTGCGCTGTCTCGAGCGCCGCGTTCTTCGCCTTGGTCGCCCTCACCAGCGACGCCATGCTGGCAAGCTCGTCCTGCAAGGACGCGGTCTTGGATTTTTCCAGCGCGAGAACATGGGAAAGCTGCGCGACCTCGCCGCGCAGCGTCGAGATGGTTTTGTCGCTGCCCGACAGCGCCGCCGACAAAAACGCCTCAGCCAGCACGAACACCAGAAGGACGAAAATCGTCACCATCAGCAGCGTCGACAACGCATCGACATAGCCGGGCCAGATATCGAGCCCGTTGCCGCCGCGCCGGCGCGATTGCAGCGCCATGGCTCAGCTCCTCACGTCGTCGAACCGGGCCGCGACCGTGCGGGTCAGGATTTTCAGATCCTGGCGCAGATCGGCGACGCCCTGTACCCGGCCCTGTTCCGCCTCGGCGATCAGCCGCGCCAGCAGCAATTCGATATTGCGCAGATGCGCACGGGAAATTTCATCGCCGGCCCGATCATCCTGTTCGACGATGCGCGCGAGTGCGGCCTGAGTCTCGCCGATTTTCAGCATGATGCGATGCGAATTATGAATCGCCTCGGTCAGCGTGTTCATCCGCTCGGTCAGGGTCTGGGTCGCCTGCGAAGTTTGCGTCCGGCTTTCCTCGTGGCGGGTCAGCACGCGCTGCAGTGATTCGATGTTTTCCGCGCTCTGTTCGAGCAATGCCTGGACATAGGCGGGTATCGGGGCTTCGCCGTCATGGCCGAGCGCACCCGAAGATACCCGCGTCAGCCCGGCGAGCCATTCCTCCAGCTCGTTAAAGAAGCGATTCATCGCCTGTCCGGCGGTGAGGTCGAGAAACCCGAGGATCAGCGCGCCCGACAACCCGAACATCGAGGAGGAAAACGCCGTACCCATGCCGGCGAGCGGCCCGGCGAGCCCGGCCTTGAGCTGCGCGAACATCGCGTTCACGTCGCCGCCCGCGAGATTCATCGCGGCGATCACTTCGGCGACGGCATGGACGGTTTTCAGCAATCCCCAGAACGTGCCGAGCAGACCGAGAAAAATCATCACGCCCGTCACATAGCGGGACAATTCGCGGCTTTCGTCGAGCCGGCTCGCGATGCCGTCGAGCATCGAGCGCATTCCGGCCACCGACAATGTCATCCGCTTGCCGTCATCGCTGCGTGCGCCGAACATCCGTGCCATCGGCAGCAACAGGCGCGGTTTCGGCCCCTGTTCGATCGATGCGCGCGAGCGCTGGAACCGCTCGACCCAGTCCACCTCCGGCGAAAGGCGCAGAACCTGCCGGAGATTCCAGGCGATGCCGAAAATCTCGACCACCACGATCACCGAGTTGATCACCGGATTGGCCATATAGAATTTAGCGAGCGTCGGCGCGATGAGGGCGGCAAGCCCGTAGACCAGGACCAGAAACACCAGCATGCGGATCAGATAGCGGTTCGGTCGGGTCATGACGGCGTTTGCCTCACGGAATTTCGGTCAGCACGGCGCGGTTGTCCGGCATTCCCGGCGGATCGCCGAGCGCCTGGACGATGATGTGATCGGATTTGATGCCCGCGCGGCGCAAAACGGCCCGCACCGCGAGGCCGCGATTGAGCGAGAGACGGCGCGCGACCGATGGGTCGCTCGCGATCCCCGGTGCGGTCGCCTGGATCACGAAATGCGCGGCGGGATCGGGCATCGCGCCGATGAAGCCGGCGAGATCGCGCGATTGAGCCGCCTGAAGCTCTGCCGCGGTGGAGGAAAATACCAGGGTGACGGCACGCGGCGGCTTCGGTTTCGGTGGCGGCGGCTGATGAGCCGTTGCGATTTGCGGCGGGGGCGGTGGCGGCAAGGGCAAAGGCCGCACGACCGCATGATGCCGGATGACGCGACGGGCGATGCGCGGCGCCGGCCGGTGGACGGTCGATGGCGCCGGCTTGTGGCCCGAAAGCTGCCGCAACGCCTGCTGGTTCACGACGATCTGCGCCACGGACGATGGCACGATCCCGCAGGCGCCAAGGACGCCCGCAAGCAGGACGAAGCCTGAAAATACCCGCGATTGCCTCATCGCGCGGGACAGTAGCGTAGAAGCCGCGTCACGCTCAATGGCCGGTCGCGATCAGGCTTTCGCCGCCCCCATCGCTTCGGCGACCAATTCCCGCAAACGCGGCTGTAAATGCGGATTACCGGCAACCACGTCGCCGGTCACGCGATCGTGCCCGGCCGGATCGGTCGCATAGCCGCCCGCCTCGCGCACCAGCAGAATCCCAGCCGCAACGTCCCATTCATGGGTGCCGAGTTCCCAGTATCCATCGAACCGGCCGGAAGCGGTCCAGGCCAGATCGAGCGAGGCCGCGCCGAAGCGTCGCACGCCGGCGGTTTCCGGCATCAGGCCGCCGAGCACGCGCGCGAAGGCAAGCCGGTTGCGCGGCGCGGTCTTGGCGAAAGGAATCCCGGTCGCGAACAATGCCTCGGACCAGTCCTGCCGGGCGGAAACCCGCAGCCTCCGGTCGTTCAGATAGGCGCCGACACCTTTTTCCGCCCAATAGATCTCATCGAGCGCGGGTGCGAACACCAGCCCGGCCGCGATTTCCGAGCCGCCATCCGGCAGGCGCTTCTCGAGCGCGATCGAAATCGCCCAGTTCGGAATCGCATGTAAAAAATTGGTCGTGCCATCCAACGGATCGACGATCCAGCGCCACGCCCAGTTCTCCGAGCCGCGCTTCCCGCTTTCCTCCATCAGAAAGCCATAACCCGGCCGCGCCCGATCCAGTTCTTCCAGAATCACCTGCTCGGACCGCAGATCCGCCTGGCTGACGAAATCCGACGGTCCCTTCACCGAAACCTGAAGATGCTCGACCTCGTTGAAATCGCGAATCAGCCGCTTCGCGGCCTTCTGCGCCGCCGTCACCATGATCGTCATATGCGCGGAACGCCGCGGTACCATGTCGAAACACTCCTAGGGTGAAGTAAGGCCAAGGGGCTTTGCCCCTTGGAACCCCACTAAGGGCTCAGCCCTTAGAACCGATAGCGGGCATCTGTCTGATGGGGGCAGAGGATTGTTCGAGACCGCACCGTCCCCCATCAGACAGATGCCAATACTGGATTCCAAAGGCTCTGCCTTTGGCGGGTCCAGGGCGGAGCCCTGGCCTTGCTTTCACCCCTTGGCGCGTTCCACGTAGCTCGCGTCTTCGGTGCGCACGACGACGCGTTCGCCGGCTTCGACGAAGGGCGGCACCATGGTTTTCACGCCGTTGGCGAGTTTTGCCGGTTTATAGGAGGACGAGGCGGTCTGGCCTTTGACCACCGGGTCGGCTTCGACGATTTCGAGGGTGACGGTGGCGGGCAGATGGATGCCGACCGGCTCGCCTTCGACCAGATCGATCATGACCTGCATGTTGTCCTGCAGAAACGGCGCCTGATCGCCCAGCAGGCCGGCGGGCACCAGGAACTGCTCGAAGCTTTCACCGTCCATCAGCACCAGGTTATCGCCGTCGGTATAGGAATAGGTGTAGTCGCGGTTGTCGGTCATCAGCCGCTCGACGGTATCGGCGGTGCGCCAGCGCTCGTTGGTCTTGTTGCCGGTTTTCAGGTCGCGCATTTCCACCTGGATGAACGCGCCGCCTTTGCCTGGGGTGATGATCTGCTGCTTGAGCACGGTCCAGCGGCGGCCGTCGTGCTCGATCACCTGGCCGGCGCGGATCAGATTCGCCTGCTGCTTCATGGAATGACACTCGATCTGGAATAAGGATGCGGCGGCTTAGCCCGATGTGTCGGTTTGGGCAAGGCGGGGTGGTCATTCGAGTGCCGCAAGGATCAATCCCAACCCGTCGCGGTGCCAGCGCTGCACCGATTTATGGTCCGCTCCCAGCACGCCGCCGAGCCGGCGCCAGGGGAACAGATGCCTGCCGGTGAGCGGATGGGTCAATGCCCGCGCGCCGACGATCCGGCGGAGCAGAAACCGTTCCTCCGGGATCAGGGCGAGCCAGGCGAAGGCTTCGTCCATCCGGTCGATCGCCGCATTGCTCGGGTGCGGCGGGCGGATGCTTACCGGCTGCCAGCCATAAGCGTCGAGCGCGCTATGGACCACCTCGTAGCGCATGATGCGCAGATGCGGCGAATAGCCGGTATTCGGCAAAGCGAGCAGCGTGGCGCCGGCTTCCTCCAGCCGTTCGGTCAGGGCGGCGAGCGGATTCGACGCCTCGATGATGGCCGGGCAGGGGCGTATCGCCCGGGGCAAGCCAACGCCCGAACCCAGCACGGTGCCCGCCCGTTGCGCACGTACGACGTTCATCGGCCGGCCTCCCGCCGTTCGGCCGAGAGCGGCGTGTAGGCGACGCCTTCCAGCACAGTACCGGCGGTCAGAAGTCCCCAGGAAATCGGATGACCGGCAGGCAGCGGGCCGCGATTCGGATCATCCTCCGGCGGGCGGGGCGGACGCTGTGTCTGCACCGGGCCGCCCGCGGCGTGGATGCGCCGTCCCCGCTCGATGATCGTGTTGCGCGACAGCCCGAGCACGGCGCCGATCGCGGCCCAGGTCGCGCCGTCGGCGCGCATCCGGCGGATCGTGTTATCGGCGGCTTCGGTCCAGTCGCGGCGCTCGGGCATCGTTTTGCTCCCTGTGTTGCAAGGGAACAATGCACGAACGCAAGCCGTATGTCAATATATCTAACTTAATGTCATTCCATGAAATGCGCCGTTGTCACCGGATCGGCGATCAGCGCGGCCCGCACCGCCGCAATCCCTCGATCGCTCGCGACCACGACGAGGCGGGGGAACAACCGGCTCGAGCCCCGCGCCCGCGCCAGAAACAGGCGGGATAGGGCCTCGGCCGCCGGCCCGCGCGGCGCGCAACAGGCGCAGCCGACGCCGTGGAGCGGGTTGGCGGGCAGATGGAACCGCTCCACCCACGCCGCCGGCGGGGCAGGGGCGTCGCCCTCGATCAGCACCGCGTCGTCCGGTGCGACATCGCCGCCGAAGATCACCGGAATCCGCATATCACCTCGCTGCCCGCTCATGGATTTGGAAATGGTGCGGCCATGCTATATCCCGCAAGATCATGTCCAGATCCCATCTGCTCGATGTCCTGAAAAACCGTGTCCTGCTCTGCGATGGCGGCATGGGTGCGCGCGTCCAGGCGCTGACCCTCGATGTCGAGCGCGACTACTGGGATAAGGAAAACTGCACGGAAGTGCTGAACCTTTCACGCCCCGACCTGATCCGCGACATCCATCGCGGCTATTTCGCGGCCGGCGCGGATATGGTGGAAACCAACAGCTTCGGCGGCTCGCCGATCACCCTGGCCGAATTCGAGTTGGGCGATCGCGCCCGCGAAATCAACCGCATCGCCGGCGAACTCGCGCGCGAGGCGGCGGAAAGTTTCGCCGATGGGCGCGACCGTTTCGTGGTCGGCAGCGTCGGGCCGGGAACCAAACTGCCGAGTCTGGGCAATATCGATTACGACACGCTGGAAGCCGGCCTCGCCGAGCAATGCCGGGGCCTGATCGATGGCGGGGTCGATGCCATCCTGATCGAAACCTGCCAGGACACGCTGCAGATCAAGGCGGCGGTGAACGGGGCGAAAATCGCCCGCGCCGAACTTCGCCGCAATACGCCGATTTTCGTTCAGGTCACGGTGGAAACCACCGGCACGCTGCTGGTGGGGCCCGATATCGCCGCCGCCGCGACGGTGGTTCATGCGCTCGACGTACCGCTGATGGGCCTGAACTGCGCGACCGGGCCGCAGGAAATGGCCGAGCACGTGCGCTATCTCGCGCAGAACTGGCCGAGGTTGATTTCGGTGCAGCCCAATGCCGGCCTGCCGGAACTGGTGGATGGCAAAACCCATTACCCGCTCGGTGCCGCCGAACTCGCGAGCTGGATGGAGCGCTTCGTCGTCGAAGACGGCATCAACCTGATCGGCGGCTGTTGCGGCACCTCCACCCCGCATATCGAGGCGCTGGATGCGATGCTGCGGCGTCTCGGCAACCATCGACCCGCGCCGGTGCCGCGCAAGCCGGTATGGATTCCCTCGGTCGCGAGCCTGTATGGCGCGACCCCGCTGCGCCAGGAAAACAGCTATTTCTCGATCGGCGAGCGCTGCAACGCCAATGGTTCAAAAAAGTGGCGACAATTGCAGGAAAAAGCCGATTGGGACGGTTGCGTCGCGGTGGGTCGCGAGCAGGTCGCCGAAGCCTCCAACGCGCTCGATATCTGCACCGCCTTCGTCGGGCGTAACGAAATCGCCGAGATGAACCAGGTGATCACGCGGTTCACCTCGTCGGTGAATGCGCCGCTGGTGATCGATTCCACCGAAACCCCGGTGATCGAGGCGGCGCTGAAGCTGCACGGCGGCAAGCCGATCATCAACTCGATCAATTTCGAGGATGGCGAGCACATCGCGCGCGACCGGCTGAAACTCGCGAAGAAATTCGGCGCCGCGGTGATCGCGCTGACCATCGACGAGGTGGGCATGGCGAAGCAGCCGGCGCAGAAACTCGAAATCGCCCGTCGGCTGGTCGATGTCGCCTGCAACCAGCACGGCTTGCCGCAAAGCGATCTGCTGATCGACCCGCTAACGCTCACCATCGCCACCGGCAACGAGGACGACCGCAAGCTTGGCCAGTGGACGCTGGAAGGGATCAAGGCGATCCGCGACGAATTCCCCGACATCCAGATCATCCTCGGACTGTCCAACATCTCGTTTGGATTGAACCCGGCGGCGCGCGCGGTGCTGAACTCGGTGTTTCTCGATCTCGCGGTCAAGGCCGGCATGACCGGCGCGATCGTGCATGTCTCGAAAATCCGCCCGCTGCATCTGATCGCACTGGAAGAAGTGCAGGTGATGGAGGATTTGATCTTCGATCGCCGCCGCGAAGGCTACGATCCGCTGCATCGCGTGCTCGACATGTTCGCCGACCGCAAGGCCGTCGAGGCGACCAAGAAGACCCGCGCCGAAACGGTGGAGGGCCGCTTGAAGGACCGCATCGTCGATGGCGACCGCAAGGGATTGACCGACGAACTCGACGTGGCGCTGAAAACCCACGACCCGCTCGACATCATCAACGACATCCTGCTCGACGGCATGAAGGTGGTGGGCGAATTGTTCGGTGCCGGCAAGATGCAGTTGCCCTTCGTGCTGCAATCTGCGGAAACCATGAAGGCCGCCGTCGCCTATCTCGAACCGATGATGGAACGCGTCGAAGGCCAGGAAAAAGGCACCATCGTGCTCGCCACGGTGAAGGGCGACGTGCATGATATCGGCAAGAACCTGGTCGATATCATCCTCACCAATAACGGCTATCGCGTGGTCAATCTCGGGATCAAGGTGCCGCTCGCCGACATGGTGCATGCCGCGCGCGAGCATCGGGCTCATGCCATCGGCATGTCCGGGCTACTGGTGAAATCCACCGTGGTGATGCGGGAAAATCTGGAGGAGATGACCCGTCAGGGACTGGACATTCCGGTCCTGCTCGGGGGCGCCGCGCTCACCCGCAACTATGTCGAGGAGGATTGCGTCGCGGCCTATGCCGGCGGTCGGGTCGCCTACGCGCGCGATGCGTTCGACGGTCTGCATTTGATGGATCGGGTCACCGGCAACGGACTCGACGATTATCTCGCGGCGATCCAGGCGAAACGCAAAGGCAAGCCACGCAACACCAAACGCACATTGGGGCAGGCCGACGCGCGCGGTTTTGCCCCCGTCGATGTCAACGCCGCCCAATTCCGCCGTCGCCGCCTGACCGAAAGCGTCGCCATCGCCGAGCCGCCATTCTGGGGTACCAGGATGATCGAGGCGCCGCCGAAAGCGTTAGTGCCGTTCATCAACGAGCGCTCGCTGTTCCAGTTCCAGTGGGGCTTCCGCAAGCAGGGCAAATCGCTCGACGAATTCATGGGCTGGGCGCGCCAGGAACTCCGCCCGATCATGAAGCGCATGCTGGCGCTGTGCGACGCCGAGGACATTCTCAAACCCCAGGCGATCTACGGCTATTGGAAAGCCGCGGGGCAGGGCAACGACTTGATCCTGTTCGAGCCCGACGGCGCCACGGAAGTCGCGCGCTTCTCTCTGCCGCGCCAGCCGCGCGAGGACGGCGAGTGTATCGCCGATTTCTTCCGCGACATCGACGATGCCGAGCGTGACGTGATCGGGTTGCAAATCGTCACCATGGGCCAGAAATCCTCCGAGATCGCCCGCGCGTGGTTCGAGGACAACCGTTATCAGGACTATCTCTATCTGCACGGGCTTTCGGTCGAAATGGCCGAGGCGATGGCGGAATACACCCATAAGCGCATCCGCGCGGAACTCGGTTTCGCCGGCGAGGACGATCGCGACATGGAAAAAATGCTGAGCCAGTCCTATCGCGGCTCGCGCTACTCGTTCGGCTATCCGGCCTGCCCGAAGCTGGAGGACCAGACGCAGCTTTTGCGCCTGCTCGATGCCGAGCGGATCGGCGTGTCGCTGTCCGACGAGTTCCAGTTGCACCCCGAGCAATCGACCAGCGCGATCGTCGTGCTCAACCCGAAAGCGAAGTATTTTTCGGTGTAGGATGGCAGGCGCGAACTATGGGCGCGGCGCAAAGACCACAGGCAAAACGAACGCGAGGCGAGAACGCTTGATCGATGCGGGGAACGGCGGAAACGTCATCGGCGTAGTCCAGCGCAACACATCGTCGTCAAATCGCGGATCGCCGCTTGAGCGGTAAATCCGGTGCATCGAAACATGCCCGTTTCGATCGACGGAAAACAAGACAAGAACACGTGCCGAACTTCCGCCAAGATCGCGTTGCAGGGATGCGCGGTGAATGTAAGCAACGGCGGTGATTTGCTGCTGGAGCGCGCGGGCCGCCGTCACGACATATTGGCGCACCGCAGCCGATGGCGGCTTGGCTCGCGCAATCGGTGCCGCCCCGATCATGGCAGCGAATAGGATGGCGGCCGAAAACCGCCCGACTGCATTCAGCGTTAATTTCATGAGCACCGCCTGACGAAACTGACCGAGTGATCCTGAAAATCCTGACTTATAATCAGGGCCGGTGCCGCGAAATCATCGCGCCACCGGCCCAACATGGAAAAGTTTTTTGGTTCTTTTATAAAAAAGAACCCTTTCTTGCTTAAACTCCCGCCGCCGCGGCGACTTCGGCGGCAAAGTCGGTGGTTTCCTTTTCGATGCCTTCGCCCAGGGTGAAGCGCACGAAGCGCGTCACATCGGCGCCCGCATTGTGCAGCACTTTCTGCACCTTCAGCTCGCCGTCATGAACCCAGGTCTGTTCGAGCAGAACCACGTCCTCGTAGTATTTCTTCACCCTTCCATCGACCATCTTTTCGATGATCGCATCCGGCTTGCCGGAAGCGCGTGCCTGATCGGCGAAGATCGCCTTTTCGCGCTCGACGGCCGCCGGATCGATATCGGCGATGCTGATCGCATCCGGCCGCGTCGCCGCGATATGCATGCCAAGCTGCCGGCCCAGCGCGAACAGCGCCTCCTCGGCGTTGCCTTCGAGGGCAACCAGAACGCCGATCTTGCCGAGGCCCGGCTTCAGCGCGCCATGCACATAGGACGCCGCGGCACCCTGCGAAACCTCGATCACCGCGGCGCGGCGGATCGTCATGTTCTCGCCCACGGTCGCGATGATCTGGGTGAGTTCGTCGGCAACGCTGTGGTCCTTGCCCGGATAGGTCGCGGATTTCAGCGCCTCGACATCCTCGCCCACGGTGAGCGCGAGCTTCGACACGGTCTCGACGAAACCCTGGAACGCATCGTTGCGCGCGACGAAATCGGTCTCGGCATTCACCTCGACCATCGCCGCCTTGTTGCCCTCGTGCGCGACGCCGACCAGTCCCTCGGCGGCAACCCGGCCGGATTTCTTCGCAGCGGCGGCAAGACCTTTCTTGCGCAGCCAGTCGATCGCGGCTTCCATGTCGCCGCCCGCCTCGGTCAGCGCCTTCTTGCAGTCCATCATGCCCGCGCCGGTCTTCTCGCGCAGTTCCTTCACCATTGCGCCGGTAATTTCGGCCATGGCCGTTCTCCTTGTCAGCTCGTCAAAACTCAGGCGTGCGCTTCGGCATCCTCGATCGTCGCATCCGCCGGCAATTCCTCGGCGGCCCCGATATCGGCGCCCGACGCGGCGAGCTCGGCGCTGATGCCGTCGAGCACCGCCCCGGCGACCAGATCGCAATACAGCGTGATCGCCCGGATCGCGTCATCATTGCCGGGGATCGGATAGGTGACGCCGGTGGGGTCGGAGTTGGAATCGAGCACCGCGACGACGGGAATGCCGAGCTTGTTGGCTTCCTCGACCGCGAGCTTTTCCTTGTTGGTGTCGATGATGAACAGAATGTCCGGCAGCCCGCCCATCTCCTTGATGCCGCCCAGCGCGCGGTCGAGCTTGTCGCGCTCGCGCGACAGGTTCAACACCTCTTTCTTGGTCAGGCCCTGGGCTTCGCCGCTCACGGTCTCTTCCATCTGGCGCAGCTTGCGGATCGAATTGGTGATGGTCTTCCAGTTGGTCAGCATGCCGCCGAGCCAGCGATGGTTGACGTAGTACTGGCCGCAGCGCTTGGCCGAATCGGCGATATGCTCGGCTGCGGCGCGCTTGGTGCCGACGAACAGCACGCGTCCGCCGCCGGCGGTGACGTTGCGGATCTCGCGCAGCGCGCGTTCCAGCATCGGCACGGTCTGTTGCAGATCGATAATGTGAACCTGGTTGCGCACGCCGAACAAATAGGGCGCCATGCGCGGGTTCCAGCGCCGCGTGTTGTGGCCGAAATGAACGCCGGATTCGAGCAACTGGCGCAGCGAAACGTCTGGCATCGCCATGGGCGAAATTCCTTTCTGTGATCGTCGGGTGAACGATCGTCCGGTTGAACCTCCACGGAGCCTGGCCTTGCGGCACCGGACCCAGCGTGCTGGGAAGGCGCTCCGTGTGCGAATTATCGGCCAATCCCCATACGAGGGATGCCGACCCGCGCGATATGCCCCAGATGCCATTCCGGCGCAAGGCATGGTAGGAACGCGCCGATGCAACCGCTCGCCCTTTATATCCACTGGCCGTTCTGCCGCGCCAAATGCCCCTATTGCGACTTTAATTCCCATGTCCGCGAGCATATCCCTGAAAACCGCATCATCAAGGCGTTACGCACCGAACTTGCGTTCGAGGCTGAGCGCCTCGGCAAACGGCGCCTCGCCTCGATCTTCTTCGGCGGCGGCACGCCGAGCCTGATGGCGCCGGACAGCGTCGCTGCCTTGATCGACGATGCAACGACCCTGTTTGCCCCGGAGCCAGATCTCGAAATCACCCTCGAAGCCAACCCCACCAGCATCGAGGCCGAACGCTTCAAGGGCTACCGAGGCGCGGGGGTCAATCGCGTGTCAATCGGCGTGCAGAGCCTGGACGATGCGGCGCTGCGCTTTCTCGGCCGCCAGCATTCGGCGGCGGAAGCGATCGCGGCGGCGGAACTCGGAAGGTCGATCTTCCCGCGTGCCAGCTTCGACCTGATTTATGCGCAGCCGGGTCAGAGCCTCTCAAACTGGCGCGACGAATTGGGTCGGGTGCTGGCACTGGGGTTCGACCATTTATCGCTCTATCAGCTCACCATCGAGCCGGGCACGCAATTTGCCACCCGCTTCGCGCGCGGTGATTTTGTGCTCCCCGAGAACGACGACGCGGCGGCGCTGTATGACGCCACCGCCGAGGCAGCCACCCGGTTCGGCCTCGAACAATACGAAATCTCGAACTACGCCAGACCGGGCCAGCAATCGCGTCACAATCTCGCCTATTGGCGCTATCAGGATTATGCGGGCATCGGGCCGGGTGCCCATGGCCGGATCACCATCGACGACACCCTCCTCGCGACCCGCCGCCACCGCGCACCCGAGGAATGGGCGTCCCGCGTCGAGGCAAACAGCCACGGCAGCGTCGAGGAGGTCAAAATCACCCCGGATGAACGCGCCCGCGAAGCCCTGCTGATGGGGCTGCGCCTCGCCGAGGGGATCGACGCCGCCGCCTATCGGGCGCGAACCGGCATTCCGCTCCACGACATGCTCGATCCGGGCATCGTGGATCAGGCGACGCTCGCCGGATATCTCGAAGTCACACCGGATCGCCTGATCGCCACGGCCGAAGGCCGCAAGCGGCTGGATTCGCTGCTCGCGGCTCTCATCCGATAATTCCGGCCATGCCGCGTCATTGCGAGCCGAAGGCGAAGCAATCCATGGATACGCAACTTCGCCCAGCGCTCAGCGCCATTGATATCAAGCCACGTGCCTGGCGGTCTGGCCGAACAGGATTTTCCGGGATTCCTCGTTCACCGTCGCCGCCTCCGAGACGGCCTTCGCCTTCTCATAGGCACGCTTGACCGCCGGGCGGTCCCAGATCGCCTGGAACCAGCGCCTGAGATGCGGAAAATCGTCGAGATTCTGGCCCTGCCGCTCATGCGGCACGATCCACGGATAGCAGGCCATGTCGGCGATCGAGTAGTCGCCCGCCACGAATTCCCGGTCGGCAAGGCGCTTGTTCAGCACAGCGTAGAGCCGGTTGGTTTCGTTGACATAGCGGGTAATCGCGTAGTCCAGCTTTTCCGGCGCATACTGGCTGAAATGGTGGTTCTGCCCCGCCATCGGGCCGAGCCCGCCCATCTGCCAGAACAGCCACTGCATCACCTCGGTGCGGCCGCGAATATCGGCGGGAAGGAACTGCCCAGTCTTTTCCGCGAGATACTGCAGCACCGCGCCGGATTCGAACACGCTGATCGGCGCACCGCCACCCCTGGGTTCGGTATCGATGATGGCCGGGATGCGGTTATTCGGCGAAATCCGCAGGAACTCGGGCTTGAACTGGTCGCCCTGGCCGATATTTACCGGGTGGATATTGTAGAGAATTCCAGCCTCTTCCAGAAAGATCGTGATCTTATGGCCGTTCGGCGTGGTCCAGTAGTACAGCTCGATCATGGTTTGCTCCCAACAGGTTCATTTCGATATGGGCGACTCGGCGCGGCGTTGAAACCCGCTCATGCCTGACCCGCGCAGCACGACGAACGCCAGCACCAGCCCGATCGCCGAAAGCCCCACGGTGGCCTCCGGCGGCAGCACCGCCATCACCACCGATGCAAGAACCGCCGCGATCACCCAGGCGCCGGTCGAAAGCTGGGATTGCAGCGCGCTGGCGCCCGCGGTCTCGCCCTCGGGAAACTCGGTCTGCACCCCATAGAACACGGCTCCCGCGACGATATTGCTCAGAACATGGGCGCAGAACACCAGGGCGAACACCGCAGGCAGCGAACCCGCGCGGAACGCAATGCCGTAAAGAAGCAAAAATCCCGCCATCGGCCAGAGCGCAGCCCCGCGCGTCGCGATCATCCGGCGCAGCAGCCGCTCGGGCACCACGAGCCGCCCGGTCAGCATCCCGGTGCGCCGTGCCGCGAGCACGATGATCGGCGCCGCGATCGCGCCCAGCATCGGCAGCACCCGATAATGCCGGGTTTCGGCGAAGGCCGGCAGGCCCACCATCAGCGGGACGATGACCAGATTCGATGCGGGCTGCAGCATCAGGCTGCGCCATTTGGTTTCGGCGCGGCGCGCGGTGGCGAGTGCCGCCGACCAGCGCGCCGGCGCTTCCGGCCCGGCATAGTCGCGCAGCACGCCGGGGAAGAACAGCGATGCGACATGGATCGCCCCCGCGAGGCCGAAACACGAGGTCGCCAGGGGGAAGAACACACCGATTCCCTCGCGGTTGAACCAGACCGTGCCGAACCCGACCCCCGCGACCATTCCCACCGCCATGAACAACGCATCGAGCTTGAGTGCCAGCACCGCGCCCGACCCCGCGCCGAACACGTCGCGGATGAAGCGCGACAAAGCCGGCAGGATCGCGCTGAGCAGCACGCCGAGCAGCAGGCTCACGATCAGCAGGCAGGCCGGAATCCGATACAGGCCCGAGAGGTAAAGCAGCAGAAACCCGCCGGTCGCCACCGCGTAGCCGAGACCGATGACCCGGCGCACCCCGAAACGGCGGTTGAGCAGATGGGCGAGCCAGCCGCCCAGCAGCATCGGCACGCTCACCATCACGAAATCGAGCGCGAACAGCACAGGCGCGACGTGCCGCGCGGTGAAATACCCGTAAGTCGCGACGTCGAACAGGCCCAGCGCGGTGTCGAAGAAGAAGAACCCAAGATTGAGCAGCGCATAGGCCGCGAGTTGCCAGCTTCGCTGCCTCATGGTGCACTCGGATGGGGCGTGTGCTTGCCGATCCAGCCCATCGCCGGACCGAGTTCCGGCCGCGCCGAGGGATGCGCCGGATCGCCGCCGATCGCGACCGGCAGATCGGGCGCCGATTTGTGCCCGGCAACCACCGGACGCGCCGTCGCATCCAGACTGATCCGGCGATGAATGAGATCCAGCGTGCCGGAGGCGGCGAGTCTGCCGCTCTCGCCGGTCAATCCGGCGGTATCGATCGCGATCCTGCCCTTGGCGATTGTCGTCGAAAAATTGCCCTTGGCGAATTCGGTCTGTCCTGAACCGAGTGCTGCGCGCAGCAAGGTCGCCGCCGCGACCCGGCCGATCCGGTGCTCTGCCGCGACCGCTTCGCCCAATGCCGAACCCGCTTTGACAAGATCGATCCCAGCCATGCCGAGCTTGCTGCCCGAGCCGGTCAGGCTGCCGGAAAGATCGCCGCGCCAGACGGATGGTGTCCCCCCGCTCGCGGTCAGGCTGGTCGCGAGATCCAGGCTGCCGCTGGTGAATGGCAAAGCGATCCCGGCCTCGGCGGCGATCGCCGCGATGCGCACCGCTCCGGCCCCCTTGAGATGGCCGGCAACCGTCAGAGTCGGCGGGGATTTCGCCGCCGCCCCGGTCAGCTCCGCCGAACCGTCGAGCCGCCCGCCCACAACGCTGGCATGATCGACCGCCAGCGTCAGACTCGGCGCCAGCTTGCCCTGCTCCAGCGAAAGGCCGAATGCGGCATTGCGCGCCAAGGTCGCCTCCGACTGATCGACCCGTGAAGCCGTGATTCTCGGCAGCGCGATTTTGAGTTTCGCGGCGAGAGCGGTGTCCGCGAGTGCCAGCAACGCGCGGGGCGCGGGCAGCACCAGCGTATCGGCGGCGACGGCGCCCGCAAGCGTAAGGGGCGCCGGTCCGGTCGTGAGGGTCAGCCGGCCCGAAGCGGTCAGCGCGCCGAGCGAGCCGACGAAATTGGCGATGCCGAGCATGTCGCCGGTCGCGAAGGCCGAGGCGCGCAGGCTGACCGACCCGGCACCGGGCCAATCGAGCCCGTTCCGCCCACCGAGGATGGTTTTGCCGCCGAGCTGTTCGATCAGGGCGATCGCGCTCGGGGCACGCAGGCTGAGCGGCCCGGCCGCGCTACCGGTTGTCAGATCGGCGACCGGCGTTGCGGCGAGCCGGACGGCGCCGAGATGCATCGTCATGCCGGCATGCAGCGCCTTGGCCGGTCCGGCGGCGGCGATGGCGGCGGCGAAACGCTGGTTGAACACCGGAAGCCTCGCCCATTTCGGCACGGTCCGCGTCCCGGCGAGCAGAGGCATGATGCCGCGCAGTGTCGTGGCCGCGTCCGGCCCGGTCAGCATGGCGCGCGCGGCGGTCACGCTGCCGTCCGCGGCACGGATGCCGTGCAGGATCAGCATCGCATGGCCGATCCGCAGACTCGCCAGCCGCACCGCGATCCCGCCGCCGAGGCGGGCGTCGATCAGCAGACGATCGCCGATCGGAAGGATCGCCGGCTTCGCGCCGCCACTGTCCAGGCGGACACTCCGCGCGGTGAGGACGATCGGGCCGATGAGCGCCGGGTCGGGTTTCGCGGCGGCGGCGAACAGTCCCGAGAGCGCCGGGCGCGTCAGGATCAACCGGCCGAAATCGAGCCGTGCCGCGACGCGGGTTGTCTTCCTGCCTGCCATGACGTGGATCGCCCCGGTGAAGGCCGATTCCGGCATCGGGTCATGTTTGCTGGCACCGCCGCCGATCGTACCGTGCAATCCGCCGAGCCGGATGTCGGGGGGCGTTCCCCCCGCGCTATCGATCCGCCCGCGCAGCGTCGCGGCACCGAACCCATGGGGCCAGTTCGCCAGAACCGGCAATGCCTTGCCCATCGCGCCCAGAGTCGCTCGAAGATCGGCGGAGCGCAGGGTGAAGCGTCCGTCAAGCGTGCCTGCCGTGCCGATGCGTCCGGCGAAGGTCACCGCGCCCCGGCCCGGCAATTCCCCGGTCAAGGACTGGATATGCACGCCGCCCCGCTTGGTAACCAGATCAGCTTTCAATGTCGCGAACCCAATCCCGCCCAGGGCGATCCGGTCCAGATCGAGCGATGCCGCGAGCGGCACCGTTCCCGCGACGCCGTGCAGCAGCCCGAGTGCCGCACCGGGCGCGAGGTCGTGCCCGGTCAGATCGAACCGGATCATCGCGCCAGGCACCAGGTCGATCGCCACCCGTCCCGCCAGACCGGTGTGGCCGAGGCTGGCGTCGATGCCGCGCAGCACGATCGCCTGACCATCGGCGGCGATATCGGCGCGCAATTCGGCCGCGCCGCCGACGAGGACATGGCTGAGCCCCGCATCGGCGATCGCGGCGGCGGACGCGGTGCCGGAGAGCCTGCCGGCGAGCAGGCTGGCGCGGTCGAGCGTGCCGCGGAACGACAGGCGCACGCCCTTGGCGCCGGTCGGCGCGAGCGATGCCGTCACCGGCGCCGGATGGTCGCCACCCGCATTGTCGAGTTCGAAAGTGACCGACACCGGCACCCCCGCGAGACGCGCGGTGCCGGACGCCGCGAGCACCGCGTGCGGCCCGCCGGTGAACACCGACAGATCGGCATGGCTCAATCTCAGCGCGCCGATGCGAAACCGCCCGTCGACGATGCGGGCATGGAGCGAGGCGAGCCAGGGCGGCGGCGCCACGGCCGCGCTGCCGCCGGGCAACGGCCAGGGCAGCACGACATCCGGTCCGCGCAGGCTTAGTTTGGTCGCGCGCAGCCGGCCGAGCAGCAGGGCGCCGGGTGCGAGATCGAGCTTCAGCGAGGCGGCGGTGGTGCGCTCGCCATTGGGTGCGCCGATGGTGATCTTGCTCGCGCGCAATTGCGGATCGGGGATCAGCGCGAGTTCGATCGGCCCCGAAATCGTCACCCGCCGCCCGGCTAGCCGGCTCGCCAGCCGCTCGATCGCCGCGCGATGATAATTGCCGGACACCAGCAGCGGTCCGAACAGCGCGCCGATGACGATCACGCCGAGAACGACAAGCGCCGCGACAATGCGACCCCGCGTCATGTCACGCGACCCCGCCCGTTCCTGTCAGCGCCATGCCGCCCATGCGGCGCTGGTATCAGACTGCGCCGGCCCGCGCGACCCCCGCCGCCTGCATCGCCCGCCATGCGGCATCGAGCGAACCGGCGAGATCGATTGCCCGGCACGCCGGCTCGATCACCCGCGCCTCGAAGCCGAAGCGCCGTGCATCCAGCGCCGACCAGGCGACGCAATAATCGGTGGCGAGGCCGCAGAGATCGATCTGGGTGATGCCGCGCGATGTCAGATACCCGTCGAGTCCGGTCTTGGTCGCGCGATCCGCTTCGAGAAAGGCGGAATAGGAATCGATCGCGCGGTTCGACCCTTTGCGCAGGATCAGCGCGGCGTGCGGAATCTCGAGCGCGGAATGCAGCGCGGCACCCGCGCTGCCCATCACGCAATGATCCGGCCAGAGAATCTGTTCGCCATAACCAAGAGTGATCGTTTCGAACGGCGCGCGGCCGTCATGCTGGCTGGCGAAGGAAATATGGTTGGCCGGATGCCAGTCCTGGGTGACGATGACGGTCGGATAATGCCGGGCCAGCGCGTTGACGATTGGCACGACCGCGTCGCCGTCCGGCACGGCGAGCGCGCCGCCGGCGCAGAAATCGCGCTGCACGTCGATCACCAGAAGAGCGGTCTTGGCGTCCATGGCCTATAGAATAGGATGCCCGCGCACCCCGAGATAGAGGGAATAGACCGAACGCGTCGCGGTGACGAACGGGCGGTTGCGCTCGGGCCGCTCAGGCATCGTCATGGCTCAGCGCCCAGCCGCGTCAGTATCCGGTATGCCGCGTCCACCTTCGGCGGGGTCGGGTAGTTCCGGTTGGCGAGCATCACGATGCCGACCCGAGTCGCGGGAACGAACGCCAGATAGGCGGAGAAGCCGTTGGTCGTACCCGTCTTGTTGATCAGCGCCGCGGTCTCCGGGCGCAGCGGCGGGGCCAGGCGGCTGGCGGCGGTCGCCTGATAGATCATCCGGTCGGAATTCCCCGCCAGCACCCGGCTGAGCGTGACGGGCCACGGATACTGCTCCCAGATCAGATCCTGTATCAGCGGTCCCGACCGGAAATAGCCCCGATGCGTGGCGGCGATAGGCCGCCGCCAGATGCCGTCGAGGTTGCCCGGCCGCATATTCGCATCGACCAGCCGGATCAGGTCGGCGGCGCGGGCTCTCACGCCATAGGCTTCCACCGCCAGCACCCCCGGCCGCATACGGATCGGCGCGCCGGCCTGGGTATGGCCTTGCGCGTAGTCCTCCATCCGGCCGGGCGGCACGTCGATATAACTGCCGGTCAGTCCGAGGGCGGGGAACAGGCGCGTCTCGACCAATTCGTCATACGCCGCCCCTAGGGCGCCGTGCAGCGATCAGGCCGAGCAGCCCGGCGCTGATGTTCGAGTATTTCCGCCGCGCCCCCGGCTTATAGCCCGGCTTCCAGCGTTTCAAAAACGCCAGAAGTTCCGGGATGGTCGCGATCCCGTCCGGCACCTGCAAAGGTAGATCGCCGCCGGTATAGGTGCCGAGGTTCAGCAGGCTGATCGAATCGAAGCCGCTGCCGCGCAAGGCGGGCAAATGTTGGGCGACGCTGTCGGAGAGCGAAAGCGCACCCGTACTATCCGCGTAGGACGCCAGGGTTCCGGCGAAGATCTTGCTGACCGAGCCAATCTCGAACAAGGTTTCCCTCGTGACCTGCCGGCCGTTGCGCCGCGATGCCATGCCGTATTCGCGGAAATGATGTGCGCCGCCCAGCGTCACCGCCACCGCCATGCCTGGAATTCCGTGCGTCCGCATCAGCGGCAGGATGGCGCGATCCACGATCCGCCCGACCCCATCCCGATCGAGAGGTCCACCGATCTCGCCGCCCGTCGCCCGTGCGGCATCGGCACTGACACCTGCGCCCAGCACCGCCGCCGCGCCCACGAACCCCCGCCTGCCGATCATGCCCATCCTTCTCGCCCGCGCGCCGCAAGCCTATAAAATAGAATGCCCGCGCACCCCGAGATAGAGGGAATAGACCGAACTCGTCGCGGTGACGAACAGGCGGTTGCGCTTGGGGCCGCCGAACGCCACGTTGCTGACCATTTCGGGAATCTCGATCTTGCCGAGCGGCGTGCCGTCCGGCGCGAATACCGCAACGCCGTTGCCCGAACCGCAACTGGTCCACACATTGCCGTGCTCGTCGAGCCGGAATCCATCGGCGAAGCCGGGCTCGATAACCGCGAACACCCGTCCCGACCCGAGCCGAACGCCGTCGATCACCTCATGGACGAGGATATGGTGCGGCCCGCCCTCGCGATGGGTGAAGCCGGTATCGGCGATGTAGAGGCGCTTTTCGTCCGGGCTGAAGGCGATGCCGTTCGGCCGCTCGTAATCCTCGGCGACGGCGATGAGCGCGCCGGTCGCCGGATCGAGCCGATAGACCCGGCAGACGCCCTGTTCGCTCTCGGCGCGATGGCCTTCATAGTCGGACATGATCCCGTAATCGGGGTCGGTGAACCAGATGCTGCCATCCGACTTCACCACGACATCGTTGGGCGAATTCAGCCGCTTGCCGTCGAACCGATCGGCGAGGATGCTTACGCCGCCGTCATATTCGGTGCGGCTGATGCACCGCCGCCCGTGTTCGCAACTAACCAGCCGTCCCTGCCGGTCGCGAGTATGGCCGTTGGTGTAGTGTGCCGGGCTGCGATAGACATCGACCTCGCCGGACGGCCACCAGCGCATGATCCGGTCGTTGGGAATATCGCTCCACAGCAGGCAATTGGCGTCGCCGAACCACACCGGACCTTCCGCCCAGCGGAACCCGGTCGCGATACGCTCGATCTCGGCATTCATCAGCAGCATCTGCCGCATGCGCGGATCGTATATGTGGTAGGTTGAGCCCATCTCGCCGCCTCCTGTTCCGCTTATGCTGCTTGCCGCATCTGTCGGTTATTGGTAATCGCCATGTATCAACGGAGCGACGCCGGGTCCAGATGGCGCCGCCGGACAATCAATAGAGCGAGGAACGGATTTGTCACATTCAGGACGGGTTGCGGGCAAGACGGCGCTGGTCACGGCGGCCGGGCAGGGCATCGGGCGGGCGATCGCCGAGGCTTTACTGCGCGAGGGCGCATCTGTGATCGCGACCGATCGGGACGCCGGATTGCTCGCCGGTCTTTCAGGCGCGCGCGTGGAAAAACTCGACGTGACCGACCCGGCTGCGATCGCCGCCATGGTCAAATCGGCTGGGCCGCTCGATATCCTGGTCAACGCGGCGGGCTTCGTCCATCACGGCTCGGTGCTCGATTGCGACGATGCCGGCTGGCAATTCTCCTTCGATCTGAACGTGACCGCGATGTTCCGCATGATCCGTGCTTTCCTGCCGGGGATGCTGGAAGCCGGCGGAGGTTCGATCATCAACGTCGCCTCCACTGTCGGCAGCATCAAGGGCGCGGTGAACCGCTTCGCCTATGGCGCGTCGAAGGCGGCGGTGATCGGGCTGACCAAATCGGTCGCCGCCGATTTCGTCACGCGCGGCATCCGCTGCAACGCGATCTGCCCCGGCACGGTGGAAAGCCCGTCGCTGCGCGGAAGAATTGCCGCCCTCGCCGAAGCGCGCGGGACGGATACAAGCACCGTCGAGGCCGAATTCGTCGCCCGCCAGCCGATGGGCCGGCTCGGCACGCCGGAGGAAATCGCCGCCCTCGCACTCTATCTCGCCGCCGACGAATCGCGCTTCACCACCGGCGTCGCCCATGTGATCGACGGCGGCTGGTCGAACTGAAAGATCGAAAAATGACACCGGAGCAGAAACCGAAGCTGCGCAGCGCATTATGGTTCGACAATCCGGGCAATCCGGGCATGACCGCGCTGTATCTCGAACGCTACCTCAATTTCGGCCTGACCCGCGAGGAGCTGCAATCGGGCAAGCCGATCATCGGCATCGCCCAGACCGGCAGCGACCTGTCGCCCTGCAACCGGCACCATATCGAGCTGGCCAAACGGGTGGCCGACGGCATCCGAGCCGCCGGCGGCGTGCCGCTGGAGTTTCCGGTCCACCCGATCCAGGAAACCGGCAAGCGGCCGACGGCCGCGCTCGACCGCAACCTCGCCTATCTCGGTCTGGTGGAGGTGCTGTTCGGCTACCCGGTCGATGGTGTGGTGCTCACCACCGGCTGCGACAAAACCACCCCGGCGATGATCATGGGCGCCGCCACGGTCGATCTGCCGGCGATCGTTCTGTCCGGGGGGCCGATGCTGGACGGGCATTTCGAGGGCGAACTGGTCGGCTCGGGCACCGTGGTCTGGGAAGCCCGCCGGCGCCTTGCCGCCGGCACGATCGCCTACGACAAATTCATCGACATGGTCGCCGGCTCCGCCCCCAGCGTGGGTCATTGCAACACCATGGGCACCGCAAGTTCAATGAACGCGATGGCCGAGGCGCTGGGCATGTCGCTGCCCGGCTGCGCCGCGATTCCCGGTCCGTATCGCGAGCGCGCGCAGATCTCCTATGAAACCGGCAGGCGCATCGTCGAAATGGTCCATGAAGACCTTCGCCCGTCGAAAATCCTCACCCGAGACGCCTTCGAAAACGCCATCGTCTGCGCCTCGGCGATCGGCGCGTCGACCAACTGTCCGCCCCACATCATCGCCATCGCCCGCCATATCGGCGTCGAACTCGACATCAATGACTGGGACCGGATCGGCTACGACATTCCGCTCCTGGTCAACATGATGCCGGCAGGCAAATATCTCGGCGAAGCCTATTACCGCGCCGGCGGCCTGCCGGCGGTGATCGGCGAGCTGATGCGCCATGGCAAGATCCGCGAAACCGCGCTGACCGTCTCCGGCCGCACCATCGGCGAGGAAAATCGCGGCAAGCGCGGCATCGATGCCGACGTGATCCGCGATTACGCCAACCCGCTCGCCGAGCGTGCCGGCTTCGCCGTGCTCACCGGCAATCTGTTCCACAGTGCGATCATGAAAACCTCGGTCATTTCCAGGGAATTCCGCGACCGCTTCATGAGCGAGCCGGGCGACCCCGACGCCTTCGAGGGTCGTGCCATCGTGTTCGAGGGGCCGGAGGATTATCATGGCCGGATCAACGATCCATCGCTGAACATCGACGCCGATTGCATCCTGGTGATCCGCAATTGCGGCCCGATCGGCTATCCTGGCTCCGCCGAGGTGGTGAACATGCTGCCGCCCGACGCGCTGGTGCAAAAAGGCGTCAATCAGCTCCCCTGCATCGGCGACGGCCGGCAGAGCGGTACGTCCGGGAGTCCCTCAATCCTGAACGCCAGCCCTGAATCGGCAATAGGCGGCGGCCTCGCGCTGCTGAAAACCGGCGATCGCATCCGCGTCGATCTGAAGGACCGCAGCGCCAACATTCTGATCGACGAGGCCGAACTTTCAGCCCGCCGTGCCGCACTCACACTGCCCGAACTGGTGAACCAGACGCCGTGGCAGGAAATCCATCGCCGCTTCACCGGCCAGCTGGAAACCGGCGCGGTGCTGGAACAAGCGGTCGCCTATCAGCGCATCGCCGAACGCTTCGGCGTGCCGCGGGATAATCACTGAAGGGTTGATTTAACACCAAACCTCGAAATCAACGGTCATACTCTGGACCGCCGAAATCGACCGCTGCGCGCGCACTCCCGGTTCCCGGCTGGCAAAATCCAGATCCACGCCGCGTTCGGGTCCAACGCACCGTCCGGCGATCTGTATCAGGTTGTCTGTCCTGGTCTCCGAGAGTGCATCATATAGGCATATATAGCGCTCCTGACGCCCTCGTGACAGGATAGAGCGTGATGACTTTAAGTCGATCACGCTCTATTCGTATCTGCTCATCCTGGTCCGTCGGCCAGTTGAATCGATTGTGAATTGACGTGACCACGGCGGATACGATTCGACGGGAGGCGTGAGCGAGCTTCCTGACCTGTCCCTTCTATCGCATGCTGA
>NZ_JAKGBZ010000079.1 GCF_021556475.1 Acidiphilium iwatense | reverse complement strand
GGCGGCGCGCAACAATCGGAATCGGAACCGGGCCGCCAGGATTCCTTCCGGAATGCCGACAGGCCTCAATCGATTCTTCGGCTAAATGGCGCCTGCGGCCTCAAAATGAGGGGAGACATGAGGCTGGGCGCCTGCCTGAACTGATGCATGATGCAGCTTGATCCATAGCCGTTCTCCATTCTTATTTTTACCCAGCCGATTTATAATGCAGGCCAGATTTTAGCACGGTCACCGCTGCCATCATTTGCCGCCGGGCGTGGGTGTAGGACATGGGCATGGGCATGGGCATGGGCATGGGCATGGGCAACGATTACCTCGGCCAGCGTCTCCGCTCCCAGAGCCGCCAGAGCTTCAAGCGTTATCGACTTGCCGCATGCCATCGAGGGCAATCGCATGAAGATGTCCTGCATCTGTTGGCTGACTGGCGAGAAGATCACTCCACTCGTCGATCGAGCGGCACTGCGAGGCAATGCCCAATCTCGGCTTATTACGACCACTTCTGACGTAGCCGTGTGATTTATAGTCCTCATGACGTAGTCCTTCGAGATCGCCGTTTCCTTGTCGCAAACCTGGCGGATCGCCGGGGCAGAATTGCTCTGCCCGCCGCCCGGGTCTGCGATGGAGATCGCGATGTTCAAATCCCATGCCGCTTTTCTCATTCGTTTTTCGCAGGAGGCGACGACCATGCTCGACTGCTCCCGCCACGATGCCGCGCAGGCGGCGTTCCGTGCCGTCGTGCGCGCCGGCGCCGCATCCAGCCTCGATTTCGCACATGTGCCGGTTACCATCGCCGGCGGCAACTATGCCGCCTCGGCACGTGTGATGCCCTCCGGGACGCTCATGATCGAGCTCGACGCCGTGCCGCCCTGCCTGACGCCCCGCGTCATCACCGGTGACGCCTGGCGCGCCGGGTTGCTTCAGGCACGCGCGCATGGCGGGAAGGCCGTGCGATGAGCCCGGCCAAAAATCCGTTGCCGTCGTGGTTGCTGGAAGAGATGGACGATTTCGACGGCGAACCCGAGGTGGAGGGGGCCAACGCGGCGTTGCTGCTCGCCTACGCGCATAACGTGATCCGCGCTGTCGAACCCGCCTCGGACGAAGCCGAGGTGCTGGTCGGCTGGCTGGCGCGCAACCACACGCGGCTGAAGCTGGACAGTCGATTGTTCACGCCCGGCGATGCCGACCGCAGCGAGCGTCGCAAGCGCGGCCGGCCGATCGGCGCTGCCCGCTGGCAGAATCTGGCGGCGGCATTGGCGGCGCGAACCAAAGGCGCATCCGGCGCCCTGCCGCCGGTCGCGCTGGAACGCGGCTTTGCCCGGGTGACGCAGACGCTCGGTCTCGAAGGGCTGGACGAGGCGCTGTTCTGGCTGGTCTACTGCTACCGGCTCGACAACCGGTTCGAGCGCCTGTTCGACGGGCTGGCCAACGCGCAGGGACGGCCCGGCGTGCTGCGGCGCTATCCGGATCTGTTCGCGTTGCTGACCGGCAGCAGTGCCGGCGAGATCGACGCGAGGTTCCGCGCCGAGGCGCCATTGCTCGCCTCCGGCTCGGTGCGGCTCGACGAGGACGGCGACATTCAACTGCCGTCCCGGCTGATATCCCTCATTCACGGCTGCACCCATGGCGATGCCGACGTGCGCGCCGAATTGCTCGGACCGCCCCGGCAGGCCAGCCTCGACTGGCCGGCCTTCCGTCATCTCGGCGCGCCGATCGAGATCGCGCTTCGGGTGATCGGTGCTGCGGCGGCGCGCGGCGAATCGGGCGTGCATGTGCTGCTCTACGGCCCGCCCGGTACCGGCAAGACCGAATGCGCGGCCAGCATCGCCGCCGCATTGGGGCTGAAGCTGTATGTCATCGGCGAGCGCAGCCCGTCGGGCCGCGAGCCGTCGCGCGGCGACCGGCTTTCCGACCTGCTGCTCGCGCAGCGCCTGGCCGGCCGCACCGGCGACACGCTCTATCTGTTCGACGAGGCGGAGGATCTGTTCCGCCCCCGCGCCTTCGACCGTGAGCCCGACCCCAAAATTTTCGTCCACCGCCTGCTGGAGACCGCGAAAGTGCCGACGATCTGGGCGGCGAACGAGATCGAGGCGTTTTCGCCCGCCATTCTGCGCCGGATGACCCAATGCATCGAAATCCGCCTGCCGCCGCAATCGCGCCGGGCCGATCTGTGGCGGGAACTGGCTGCGGACGAGACGGTCGAACTCGACGACGCGACGGCACGGCTTCTGGCGCGGTTGATTCCGGTCGCCCCTTCCGTGGTACGCACGGCGTTGAAGGCAACGCGCCTCGCCGGGGGCGGCGGCGCGACGGCGGAACTCGTGGCGACCGATCTCGCCCGGGCGATGGCGCACGGGCGGGCGGTCATGCCCGAACCGGCGACCGAAGCGTTCTACGAGCCTGCGCTCAGCCATGCCGATACCGATCTCGCCGGGCTGGCCATGAAATTGTCCCGGGCAGGCGCTCCGCGCAACGTCTCGCTGCTGCTGTCCGGGCCGCCCGGCACCGGCAAAACCGCCTTCGCCCGGCACCTCGCGGCGCAGATGGGGCTCGATGTGCTGCAAAAGCGCGGCTCGGACCTGTTCGGCCCTTACGTTGGAGAGACCGAGGCACGGATCGCGTCTGCCTTCGCCGAGGCGCGAACCACCGGCGCGTTCCTGATTTTCGACGAGGCGGACAGCCTGCTCGGGGAGCGCGCCGGTGCCGCACGCAACTGGGAGGTGAGCCAGGTTAACGAGATGCTGACCTGGATGGAGGAGCATCCCCTGCCCTTCGCCTGCACCACCAACCTGCCGGAACGGCTGGACCGGGCGAGCCTACGGCGGTTCCTGATCCGCGTCGGCTTCCGGCCGCTTCGGATGGAGCAGGCGGCTGAGCTGTTTCGGCGGCATTTCGGGCTGGAACCGCCGGCAGGGCTGGGGCGGTAC
The DNA here is from genome assembly GCF_021556475.1 of Acidiphilium iwatense. Lineage (GTDB taxonomy): Bacteria > Pseudomonadota > Alphaproteobacteria > Acetobacterales > Acetobacteraceae > Acidiphilium > Acidiphilium iwatense. The sequence goes on along the minus strand of NZ_JAKGBZ010000079.1, from coordinate 5,712 downwards.
GACCGCTTGACGCCGGCGGATTTCAGCCGGATCGCGCGACGGCGGGCGGTGCTTGGGACCGAGGACAATGCCGAAGCGCTGCTCACCGCCCTCGAAGCCGAAGCGGCGGAACGGGACGGAGCGCCCAGGCCGATCGGGTTCGGACGTGGGTGACGGCGCCGTGAGGGGCGCGGCGGATCGGGGCCAGGGCCTTGCACAACCCCGGATTCCGGGCCAGTCTTTCGCCGTGCGTTATGAACCGGCGACACGATTGTTCCAGCTCGCGATGCGCCTCGCTGGTGCCCGTGCCGGGCTATCGCTCGACGAGATGGCGGAGGCGCTCTCCATCGGCCGGCGCACCGCCGAGCGGTTGCGCGACCGGCTGGCCGAGATATTCCCGCAGCTCGAACACCTGGACGGCGACGATCACATCCGCCGCTGGCGCCTGCCGCGCACCGCGCTTCCGGCGGTGCCGGCGCGTCCCGGGGCGATTGCGACGCTGGAGACGCTGGCACGCGAACTCGACGCGAAAGGCGATGCGGCGCGTGCCGACGATCTGCGCGACGCCGCTGCCCTGATGCGCCTCGCCATGCCGGTAGCGGCTCTGCGCCGCGCCGAGCCGGACATCGAGGCGCTGATGCAGGCCGAAGGCAGCGCCGCCGCCCCCGGCCCGCGCCTCAAGCTAGATCGCGCGCTGCTTGGCGAACTGCGCCACGCGATTCTCGGCATGTATCGCATCCGGCTGAACTATCGCGCCGCCGAAGCCGAGCGGGCGAGCCCGCGCCGGCTCTGCCCCTATGCGATTCTCTATGGACGGCGGGCCTATCTGATCCGGGTCGAGATCTCCTGCCCCGCCCCCGCAACCCCGATGATCACCGACGTGCCCCAGCCCCGATGGCAGCATTCCAGCGCCTGGCGCATCACCTTCACATTGCCGATGCACTCGAAACTGTAATCCGCGCCGCCATCCGTCAGATTGACCAGGTGAGCAACCAAATCCTCGCCGGCTTCGGCGGGGTTCACAAAGTGCGTCATCCCGAACTTCTCGGCCATCGCCTTGCGCCCGTTGTTCAGATCGACGCCCACGATCATGTTCGCCCCGGCCAGCCGCGCCCCCTGGATCACGTTCAGCCCGATCCCGCCCAGCCGCGGTCAGCCAGACGCGAAAGCCGGTATCGCCGGGGCTGAAATAGAATTTCTCGGTATAGCCCGGCCCGTCAGGGATATGGGATTTGCGATAAAGCCCGACGATCTCGCCGTCGGCCTCGACGATCGCGACCGAATTGAAAAAACACTGGCCGGCACGCTCGAAAAACGAAACCGGGATGACGATCCCTCGAGCCTTGGTCAGCCGACGCAGCCGGGCGACCGCCGAATTCGCCTCGACCGCCGATGCAAGCTCGAAATGCGTGGCGATCTGATCCTGGCAGAAATAGCGCGTCTCGAACAATTCCGGCGGCAGGATCAGTCGCGCGCCGTTGTCGGCGACGCGCTCGATCAGCCCCTCGACGCGGTCGGGATTCGCCGTGCGGTCTACGCCGCATACCATCTGCACGGCGGCAACAATGATCTCGCGGGTCATCTCAGGCGCTTCGTTGAGCGGCATCATGGGTGATCCTGCCGTCCATCATGGTCAGGCGGATCGGAGCGGCGGCAAGTTCGTCGGTCGGTGCCGCGATGGGATCGACGGAGAATGCCGTGAAGTCGGCGCGCATGCCGGGGAGCAATGCCCCGGCGACCGCCTCCTCGCCGACCGCATAGGCGGCTTGGAGGGTAAGCCCGGCGAGTGACTGAAGCAGCGTGAGTGCCTGGCGCGGCTGCACCGCACTCGCTTCCTTCGCGCCGGCGAGTCTGCGGGTCCGTGCGCAGACGAGGATTTCGCGCGGATCGTAGGGGGCGATCGGCCAGTCTGAGCCGAGGACGAGCGGAGCGCCGGTCGCGGCGATGTCGGCACACCGCCACGCGCGATCAGCGCGGCATTGACCGAGCCTGATCGACCAATTGTCGGTCTGGTCGGCGCGGGTAAAGCGCACGGCGTGGGAAGGTTGCATCGAGGGAATGACAGCGGCGGCGGCGAAACGGCCAATATCCTCGTCGGGCAGCGTCTCGATATGCTCGATGCGGTGCCGCGCGGGCCCGCGAAGCGCCACCGGCACAGCGGCCAGCGTGTCGAGCACGCAGCGCACGGCGGCATCCCCGATCGCATGGGTTACCGTTTGAATCCCGCGCATGGCGAAGAACCGAACCGCGGCGGCGTAGGCGGCGACGTCCGGCCACAACGCGCCAGTTCCCTCGCCTTGGCTGTCAGGCTTGTGTAACCAGCCGGTTCCGCCGTCGATCGTGCCATCGATGAAGAATTTGGCACCCTGGATCCGCCAATGCCGCCCGGCCCGCATCTGCTGCGCCAGCACGGCATCAAGGTCCGCAGGCGTCGCGCCGGGATTGACCCAAGGATACACGTGGAGCCGAAGCGGCAGGCCTCCATCAGCTTCCAGTGCTTCGAGACAGGCCAGGCTATCGCCGTTGGCGTCCATTACATGCGCTCCGGTGAGGCCGGTCGCCGCCATGCGTGCGAGCAGTACCCGGAGCGAGGCGATGCGTTCGGCGAAGCTTCTCTGGGGCACCACCGCGCGGACCAGATCAATCGCCTCGGATTCCAGCAGCAGGCCGGTCGGTCGGCCGGAATCGTCGCAGACGATGCTCGCTGCTCCTTCAAAACGGCGCGGTCCAGTGATTCCGGCCAATGCAAGCGCCGCTTGGCTGACCACCGCCCCATGATAGTCGAAATTCATTATGAAGGTTGGCCGTCCGCCCGCCGCATCCTCGATCGCCACCGCGATATCCCTGGTGCCGGCGAAGGCGATCGGATCAAGCCCGTAGCCGCGAATCCATGCATCGGGCGCGAGTCGGGCAGCCTCGGCGATGAGGATGGCGCGCAATCCTGCGATGTCGCGTGCCGGCGAGAGATCAATTCCGATATGCCAATCATTGCCGGTGACCGGGTGTGCGTGCCCATCGACTAGGCCCGGCGCGAGGAACGATCCGCCGAGATCGATCACCTCGGTTCGATTGCCGCGGAGCCGAAAGATCGTGGCGTCGTCGCCGATCGCGGCAATCGTCCCGCCATTGATCGCAACCGCACCGATCCGGGCGTGCGTCCGATGCTTCGCGTCAACGAGGTGTGCGTTGTGGAGAATCAGATCGGGCGTTTCGTTTGCGATCAAGGCGGTTGTCTCCAATCGGTCTGATACAAAAAGGATTCAGGCTTGGCCTTCGCCTGGCACGGTGAAGCCAAGCTGGTCGACCGCGACGTGCTGCGTCGTCGCGATGATGATCGCGGCGAGCAGCGCACCATTCCGTGATGCGGCGCGCCCCATCACCGTGCTAGATCCAGCCTCGGCCAGTATTTCGGCTCCGCTTGTCCCCTCGTTCATTCCGGCCGGCCCCCTCGTCGTTCTCCCTTTCCCGCGACGATATCCTGATTAGGGTAAGGGCGAGAGAGCAACTGGTGCCAAAAACTTGACCGAATCCGCCAAAATCGCAGTTTGCCGTAGTCGGAGTAGGCGGTTTTGTTCTATAGGGATGAATTGGGGAAGCGCTGTCCGCCGCCAAATCGCCGGACGGGGGGTAGATGAAAGTGATCAAGGAAACGGCCCTGAAATCGCGTATCCGTGCGATTACCCCGCAACCGGTCGTCTGCAGCCCGTGGCTGACAATGACGATGGGCCGGTCCCTGCTCGACCGCTATGAAATCGGTCTCGAGGCTACTGAGTCGTCCGTGAATTAGGCGATCCGGCAGCGCCCGAGGCTCTGGCCTGGTGAGTAGCTTGCGGCATTGAGCCAAGTCGAAGAGGGCACAAAGAAGCCTGATCAGCCAGCGACGCAGGAGGCGGAGGTTGTGCCCGGCGCCGGCGAGGACGGCGTTGATGGCATCACCGTCGACGCCGAGCAGGAAGTTCCGCCCAAGGTGGCCATCGGTCTTCATGTGGCCGATCACGGGCTCGATGGCGGCGCGTCTGCATCATGGTGGCAAACGCCGGGAGGCCGAGGCACGCGTGCGCAAGCTGCGCATCTGGCTCGGTCGCCTCGCACGCGACATCCCCTCCGCTGCCATTCCACATGCTAACGCATGCGGAACCTTGAGCAGCTCCGCCCGCAAGATCGCAGGTGATGCCGAAAAGAAGGCCGCGTTCGACGAGACGCTGGGCCTGATCAATCGCCTGCTTCGCCAGAAGCGCTCTGACCGCGGTGCCGACAAGCTCTATTCCCTGCACGCGCCCGAGGTGGAGTGCATCGGCAAGGGGAAAGCCAGGACGCGCTTCGAGTTCGGCGTGAAGGTCTCCATCGCTACCACCAATGCGTAAGCACCCGGCGATCAGTTTGTCCTCGGCATGCAGAGCCGACCTGGCAATCCCTATGACGGCCATACGTTGTCCGATCAGATCGAACAGGTCGAGCGGATCACCGGCATCACCGTCGCCCGCGCCTATGTCGATCGCGGCTATCGCGGCCACGGGATCGAAGCCGAAGGCAGAAGGATCTTCATCTCCCGCCAGAAGCGCGGCATCACCCCCACAATCCGCCGCGAGCTGCGCCGACGCGCCGCCATCGAGCCCGTGATCGGCCACATGAAGACCGATGGCCACCTTGGGCGGAACTTCCTGCTCGGCGTCGACGGTGATGCCATCAACGCCGTCCTCGCCGGCGCCGGGCACAACCTCCGCCTCCTGCGTCGCTGGCTGATCAGGCTTCTTTGTGCCCTCTTCGACTTGGCTCAATGCCGCAAGCTACTCACCAGGCCAGAGCCTCGGGCGCTGCCGGATCGCCTAGGTGTTTAGTCCCGGCATTTCGTGGAGCGGATTTAGCTTGAATCTTTCTGGCTGATTTGTCCATGCTTTGCAGATGAATTCATATGGCGTGAGGCCTTTGAGCGTTTTGAGCCGCTTGGCGAAGTTGTAAGCCGCGACGAAGCTGGTGAGGTGTCTGTTTAGCTCGTCGTGGGTCTCATAGTGGAAGCGCTTCACGGTTGCTTCCTTGATGGTTCTGTTCATTCGCTCGACCTGGCCGTTGGTCCAGGGGTGTTTCACCTTGGTTTGGCGATGTTCGATGCCGTTCTCGTCACAGACACGGTCGAAGACGTGGGTGAAGGCATAGATGTCGCAGGTCCGGTTTGCGAATTGGATGCCGTTGTCGGTGAGAACCGTATGGATTGTGTAGGGCACCACGGCGATAAGGTTGCTGAGGAACTGGGCGGCGGCCATCTTGCCGGCTTTGGGGTGAAGCTCGGTGTAGGCGAACTTGGAAGTTCGATCGATGGCAACGAAGCTACGGGATTCACGCATTTGACTGAGCCGCGATGATGAATCCTGTGGCCATGGAGGCGAAGCGTGCCCATCCGGCGCGCATGGTTTTTGGTCCTGGCGGCTTGTAGTAGCAGTTCCAGCCACCGAGGCGTGCGATGATCCAGGCGAGCCAGGCGAGGGATCGCGATGGGTGGGGATTTTTCTGTCGTGGTGTCTTGCCTTCGAGTGTGGGGCCAATGGCATCCGCGGCCGGGAGTAATCCGGGGTCGATGACGTCGGTTGCCGGCCGGTCGCTGCCGTCGCGCGCATCGACGAGTTGAACGGTGCGGGTCGCCGCGGCAAGACCGATCAGGGCCAGCTTGAACAACCGTCCGGCATCTTGCATCTGGGTTTCTTCAAGCCTGAGGCCGTCGCTTTTCAAGGACCTGAA
>NZ_JAKGBZ010000078.1 GCF_021556475.1 Acidiphilium iwatense | reverse complement strand
CCCAAGCACTTTGATGACCCGAAGCTTCCCGTCCATTCGCCTGTGTCCACTACCCGAAATAATGGACACAACCCGATCACACGCCCTCCCTCACGCCAAGGTGCCGAGAAATGCGCGCTTACGGGAAAGCCTGTCACATGGCGAAGGGGGACAGTTCAATCAGCTTGAAGTGGGCCAGAATCCATTGTCACAGCCACCGCGAAATCGGCGCTACGCCGCGGGTCGGGCAGCAGCAGAATATCGCCGCGCATCGCCGTGACGATGTCGTGGGCAAGGTTGCGTGCGGCACGTTCGGTCGCGTGCAGTTCGAGTCGGCCGAGAATGCTGCCCACCTGCGGCGTCACGCCGCGGAACCGCGGCAGCAGCGGACCATGATCGTAGCTGTTCTCGGTTCGCGCGATCGCAGCGGCGAGCGCGTCCGACGGATGGCGCGACAAGGTGAAAACCAATGCGCCGCGCAGGGCCGGGTCCGGCAGGTGGTTGCAATGCAGCGAGACGAAAGCGTCGGCCTGGGCACGCTCGGCCATGGCGACCCGGTCGGCGAGTGAAACGAACACGTCGCGCATCCGAGTCATGGCGACGCGGAATTTTCCGCTTGCGAGTAAAGCCTGTCGCAAGTCGAGGCCGACCAGCAAGGTGATCGTCTTTTCGTGAACGCCATCCGGGCCGGTGCAGCCGGGGTCGTCGCCCTCTCGGGCCTCTGGATCGCGTTCGGCACCAAAGAGTCAATACGTCTCGACGTGGAACCGGCCCTCGGCGCGCATCCGGGCGCGGAGGGCTGACCAGTCGAGCCCGGCATTGGCGGCGATGTCGGTCAACGCGGCTTCCGCGCCGCTCTCAAGCCCATGCACACCACAGATATAGATGTGCAGCGTGTCTTTCGCCAGCAGCGCGGCGAGGCTGGCAGAGCGAGAGCGCATCCGGTCCTGGACGTATTCGCGGGGTTGCTCCGGGATGCGCGAATAGACGAGTTCCTTGACGATCAATGTTTCGGGCAGGCGCTGCAGCGGACCGAAATAGGGCAGTTCGCCCGGCGTGCGCGCGCCGAAATACAAATGCAGCCGTCCGCGCGGGGTGGAGGCCGTGCGTCGCCTGCGCTCGGTGAAGCCACGGAATGGCGCCGATCCGGTGCCGGTGCAGATCATCACGATATCGGCGTCAGGGTCGTCGGGCATCAGGAAGGTGGCCCCGAACGGGCCGATCACCTCGATGGTGGCACCGAGCGTCAGATCGCACAGAAAGTTCGAGGCGATTCCCGCGAACATCGTGCCGTCGTCGCGCGGTTCGTGCACGCGCTTGACCGTGATCGCGAGGTTGTTGGTGTTCGGTCGTTCGCCGTCGCGCGGGCTCGCGATCGAATAGAGGCGCATGGTGTGCGACCGGCCGTTCGCGTCGCGCCCCGGCGGGACGATTCCGATGCTCTGGCCTTCGAGTAACGGAAACGCGACAGTGCCGAAATCGAGAATGATGTGGCGGACATCGGAGTCGGTGTCGGGCGCGGTGATGCGCAGATTGCCGGTGACTGTCGCGATCGCCGGTTTCGCGCGGTTGAACAGATTGATGCGCGGCTTTGCCGCACTGGCGGGCGCCGGCACATGGCCGCCCGCGCCGGTATGCGCCTCGTCGAGCAGATGTTGCGCTTCGTCGTCCAGCGCGTCGGCGGTCGATGTCTCGGCTTCGGGTGGTTTTGGCGGCAGTTCGAGCCAGGAAAACTGGTCCTCGATCGAGAAAACCTTGTTCACCACGAACCAGTTGTCGATCGAGCCGGTCGGGCAGGGTGGAATGCAATCCATGCAGAAATTGCATTTCGCCGCATCGACGACATAGTTGTTATCGTCATGCGTGATCGCGTCGACCGGGCACGTCGCCTCACAGGTGTTGCAGCGGATGCAAATCTCGGGGTCGATCAGATGCTGTTTGACCGGCGCGTCAAGCATTGGCAACCTACCGTTATTGAACGATCTGGACGTATTCGAAGTCGCCCGGCTTGTTGTCGATGCCGACGCGCGGCGGCGCGATCCAGGAGGCGAATTTTCCCGTCTCGTGCACCGGCACCATCAGGCTGCTGATGTAGGCGGCATCGGCATCGTCGGGCAGGAACGCGCCTTTGCGCTCGTTCCAGGCCGTGCCGTCGAGCAGATTGCCCTCGGTATCGGCATGGATCGCGGCGAACTCGCCGATCGCGCGGTTGAACGCGACATGTGGCAGTTTCAGCCGGAAGCCGAAACCGGCCTTCTCGATCACCCGGTTCCAGCGCCCCACACCCGATTCGCAATCCTTCACGTAGTCGTCGCGCAGGCGCATGTTCAGCGCGGAGAGCGCGGGGGCTTGTTGTTCAACGATCTGCCCGTCGATGCAGCGCAGCACCGGATAGGTCGCGTCGATCAGCGCATGGTCGTCATCGAGCTTGTCCTCGCGATAGCGGCCCTTGATGCCGGCATTGAAGGCGTTCGCCGCGTTGGTGCTGATCTCGTTGCCGAACAGATCGAGGGTGAGCGAGAAATGCAGGTTCATTTTTTTCTGAATGGTCGGCAGATCGATCACGCCGAGCGCGCGGACTGACGCGATGTCAGTGGGATCGGTGATACCGGCCTGCTGCATCGCCTGCACGGTGCGTTCGACCACGCGCTGCACGCCGCTATCGCCGACGAACATGTGGTGGGCTTCCTCGGTGAGCATGAAGCGGCAGGTGCGCGAGAGCGGATCGAAGCCCGACTGCGCGAGGGCTTCGAGCTGCATCTTGCCGTCGCGATCGGTGAAGTAGGTGAACATGAAAAACGACAGCCAGTCCGGCGTCGCCTCGTTGAACGCACCCAACATGCGCGGCGTGTCCTGGTTGCCCGAGCGGCGCTGCAACAATTCCTCGGCTTCCTCACGGCCATCCGCGCCGAAATATTTGTGCAGCAGATAGACCATCGCCCATAAATGACGGCCTTCCTCGACATTCACCTGGAACAAATTGCGCATGTCATACAGCGAGGGCGCGGTCGCCCCCAGATGGCGCTGTTGCTCGACCGATGCGGGTTCGGTGTCGCCCTGCACCACGATCAACCGGCGCAGCATGGCGCGGTATTCGCCCGGCACGTCCTGCCACGCGGGCTCGCCCTTGTGCTTGCCGAATGGGATGGTGCGGCCTTCCGCCGCCGGGGCAAGCAGGATCCCCCATTTATATTCAGGCATTTTCACATAATCGAACTTCGCCCAACCCTTCGGATCAACGCCGATCGCGGTGCGCAGATAGACCAGCGACTGCTGGAACCCTTCGGGTCCCATGTCCTTCCACCAGTCGATATAGCCGGGATGCCAGGTTTCCAGCGCCTTGCGCACGCGCTGATCGGTGGCGAGGTCAACATTGTTCGGGATCAGCCCGTCATAGTCGATGGTCATGCCGTCGGGCATTGGATGCTCCTGTCAAACGCGGTTGCGGTCGAAATCGGCTTGCTGGCCGGTTCCGTAGCGCTGCAGCGCGCCGGTGGCGCTGACCGCGTTGGGTCGCTGGAATATCCAGTTCTGCCAGGCGGTCAGCCGGCCGAAGATGCGGGTTTCCATGGTTTCCGGGCCGGGGAAGCGCAGATTGGCCTCCATGCCGGTGAGACTGTCAGGCGAGAAACTTGCCCGCTCCTCCAGCATGATTCGGATTTCATCCGCCCAGTCGGTGGCGTCGTAGGCGAAGGTGACGAGCCCCATGTCGTTCGCCGCTTCGGCGTCGAGCGGCGCACCGATCGCGGTTTGGGCTTTCGCGAGGCTTTGTGGTTCGCCGAGGAAGCGGGTCTGCAACCGGGTCAGTCCGTTGCCCATCGGATAGGTGCCGAAATTGGCGGCCCCGAGTGTGAGTGTCGCCGGCGGTTTGTTATCGCCCGACGCTTCACCCGCGAAAATCGCCGAGCGGTCGGCGGCGAAAGCGAGTTCGGCGAGCGTGCCGGCAAAGCAGCTTCCCGGCTCTATAAGGGCGACCACGCTGCGCGAGGTGACATCGATGCGCTTGAGCACGCGCTTGATGAAATGCGTGGTCTCGCGGATGAGCCAATGCGTGGCATGGGTTTCGAGAAATGCGTCATAGGCGAGCACGGCGGCGGGATCGCCCTCGGTGCGGAACACCCACAGGCCGAGTTCCGGCTCGTTGAGGCGCAGATGCAGGATCGCGTCGTCGAGCGCGCGCGCCATCGCCAGCGGCCAGATTTCTGCTCCTTGCGCAACCGCATCGTCAACGCTGTCAGGAACGGGCTCGGTCGGCCCGTGCACCGTGATCACCGCACGGCGTTTTTCCGAGTCGCAATCGACACTGACAAGCAGATAGCGGATCGAACCGCCGTCGATCCGGCGCTCCAACGACGTTAGCGCAATACCCTTCGCGTCACGCGGACGATCGGACCGCGCGGCGGCTTCGCGCGCGCGCTTCGCCACTGTTTCGGCCCAGGCGGAGGGGGGAATCACCTCATCGACCAGCCGCCACGCGACCGCGCGCTTGCCGCGCACGCCTTCCTCGGTGGTGCAGAACACGTCGGCGAGGTCGCGGCGCACACGGCGCTTATCGGTCATTCTGGTCAGCCCGCCAGTGCCGGGAAGCACCGCCAGAAGCGGCAATTCGGGGAGCGAGACCGAGGATTTCCGGTCGTCGATCAGCATGATATGCGACGCGGTCAGCGCCAATTCGTAGCCGCCGCCGGCCGCCGGGCCGCTCACCGCACACAGATAGGTTTGGCCGGAATTTTCGGTGGCATCCTCGATCGACAGCCGCGTCTCGTTGGTGAATTTGCAGAAATTGACCTTGTGGCCGTGGCTCGACTGGCCGAGCATGCGGATGTTGGCTCCGGCGCAGAACACGTTGTCCTTGCCCGAGCGCAGCACCACCGCGCCCACTTCGGGGTGTTCGAAGCGCAACCGCTGCACCGCGTCGTGCAATTCGATATCGACCCCGAGATCGTAGGAATTGAGCTTCAATTCATAGCCCGGCACCAGCCCGCCATTGGGATCGACATCCATGATGAGATGCGCGACCGGGCCATCGAACTCGATGCGCCAATGCTTGTAGCACGTGGGATCGGTGCGGAAGTCGATCAGTGTCCGTGTCGCCATGGCATCCATTTCGCGTCCTCCAATTTCTGCATAATACTGCATTTTTGTCACCAGTCAACAGAAAACTGCAATATTTTGCATAAACCTTCATTCGAGCGCGCGAATCCGGGCGACGAACGGCGCAATCAGCGCCAGCACCACGGCCTCGTGGGTGAGATGCGGGGTGTGGCGCGCGCCCGCGACCAGATGGGTCGCGACCGGACAATAAGAATCGGTCTCCAACGGGCGAAGCTGCGCCGCCGTGCCGTATTCGTCGTCGCTGCCCTGGAACGCGAGCATTGGCACGCGGATCGTCGGCACATACTCATCGATGCGCCAGGCGCGGAAGCCGGGATCGAGCCAGGCGTCGTTCCAACCCCAAAAGGCGTTGCCGGGATCGCGATGGTGGCGCGCGAGGCGGGCGGGCAAATCGGTGGTCTCATAGGCGTCACGTGCCGCTTCGATGCTGGCGACCGAGATATCCTCGACGAACAGATGCGGCGCGATGAGAATAAGGCCACGGAGCGAAAAATTCTGCATCCCTCCGGCATGGATCAGAGCGATCGAAGCGCCGTCCGAATGGCCGAGCAGAATCGTGCGCCGGATGCCGGCCGCTTCGAGCACGCGCGGCAGGATCGCAAGCGCTTCGTCATGCATGTAGGTGAGCGGACGGGGTAGCGGCACCGGATCGGACAGGCCGTAGCCGAAACGCGAATAGGCGAAGACGGCGCCGCCAGTCGCCGCCGCGAGATGCGCCGGAAAATCGCGCCAGAGCGAGACCGAGCCCAGCCCCTCGTGCAGCATGACGATGGTGGGCGCATCGGCGGTGATTTCGCCCCAGAGGCGCGCCTCGATGCGGCGCCCGTCGAGCGTGAGGGACGCATCGCTCATGGGCAGACGCCCGCGCGCAGCTTGAAGCGCTGGATCTTGCCGGTCGCGGTTTTCGGCAGATCATCGACGATGTCGATCCAGCGCGGATATTTCCACGGGCCGATGCGGCGTTTCACATGCTCCTGCAATTGCCGGATCAAATCGGGCGTCGCCGGAATCTCCTCATTCAACACGATAAAAGCGCGCGGTTTGGTCAGCCCATCGGCATCGCGATCGCCGATCACCGCCGCCTCCAGCACCGAGGAGTGGGAGGTGAGCGCGGTCTCGACCTCGAACGGGCTGACCCAGATGCCGCTGACCTTGAACATGTCGTCGCTGCGCCCGCAATAGGTATAGAACCCGTCGGTATCGCGGGTGTATTTGTCGCCGGTGACCATCCATTCGCCGATGAAGGTGCGGCGGGATTTTTCCAGCAGGTTCCAGTAGCCATCGGCCATGCTCGCGCCGCGCACCCATAATTCGCCCGGCCCCTCGCCCTCGATATCGCGCCCGTCCTCATCGACCAGGCGGAGCACATATCCCGGCACCGCGATGCCGGAGGTGCCGTAGCGGATCGTACCGGGCCGGTTGGAGAGAAAAATATGCAGCATCTCGGTGGAACCGACGCCGTCGATGATGTCGGCGCCGGTGATGCGCGACCATGCGGTGCCGATATGCGGGGGCAGCGCCTCGCCGGCCGAGGTGCAGCGGCGCAGCCGGTCCGAGCCCGCGCCCGGCCCGATGCCGGGATGATGCAGAAGGTTTGCATAGAGCGTCGGCACGCCGCAGAAAATGCTTGGCCGGTGCGCGCGCATCAGGGCGAAAACATGCTCGGGCGTGGGCCGGTGCGGCGAAAGCACGGCGGCGGCGGCGACCGACATCGGAAACGTCATCGCATTGCCGAGTCCATAGGCAAAGAATAGCTTGGCTGCCGAATAGACTAAATCGTCCGGAGCGATTTCAAGCACCTGTGCGGCGAAGGTATCGGCGGTGGCGCGCAGGCTGCCATGGACATGGCGCACGCCCTTGGGCGCGCTGGTCGAGCCGGAGGAATAGAGAAAAAAGGCGAGTTCGTCGGGACTGGCATCGGCCGGCGGCGCATCGTCTCCGTCCGGTGCCATTAAAGCGTCGAGCGACATCACGCCGCTGGTTGCCTCGGTATCGCCCGCGACGATGATGCGCCGGAGATCGGGCAATGACGACAGCGTCGGCGCCAGGGCCGGGAGCAGAGCCGCCGAGACGATCGCCGCCTCGGCCCGGCAATCGCCAAGGATATAGCCGATCTGGTCGGCGGGCAGCATGGTGTTGACCGGCACCGGCACCACCCCGGCGCGGATCGCCCCCCAGAAGGCGACCGGAAATTCGATGCTGTCGAGCAGGATCAGCGCGATTCGCGCCTCGCGCCTGATATCGGCCACGCGCAGCCCGGCGGCGAAACGGCTGGTCTCGGCGTGGAGCCCGGCATAGGTGATCGCCCGCGTCTCGTCGATGAAGACAATGCGCTCGCCGCGTCCCTCGCGGACATGGCGGTCGATGAAGTAATCCGCCGCGTTACCGGGCTTGTCGCCGGGCACCTTGATCGTCCCCCGCTTGATCGCCATCGTTTTCTCCCGTTATTGATATGCTTTATCGTGCCTGTGATGAACTATAGTGCATGTTCTCCGATAAAGGAAGACCGATCGCATGGACGCTCCCTCAGACGGCGGGCCTCGACAGGACGACGCGAAGGACCGGCTGCTCGCCACCCTCGGCGAGCGGGTGCGGATGCTGCGCGCGCGCCGGGCCATGCCCCGCAGGATGCTCGCGCGCACGGCCGGGGTCTCGGAACGGCATCTCGCCAATCTCGAAAGCGGGGTCGGCAATGTCTCGATCCTGGTGCTGCGGCAGGTGGCCGAGGCGTTGGCCTGCCCGCTGGCGGAATTGCTGGGCGACGAGACGACATCGAGCCCGGAATGGCTGATGATCCGCGAAATCCTGCATGGGCGCGGCGCGGTGGAGCTTCAGGCCGCGCAGAACGCCCTCGCTTCGCTGTTCGGCGCGCCACGCCGCGAGGAGCGGCGGCGCGACCGGATCGCGCTGATCGGCCTGCGCGGCGCGGGCAAGACCACGCTGGGGCGGATGCTGGCCGAGGCGCTCGATCGGCCCTTTGTCGAGCTGGGCCGGGAGATCACCAGGCTCGCCGGCTGTTCTCCGTCGGAAATCCAGGCGCTCTATGGGCCGAATGCCTATCGGCGCTACGAGCGTCAGGCGTTGGAAGGCGCGCTGCGCGACCATGAGCACGTGGTGATCGCCACGGGCGGGGGGCTGGTTTCCGAGCCCGCGACGTTCAGCCTGCTGCTCGCCGAGTGCTTCACGGTCTGGCTGCAGGCGAGCCCTGAGGAGCACATGAACCGGGTGATCGCCCAGGGCGATTTGCGGCCGATGGCGGACAGCGCCGAGGCGATGGAGGATTTGAAGATGATTCTGGCCGGCCGCGGCGCCTTCTACGCCAAGGCCGATCTCGCTTTCGACACCAGAGGCAAGAGCGTGGCCGCGAGTTTCGCCGGCCTGCGCGGCGCCCTTGGCGTTTAGGAAACCTGTGCGCGGGTGGGTGTAGACGGCTGTGAACGCCGGTTGAAATCCGCACTTATTTGGTGGCGTGTCGGTCGGTGTCCAAGACTGAGGTGTCAAATCGCGTCCAACCGCGACCCCCTTTTCGCGTCCAATTCTGATGGTGTGGAACGCCCCCACCCAACCGCTGGCGTTCGCTGCGGCCGAACTGCGGTAGGATGCCGAACCGTCAACATAGGAGGGTGTATCCATGGAATGGATTGTGACG
>NZ_JAKGBZ010000077.1 GCF_021556475.1 Acidiphilium iwatense | reverse complement strand
GAAAACCGCGCCCCAGAAGGCTTCCAGCACTTGGTGCACCCGCACGCATGGTTGTGCGCAACCTGCGCGTCAACCCGAACCTCAACCCGATGGCTCGGACAGTGACACCGCAGCGTCCCACCCTTGAAATCCTTCAACCCCTGGCTGATCCCATGATCCACCAACGGATGAATTGTGACAGAATTAGCCATTGTTTTGCTCCTCGATGTTGTTTTCAATCGCTCTTTGAGCGTGCCGCTACCTATCGTACCGATGGCACTCTCCTTCACGTATTAACAGATCACGTGGACTTAAATCTACGTGAAGACTCCAGTCCACTCGGCATTCTTTTTGAGTTGCCTACGATCTCAACAAGACAGCATTCGACGCGGCCTTTTCTCGTATCTTGGCTCCGCTGCAAATCCAAAACTACCAAACCTAACCACCGTCCGATTCGGCAACCATTTTTGGAGATATTCACGTCTGTCATGCCTTCCCGCGAGATTTGGATCGTGGAGGTTTCGCCGAAGAGGCGGCTGGGTGGAGATTGAAGAGACGCTCTGCCGTGCCATACCCGACCTTGGCGAGAACCTCGGGACTGAGGCCAGCGGCCATGAGGTCCGAAACTCCCTGCTTCATTGGCCGGAAAGGGTAAGACGAGCCGAAAAGAAACTGATCCTGCATGAAGCCATTGACCGCTTCAAGATAGAGTCGTCCCCCTGGCGCCCAGGTATACATGTCGGGCGAGACGATCACGTTTTCATTGCGAAAGGCAATGGCGATCATGTCAGCAATGCGTGGATAGAAGCCGTGACAGCAGATGATGGAGAGCTTCGGGAAAAGGCGTGCGACATCATCGACGGCGAGAGGGTCATTGTAGGCAAGATCTGGGGTCGTCGGCCCCGACATGACGCAGGCGGGAACGCCGAGCTTCTCGCAGACTTCGTAGAGAGGCAGTAACCTTCCGTCATTGGCTTTGAGTGGTTTGGCATAGAAGCCGGCATCGATGTTGAGGCCACTCAGGCCGAGTTCGGTGATCGCACGATGGGTTTCGGCAACTGCGTCGGCCGCCCCAAGCTGCACCGGATCCACCGACGCAACGCCGAGGAGGCGCCCGCCGGATCGGCCCGAGATTTCGGCTAGCATATCGTTGCCGATACGCACGGTCGGTGTCGAGCGCCCCACCATCAGCCCAGTGCCGATGCCAGCGGCCGTCATTTCGGCAAGTAGGCTCGGGAGATCCCGCGAGCGAGTGAAATGATCCACGTCTCGCCCACCGACGCGCTTGTTAAGCCAACGCACTGTTTCGAAATCGGGCGTTCCAGGGTTACTGCCGAAGAACGTGTGCAGGAAACTAGGGCGCAGACGCATATCGACGAGAGGGGGAATGGACGGCATGAAAAAATCTCCTTTTCGGCAGAATGGTTGGGAGCAGGTGCGCTTAAGTTAGGCTACTCCCTGGAAGAATCGCAGTGCGAACAGGCTCCCGACAAGCACAAGTTCGACAAGACAGTAGGGAACCTTGGCCGGCAGGACATCCGCGAGATGAACCCCGGACAGACACCCGCCAACTAGGCCGACAGTGAGCAGCAGGCTGAGAGTCGGATCGAGCCGGCCTGTGAAGATGTTCGCAAGGGTGGCCGCAACAACAGCTATTGGCACCGACACTGTTCGTTCCCGCTCGACCACAAGCAGCACAGGCAGCTATCCTCCGGGAAGAAGGCGTGGAATCAGCATAAGTGATACGCTCATTCCGATCATCGACCGCGACACAGTCGGTAAACGCCCGGCGATAGTCCCCGGCATCGTGCCGGCAGGCCATTACAGGGACTGAGCGCCATACCACGGAACGACGGCGAAGAAACATGGCGCCACCGGCAAGACCTCCGAACAGGTAACTCGTCATGCTTGCCGCAATCGCGTTATACTCTGGAACGTTCTCGATGCTCTGAGAAAAAAACCACGATCACACTTCCGATCCTGGCCACCCCGATCAACAATCCAGTGAGAAACCCGATATCCTATGACCAGCATCGGGTCCGCCCTTTCCATCGATCTTCCAATTCCATCACATGTCACCACCGGAAGCGCACCTGAAAAAAAGCATCAAAGCTGCACGTCTTCGAGTTCACGCCCGGCTGTCTCGGGGCCTAGAAGATATCCGACGATGGTGAGGACCCAGAGCAAGCTGGTCAACAGAAACGGAACGGTAGGCCCATAGTGGGATATTCCGTATCCTGTGAGAAAAGGGGCAGCAATGGAAACTAATCTACCCCCCCCAACCATGACACCAAAGGCTGTCCCACGCATAGATGTCCGGAAAAACTCACTTAAATATGTATCACCAATTCCCCATAGCCATCCAAGCATACCTACCATTAGCGCACCAAAAATCAAAAATAAAGTAAAGGATGAGGTCGTCGACGCAACGATTGTCGCACCAATCATGATCAGCGCGCCCAGGATACCCGCCGGACGACGGCCAATGAGGTCGGACAGACCCGTTCCAACATAAGACAATACAAATTGTATGATGTAAAATTCAAGCGCATACAGAATCGCATGTTCAGGTGTGATGTGAAATTTACGAATCATAAACGTCGTAAGAAATACGGTGACACTCCAATAGCCACAGGCATTCGCTATATAAAGTAGCCAGCCGACAATTATTCGACGCGGCGCGCCAGGCAATGAGAAAAGCGAAGGTTGGCGTGGCAAAAATTTCTTTTCTTCTTCAATGAATGCTTCTTCTTTTGCAATAATGTAACGCTCTGATTCTTTGATCCTTCGAATGAAAATGAACACCAAAATTGAAGGGACGACAGCCGAGATAAAGGCCCATTGCCAACCAAAGCGCGGAACTATAATCAAGGCGGCCCCGGCAGCAACGATGTAGCCCAGCGAGTAGAGCGAAAATATAATACCACCCGTGCCTAGGGCCCGATATCGAGGTGGCCACATCTCTGCGGTGTAGGGGGCACCAACGGCGAGTTCCCCGGCGCCACCAACGCCAGTCAAAAAGCGCAGCAATCCAAATAGTGGTACATATGCCGTCACGCCTGACAATGCCGTGGTAATACCATACAGTAAAATTGTGATGCCCAGCGTATCCTTTCGGCCCATCCTGTCGCAGAGCCAGCCGAAACCGATCGTTCCTATAGTGTATCCAAGTAGAAATATCGAACCTAGCAATCCGAGTTCGGAAAGGTTAAGATGCAAACTTGCACCAATATATGGTAAGGTGAGTCCAAATATATTTACAGCATATGCATCAAATGCATAACCAAGCCCCGCCGCAACGGCAACCATAAATGCATCTTTTATTGGAATTGACGGCTTCTTAGCCAGAAGCTGTAACCTGGTGTCGTTTCTTGACACGTCCATAAGGCGTTCTCCCTAGAAGTATTTTATTCTCATATTCCCGGCCAAAGTATTGACGTGATCCGAGACGATCGGTTCATGTCCGGACTGTGATCACGAAGTCCTTTAACAGAAACAAGTATGGGTCTCAGAGAATATTGACTACAGTAGGAGCCGAGCTCACAGCAGATGGCTGCGGCGATGGCTAACAGAACAAACTTACGAAACACTACCGTCAGTACGAGCTTGACAACAGGTTTGGAACAGCAACCTTGTCGGGGCTGCGAAAACCGTTGGCCAGATGCACCCAGTGGTCGGGGTTACCGATTTTGATTCGTTTATCTTGTTAGTCTCCTCTTGAACCCATTTGGTTTTTTATGGCCCCAAACTTTTTCCTGCTGAGACCCTGATATTCTTACCGGAACGTCGCGACGTCTCCTGCCATGGTGATCAAACGCCTCGGTCCTGGTAGGCGCCGGCTCAGAACGGAATGTGGTAGCCAGTACCCAGCATACGCGTTTCAAGCCGGACCTCGCGGGATGTAATCAAGGCATGATCATTCGCAACGTCCATCCGATCGAAATAGCGACCGACGGCATAGAGCTGTGTTTCGCCGCCATCCACCGCAGTGCGATAGACCTGCAGAGATGAGACCACCTCGACTGCGTTCTCATCAGGCACCGGTGAGATCAACTGGAGCGCCCAGTGACGAACAATAGGTGTCCGGTCGCGGTTGTGTTTCGAGAGGGTCGCCAGGAGCTCATGCATACCTTCCCGGTCCTTTTGCAGCCAGATCATGTCGCGCCGGATCTCTGGGCTATAGGCCGTGATCCGATAGTCGAATTCCGGCGCACACCAATCCAGAAATGCCATACAGGTTTCGGAGTCCAACGCACGAGATGCGTTGTAGAGCGTAGTCCGGATGGCTTGTTCAAGATCCCAACCATGACTGACGCGCTCATCGGTCATCACACTCATAGCATTCTCCTACATAGGGAGCGGCCACGTACCGCTCCTTGGCGTTATTCGGCGGCAAGACCTAGGCCGCGGTTCAACGGATCGGACGAAGAGCGGCCCATCCTGCGGCTCCACTCCTCAAGAAAGTGGCGCATGCCCATCTCGTCATGGATCTTCCCGTCTTCGAGCCGTCCATGCAGTACGTAGGGAGCCTCAGTAGAGTCGTTCAATGCGGTGCCCTGACCGCTGGTGCCGAGAAGATCTTCGGCAAGGTTGCGGCCAAATGGTCCCCAGATCGAATTGTGGTCACGAATCCGGATCGCGCGCTCGGCAGGCGTGTCGCGCTTCAGACCCAGGCCGCGAAACTCGATATAGAGAAGGTTGGGTCCAAGCGGGATCGAAGTGTCGAGACGGAAGGCAGGCGCCCGAATGTTGTATGTGATGCCGGGAAAGAGATCGACGAGCTCCCATCCGGCCGGTGCCATGCCTGGCCAGGCGAGCGTGCGCTGTTCCTGACCCTCATAGGCGTCGTATTTGAGAGTCATTCCGGTGAGCTTCGCGTGACCGTGGTTGTAAGCCACATATTCGCGATCCCAGTACTCCTTCTTGAGCATCCCGGTGACCCGGTTATGGTAATGCATATAGTCGTGATAAAATTCGCTGTTGGTATCGTGCCACATTTTGTAATTACCCCGCACGACTGCCCTATGGTAATGAAAGACCTCCATAGGTTCTGCGAGCATCGGGGCTAGATCGTCGAGCGCACCGGCCAGATGAGCCGCAAGATCCATTGCGGCATCATCCATGTTCACCCAGACGAAGCCGCCGTAGCCCACCTCGCAGCGCACCTCGCGAAGGCCAACATCGCACTCTTTCAAACGGTCTTGATAACCTGCCTTTCGCCGCGTGATATCGACACAATTGCCCTTCGAATCGAATGACCAAGCATGGAATATACATGTGATACGATCTGGAGCACCGGAAGGCGAAGATCCCTTGATGCTGCCAGCGACATCGTAGATCAGACGATTGCCGCGGTGCGGGCAGATGTTCTGAAAGGCTCGTATCTTATCGTCTTCACCGCGTAGCACGATGAGATTGTGGCCACCGGGATGCTGGTAGGCGCGATAATCGAGAGGTTCAGCGACCTCGCTCTCGTGACAGGCAATCATCCACGTCTTGTCGAAGATTTTCGCTTTTTCCTCGGCGAAAATTTCGGGATCCGTATAGATCCGCGGATCGACATAGAGACCAGCGGGCATTTCGGGCTTTTGCGTCCACTGCAGAGCGTTCCGGCTCATTGAGCTCTCCTTCTGTTCCTTCGATGCATGTCACCACCATATCATTGGTATATGAAACGTTGATTTCGTTCAATGAAATTTTAGCGGTTTTTGGGGTTCAGTGTGGCGTTTTTCATTCCCCAATTCGCTATCTTTCACTGACTGCGTCATCTTCTGAGCACATGAATGCCCGGCTTTCAACAAAAAAATCACAAAACTCGCGAGAATCTTATTGACGAACGAAAAATTTCTGATAATGAAATAAACATGTCGTTGAATGCGATTTTTGAGATCGAATGACACAGGAAAATAAGCACTATAGAAACCAAGTAAGGACGCGCTGCGGTGGTACAATGTGGAGCTTCCGTCTCTCGATCCCGGCCCTGTGCCTTTGGGACCCTTGACATTCGTCAATCGACGTCCAGCAAACGACCTGTCTCCCGGAGTATCGTCATGACCAAGATCGATGACATTCGCGCAACCGTTTCCTTCGATCCCGTCGACGTCAAAGCCGATCACGAATCGCCCTCGGCGAGCGGCTCTCTTTTGCGCGGCCTCAGTCTCATTGAAGCTCTAGCGGAAGCACCATCACCTCTACTCCTGGTAGAGTTGGCCGAGCGCGTGCGGCTCGATAGTTCGACCGTCTACCGGCTCATGCAGACGCTGTGCGTCGAAGGGTTCGCAGTACGCCTGAGTTCTAAACGCTACTGTGCGGGCCCGCGTGCGATCCGCCTGCTTTCGAACTATCATCCTGTCAATAGCCTCTGCAACGAGACGGGAACGGCGCTGCGCGAACTGCGAGATCGCGTAGGAGAGACAGTTATGTTAATTATCTTTGTCGGTGCTCAGAGAGTGATCGTTGCTGTTGTTCAGGGTCGCGAGATCCTCTCGCCCTCATACGAAACTTGGCTCCGCACACCTATTCATGGTTCGGCATCCGGTAAGATCATGCTGATGCAGTTGAACGCGAAGCGGCAAGAAGAGTTGCTTGGTCCGCCTCCCTATTGTGCTGCGACCGAGTTCACCGTGCGTGATGAAGATGTCCTGCGCGCCCAGCTCGACGCGGCACGCGCCTGCGGGTTTACCGTGGCCCGTGACGACGCTCTGGTCGGAATGACTGCAATTGCCGCGCCAATCACCTGGAACGGACATTCTCTTGGCTGCATCGCAATCGTTGGAAATTCATCGCGGCTTGGCCGAGAGATCGAAGGGACCATCGGTGCCGCACTACGGGAAACAGCGACACTCATCGTTAACGCTGCCCCATCGGTGCGCACGCTTGCCAATTTCCTTGGAGCGTAAGGGGCGGAAAAGGAAGGAAGAGTATGCAGGTCAGGATCACACTCAAGAAAGTTGAGCATCAGTTCAGCGCTGAACCGGGGGAGCGGCTACTCTATGCTGGGCTTCGTCATGGAGTGCCGCTTGCCTATGAATGTGCCACGGGAACCTGCGGTACGTGCAAAGCGGTGCGCGTTACTGGTACGATCAAGAACCTCTGGCTCGATGCCCCTGGCCGGCCGGATCACGGGCGCGAAGTGGAAGCGCTGCTCCTCTGCCAGAGCTGTGCCGAAAGCGATTGCACACTGGATGGTTCTCCGGCATCGACCACCCGACCCCGGCCACAAACGTTGCCATCCTACTTCGAGGCACATATTGCTGAGATTGCGTCATTGACGGCAGATGTGTGCCTTCTGACACTCTCTCTCCATCGCCCATTCCATTTCGAGGCGGGACAGTTCGTACTCTTTAGTGTCGACAATCTGTCTGGATTTCGAGCGTATTCCATGGTTGAGGGATATGCGACATCCCGGCCAAGCTTTATCATCAAGCGCAAACCCGGTGGCGCGATATCGGACTGGGTATTCGAGCGGGCAACAGCGGGTGCTCCACTCCGTTTGTTCGGGCCGCTTGGCGTAGCCACGTTGCGGCCTGAAACTGACGGCGATCTTTTCCTCCTTGCCGGCGCGTCCGGCCTCTCGATGGCGTTCTCCGTTCTCGATGCCGCAGCGCGGAACGGGCATCTTGCCCGGCATCGAGCCGATGTCATCTTCGGTGTGCGCCGAGCCGCCGATCTTTTCCTCGTCGATCGTCTTGCAGCAACCGGTGCGGTCGTCACTCTTGCGCTTTCCGACGAGGCAGACGTCGCCCTCGTGCGGCGCAGCTTTCCCGATGTTCGCGTCATGTCGGGATTCGTGCATGAGGTGGCGGCGGCCTGCCTGCCGACGACCACAAGCAATACGATTGCCTTTCTGGCCGGCCCTCCGCCCATGATCGATGCCTGCCTTCGCCATCTTGTCGTCGGCGCGCGGATCCCACCCACGCGCATACGCTACGACAAGTTCAGTTGACCTCATCACAAGTTTGAAATCCGAGGAGAACCCTATGAATTGGCAATTTGCCTGCAACAAAGCCGAGATTCCAGAAGGTGGCATGAAGGAGATGAGAATTGGAGAGATCCCGGTCCTGCTTCTGCGCGCCGAGGGGGAAGTTTTTGCTATCCCACCTCTTTGTCCTCATATGGAGGAACCGCTCGTCAACGGAATGTGTGATGGCACCACGCTGATCTGCATTAAGCATCTCTGGCAATGGGATCTCCGGGATGGTTCTCCCGCCGGCGACGCGGAGATCGGACTTCTGAAATATCCGTTACAGGAAGACGCGGACGGCGGCATTCAGATCATGGTCGAGACGGAACTGCGCTATGAGTACCAAAAGTGATGACTGCGGGTCGACGCATCGCTTGCTGCTGGAGTGCGGGGCCGGTAGTCCCACGGCTCTCGCCGTCATTTCAATCGCGCAGACCGCTTCTGACGTCGGGTTGCCCTGTGACATCAACGTCTCAACCTGCCGTAGCGTGGTGACAATCTCTTCAGGCGTATGCGTCTTTCTCAACATATGATCATCCTCCAAGTAACCAAAAGCCATACATCAGGGGAAGTGCGAGGCGCCAACGGTCAAAGGGAGAACACCAAGAATGTCTCGCCCCTTTAGAGCGGGGTATAGTTCATCCGATCACGTTGTCATGGCGTCGGAAGGTCTGTCCGGAGGCATACATCGAGCTAACCGGCCCTTGCTGCGCGAGGCTTATATCGAGGCGGCCTGGAAGCGCTGCCATGACGATTACCGGCTCGACCCGCATTCAGCGCCCAGTGGCGAACATATCGGCGGTACGGCGCTGAAACACC
>NZ_JAKGBZ010000076.1 GCF_021556475.1 Acidiphilium iwatense | reverse complement strand
TCATCCCCACCATGCCGGAGCCTCGCCTGCTGCCACTGGTCCAGAAATTCGCCGATATGCTCGCCGACCTGCCCGTCTTCGCCGAGACTTTCGGGGCAGTGTGAAAATGAGGGGAGTCTTGAGATCATCGATGGAATCACAGAGTCACCCGTGAATGTTGCCGCCGCCGTGCGTGTCATCATCCTAGGCGATGCTGTACGGAAAAGGTTGTTTGAGATGCTTCGGCAGCAACTTCATATAAACCTGCGAGATCATACAGTTGAAATTCAAAATGATCAGTGGCACAATTACTTAAGTTTGAGCATCTCATATCCTGAAAATTTCCCATACAAATTCTCCCTCGAATTCCAAAATACTCAATTCAACGGCCTGATCTTTGGCCTTCATCGTAATGAAGAGAACAACCCACAAAACGACGATGAAATATTTAGCATCATAGACAAACAAATTGGTCCGGGAAAGAGGAGTGAATGGTGGCTTTGGTACCGCAAGGCGTCGCTTGCGGACACGCTGCTGCCCGTTTCACCAAACTGGCAGCCCGATCCGCAGCCGTGGATTGATATCGCAACCGGAAGCTTGGCTGAACGAATTCAGGTGGTATTTAAGCTGATAGGTCAAGTACTTGATGGCTGACCTTCGTGTCGGCCGTCATCCATCAGAACCCTCCACCCACTCCACCGCATCCCCCCACGTATGGAGATGCCAGCCGAGTTCGCGCATTCCGCCGCAACGGAAGCGCACGACCAGCGAGCCATCCGCCTGCTCCTTCATCGTCTGGCTCGGGTGAAACAGCCAGCCCCTCGCGTCCACGGCGGCTTCCGGCGTGAAGCGCAGCACCACATCGCGCGGCTCTTCCTGAAACACCCCGAAGGATTGCGCGGCGAATTCGGCAAGGTCGAACTCCCGCCGGGGAAATATCTCCGGCAGAATCTTAAGATCGCCGATCCGGTCGAGCCGCCACAGCCGCATTTCTGCTCCGGCTTCGGTATGCGCGATCAGATAGGCCCGCCGCCCATACAGTATGGCATAGGGGCAGAGCGTGCGCGGCGTCGCCCGTGCCACTTCGGCGGAGCGGTATTTCAGGCGGATGTAGTGCATCCCGAGAATCGCATGGCGCAACTCGCCGAGCAGCGCACGGTCAAGCCTGAGCCGTGGCCCCGGTGCCGCGGCGCTGCCTTCGGCCTGCATCAGCACCTCGATATCCGGCTCTGCGTGGCGCAGCACATCCGCCGGCATGGCAAACCGCATGAAACAGGCCGCTTCCCGCAAATCCTCGGCGTGCGCCGCATCGCCCTTCGCCTCGAACTCGCGCGCCAGCATTTCCAGTGTCGCGATCGCGCCCGGCCGCACCGGCACCGCGGGCAGGGCTGTGCGCGGCAGCCGCCAGCGGCGGATATGATCGTCGCCGTCAAGATATTCGAGCTGCGGGAACATCTCTTCCAGCCGGTCGCGCAGCCGCTCGGCGGTGCGCCGGCCGATGCCGAGCGCGTCCGCCATTTCGTCGAGCGACAGCCCGGCCCGCGACCCCGCGAGCCGCATGGCAAGCTGGAACAATCTGGTCGCCGGTTCGTAACGCACGGAGAAAGACTGCTCCGGAATCCGGGGCCGCGCAAGCGCCCGGCCCCGACCCGGCAACCCGCCAGGTTCGTGCCAATGGATTGCAATCTTGAAGGGTTACGTCATGAAGACGGTATAGTGACCGATACGTCAGAAACGGTCATAGCCATTCCAGCCCCGGTGACGCGGCTTGCCCGCCTCGGCGGTTTCGCCCAAAATCATCGTGCAAAACCAGGATCGAATCGTCATGGACATGAGCATCGCAGCACCGCGGATCATGGATATCGGCGGCGGCGCGGTCGCGCGCATCGCGGCCCTGCTGGACCGTCTGGGCCTCGCGAAACCGCTGATCGTCACCGATCCGATGATGGTCAGGCTCGGCCTGATCGAACGGTTGACCAAGCCGCTCGACGAAGCGGGCATCGGCTATAGGGTCTTCAGCGATACCGTGCCCGAGCCGATCGATACCGTGATCGACGCCGGGGTCGCGGTCGCGCGCGCGCAACCCTTCGACTGCATCATCGGCTTCGGCGGCGGATCGCCGATCGACACCGCGAAAGCGATCAACATTCTGCTCCATGCCGAGCCCGGAGCAAAAATGCGCGCCTTCAAAGTGCCGGTCGCCGCCGATCATGCCGCCCTGCCGCTGATCGCGGTGCCGACCACCGCCGGCACCGGCTCGGAAGCGACCCGCTTCACCGTGATTACCGACCCCGAACACGACGAGAAAATGCTGATCGCAGGGTTCGGCGCCCTGCCGCTCGCCGCGATCGTCGATTATCAACTCACGCTCAGCGTGCCGCCGCGCACCACCGCCGATACCGGCATCGATGCGTTCACCCATGCGCTGGAAGCCTTCGTGTCGCGCCGCGCCAACTCGGTATCGGACGCCTATGCGCGCGCGGCGATGCGGCTGATCGGCGCCAATCTGCGCAGCGTGTTTCACGAGCCGGACAATCATCCGGCGCGCGAGGCGATGATGCTCGGCGCGACCCTCGCCGGGCTCGCCTTTTCCAATGCCTCGGTCGCCCTGGTCCATGGCATGTCGCGGCCGATCGGCGCGCATTTCCACGTGCCGCACGGACTGTCCAACGCGATGCTGCTGCCCGCGGTGACGCGCTATTCCCTGAACGCCGCTTTGCCGCGCTATGCCGAAGCATCGCGCCTTGCCGGTTTCGCGCGTGACGAGGATGCGAATCAGGTGGCGGGCGCGGAATTGATCGCGGCGCTGGAGGCGATCAACCGCGATCTCGCGGTGCCGACGCCGGAACAATTCGGCATCGACCGCGCGCTATGGGACGCGCGGCGCAAAGCCATGGCGGAACAGGCGCTCGCCTCCGGCAGCCCGGCCAACAACCCCGCCGTGCCGGACGCCAACGCCATTATCGCGCTGTATGACAGGATTTTCTGAGATAGGTCCGGTCTGGTGCGTTTGTTTCACGTGAAACAAAGGACAGTTATTATGACTAACTTTGAGTTATTTCATCGCGATGCGGTGCGAGCCGGCGTCTTCGCCACCGTGGGGTCGTCCGTCGCTTTCGGGCCGCCCCGGCGCAGCCGGTGCTCGCCAAGGAACAGCAGGATCGGCGCGGCGATATAGATCGACGACGACGTGCCCACCACGATGCCGAACAGCATGACCCAGGCGAATCCCGAGAGCGATGCGCCGCCGAACAGCGCGAGCGGCAAGGCGGCGAGAAACACGGTGCTGGAGGTGCCCAGGGTGCGGTTCAGCGTTTCGTTGATCGACAGATCGATCAAATCGCGCAGCGGCATGGTTTTGTATTTGCGCAGATTTTCCCGCATCCGGTCATAGACCACCACCTTGTCGTTGGTGGAGTAGCCGATCACCGTCAGGATCGCCGCGATGGTCACCAGATCGAACGGGATCCGGGTGATCACCATGAAGCCAACGGTCTTGGTGACATCGAGAATCAAGGTCGCGACGGCACCCACCGCGAACTGCCACTCGAAACGGAACCAGATATAGACCAGGATCATCAAAAAACTCAGTCCGAGTGCGATCAGCCCCTGCTGGAACAGTTGCGACGACACCGAAGCGCCGATCGCCTGGGTCGACAGGATTTTCGCGCCGGGAATCGTCGATTTCACCACGCCTTCGGCGGCGTTGAGCGATTGCTCGGTCGCCTGGGCGTTGCTGCGCTGCTCCAGGCTGATCAGCACGCCCTTGCCGCTGCCGAAACCCTGCAATCCGGCGCCGGTGAGATGTGCCGCGTTCAGATCGTTGCGCAATCTGGTGAAATCCGGCGGCTTCGGCGTGGCGACCTCCATCACCACGCCGCCCTTGAAATCGAGGCCGAGATTGAGGCCCGGATGGAAGAACAGAACGACCGACGCGGTGGACAGAACCGCCGAGACGATCAGCCCAAGAAACCGGCCTTTCATGAAGCGGATGCGGGTGCCATCCGGCACCAGGCGGAAGGCGGGGCGGGTGAGGAATTTCATTGTGTTGGCCTCAGAAAACCGGCAGGGCGGCGGGCCGGCGCGCGACATACCAGCGCGCGGTGATCAGCCGGACCAGCACGGTCGAGGTGAACAGGGTGGTGGTGATGCCCACGCAGATGGTGACGGCGAAGCCGCGTACCGGCGGCGAGCCGAAAATGAACAGCATCACGTGGGCGAGCAGGGTGGTCACGTTGGAATCGATGATCGTGCCGTAGGCGCGCTTGTAGCCGGCTTCCAGCGCGGCGAGCGGCTTGCGGCCGAGCTTGACTTCCTCGCGCACCCGCTCGTTGATCAGAACGTTGGAATCCACCGCCATGCCGAGGGTGAGCAGGATGCCGGCCATGCCGGGCAGGGTGAGCGTGGCACCCATCAGGGACAAAATCGAGATCAGGAGCAAAAGATTGACCACCAGAGCGAGATTCGCGAACCAGCCGAACAGCCCGTAGAAACTCGCCATGAAGGCGATCACCAGCACGAATCCCACCCCGAGCGAGATCATGCCCGCGCGGATCGCGTCCGCCCCCAGTTCCGGCCCGACGCTTTGCTGTTCGACCACCTTCAGCGGCGCGGGCAGGGCGCCGGCGCGGAGCAGAAGCGCCAGATCGGTCGCCGAACGGGCGGTGAAATTGCCGGAAATCTGGCCCTGGCCGCCAATGATCGGCTCGCGGATCACTGGCGCCTCGATGATCTTGCGGTCGAGTTCGATCGCGAACAGCTTGCCGACGTTTTTAGTGGTGATTTCGGCGAATTTGCGGGCGCCCACGCCGTTGAAAGTGAAATTCACCACCCATTGGCCCGATTGCGGATCCTGACCGGCCTGGGCGTTGGTGAGATCCGCGCCATCGACCGCGACGCGCGAACGGATCGCGAGACTCTGTGTCGGGTCGTTCAACATGGGCAGGATTTCGACACCAGGCGGCGGGGTTTTGATAGCCGGGCTGACATTCTGCGCGACCATGTGGAAGGTCATATGCGCGGTCTTGCCGAGCAGGCGCTTGATCCGGTTCGGGTCCGACACGCCGGGGAGCTGGATCACGATTTGGTCGGAGCCCTGGCGGGCGATCTGCGGATCGACCACGCCGGTACCGTCGATGCGCCGGCCGATGATGGTGATCGACTGGGCGACCGCCTGGCTCGCCTTGGCGATCAGCGCCGGGCGCGACAGGGTGAGTGTAACCGCGCCGCTATGGGCGACATGGATGTCGAGATCGGGCGCGCCGCCGGCGGCGGCCACCGGATTGACCAGTTTTTGCAGGATCGGCTTCGCTTTCGCCGCGTCGCCCGGTTTCAGCAGATTGAACTGTACCCGCTTGGCGGCGACATCGGCGCCGAGATCGGTGTAGCCGATATCGGCCTTGAGCAAAGCGTGGCGGACCTCGTCGGTCAGGCCGCTCAACTGCTCGCGCACCACCGCATTCATATCGACCTGCATGAGCAGATACGATCCGCCGCGCAGATCGAGCCCGAGATGGATTTGCGGCCAGGGGATGCCGGGCAGCGGCCGGTTGAACAGGTTCGGCACGGCGAGCAGAACGCCCACGGCGCAGAGCAGGACGATCAGCAGGGTTTTCAGGCGGGTGAAGTATAGCATGGCAGGCGGTGGGCTCCCTCGATGGGAGGTGGTATGGCGGGGTGGGCTTGTGCGTGCAAGTCCGGGACGGATCAGGGAGGGTTCGGGTGGCGAAGCTCAAGGTGGGCGTGATCGGCGCGGGGCATTTCGGCCGGTTTCATGCGCTCAAGACGATTGCCGCCGACCGCGCGGTGCTGACCGGCCTCCACGATCCCGATGCGGCGCGGGCCGGGGCCGTCGCCGCCGAGACGGGCTGCGCCGCGATGGAGCTGGAGGCGCTGATCGCGGCATCGGATGCGGTGATCGTCGCCGCCCCGGCCGATGCGCATTTCGCCATTGCCGCACGCGCGCTGGAGGCGGGCAGGCACGTGCTGGTGGAAAAGCCGATCGCGGCGACATTGGACGAGGCCGACCAATTGGCCTGGCTTTCGTCCGAACGAAATCTGGTTTTGCAGGTCGGTCATCTGGAGCGGTTTTCGGCGGCACATGGCGCGGTCGCCTCAAGGATGGGAAGGCCGCTCTATATCGAGGCGGTGCGGGTCGCGCCGTTCAAGCCGCGCGGCACCGATGTTTCGGTGATCCTCGACCTGATGATCCACGATCTCGACCTCGTGCTCGCCTTGGTGGCGCAGCCGATCGAGACCATCGACGCGGTGGGAGCCGCGGTCGCCAGCGCGCATGACGACATCGCCAATGCCCGCGTACGGTTTGCGAATGGCTGCGTGGCGACGATCACCGCGAGCCGGATTTCGCTGAAAACCGAGCGCAAGATGCGGATTTTCTCCGAAGCAGGCTATCTGACGGTGGATTTCGCAGAACGAAAACTGACCATGATCGGCCGCGATCGCGGCATGAAGCTGCCCGGCTTCGAGGAATTCGGGCTGGAACAGGCCGGCTGGGAGGATCACGATGCGCTCGCCGCCGAGCACACGGCGTTTCATGCCGCCTGCCTGGATGGCGCGCCGGTTCTGGTGGATGCGGCGGCCGGGCGGCGCGCGCTGGAAGCGGCGCTCGCGGTCAGCGGTTCGATCGCGGCTAGCCGCACACGCGCTGAGGCTTCGGGGCTGATCGGGGCCGGTCGGCGATAGGAATTTTGCCCGGCTCGGAGGCGGCCCAGTTGAATTTCCGCGATGGGTGCAAAACCGTTCG
Source organism: Acidiphilium iwatense (assembly GCF_021556475.1). Lineage (GTDB taxonomy): Bacteria > Pseudomonadota > Alphaproteobacteria > Acetobacterales > Acetobacteraceae > Acidiphilium > Acidiphilium iwatense. The sequence goes on along the minus strand of NZ_JAKGBZ010000076.1, from coordinate 2,023 downwards.
ACTCGTTCTGGTCGAAGGTTTTGAAAGTTCCTCATGCCCCGCACGGCCGAAATCCGAATCGCCGAACGGACGTTATGGAAAGTTCAGGTGTTGCCGCTAGCGGTGGCTTCGTCATGGAAGGGTCTAATCAGACGCTCCGCATCAGATATGTTTCGTCCGATGACGCACAACTGACCAGACAGGTCATTGGCGTGTACCGGGGGATCGAAGCTGATCGCACCGGTCTGGATGTGCTGTGCGATGGTTTTTATCATATCGTTATATTGCAGCGTGACGCTAATAAGTTGCAGCAGTGTCGGCCCCGCCTCCTCAACAAGATAAAGCAGGTCAATGGTCCGATATAGTAGAGGCGGGATTTTGATTTGCGCCTCAAGTATCAAGTGAACAGTACTCGCAGTAGCCCATCCTTCACACTTAGCCTTTGGGAATTGATCGGCGATGATATTGGTCGCTCGTTCATGAAGCACGCCCAACTGTAGGAGTTCGGGAAAGATTGCGACGGAGAGACAGCGCGCTTGTAAACGATCTCTCTGCTTTGCCGCTTTCATCTGTGCGTTTCCCACGTAGTAGGCTGCCGCCGCACCGATTCCGGCGGCGACGATGGCGAGTACGCCTGCGATGATCGTTTGCCAGTCGTAGAGCAGCTTCCAAACGCCGGAGTAGTCAGGAGGTGTCATACTGAAAGCCTCGAAATCGTCGCCCGCCCGACGTTATAGCTCTGTGCCAACTCCTTCAACGTCGCACCCTCGGCCCGGCGCTGCCGGGCCTCCGCCTGCTGCGCCGGGGTGAGGGCAGGGGGGCGGCCCATATGCTGCCCGCGCGCCTTGGCCCGGCTCCGGCCCTCGGCGGTGCGGGTCCGGATCAGATCGCGCTCCACGTCGGCCAATCCACCCAGCACGGCGATCATCAGCCGGCCGGTGCTGGTGCCGGTATCAGCCCATGGTTCAGCCAGGGAGCGGAATTGTCCGCCCGCGTCCACGATCTGCTTCACAATGGCAAACAGATCGAAGGTCGAGCGGGCCAGGCGATCGATGCGCGTCACCGTCACCACGTCGCCGGGAGCGAGATGCTTGAGCATTTTCAGCAATTCGCGGCGGTCGGTCCGCGCCCCGGTCACTTTCTCCCGATAAATCTTCGCACATCCCGCCGCCTTCAACTGCTCAAGCTGAGCGTCGAGCGTCTGGCCCACGGTGCTGACGCGGGCGTAGCCATAGATCACAAGCCCAACTCGCTGTGCGAACCCAGGCGGACAAGCTCAAGGCTGGCGTCATCCGGCTTGCGGTAGATGAGGATCAGGTCTGGCCGGATGTGGCAATCGCGATGATCGCTCCACTCGCCCGTCAGCGGGTGATCGACATTGCGGCGAGGCAAATGCTTATCGGCGGCAAGCATGTCTACAACCTCCATCAAGAGGGTATCCAACTTTTTGCCATGCCGTCCGGATTTCTCGCGCCGGTAATCCCGTTTGAAGCGGCCCGTATACTTAACGATCCGCATTCAGGCTCGCGAGAAGGTTGGCGGGCTTGCCAACAGTGACAAGATCGCCCCGACGCGCGGCCCTCATAGCTTCCACGGTTTCGGCATTTGGGGTCAACGGCTCAAAAGGAAGCGCCTTCTCCGCAGCGACCCGCTTCAACAAAATTCGGAAGGCATCGGACAGGGAAAGCCCCATGGTGGCCAGCACAGCGGCCGCCTCGGTCTTGGTGGCCTCGTCGATCCGGGCGCGGACAACGGAATTTTCGGTCATGGTGTGGCCCTCTTTCTGGGCCACAATATAGCCCATATATCAGCCATTATCCAGAGGTCTGAAGCATGGCCGGGGCTATGGGTTTATGCTCATTTTCGGTCATATCTTTCGGTAGGTATAACCCACTGAAATCGTTGATTCAAGGCAAATTATCGAAAGTCTTGACTTTCGTATTTTGAAACCAGTGCGCCCGAACGTAAGATAGCGGCATGCCGCCACCCATCCCCGTCTTTCTGACGCCCTATGATCCGGCATGGCCGGAAATGGCAGCCGAAT
>NZ_JAKGBZ010000075.1 GCF_021556475.1 Acidiphilium iwatense | reverse complement strand
GCCGGCTCCGGATCTGATGGCATGATGTGGCAGCCTTTCGTGCTGACCACGGACAGAAGCATGATCCCGGCGACGAGATGATCACTCGGTGGACTTGACACCAAAAGGCCCATTACAGAAGCGCTACTGCTTACGCACGATCCTTATCGGTTCATACGGAGCGGTTCAGCCGGGCGTTGATAATGCTCCCACTTAGGAGCCAAACCGACAGGCACATTGGCAGCGACCAAAGGAGACTTGCCCTTCACCAGATCTGACGCCCGCTCTGCTAACATGATGGTAGGAGCGTTGAGATTTCCATTTGGCTCAGTTGGGAATACCGATGAATCGATCACGCGCAGGCCCTGTATGCCGCGCACACGCAATTCAGAATCGACCACGGCCATCTCGTCCTCACCCATTCTGCACGAACCGCAAGGATGCATCGTGCTTTCCATGTTGGCACGCACGAATGCGTCTATCTCGTCGTCTTTGACCACATTCGGCCCCGGCGCGAGCTCCACGTCCCGATACCGGTCCATGGCAGGCTGATTGATGATCTCACGCGTCAGCCGCACACAGCGCCGGAACCCTTCACGGTCTTCCTCGCGCTCCAGATAGTTGAAGCGGATTGACGGATATTCGAACGGGTCGGTCGACTGCACCCGCACATAACCTCGGCTCTTGGGTTTGTTGGGACCTGTCAACACCATAAAACCATGACCCTTGAAGGGTTTGTCACCGTCATAGCGCATGGCGGCTGGCAGGAAGTGAAACTGAATGTCGGGCCAGCGCAGACCTGCTTCAGAACGAATGAACCCGCCAGCTTCAAAATGGTTGCTGGCGCCCAGGCCATCCTTGAATAAAAGCCAGCGCAGCCCGATCATCGCCTTGCTGAACAAATCCATCTTCCCGTTCAGCGTGATGGGCTCCTTGCAAGCATATTGGATGTAGATCTCCGAATGATCCTGCAAGTTCTCCCCAACGCCCGGCAGGTCGTGAGCGACCTGGATACCAACCGATTGCAGAAGATTGCCCGGGCCGATGCCCGAGCGCTGCAACAGGTGTGGCGAGCCGATCGGGCCGGAAGCGACCAGCACTTCACGACGGCAGCGCATGGTCTGGCGTTGCCCTCCTTTCTCGTAGACAACGCCCACTGCCCGTTTACCCTTGATCAGGATCTGACGGGTCATCGCATGCGTGACAACGCTTAGATTGCTGCGCCGCATCGCGGGCCGCAAGTAAGCATTGGCCGTGGACCAGCGCACGCCATCCTTCACGGTCATGTGCATGGCGCCAAAGCCTTCCTGCATATAGCCGTTACAGTCATCCGTCTTGATGTAACCCGCTTCCAGGCCAGCGGCGATCCAGGCGCCATATAACGGGTTCTGCATGTTATTCCCGTTATTAGTGGCAAGCGGACCGCTTCCACCACGATATTCGTCGCCGCCGAACTTATAATTCTCAGCCCGCTTGAAATAGGGTAGACAGTTACGATATCCCCATTCCCGCGCACCCAGGCTTTCCCATTCGTCGAAATCATAGGCGTGACCGCGGATATAGACCAAGCCATTGATCGAGGACGACCCGCCGAGCACCTTGCCGCGTGGACAATGCAGACGGCGGCCGTCCAGATAGGGCTCCAACTCGGTTTCGTAGTGCCAGTTAAATCTCTTGGTATTCATTGGCACCGAGAAGGCACTCGGCATCTGGATGATGACGCTGCGATCACTACCGCCATATTCGAGCACCAGGACAGATACCGAAGGATCCTCGGTCAGCCGATTGGCCAAAACGCAACCGGCTGATCCGGCACCGACGATGATGTAATCGAATTCGTTTGACATGATCTTGCCTCAGATTATGAATGCGGGGAGGCCCTTACCAGCCATCTCCGGTGGTGAGATGCGGCGAATGTTCTTCGATGCGGCGAATGAATTCCCGTTCCTTTGGCAGGTCGTGCGACAGGCAGAGCAGGTAATAGGCGGTGCCGGAAACGATCAGCCCGACAAGCCAGGCCAAATCGATATTTCCCATCAGGCGGGACATTGGCCCGACGAAGACCGGATCCGGACCGTTATAGATACAGAAGAATGGGATCATCATGACAAAGCCAATCAGATAGGCGACTAAGCCGCGGCGTCCCCACAATCCATAGATATTGTCCTTTTGTGGCAGAAAAAAATGCGGAATCGCGTAGCGCCCTCTGCGGACAAAGAAATAATCTGTCAGATTGACTGCAGTCCAGGGCACAAGAAAATACAACATGACGACAAGATAGATGTTGAGAATCGATAATCCCGAACTGGATGAATTGATAAATATTGCAACACCCGACTGCAGGAGTACTACGAAGACAATGGCCCAGACGCGGACTTTGGGCGTTGGTTTCACCTTGAAAAACGAGTCCCAACCCGTAATGGCGGTAAGTTTAGCGCTATAGATATTCATGGCAATTACCGGCAGGAAGACGAGAATAGCCAACGCAACAACGAGCGCCCCCCCTCTCGTCCCGACGGCGGATCCAACGCTGTTCAGTGCGACCAGAATGTCCGCGGTGCCCAGATGCACACTCAGCCACCCGCCCAAGGCGATCATCCAGGCACCGGACAAGGAAGCCCCCAGGAACACGGCCAGGATCAAGAGGCCGCTGCGTGTGTGCTTGGGCAAGTAGCGCGTATAGTCCGAGACATAGGGAGCATAGGCGATATTATAGCTTGCACCTGCGGCGAACTGCGTAATGACTCCCGTCCAGTTGAACCCGAGAGCAGGCATAGGCTGAGCATGGATCCCGGCAGCACCCAATGCCCCCGGCAGCCAGCTTGTCATCACCGCCAAAGTGATAGCCCCGTAGAGGGGCAAAGAGACATAAAGCGACCACTTGAATGTCTTGTGTATCCAATCATGACCAAGGATCGCCAGAAGCATGGAGGGCACGGTCACAACGGCCACAACCATTATGGGCAACCAGTGGAACAGCGCGTTCAGACCCTGCATCATGAGCACGAGGTTCACGATGTTAAATCCGGCGAAGACAAATAAAGTCGCGAACAGAACGAGGATCACGCCTCTATACCCGAACTGGGCGCGCGACTGGATCATCTGCGGCAGGCCCAGATGCGGTCCTTGTGAGCCGTGAAAGGCCATAAACAAAGTGCCGAACATGATGCCGAGCGTTCCAGCAATTGCGGTCCACAAAGGATTCAGACCGACGCTGGGACCAACGAAGCCGATGGTTGTCGTAAAGAACGTGAAATTGCCTACGAACCAGAACGGCCCTTGCGTGGATAATTTGTCTCTTCGTTCGTTATGCGGTACGAAATCGATGGAACGACCTTCGATTTCCAGCTTCCCTGCGCTCGCGGCGGCAGAACTCACTTGTTGGCTCTTTTGCATTGTTCTCTCCCTTTTTTATGGCCTCTCGGACGGGGCCAAATGATTATTGAAACACAACGTCATTCACAGCTTCGCGGGATGCCGACTAACTAAGAAACTCATGGCAAGGTAATCCAAATCGCCTTCGTCTCGGTCAAGTAATCAAGCTGTTCGGGGCCAAGATCCTTGCCAAATCCTGAAGCCTTGAAGCCTCCAAACGGCATGCATGGATCGATCGTACTGTGCGCATTAACGTAGACTGTACCTGCATGCAGACGTGGAATAAGCGTATGGACACGCGACAGGTCATTCGAATAGATGGCGGCCGCCAGGCCAAAGGCAGAGTCGTTTGCCAATGAAACCGCATCATCCAACTTCTCAAAAGAACTGGTCACCAGAACAGGCCCGAAAATCTCTTCGCGCACGATCTTCATCTCGGGCTGGCATTTGGCGAAAATGGTGGGCTCAATGAAATAGCCTGGCCGGTCAAGGCTGCCCCCTCCATAAATCAACTCGGCCCCCTCGCACTGACCGGCCTCAATATACGAAGACACAACTTTCTTCTGTTGCGCCGACACCAGGGGGCCGATGAAGCAATCAGGGTCCAACCCAGGCGCGATCTTCAGAGTCCGAGTAACGGCGACCAGCTCTTCAAGGAACGCTTCATAGACCGTCTTCTGAACATAGACCCTTGTGCCCGCGTCGCAGACCTGCCCGGAGTTGAAAAACACGCCGTTGGCTACGGCAAGGGCAGCGCTACGCAGGTCTGCGTCATCAAGCACCAGGACAGGAGATTTCCCACCCAGCTCGAGCGTGACATGCTTGAAATTACCCACGGCGGTACGGCCGACTTCCCGCCCGACCGGTGTGGAACCCGTGAAAGTAACCTTGTTGATGCCGCGATGCGCCGACATGGCTGCGCCGACCACGCTGCCACGGCCCGTCACGATATTGACCACGCCGTCCGGAATGCCGGATTCCTGGACCAGTTCCCCGAAACGCAATGTCGAGAGCGATGTCAATTCCGCCGGCTTAACGATCGTCGTACAGCCGACGGCAAGGGCGGCCGCAAGCTTCCAGGCCATGGTCTGGAGCGGGAAATTCCAGGGTACGATGGCCGCGACCACGCCTAGCGGCTCCTTGCGGGTATAGGCCAGATAGTTCCCGGGCAGGGACGGCTCGACCGTGCGGCCGTGCAGCTTGGAGGGCCAACCGGCGAAATAGCGGAAGGTATCCATCGTGCCCTGGATGTCGATCTCCCTGGCGAATTTCACGGATTTACCCATGTCGATGGCTTCGAGCTCGGCAAGCTCCTCACCATGCTTCTCGATCAGATCCGCAAGCCGGTGTAGCAGGCGTTCGCGTTCGAGAGGCTTGAGGCGGCACCAAGCTCCCCCGTCGAATTGACGGCGCGCGGCTTCGACGGCTCGGTCGACATCTTCGGCCGTGCCAGAGGGTACGCGGGTTACGAGGCCGCCGGTGGACGGCTCGATAACGTCGAAGACTGCGCCATTGCCGCTGTCCACCCAGGCCCCGTTGATAAACATCTTCTGTGGCTTGGCCAGAAACCGCTGGGTGGCGTCGCTGATGTCATACTGCTTCAGATAATTGCGAACGCTTTTGTCCATATCTCGTCCTCCTTGGGGATCGGCCGTACGGGCAATCCATAGCTCGGTCGGTGTTGAATGGTGCCTTGCCACTCTTGTTTTCGTTCCTGCCCGCATCCGGTCCCGTATGACGCATGTCCGCTGCGGCGCAGGCATGCGTCATTTCGTCACTTCTTCCTGGCATGCATGATGCGGCCGATCAGGTTCATCAGCACTTGAGCGGCAAGGGTGGAGGTGGAACCGGAATGGTCGTAGTCAGGCGCGACCTCGACCAGATCGATGCCAACGACGGTGCCGCGCTTGGCCAGGGCGGCAAGAAGCTCCAGCACCTCGTAATAGATGAAGCCGCCGTGAGAAGGCGTGCCCGTTCCGGGAGCGATGGAGGGGTCGAAGCCATCAATATCGATGGTGACGTAGTAACGCGCGCCGACGGGGACACGGCCGACGACGGCGCCAGTCCCCAGGGCGCGTATCTGGCGGACCGACAGGATGTCTGACCCCATTGAACGCGCCGCCTCGTAGCCCTCACGGGTGGTCGAGGATACGTTGCGGATACCGAACTGGGACAACCCGCTTACATAAGGTTTCTCCGCCGCGCGCCGCATGGGGTTGCCATGGCCGTAGCGCACACCGTGGCGCACATCGACGAAGTCGAGGTGGGCGTCGATCTGCACGATATGGATGGGACCGTTGCGCGCACAATCCTCGTCGAAGGCGTTGATGCAGGGAATGTTGATGGAATGGTCGCCGCCCAGCACCACCGGCAGCGCGTTGGCGGCCAGGATCTTGCGCACACCGAACTCGATATTGGCGTGGCTCGCCTCCGTGTCCGTGTGCACGATATCGGCATCGCCAAGATCAACGATCTTCACTTCGTCGTTAGACAGGTATATAACGCCATCCTCATGGTCATAGGCGCCGTCATGACCGAACGAGAACAGGGTCGATGCCTCGCGGATCCCACGAGGTCCGAAACGCGCCCCAGCCCGCCATTGCGTGCCGCAATCGAAAGGCGCACCCAGGATGGCCACATCCGCATCAATGGCCTCCCAATCGGGACGGTAAGGATATTTCCCGAAGGTGCAAATACCGACAAACGGCAGATTCAGCCGCCCGGTATCGTAGGAATTGCTCACCATGAACCCCCGCCTTGCTATTGTGGGGGTGAACTGGCCTCGAATCTTCAGCTTAATAAATTTCTATGATTTGAAGTTTAGTTATGCTTTATTCAATGTATGCGCAGCCGCTCGTCTCAACGCGTCCTCGCCCTGTCTCTTAGCGATGTCGATCTGCGTCTGCTGCGGGTTTTTGCGACCATTGTCCACCACGGCGGTTTTTCGGCTGCCCAGGCCAGCCTCGGCATGACCCAGGCCACGATTTCAATCCATATGCGCGATTTGGAGGCGAGGCTAGGATTGCGGCTATGCGAAAGAGGGCGCAGTGGCTTCATCCTAACCGAGGAAGGCAGCCAGATTCATGCCGCAACACTCGAGCTTTTCGGTTCGATCGAACGATTTCAAAGCCGGCTGGGCGATGCTCAGGGTGAATTGTCAGGAACACTTCGATTCGGTCTGGTCGATGCGATGGTCAGCAATGGTGCCCTTAATCTGCCGGCCGCGCTGGCGGCGTTCCATCGTGCTGCTCCCCGCGTCAGGCTCGAGATCGACGTTGCTGCCCCTCAAGTCCTTCACCAGGGACTGCTGAACGGCGCCTACCAAGTCGTCCTGACACCGGAAACCGCCAGCACAACATCGCAATTCAGGGCGTGTAACGCCTTTTCCGAAGTTCAGAAGCTCTATTGCGGCCAGAAACATGCTTTGTTCAATCTTCCCAATGAGAGCATCACGCCAGAGATGCTCGAAACCCAGCCTTTTGCCAGACGCACCTATATGGCGGATGCGCCGATCTGCGGGGTAAATTTCGGGTGGTCCGCCGCGACACCGCATATGGAAGGCACGCTCCTTCTGCTTTTGACGGGCGTCTATATCGGCTTTCTCCCCGACCACTATGCCGAAGACGCGGTGAATAAGGGGCTTTTGCGGGCCATTTTGCCCAACGTCATGAGCTTCGAGGATATTTTCTATATAGCCTACCCACGCGAACGGCCCTCGCGCGCCGCGAAAACCCTCACTGATGCAATCCTTTTGACGCTCAAGCCCGGTTAATTTCTTGTAGGCACAAAGTGAAAATCATCAGCCTTCGGACCCCGTTCGAAACACCATCATTCTGGGAGACAGCCACCTCACCGCCTATCACCAAGCTGCGGCCCATTACAGGACGTGAAACTTGTCGTGCATGGGCATCACCATCGCAGCTATGAGGGCGAGACCAGTACCGGGATTCCGGTGCGCGGCCTCGGGATTGCCGAGCCGTGGTTGTGGGGGAATGGAGATGAGTGGAATGACGGTCGAGATTTCTGACTGGATCGATGTCCCGGATCTGAACCCGGATGGTCATGAATTCGTGATCGGCGATGTTCATGGGTTTGCCGGACCCTTTGAAGCCGTCCTGCGCGCGATGGGTGAGCGTGCAGCCGCGGCGGGTCAGGGCCATCTGACGCTGTTGGGCGACCTGATCGACAAAGGGCCGGATCATGTCGGGGCGCTGAAACTCGCCACACGGCCCGAGGAGACCTTGGGGTTCAGCGGCAAGACCCTTGTTGCCGGCAATCATGACCTGTTCCTGCTACTTCTTCTTGACTGGCAGAAGCAGCGAGAGGCTGAGATCGCTGCGAGGAAAGACGGATTGCACCGCTGGGATGAGCGGTCGTGCCGGGATATCTGGATCGACGGCAATGGCGGCCTGGCACTGTTCGAAGAACTGGCGATCGTGAATTGCGAAGACACCGCGCTGCTGCGACGTCGATTGATCGATCAGCTGGGCGAAACCGGTCTCGCGCAGATCGAAGGCATGGTCTCGCATCGCGATACCGGAAATCTGACGCTCACTCATGGCGGACCAGGGTGGGGTGTAAAAATTCCTCACCAGCGATGGTTTTCGATTCCGGTTCTGTGGACAGGGTTTATCGATGGATCCGAGCAGCACTACACTTGGGCACGCTGGTGGTGGACCCGCGAGCCGTTGAACGGGCGGATCATCATCCACGGCCATACACCTGAGCGGATCATCCACGGCGAACGGCATTGGCGGCCGGATCTGCACCGGATTGATGGCCAGCGTCTCGGTCTCGACGGTGCGGACTGGGAAGAGAGCGACCGCAAGGTAGTGGGCGCGGAGATCGAGGACGGAAGGTATCGGATTTACAGTAGCTGAGAGTGAAGAAATGAGGGAAAATCCTCACGACTCCCCTCATTCCTTTGGCCCAGATCTTGCGCTGATTCGCAGCGATTCCCTACCAAGCGTTGGATTTCATGGAAGAGGGCGGTTGACGGCAACCCACGTCGTTCATGCGAGAATATGGGTCCGCCCGGCGCCACCCTTGCAATTTGGCGATATGCCGCTATATCATCGGCATATCGCCAAGGAGTTTACGTCATGAATATAGCCATCACTGGTCTGGAGGCGGTTCGCGAGATTCGTGACGGCCTCCCAGTCGAACTGATCGATGAGGCGATTCGCGATGGTCTGGTGACGGCTGTGGAGGTGGATCAACTCGCCGTGCCTCGGAAGACGCTGGCACACCGCCGGCAGATCGGGCGCCTCTCTGTCGAACAATCGGATCGGTTTATCCGGTTGCTCAGGATCATCGCCACGGCGGAGGATGTTTTTGAAAGTCGCCAAAAGGCGGCAATCTGGCTGCGGCGCTCGACCACGGCCCTAGAAGGCCAGTCCCCACTCCAGCTCCTCGACACGGACGCCGGCACGCGCGAGGTCGAGTCCCTGCTTACCCGGATTGCCCACGGCGTCGCCGCTTGATCACGGCATGGCGAATTTCAAAACGGCGATACGCCGACTTGTCTGGCACCGGCGCCAAAACTACCGGCGGGCGATGGAATTCACCGGGTGTAGCGGTCGTTTATCTTGCCGACCATCCAGCCCTGGCGGCTCTTGAGGTCCGTGTTCACCTCGATCTGCCACCTGACCTGCTGCCCGACGACTATGTAATCATGAAAGTTGAGCTGCCCGACGAGCCGCCTGCAGAGATTGGTTCTGTTCCACCTGATACCAGAGAAGCAGGCGATAGCTGGGTAGCAGCTCAGCGGTCGGCGGTGCTGCGTGTGCCATCGATCATCGTGCCGCCCGCCGTCAATTATCTTCTAAACCCAATACATGCTAACGCAAAATACTCAAAAATCGTGTCTATCAATCAATTTTCTTTCGATGTGAGATTGTGGGACTAAGCTGCGTATTCCGACGAAGCCGGCCATGCCCGTTGGATCGGGTGAACCGGGAATTCCACGCAACTTGCCCCAACCGGCTCTGGGTCAGCGATTTCACCTATGGTGCGCCTCGTCCCGGATGGTCCGGGGTGCATATGACTGGAATGCGAAGGAGAAAGGAGGAATTGAACGAATGCCTTGCCCTCTGCTGTGAGGGGGCATGAGCCCAAGCGGCGGTGACCTGCCGTCAACTGGCAGGGTGACGTAGCCCGCAGGTAAAGGGGATTGAGGCGAAGCCGTTACGCCGAGATGGTCCCCGAGGCTGTAGCGCTGGAAGGCTGAGGAACACGAACCGGTTAATCCGCATCCGAGGGCTGAAATGTCGCCTTCGCCTACACGGCTTAACAGGCGGAATGCTGATGATGATGCCGGAGACGTAAGCCGGCGGCATCTGAATGCAGGGGGACAGGTATGCCGCCTGCAGGGAGTCATGGAGAGAACGCAGCCAGGCCATGACGTTGGCATCGACTTGCGGGACGCAAGGACAAGGACTGCGACCGGCAACCTCCCCAGCGCATGAAAGTCCAGCATATGAACGAGGGAAGGCATGATGGAATGCCAAGGGAGTTGGCCCCGATATCCATCATGCTGGCGGAGCCCCCGTAGTAGTCCGCGACAGGGAAAGCGTAAGCGCGCATTTCTCTGCACCAGCCTTGGGAGGGGGTCCTGTCCGTGCGGTGGAGCGCGACCGATAGGTCTGGGTCAGGCAGTGTTTTTAGTCTGGCCTGATTTGGCGAAGTTGAAGGGCA
>NZ_JAKGBZ010000074.1 GCF_021556475.1 Acidiphilium iwatense | reverse complement strand
GCGGTTGTGATCCGCCATGATCAGACAGGTCGTGCTCGCGCGGATCACCTTCTCGACAAACCCGTCGAACGGACCGCGCAGCGCCATCAGACTGGCCTGTTCGTCCTGGAACGCCGCCCAGACTTTACCCACTCCATCAGGCTGTGGGTCGAACAGCCGATCTTGCCGGCAATCGACGTCGCCGCCGCCCACCGCGAGGTGTGCTCGCTCTCATGATCCAAAACCATCCCCACCGCGCGGGCACGAACCTCAGGGCTGAATTTGGTCGTCGTCTTGTTCATCGTGGCTCCATCCTACTCAAGAGTTGGAGCCTCCGGAATTTCCGGGACGGTTCAAACAGATTGACACCAACAACCCCAATCAGAGAAGACTCTTAGGCCATGGGGCTCGCCCTTTGTTCGGCACGTGCGGCTGTTCGAAGAAGCCTTTGCGGGCGCACCCGATTACATTCACCGTGCAATTCTCAAAGCATACGTGCGCGGCGCATCTCACAAGCCGCTGAGCGACGACTCCTTGGAACCCTATATCGAACCGTGGGTAGGAACCATCGGGCAGGCAGCCTTCTACCGCCAGATCGCACAAATGGACCAGCGATATACCGATGAAGTCCAGGATTCGTATGGTGAGCTTCGATGTCCTTGCCTGGTCTTGTGGGGTATTAACGACCAATGGATTCCCGTCGAAAAGGGTCGTGAGTTGGCGCGGCTCATTCCGGGATGTGAGTTGATCGAGATCCCCGACTGCGGACACCTGATGCAGGAGGACGCGCCGGAGGCCATCACCTCAGCGGCCTTGCGGTTTTTCATTGGCGTTGACGGGGATGCAACTGATCGACACGGATCGCGCTCTTCCTCTCGTGGACGCTGAAACCCAGACGCTCGGCTGGAGCGAGATCATCAACAAGAAGACGAGTGACCCTTGTGGTGAGGCAGGCCGATCAATCCCCGCGCACCAGATCCCACCCGGTCTTCGCCACCTGAATGCAAACCGCGTGCATCCGGTGCGCGCGCTGGTCCGCCGCATTGCCGGCCAGCGCCCGCGCATAGACGCCTTCGACGATCGCCGCCGAGCGAAACAGCGAAAACCCCATGAAGAACCGCCAGTTCTCGATGCCGCTCCGCCCGGTCCGCGCGCAATACAAATCGAGCGCCTTTTGCTCGGTCATTAACCCAAGTTCCGCGACATCGATCCCCTGATACCCCGCCATCGCCGGGCCGGAACCCGGCGGCAGATGATAGGACATGCAGCAATAGGCCAGATCCGCCAGCGGGTGCCCCAGCGTCGATAACTCCCAGTCGAGCACGGCGAGAATCCGCGGCGCGCTCGGGTCGATCACCATATTGCCGAGCCGGAAATCGCCATGCACGATGGCGCTTTCGTCGCGTTCCGGGATGTTGCCGCGCAGCCAGGCGATGAGGTTCGTCATCGCTGGCAAGTCCTCGGTCCTCGACGCCTCGTACTGCTTCGTCCAGCGCTCGATCTGCCGTGCCACGTAATGATCCGGCCGTCCATAATCCCCCAGCCCGACCGCCGCATAATCGACCCGGTGCAGCCCCGCGATGGTCTCGATCAGATCGCGCTGGATCGCCCCCCGATCCGCGGGCGTCACTCCCGGCATCATCACGTCATGAAACACTAGCCCCTCGACATGCGCCATCATGTAGAATTCGGTGCCGATGATCGCGGGATCGGCGCAGAAATGCAGCATCGGCGCCACCGGAACATCGGTCCCCGCCAGCGCACTCTGAATCCGGTATTCCCGGTCGATCTGATGCGCGGACGGCAGCAGCTTGCCGGGCGGCTTCTTGCGCAGCACGTAGCGCCGTGCATCCGTCTCGATCAGGAAGGTCGGGTTCGACTGCCCACCCTGGAACTGGCGCAGCCGCGCCGGAAAGACAAACCCCTCGACGTGATCCGCCAGATAGTCGAACAGCACAGTTTCATCGACGCGATGCTGCGGTAGAACCTCGATCAGTTTCGGCGCCGTCGCGTCGCTCATCGGCTGCGTCCTCCCAATTAAAGCGAACCATTCGGGATCGCCCCCCTACTGTCAAGCACGGCAATCGCCTGCCCGTTCCGGGACTTGCGTAACCAGAACGGAAGCCGCACACTGCGCGAAAATCATCCGGTCAATTGAAGGAAAACGCCATGGAGTTCCGATATTCCGCGAAAACCGAGGCCCTGCGCGCGCGCGTCGCGGATTTCATGGCCGAGCACATCTACCCGAACGAGCAGGCGCTGTTCCACACTGCCCACACCCAGGCGGACCGCTGGCAGCCGCTCGAACTGCTCGGCACAATCAAACAAAAGGCCCGCGACGCCGGGTTGTGGAACCTGTTCCTGCCGGAATCCGAACACGGCGCCGGGCTCACCAATGTCGAATACGCCCCGCTCGCCGAAATCATGGGCCGCAGCCCGTTCGGGCCGGAAGCGTTCAACTGCTCCGCCCCCGATACCGGCAATATGGAGGTTCTCACCCGCTACGCAGCGCCGGAACACAAGGAGCGCTGGCTGAAACCGCTGCTGGCAGGTGAAATCCGCTCCGCCTTCGCGATGACCGAGCCCCGCGTCGCCTCGTCGGACGCCACCAACATCGAAACCGAGATCAGGCGCGACGGCGAGGATTACGTCATCAACGGCCATAAATGGTGGATTTCCGGCGCGCCCGATCCGCGCTGCCGCATCCTGATCGTGATGGGCAAATCCGACCCCGCCAATCCCGATCGGCACAAGCAGCAATCGATGATCCTGGTGCCGTTCCCGCATCCCGGCGTCACCATGAAGCGCGCTTTGCCGGTGTTCGGCGATGATGACGCCCCGCACGGCCACGCCGAGCTGATTTTCGACAATGTCCGGGTGCCAGCCGCTAACATCCTGCTCGGCGAAGGCCGCGGCTTCGAAATCGCCCAGGGCCGCCTCGGGCCGGGACGCATCCATCACTGTATGCGCTCGATCGGCGTCGCCGAACGCGCGCTGGAGCGCATGATCCGCCGCCTCGAATCGCGCACCGCCTTCGGCAAGCCGATTGCCGAACAGAGCGTGTGGCGCGAGCGAATCGCCGAATCGCGCATCATGATCGACCAGGCAAGACTGCTGACGCTGAAGGCCGCGCACATGATGGACACGGTCGGCAACAAGGAAGCCCGCGCCGAAATCGCCATGATCAAGGTCGTCGCCCCTAACATCGCCTGCAAGATCGTCGATTGGACGATCCAGGCTTTCGGCGGCGGCGGCGTCGCCGATGCCTGGCTGTCCACCTCTTATGCGCATCAGCGCACGCTGCGCCTCGCCGACGGACCGGACGAAGTGCATCGCGACCAGCTTGCCCGGCTCGAACAGCGCCGCCACCGCAACACCGATCCGGCGCGCACCGGCGGCTATCCGGGCGTTATGATCGCCGATGACCTCACCGCACCCGGATTGCCACTCTGATGCGCGCCATCGTCTGCGAGGAATGGGCCGGGCCGGAAAAACTCGCACTCCGCGAGCTGCCCGATCCCACGCCCAAGCCGGGCGAAGTCGTCATCCGCATCCGCGCCGCCGGCGTCAACTTCCCTGACGTTCTCATCATCCAGAAAAAATATCAGGTCCAGCCGAACCTGCCCTTCACGCCGGGCGCCGAAATCGCCGGCGAGATCGAAGCGGTGGGCGATGGCGTTACGGCACTGAAGCCCGGTGACAGGGTGCTGGCTCTCTGCTCGACCGGCGGCTTCGCCGAAAAAATCGCGCTCAACGCCCATCTCTGCGTGAAAATCCCTGATGGCGTGACGTTCGACATCGCCGCCGGCTTCATCCTCGCCTTCGGCACATCGCATCACGCCGTGGTCGATCGCGCCGCCCTGCAACCGGGCGAAACCGTTCTGGTTCTGGGTGCCGCCGGCGGCGTCGGGCTCGCCGCGGTTGAAATCGCCAAGGCGAAAGGCGCGAAAGTCATCGCCGCTGCCTCGACCGATGCGAAACTCGCCATCTGCCGCGAACGCGGTGCGGACGCCACGATCAACTACGTCACCGAAGATCTGCGCGCCGCGATCAAAACCCATACGGACAGCAAAGGGCCAGACATCATCTTCGATCCGGTCGGCGGCCGCTTCGCCGAACCCGCCTTCCGCTCGATCGCGTGGCGCGGGCGCTATCTGGTGATCGGCTTCGCCGACGGCGACATCCCATCCCTGCCGCTCAATCTTCCGCTTCTCAAGGGCGCCTCGCTGGTCGGCGTGTTCTGGGGCGAATTCGCCCGCCGCGAGCCGAAAAACCAGGCAGCGATGATGGGTGATCTGTTCGCCATGCTGGCGGCGGGAAAAATCAAGCCGCTCATCTCGAAAACCTATTCGCTCGCGGAGGCGTCGCGCGCCCTCGAAGACATGGCGGCGCGCAAGGTGACCGGAAAAATCGTGGTGACACCATGAAGGATTTCAAAAACCGCGTCGCCGTCATCACCGGCGCCGGCAGCGGTTTCGGTCGCGAATTCGCCCGCATCGCCGCAGCGCGCGGCATGAAACTGGCTCTTGCCGATATCGAAGCAAACGCGCTCGATGCGATTGCTGGCAAACTCGAATCCGCCGACGCGCGCGTGTTGCACCGGCGCCTCGATGTCAGCGATGCCGCCGCGATGGAGCACTTCGCCGACACCGTCTTCGCCGAATTCGGCGCCGTCCATCTGCTGTTCAACAACGCCGGTGTCGGCATCGGCGGCCTGATCTGGGAACATTCGGTCAAGGACTGGCAATGGGTGCTCAGCGTCAATCTCTGGGGCGTCATCCACGGGATTCGCTGTTTCGTACCGCGCATGATCGCGGGCAACGACGCAGGCCACATCGTCAACACCGCCTCGGTCGCCGGCCTGCTTTCGGCGCAAACCATGGGCCCCTACAACGTCTCGAAACACGGCGTGGTGACGCTATCGGAAACCCTGTTTCAGGATCTGCGCATCAGCGGATCGAAACTCGGTGTCACGGTTCTCTGTCCCGCCTTCGTCGATACCGGAATCAAGGATGCCGGGCGCAACCGTCCCGCCGACCTCAGCAACGCCGCACCACCCACCGAAAGCCAGCGCCGCGCCGAGGAACAGACGCGCAAAGCGGTCACCTCGGGCCGGATGTCCGCCGCCGATGTCGCGGCAAAAACCTTCGCCGCGATCGAGGAAAATCGGTTCTACTGCCTCACCCACCCGCGCATTCTCGGCGCTGTCGAATTGCGGCTGCAGGACATCCTGGCGCAACGCAACCCGAGCGATCCGTTCTCGTTCAAGCAGGATGTCGCCTTCACCGCGCCAACCTGAACTCCGTTAGAAATGCCGCCATCCGGTTCGCGTGAACGCCATCCGCCGGCCGGCCCGGTCGAGCACGACAACCTCGTCGGAATCACCTGAAAAATGGCCGATCTTGGTGACCGGCACCAACCCGCACGCCTTGCGCAATGCCGCTTCGGCATCCGGCGGCGTGGCCAGAATCAGCTCGTAATCGTCACCGCCGGTCAGCCGGGCTTCCAGCCAGGACTCACCCGCCGCGCGCGCCGCCGCGGAGGCCGGAACCAGACCAGCCTCGATCACCGCGCCCACGCCGGAATTGCGGCAGATATGGCCGAGATCCTGCACCAGCCCGTCGGAAACATCGATCGCCGCATGAACCAGACCGGCAAGTGGCAAGCCGATTCTCGGCTCGGGCAAAAGCCGCCGCTCGCGAAAATGCCCCGAAGAATCGTCAAGTTTGCCGCGCGCCGCCTCAAGCCCGAGCGCCGCATCGCCGATCGTGCCGGTCACGAACACCGCATCTCCCGCGCGCGCGCCCGACCGGCGCCACGCCGCGCCCGGTGCCACGCACCCGATCATCGTCACCGAAGCCATCAACGGCCCAGGTGTCGATGTGCTGTCGCCGCCGAACAGTTCGATGCGATATCGCTTCTGATCCCGCGCCAACCCCTCGGCGAATTCGGCAAGCCACGCCTCCGGCGTGTCCACGCGCAACGCCGTGGTCAGCAAATATCCGTCAGGCTCGCCCCCCATCGCCGCGAGATCCGACAGGTTGCGCCGGAGCAGCTTGCGCGCCACGCATCCGGGCGGGTCGTCCGGCAGGAAATGCACGCCCTCGACCATCTGATCGACGGTGAGAACCAGCGTCTTTCCGTACGGCGGTGTCCATAACGCGGCGTCATCGGACAGTCCTAGCGCCGCCTCATCCGCCAGCGGCGCAAAATACCGGGCAATCCGTTCGAATTCCGTTCCGCTCACACCGCGACCGGATCGGCGAACTCGCCGGGCCGCAGACTTCGTGCAATCCGGTCGAGCACCGCATTGCCGAGTTGCACCGCATCCTCCTGCAGGAACCCGTGCGCCACGTCGAGATATTCGTTGATCACCACCCGCGCGGGCGGCCCGTCGCTCATCCACAATTCCGCCCCGGCCGCGCGCAGCAGCGCCCGCAACACCGGGTCGAGCCGCATCATCGGCCACGTCTCCGGCAGCACGCTCGCGATCATCGGGTCGATCGCATCCTGCTGTTCGGTCGCGGTCCGAACGATCCGCGCGAATAGCGGCGCATAGGCATCCGGCACCCGGCCATCCTCAAATCCCAGCTTTCCTGCCATCGCACCGATACGATGGCGGATGAACTGGTCGATCACCGTCTCGGCGCTCTCGCCGTTCTGCTCGCTCTGATACAGCGCCTGAACCGCGGCGACGCGCGCAAGGGTGCGGGGGCGTTGCGCCTTCACGTCGCCCCCAGCCGTCGCGCCAGCGCGATCTGCTTCAGGCACGCCGCCGCCGCCTCGGCGCCCTTGTTAGGACCGGTTTCGGCCGAGCGCGCCTCGGCCTGCATGATCGTATCCACCGTCAACAGCGCGGTGCCCAGGCAAATCCCGTATTGCAGCGCCACCTGCATCAGCCCGTGCATCGCGGTATCGCAGATATAATCATAGTGATCGGTCTCGCCGCGCACCACGCAACCAAGTGCTACAAACCCGTCGAAATGCTCCCGCCCGCGCAGCGCGATGCGCAGCGCCTGCGGAAGTTCGTAGGCACCGGCGACGTCGATCGCCTGAACGCTTGCCCCGACCTTGCGCAGCATCGCCTCCGCCGCGTGCGTCATGCCATCGACGATCCCGCGATAATACGGCGCGCGGATCAGCAGAATTCGCGGCGCAGCCCCCGGAATCTCCGGTGCTTCGGGCAGGGTGGCGTCGGCCGTGCTCATGGCGCGGCACCCGCCTCGATCGGCAACTGGTCGACGATGTTGAGCCCGTAGCCCTCAAGTCCGATAACGGCGCGTTTGTGATTGGACAGCAGGATCATGTCGCGCACGCCAAGCTCGGTCAGAATCTGCGCGCCGATGCCGTAATCGCGCAACACCGTCCCGGTGCGCGCCCCGCCGATAATCTGGCGCAACCGCGACGAGACCGCATCGGGTCGCGTCTCGCGGATCAGCACGACGGCGCCGCGCCCTGCTTCGGCAATCTGCGCCATTGCACGGCGAAGATCGCGAATATGCTCGCCGCCCAGAATATCGTCGATCGTGCTGATCGCGTGCATCCGCACCAGCACCGGCTCGTCGGCCGCGACATCGCCCTTGATCAGCGCCAGATGCTCGACATGATCGATCGTGTTCTCGAAACTGATCATGCGCCATTGGTGGCCGTCGCCATCGGAAAGCGTGCCTTCCTCGGTGCGGCGGATCAGCTTCTCGGTCCGCCGCCGATAGGCGATCAGATCGGCGATCGTCCCGAGCTTCAGGTTGTGGTATTGCGCGAAAGCGACCAGGTCCGGCAGCCGCGCCATGGTGCCGTCCTCGTTCATGATCTCGCAGATCACTCCTGCCGGAGTCAGCCCGGCCAGCCGCGCGATATCGACCGCTGCTTCCGTGTGGCCGGTGCGCACCAGCGTGCCGCCGTCGCGCGCCACCAGCGGGAAAATATGGCCGGGGCTGACAATATCGGCGGCACCGCTCTCGGGATTGATCGCGACCGAGATGGTCCGCGCCCGGTCCGCCGCCGAAATCCCGGTCGTCACCCCCTCGCGCGCCTCGATCGAAACGGTGAACGCGGTTTCGTGCCGCGACCTGTTGGATCGCGCCATCAGCTTAAGCCCGAGCGTCTCGCAGCGCGATTTGGTCAGCGCAAGGCAGATCAATCCACGCGCGTGCTTGGCCATGAAATTCACCGCATCCGGGGTCGCGAACTGCGCCGGAATCACGAGATCGCCCTCGTTCTCGCGATCCTCGTCGTCGACCAGGATGAACATGCGCCCGGCGCGCGCCTCGTCGATGATTTCCGACGCCGAAGACAAATAGGTCTGCAGCGATGCCGTCTTGAACTGATCCATCACGATGCCTCCGCAAGGCGCGCGACATAGCGCGCCAGCATGTCGATTTCCAGATTGACCCGGTCGTCCGGCCTGAGCATCCCGAAATTGGTTACGAGTTCGGTATGCGGAATGATATTCACGCCGAACTCGGCACCCTCCACCTCGTTCACCGTCAGCGACACGCCGTTGATCGCGATGCTGCCCTTGGGTGCGATGAACCGCGCGAGCGGCGCGGGTGCGCGAAACCGCCAGCGGGTCGAGCCATGCTCAGGCACGTTGGCGACGACGTCGCCAACACCATCGACATGGCCGGATACCACGTGCCCGCCCAGTTCGTCGCCCATGCGCAGCGCGCGCTCCAGATTGATCGCCGCACCATATTCCCAGTCGCCGAGCGTGGTTTTCGACAAAGTCTCGCCCGACACATCCACGGCGAACCAATCGGCACCCGTTTCGACCACGGTGAGGCAGCAGCCGGAGCAATTGATCGAAGCCCCCAGCGCCACCGAGCCGATCTCCGCCCACGCCGCGTTGCGCTCCGGCACGCCGATCACGAAGCGCGCATCCCGCCCGCTGTTCGGCGGCGTCTTTTCCCGCAACCGGCCAATCCCGGTGACAATGCCGGTAAACATCAAATTTGTCTCCGATAAGACGCACGAACATCGCCGCCGCACGCGCTTCTGCCCGCCAGGGTGAAACGCCTGGCGTCATCCAATCGCTCCAGCCCGAACCCGGCAACCGAGGCGACGCCGTCGCCGCCGACCACCAAGGGCGCGGTAAACCATTCGATATGATCGACCAGATCGGCACGCAACAGCGCCGCCGCAAGAGTACCGCCGCCTTCGACCAGCAGCCTTGTGATTCCGGCCGCTCCAAGCGCACGCAGTCCGGCATCCAAATCCACGCCCGCATCGGAAGCGGCGATTTCGAACAGCCGTACCCCCAGCGCCCCGAACGCGTCACGTCGTGCAGCGTCCACACCGTCCCGATGCAGAATCCACACCGCATCATCCCCCACATCGCGCGCCAGCCGCCCATCCAGGGGCGTGCGCAAATGCGAATCGACAATCACCCGCACCATCGGCGCTGCGCGAAACCCGGCGATCCGGCAGGTCAGTTCCGGGTCGTCGGCGAGTGCCGTGCCGACCCCGACCATCACCGCGTCGTGCGATCCGCGCAGCGCATGGGCGGCACGGCGCGATGCCTCGCCGGTGATCCACTGGCTTTCGCCGGTGCGCGTGGCGATCCGCCCGTCCAGCGTGGTCGCGAGCTTGAGCGTGACCATCGGCCTGCCGCGTCGCACGACCGAAAAGAACCCTTCGTTCACCGTCTCGGCCTCGGCGGCGCAGACGCCCTCGGTCACCTCGATCCCGGCGCCGTGCAGCATCGCGATGCCCTGCCCGTTCACCCGCTCGTCCGGGTCGCCGGACGCGATCACCACGCGGGCAATCCCCGCCTCGATCAGCGCCGATGCGCAAGGCGGCGTCTGGCCGTGATGCGCGC
Organism: Acidiphilium iwatense; assembly: GCF_021556475.1. Taxonomy (GTDB): domain Bacteria; phylum Pseudomonadota; class Alphaproteobacteria; order Acetobacterales; family Acetobacteraceae; genus Acidiphilium; species Acidiphilium iwatense. Next base: position 811 of record NZ_JAKGBZ010000074.1, on the reverse strand, counting down.
AGGGTTCAAGCGAAACATAAGCCGCGGCACCACGCGCCGCCTCGCCCGCCATCGCCAGCGCCTCGGTCTCGGCGTGCGGCCGTCCGCCCGTCGCGGTGCGCCCGCGCCCGACCACCCGCCCCGCGCGCACGATCACGCAGCCCACGCTCGGATTCGGCGCCGTCTCGCCCAGGCCGCGCCGTGCCAGCGACAAGGCCGCGCGCATGTGATCCTCGTCGGTCATGTCACTTCGGCGGCTCCATCTCGCCGAGAAACGCCTTGAAATCCTTGGTCTCGCGAAAATCGCGATACACCGAGGCGAAGCGCACATAGGCCACGGCGTCCACCTCTTTCAGCGTATCCATTACCAGCTCGCCGATGTCCTTGGAGGCGATCTCCGCCTCGCCCGAAGCTTCCAGCTTGCGCACGATGCCGTTGACGATGCGCTCGATCCGCTCGTCATCCACCGGCCGCTTGCGCAGCGCGATGCGCACCGAACGCGCCAGCTTGTCGCGGTCGAACGCCACCCGCCGCTGGTCCGATTTCACCACGATCAATTCGCGCAACTGCACCCGTTCGATCGTGGTGAAGCGCTGGCTGCATTGCGGACAGAAGCGGCGGCGGCGGATCGCGCTGCCATCCTCGGTCGGCCGGCTATCCTTGACCTGGGTATCGGCCTCGCCGCAGAACGGGCAGCGCATTTTTGCGTCTTACCGGTAGATTGGGAATTTCTTGCAGAGTTCGAGCACCTTGGCGCCGACCGCGGCCTCGGCGGCGGCGTTGGCACCGTCGTTGGACCCGGCAAGCCCGTCCAGCACCTCGACGATCAGCC
>NZ_JAKGBZ010000073.1 GCF_021556475.1 Acidiphilium iwatense | reverse complement strand
CGTGATTCGCTGCCTTGCGTGTTCGATTCGAGACCCACCACCCGCCTCCACGAGTCAGAATCTCTACCCACTCACACGCGTCAACGAATCGCTGCAAGAATTTTGTGACACAGTAAGATTAGGAAGATGTTCGAGTTTTCCAAATCCGGTTGATTGCGTCACTGACGGAACGTATTTCTATGTTTAACGGACTTCGCTTAACGCACTCCCGTTTATGGCAGTTCCGCGATCACGTCGATTTCGACGAGCCATTCCGGCCGCGCCAATGCGACCACGACCAGTCCGGTGAACACCGGAAAGACGCCCTTCAGCCACTTGCCGGCGACGCGATAGACCGCTTCCCGGTAGCGGATATCGGTGAGATAGACGGTGACCTTGCAGATATGATCGAGCGAGGCCCCGGCTTCGCGCAGCAGAAGGTCGATATTCGCCATGACCTTCTCGGCCTGTCCCGCGGGATCGCCGACGGCGACGTTCTCGCGGGTTTCCAGATCCTGCGCGACCTGACCGCGCAGGTAGATCGTCTTGCCGGCGATCACCGCCTGGCAAAGATCGTTGTCGAGGCGCTGTTCAGGATAGGTGTCGTGGGTGTTGAACTTGCGCAGCCGTGTATGAGCCATGGCGTGAATCCCTCGGTGTTAGCAAATTTATTCGGCGGCGCGGCGGAGAGCATTGTCCTGGCCGAGAACCCGGCCAGACAGTCCCGCTGCCTTGTGCGCGACCCGCAGCGTCTCGTTCCAGTCGAAATTGCGATACACCGAGGCAAGATGCGCGAACGGCGGCGATTGCGCGAAAAGCTGAAAGGTCAGCCGGTGCCCCGCATAGTCGGAGTTCAGAAGGTCGCGGGCGAACGCGAGTAGTTTCCTGCGGTCTTCCGCCTGCCAATTGTCGTTGATGGTGTAGAATTTTTCCAGCCACGGCGCGGTTTCGGGGTTACGGAACGACGCCGCGTCCGGTGTCACGCAGATTTGCCCGCCGCAGAGTTCGCGGGCGATATGCATCATCTCGTGCAATTGCGAGCAGGCGAGCACCCGGCCGGTGTAAAGCAGGGACTGGTTCGGCATCAGCAGGCCGCCGGGGCTTGGCTCGGCGGTGGCGATGGCGGCGGTGAGATGCGCGTTGATTCCCTCGCGGTAGCAGGCGAGCTGGGCCAGTTTCTCCTGCACCGCCTGCTGCTTGTCGAGCCCGGTCTGGCGCGCGTTGAACAGCGCGGCGCCGATCATCATGTCGGCGAATTTGAGATTGCGCTGCACGAAGGCGAAGGCGCTGTAGCGGTGCAAGGTCGCGCGGATGAAGGTCGCCGCCCTGGTATGGCGGTAGAACAGCACGTTTTCCCAGGGGATCAGCACGTTGTCGAAAATCAGCAGCGTATCGATTTCGTCGAAGCGGTTGGCGAGCGGATAATCCTCCGCCGGTGCGCGGCCGGCGAAGCCGGTGCGACAGATGAATTTCAGGTTCGGCGAGCCAAGGTCGCAGACGAAACCGACGGCATATTCGGAAAGTTCGGCATTGCCCCAGTTGGCGATGGTTGGTTTGGTAAAGGCCTGGTTGGCATAGGCGGCGGCGGTTTCATATTTCGCGCCGCGAACCACGATTCCCGCATCCGTTTCCTTCACGACATGGAGCAGCATGTCGGGGTCCTGGTCTTGCGGTCGTTTGGACCGATCGCCTTTCGGGTCGGTATTGGCGGAGACGTGGAACGGGTCCTGGCGGATCACTTTGTCGATGTGCCAGCGGATATTCTCGGAAAATTGCGGATTGACCTCGTTCAGCACGTCCTGGCCGTCGAACAGCGACCACATCTCGCCGACCGTCTCGTCGCCCACGCGGGTCACGATACCGCCGATCTCGTCCAGCACCGTATCGGTCGCGAGGCGTTTGGCGTGCCAATCGGCCTGGGTGAACGGCAGTTTCAGCCCGATCGCCGAGCTTTGCCCGCGCTCGTCCTGGTAGGTCATTCTCTCGGCGAATTCGGTCTCGTGCTGCATGTCGTAGATGCGCGCCCGGATATCGACCAGGGGCTTGAACATTTCGTGGGTCGCCACGTCGTGCACGCGCTCGCCGTTGATCCAGACCTGGCGGCCGTCACGGATCGAATCCCTGTATTGTTGTCCTGTGCGGATCATATCGGTCTTCTTTCAGTTGCGTACGTTGAGCGCGGTTTCGGACAGTTTGCTGATTCGGGCATAGTCCTGGGCGACATAGGCCAGAGCCGGCGCGCCGGTGCTCCTCGCCGCGATCACCCGGCCGATGAACACCATATGCGTCGCGGCCCGATGGGCGTGATCGACTTCGCAGTGAAACGCGGCGACCGCATCTTCCAGGCGGGGCGCGGAACACGCGATATCCGACGTCCAGGAGGCGCAGCCGAAATCGAAGGCGGGATGGTCGCCAGAGGTGGCGCGCCCGGCAAAGCAATCGGCGACATGGCTCTGGGCTTCCGACAGCAGATTGACGGTGAAGACGCCGTTCCCGCGGATCGCGGCGCAAGCCGGGCTGCGAAAATTGATGCAGGTTAGCAGCATCGGCGGGTCTGCCGAAACCGATGCCAGTGCGCTGACGGTGACGCCGAAGCGGCCGGCCGGCCCGTCGGTGGTGATGACGGAGACCGCGGTTGGAACCAGGCGCATCGCGGCGATGAACGGCTCGCGCAGCGGCGCCATGGTGTCCCGAACCAGCTCGATGGCACGCTCCTGTGCTTCAAACGCCATCTCGATTACCTCCAAGGCTAGGGCGCGGGCCGAGGCCGCAACGCCATGTCGTTGAGCTGGGTGGACTATGGGCGATTTCGCGGAGAATATAAAATCGATACTATAACAGCATTGGCTCGGAAAAATAAAAGCAAGGAGGGCTGGATCGGGACGCTATTCGTTGCCGGGAACTCCAAAGGACGGGGCCGATTCGGGATTGAGGGCACGGGTGACGTAATCCTGCATCTGCGGCCGCCAGACAGCCCAGAGCGCATCGAGCGCATCGAGCGGGTGGTTGTGCCAGTCGACCCGCAAATCGACGACCGGCCATGCCACGCGATCCACCAGGATCAACCCGATCGATCTGATCGGTCCCGCTTCACCTCCGGCGGCAAGGCCGGCGCGCATCGCCGCAAGAACCCGGTCGCCCAGGTGGTCTGCCGGCGCCGCTTCGAACGCGGCGACGATTGCCGCCGGCACGCCGGTACTGGCCAGGAGGTTTCCCGCCGAAACCACGTTCCTGCCGGAAGCCGCCGCATGCAGCCCGAGCGAGCGCGAGCCGGAGAAATGTGCGGTTCCGCCCTTGTCGTCCACCAGTGTCAACTGGCGATAATCGAGATGGGTCGCCTCCGCCTGAAGGGTTTTGCAGGCTTCCGCCGCGGTCATGCCCTCCGCCAGAAGCGCCAGCGCGCGCGGGCCGAGGCGGGGATCGGTGATGTTTTGCGTGGTTGCGGCGCCTACTCCGGCGCGGGCATAGGCGCAGCGTGCCGCGACGGCCGGCGAGGAGGACGCCACGGCGACCGCGAATTGGCCGGTTTCGGCGCAGCGCGCGGCGATCGAAAATGTCATGGGCACAGTTCTCCGGTTCGTCGTGAATGGATGGGCAACCTACCCAAGCAGGTTGTCTAACTTTTGCAAAATATTTCTTTTTGACGATTGGTTTAGGAAAAGCTAAGTTCGGGTAGAGAACGATATGCGCTTTACCCTCAAGCAGATTTCCTATTTCGTCGCGGCGGCGGAAACCGGCAGCATCACGCTGGCCTCCGAGCGGGTGAATATTTCGCAGCCCTCGATTTCCTCGGCGATCTCCGCGCTGGAGGCGACGTTCGGGATTCAGCTTTTCATTCGCCATCATGCCCAGGGGCTTTCGCTGACCAATGAGGGGCAGAGGTTTCTGCGCGAGGCGCGGGGGCTGCTGCAACAGGCGGAGGAGTTGCAGAGCGCGGCGTCGGTCATTTCCTCCGCCGTGACCGGGCCGCTGGAAATCGGCTGCATGTCGACGCTTTTCCCGCTGGTGATTCCCGAGCTGATCCAGATTTTCAAGAAGCGGCATGAGGCCGCGCGCATCAACGCGATCGCCGGCAATCAGGCGGAATTGTTCGAGACGCTGCGGAGCGGCCAGATTTCCCTGCTGCTGACTTATGACCTCAACATTCCGCCGGATATCGATTTCGTGCCGCTATCGCCGCTGCCGCCCTTTGTCTATGTCGCGGCGAAACATCGGCTGGCACGGCGGCGATCTGTGGCGCTTCAGGAATTGGCTGAAGAACCCTTCATTCTTCTCGACCTGCCGCTGAGCCGGGATTATTTCCTTTTCCTGTTCCGCCAAGCCGAAGTGGTGCCGCGCATCAGCGGGCGGTTTCCGCATATCGACGTGATTCGCAGCCTGGTCGCGCGTGGCGAGGGCTATAGCCTTGCCAACGCGCAGCCGAAGAACCAGTCATCGCTTGATGGCCGCAAGCTGTCCTATCTGGCTCTGGAGGGGTCGTTCAAGCCGCTGATCTATGGCATCGCGCTGCTGAAGGGATTGCGTCGAACCTCGACGACGGATGCGTTTCTGGCGCTGTGCCATGAACTCCTGCACGAAAAGCCGCTGCCCGGCACCGTGACGTTCACCGCAACGACGTGACCACGCGATCCAAAAACGCATCGCAGGCGGCGAGTTCGTCTTTCGTGATGTATTCGTCGGGCTTATGGGCGCGATCGATCGAACCGGGGCCGCAAACGACCGCCGGCAGGCCGAGCGTGTCGTTGAACAACCCGGCTTCGGTGCCGAAACTCAGCTTGGTGCTCGTCGCATTGCCTGCGGCTGCCCTGGCGAGTGCCGCGATCGGGGCATCTTCCGGCGTGTGCAGGCCGGGATAGGCGTTTTGCACGGTCATTTCCACGGCTGCGTGCCGGCCGCGGGCGATTTCGTTACGCGCGAGCCGTCCGCCGGCTTCCGATAGGCGCGCGAGCAGATCGTCCGGCGAATCACCTGGGAGAAAGCGAATTTCGAATTCCATGTCGCAGGCATCCGGCACGATGTTCAATGCCGTACCACCCTTGATCGTGCCGATATGCACCGTGCTGTACGGCAGTGCATAGGCGGCGTCGGGCGTGCCGTGGGCGCGCAGCCAGGCTTGCAACTCTTCGGTCTCCCGCACCATGGCCGCCGCGAGATTGATGGCGTTGCAGCCCAGCGTTGGGTTCGCGGAATGTGCGGCCTCGCCGCGACAGCAGATGCAGCCGGCGACCTTGCCTTTGTGGCCGATCGCGACGGCAAGCCCGGTCGGTTCGCCGATAATGCACCCGGAGGCGCGAAAACCCTCGGCGGCGAGCCGTTCGAGCATGGGACGCACGCCGACGCAGCCGATTTCCTCATCGCATGAAATCGCGAGATGCAGCGGACGGCTCAATTCCGTGCCGACGGCACGTTCGGCCGCCGTCAGCATGCAGGCAACGAAACCCTTCATGTCGACAGCGCCGCGCGCATGGAGCCGGTCATCCCGCTCGGTCAGCACGAACGGATCGCTCGACCAAACCTGGCCGTCCACCGGCACCACATCGCCATGGCCTGACAGAACAATGCCGCCTTCATTGTCCGGCCCGAAACTCGCCAGTAGATTACTGGTGCCGGGATTTTCGCCGGGGAAGGCGCTGACCCGGCCGCCGGCCACGCGCAGGCGATCCGCGACATAGGCGATCAGCGCATCGTTCGGAGTCCGGCTGATGGTCGGCACGCTAACAAGCCGTGCCAGGGTTTCCACGGTCGATTCCATGGCATATCTATACGTCGCGCGCCTCGACCCCGACAATAGCATATCCGTTCGATTTAGGAGGGTGACGATAATTCGGGAAAGCTGTCCTTGAGCATCGAAAAATTCAATGCAAATGACGGTTTGGTTTCTGCTATCATAAGCAGAAGACAATAATCAGAACGCTGAAATCAGCAGCCGTATCGGAGGAATTCTGGCATGATGGCCGACCGCGCCTCGAGGATGACGATCAACGACAACGCGCTGGCGGATGCTCGATGATGCTGGGCCGACCGGAAAGCAGTCAACAGACGACGGCGCGGGATACGCGCTACGACATTCTGTTCGAGCCGGTGAAAATCGGCCCGCTAACGGCGCGCAATCGGTTCTATCAGGTGCCGCACTGCAACGGCATGGGCTATCGCGATCCCACCGCACTCGCCCATATGCGCGGCGTCAAAGCCGAGGGTGGCTGGGCCGTGGTCTGCACCGAGCAGGTGGAATTCCACTACACCTCGGAGATCACGCCCTTCATCGAACTGCGCCTGTGGGACGACCGGGACATCCCGTCGCTCGCGCGTATGGCCGATAAAATCCACGAACACGGCAGCCTCGCCGGCATCGAACTCGCCTATAACGGCATGAACGGCGCCAATCTCTATTCGCGCGAAGTGCCGATGGGGCCGGCGCATCTGCCGGTCGCCAGCTTCACCTATGATCCGGTCCAAGCGCGGCGAATGGACCTTCAGGATATCCGCAATATCCGCAAATGGCATCTGGATGCGGTTTTGCGGGCGAAGCGGGCGGGTTTCGACCTGATCTATGTCTATGCGGCCCATGCGCTCGGCTTTCTGCACCATTTTCTGTCGCGGCGCTTCAACGAGCGCACGGACGAATATGGCGGGTCGCTGGAGAACCGCATTCGCCTGATGCGCGAAATCACCGAGGAGACGAAAGCCGCTATCGGCGACACCTGCGCCGTGCCGATCCGCATTTCGATCGATGAACTTCTTGGCGAAGGCGGCCTCTACAAGGAGGAGGTCGAGGACATGATCGGCCTGATGGCCGATCTGCCGGACCTCTGGGACGTCACCCTCGCCGGCTGGGAGAATGACAGCCGGACATCCCGTTTCGCCGAGGAAGGTGCGCAGGAACCATTCATCAGGGGCGTGAAGCGGCTCACCGCGAAGCCGGTGGTCGGGGTTGGGCGCTACACCTCCGCCGACCGCATGGTCAGCCTTGTCAAGAAAGGCATCGTCGATCTGGTCGGCGCGGCCAGGCCATCGATCGCCGATCCGTTCCTGCCGAGGAAAATTCAGGAGGGCCGTTTCGACGACATCCGCGAGTGCATCGGCTGCAACATCTGCGTTTCCGGCGATTTTACCCAGTCGCCGATTCGCTGCACGCAGAACCCGACCATGGGCGAGGAATGGCGCAAAGGGTGGCACCCCGAGACGGTCAAGCCCAGGCGGACGGACAAGCCGGTGCTGATTGTCGGAGCCGGACCTGCCGGGCTGGAGGCGGCGCAGACGCTGGGAAAGCGCGGTTACGACGTGACCATCGCCGAAGCGGGCACGGAACTTGGCGGCAGGGTGCTCCAGGAATCGCGGCTGCCGGGCCTCGCCGCCTGGGTGCGCGTGGCCGATTATCGCAAGATGCAGCTTGCGCAGCTCCCCAACGTCGAGATTTTCTTCGATAGCAGGCTCGACGCCGGCAACGTGCTCGAATTCGGGTTCCCGCGCGTGGTAATCGCGACAGGGGCAAGATGGCGTGGCGATGGCATTGGCCATCGCCACCTGGCAGCGATCCCAATCGCAGAAGGCGCCTGCGTTCTGACACCGTCCGACGTGATGGCAGGACGCCGGCCGGCCGGTAAGCGTGTTATCGTCTGGGACGACGACCACTACTACATGGGCGGCGTGATCGCCGAGCTTTTTGCCGAGCAGGGCTATGAGACACTCTATCTGACGCCAGCCTCCGAGGCATCGACCTGGACGCGCAACACGATGGAACAGCACTTCATTCAGAAGCGGATGCTGGAGAAGGGAATCACTATTCAGTCTTTTCGTTCGGTCGATGTCATCGAGCGCAATGAGGTCGTCACTTCCTGCGTCTTCACTGGCCGCGAGGAGCGCATCGCCGCCGATGCGGTCGTATTGGTCACCGCCCGCTTGCCCAACGAACAGCTCGCGCTCGACCTGCTGGCGCGCCGCGACGAGTGGGCGGACGCCGGCATCGAAGACGTTGTCTCGATCGGCGATGCGCTTGCGCCCGCCACGATTGCCCATGCCGTCTATGCCGGACGGCGCTACGCCGAGGAGCTGGATGCCGATCCGCTGCCCGACGGCGTTCTCCCATTCCGCAGAGAGATTGCCGAACTTCTACCCCTCGATTGAAAGAACTAACGATGATGATCCCATGCGTGCTGAATTCGGAACTTGTGGCGCTTGATGCCTGGGGCAGCCCCGAGGATATCGGCGCCACGACGATCGAGGGGCCGATCGCGGTTTCCGGCAAGTTCCTGATCGGCGGGCCGGACAAGCCGGTGTTCGGCGGACTCTATGCAGCAACGCGCGGCACCTACCGCGTCGTCTACGCTTTTCATGAACACGCCACGCTTCTCGACGGTGAGGTTGCGATTACCGACGAGAAATCCGCCAGAACGGTCGTGTATCGGCCGGGCGATTCCTGGATCATCGCCAAAGGCACTGACGTGACCTGGGATATCCGGTCCGAGACAATCCGCAAGAGCTACATCGCGACAACGATCGATTTGTGAAGCCGGCGCTCATGAAGGGCACGGCACGATAATCGGCAAGGAGGAAAAACGGAATGAGTACCAGGCTAAGGGCCAATTCCCTATCGTTTTTCGAATCCCTGGTCATGGGTGTCGCCGGATCGGGGCCGGCGAACGGCATTTCGCTGGCACTCGGTGCTCTTATTGGCACCGCGGGAATGCTGGCCCCTGTCGATCTGCTGATTTTCGCCATCCCGATGTTAGGCATCGCCTTTGCATACAAGGCGTTGAACAAACGCTCGACCCATGCCGGCGCCGCCTATAACTGGGTTAGCCAGTCCTTTGGCAAATTCAACGGTTTCATGGCGGGCTGGGCTCTGATCACGGCACAGATGATCTTTATCATCGTGGGTGTGACCCCCTTGTCCACCGCGGTTCTGGATTTCATAAATCCGGCACTGGTCAACAATGTTGTCATCATTACGGCGCTTTCGGTGCTGTGGTTCCTGTTCATCGTCGGCGTCGTCATGGCCGGCATCAAACTCACCAGCTACATGCAGATCATCATGACGACGTTCGAGATCCTTGTGCTGCTTGCCGTCGGCACCGCGGCGTTCATTCATGGTCACACCCTGCACCGGGCCTCCCAATTCTCATGGCACATGTATACGCCGGCCTATGTGATCGGCCATTTCTCGATCAAAAACTTCTCCGCATCCTCACTCATCGTGGTGTTTCTCTACTGGGGCTGGGATGTCACCGCCAATCTCGGCGAGGAGACCAAAAACGGCGAGGAGGCAGCCGGCAACGGCGGATTGTCGGGTGTCCTCGTTTGTATCTTTCTTTATTCGATGTTTGCGGTCGCGGCTTTGATGCTGTTCAATTTTGCCGAGGTTCAGAAGTACAGCAATAACATCATCTACCAGATCGCGATCGCCTCGGGCCTGGGGCGAATCGGTGGCCTGATCGCACTCATCGCCGTCGTCGCCTCCAGCGTCGCCACGGTTCAAACCGGCATGCTGCAGGTGACCAGAACCATGTTCGCGATGGGCCGCGACGGCGCGCTGCCGCGCTATCTCGGCACCGTCAGCGAGAAAACCCAGAACCCGACCGCGGCCACCAACTGGCTGATCGGCGCGGGGCTTGCCGGTATCCTGCTCACCGGCTTCATGCCCTCGGTCGCTTCCATTCTCAACGATGCCGCCGCCGCGACCGGCTTGCAAGTCGCCTATTATTTTGGCTTGGCTGGCTTGGTCTCCGCCTGGGTGTTCCGCCACACATACCGGGAGTCCGTCGCGCGCTGGTGCCTGTTTTCGTTCTTCCCCGGCATCAGCGCGATTTTTCTCATGACGCTCGGCCTCTATTCGCTCACCACGTTCAACACCACGACGATCGTAGTCGGCGTTGGCACCCTGCTCGCCGGCATCCTGTTTTTTCGTCCCCGACGCTATATGGTGGCGGCCGTGGAGGAGCCGGGCGTGTGACCCATCATCGGGGGGCTGGTCGGCAGATCAGCGACCGTTGTGCGCTTTTTCCATTTTTGGCGACCGCCTTTTGGTTGACCCCGTAGCGCTTGGCTAGAACCCTCAGGCTCTCTTGACTATGCTGTATCGCTCGACGGACCGCCTCTGTCGTGGTGGCGCGCCCATGTAAAACACCGCCCTGGCGGTCATACGCTTGTGCGGGAAACATCGTTCCAGGATGCGCCGTGACCCAAGATACCCCCGCCCGCGTGAGGAGGCCTCATGTCGCCGTGAGGTTTCAAACGCTCGATCCACCCCCCAACGCGCGTGTAGAGCACGGGGCGTCGGCAATCCCGCCATCGTGTGGCGGGGAATGACACGAGCGGACAGATATGTCCGAATTAGGCTTGCCTTAACATTGCCTCTTGGCGCATCTTGTCATGGTGAAGGCCGCTGATCTTGTCCGATTGATCGAGCGCTATGCGATCCGCAACGGAGTCGAATATCGAACTGAATTAGGCAAGGGTAGTCACCGCAAGATATGGCTTGACGGTTACCGAAGCTTGGTGCCGTTTCACTCCGGCGATATGCCAATCGGCACCTAACAAAGCAATCTTGCGGCAACTGGGTGAACCGCGCCGGGAATCCTGGAGGCTCCAACTCTTGAGTAGGATGGAGCAATGGAAAAGCGGAAGACATCGAACAGATATTCACCTGAGGTCCGCGAACGCGCGGTGCGGATGGTGCTGGA
>NZ_JAKGBZ010000072.1 GCF_021556475.1 Acidiphilium iwatense | reverse complement strand
GCCGCATGGGAGCGCACCCGCAATAGGGATCACGTCAAGGCCAACTGGCACTTCACCACCGCAAACGCCCGCATCAAACTGAAGCGGCTATACCCCGCACTATGAGCGACTCGGGGTACTAGCTCTGGTCGAGCGCGACCTGACGTCGGCATTCGATGATGTGACGAGCCAAGTCACTGTGCCGCTCAACCCGAACCAGCAGGCCGCGCTGATCGATTTCGTCTACAATCTCGGTGCCGGCAATTTCCGCGCCTCGACCCTGCTGCGCTTGCTCAATGCCGGAGATTTCGCCAGGGCGGTCCGACAATTCACCCTGTGGGACCATGCGGATGGACGCGTGCTACCCGGCCTGTTGCGCCGACGCGAGGCGGAGGCAGCGCTGTTCGCCGCACCTATTTGACGCGCGAAACCAGTTTCACGGTCGAGCTCTGCGCACCGTCATAGGTCAGCGCCGTCTTGCCGGCCGGATAGCCGTTCTTAGACAGAATGAACGCCATGATATCAGTGTATTGCGCTTTGGTCAGACTACCGGGAGCGCCGGCGGGCATCTGCTGAGAGAGCTCGTCGAAAATCGCCGCCACCGTGTAATTGTTGGACGGGCCGGCAAAATTCTGCCCGACCAGGGCCGGGCCGGAAATGCCTTGCAGATTCTTGCCGTGGCACATCGAGCAATGCGTCTCGAAATCGGCGCGGCCCGACGTCGCCTGAGCTTGGGTGTAGAGCGCCGGCGGCGCAGCGGCATGTGCCGTGGCGAACAAAGCGAGCGTCGCGACGACAATCGCGGGGGCGGCGAATTGCTTCATGGCGGATATCCTTGCTGGGCTTCGGTCATTGCGGAAGTCGATACGGGGCAATCAGGGCGGCAAGATGACGGGGACCGAGACGGCCGATCGCCGAGTTGAATCGCACGGCTTCGGCCGAAGCCGCCGAGCGGTAGAGAGCGACGATATCCCAGCGTGCGTGCGGCAGGTTAGGCTGGTGCTGGGCGATTTTCGCCGACGCGGCCGCGAGATGGCGTTCCAGCCAGGGCTGCCAGATCAGGGCGGCGTTGATCTTGTGCGACGCCAGCGCGCGATACAGCGATGCCGGGCTGGAATACTGGTATTCGGTCAGGGCGGCGCCATGGCCGGTGCCGAAATAGGTCGTTGGCACGGTAAGGTAGGCGACGCCCACCCTGGTCTTCGCGGGCAGGCCGGCAAAGGACAGCGCTTTCGTGCCGATATTGGCCAGAACGAAGCCGGTCGCGGCATAGGCCAGGGTCGCTTTCACGCCCCTGGGCAACGTCGGATCGCCGGCTTCGACCGGGAAGCCCATCACCAGATCGCAGCGCGTCGCAAGCTTGGCGAAGAAAGCCGGTTTCCGGGCATCGAGCGTGTCAGAACCGTCGCGCGTGTCGATCACGACGAAACGCGGCGCCGCATGATCGGCTTGGGCGACTGCCGTTGCGACCGCGCGGTCGATCGGGAAGAGCGGATTGGCCTTGTCAAGGCAGAAACTCAGGCGCGCAGCGGCTGCCGGCGCGGTGAACGCGGCCAGGGTCAGGGTGAGGGCGACAAAAAAATGCCCCGGCCGCTTGCGCGGCCGGGAGGTGAAGGGAAAATCAGCCATTGAGCGCGAACACGTGCAGCTGTCCGCCGCGCGGGGTATTGGCCAGCGACGTGCCGAGCTTGCCGGACCATAGCGGCCATACGCCGCCCCAGCCGGTCCAGATGGCGACATACTGCCTGCCGTCGATCTCGTAGGATATCGGCGTAGCGATGATGCCGGAACCGAGATCGGGGCTTGTCCACAAGATCTTGCCGGTCTTGGCGTCGAAGGCATAGAGCTTGCCGTTGGTGGTGCCGCTGAACACCAGGCCGCCCGCGGTCGCCATCGCGCCGCCATCCCATGGCTCCTTGGTCTTGCGCTGCCAGACCTGCTTGCCGGTGGACAGATCGATCGCCTGGATCGAGCCGAGTTCGTTCGGCGAGGCCGGGTCGGGCTTCATCTGGAAGGTTTCGCCCAGATAGGGCAGCCCGGCCGCGTAGCTGACCGGCACGCCCTTCATCGTCATGCAGGCGTGCAGGGTCGGTTCATAGGCCATGTTGGTCTTGGGATCGACCGCGCCCGGCCACCAGTTCTTGCCGCCGAGAAAACTCGGGCAGGTAAAGATCTGCTTGTCGAGTGCCGGCCGGACCTTGGGATTGTTGATCGCATGGCCGGTCTTGTCGATGCCGAGAATCGACAGGTCATGCACGAACGGCTTGGCGTAGATCAGATGGCCGTCCTCGCGGTTGATCGCGTAGAAATAGCCGTTGCGGTTCGCCTCGACGATCGCCTTGTAGGTCTTGCCGTCATATTTCAGATTGATCAGCTGCGGCGTGTTGACCCCGTCGTAATCCCAGGTGTCGTTGCGGGTATACTGGTAGTGCCATTTGATCTTGCCGGTATCCGGGTCCATCGCGATCACCGAATCCGAATAGAGGTTGTGGCCCGGCCGCATCGTGGCAAGCCAGGGCCCAGGATTGCCGACGCCCCAGTAGAGTTCGTGGGTGGACGGGGCGTAGGTTCCGGGCATCCACGGGCTGCCGCCGCCATGCTTGTAGGCGCCCACCGGCCAGGTCTTGCCGCCAGGTTCGGAGGGAGAGGGAATGGTATAGGTCTTCCACAATACCTTGCCGGTCTTGGCGTCGAGCCCGGCGAGGAAGCCGCGCGCGCCGTATTCGCCACCGCCCGAGCCGATGATCACCTTGCCGTCGATGGCGAGCGGCGCGCCTGAGATCGAATAGCCGATGCCCGGTTTCTCGAGGGAGACGTTCCACAGAAGTTTGCCGGTCTTGGCGTCGAACGCCAGGACATGGTTGTCGAGCGTGCCCATGAAAACCATGTCGCCGTACAGCGCGACGCCGCGGTTATTGACGTCGCAGCAGACCGTTTTCAGCGCCACTTTCGGCACGTGATAGTCGTATTTCCAGAGCAGCTTGCCGGTCTTGGCATTGAACGCCATGATGTGGTCGAGCGGCGTGGTGACGAACATGTAGTCGCCGTTGACCACTGGGATATCCTCGAATCCATTGGGAATATCGACCTTGGACGAGGACCAGACCTCCTTTAGCGTGCCGACGTTCTGCGGCGTGATCTGGGTAAAAGGCGCATAGTCGTCACCCGCGTAGCTGCGGTTGAACATCAGCCAACCCTTCGAATGGCCGGCATTGTCGAGCCGCGCCTGGGTCACCGGCGGATAGGCGGGCTGGGCGGCGGCAATGCCCACCGTCGCAAGCGCGAGCAGGGTGCTGCCGAACAGCCACGTCTTCAGGACTGGCCTTCTGGACGTCATATCAGTCTCCCCTTCAAGTCGATCTTGCCGATCGACGGTTGCACAAAACGTTTGAGTAAAACTTAAGAAAAATCAACATGTTACGCTCGCAGCTTCAAGCGACGTCGCCTCGGCGTTGGTAAATATACGCGATCGGGTGAGGAAGCGCCGACCGGTGCCGTTCTCCAGCGAAAACATGCCACCAGTGCCGGGCACCACATCGATGATGAGCTGCGTGTGCCGCCAGTAGTCGAATTGCGGCCGGCTCATATGGAACGGCGCGCCGCCGATCTCGCCGAGGCGGACATCGTCCGAGCCGGTCAGGAACTCGTCCTGCCGATAGCACATCGCCGACGAACCGTCGCAGCAGCCGCCGGATTGGTGAAACAGGATGGGTCCATGCTTCGCCCGCAACTCGGCGATCAGGACAAGTGCGGCGTTGGTGGCAACGACGCGCGCAACGCCGCCAATATGCACGGACCCGGCCATCTCAGAAAAATCCAAGCGCGTTCGGACTGTAGCTGACCAGCATGTTCTTGGTCTGCTGATAGTGGTCGAGCATCATCTTGTGGGTCTCGCGGCCGATGCCGGACTGCTTGTAGCCGCCGAACGCCGCATGAGCCGGGTAGAGATGGTAGCAGTTGGTCCAGACCCGGCCGGCCCTGATTTCGCGTCCGAAGCGATAGGCGCGCGAGCCGTCGCGGGTCCACACGCCGGCGCCGAGACCATAGAGCGTGTCGTTGGCGATGCCGAGCGCCTCGTCCTCGTTCCTGAACGTCGTGACCGAGACGACCGGTCCGAAAATTTCCTCCTGGAACACGCGCATCCGGTTATGGCCGCGAAACACCGTGGGTTCGATATAGAAACCCTCCGCCAGCTCGC
The DNA here is from genome assembly GCF_021556475.1 of Acidiphilium iwatense. Lineage (GTDB taxonomy): Bacteria > Pseudomonadota > Alphaproteobacteria > Acetobacterales > Acetobacteraceae > Acidiphilium > Acidiphilium iwatense. The sequence goes on along the minus strand of NZ_JAKGBZ010000072.1, from coordinate 6,581 downwards.
CGCCAAGCCTCGCCCGCGCGCCGCCGGTCAGCACTTCGGCGCCTTCCTGACGGCCGATGTCGAAATAGGACATGATCTTCTCGACCTGCTCGCTGGAGGCTTGGGCGCCGATCATGGTGGCGGTGTCGAGCGGATTGCCCTGCCGGATCGCCTTCACCCGCGCCAGGGCGCGCTCCATGAACCTGTCGTAGATCGATTCCTGGATCAGCGCGCGCGACGGGCAGGTGCAGACTTCGCCCTGATTGAGCGCGAACAGCACGAAACCCTCGATCGCCTTGTTGAAGAACGCATCGTCCTCGTTGCAGACATCGGCGAAGAAGATATTGGGCGACTTGCCGCCGAGTTCCAGCGTGACCGGAATCAGATTATGGCTGGCATATTGCATGATCAACCGGCCGGTCGTGGTCTCGCCGGTGAAGGCGATCTTGGCGATCCGCTTGGACGATGCCAGCGGTTTGCCAGCTTCGAGGCCAAAGCCGTTGACCACGTTGAGAACGCCTGGCGGCAGGATATCGGCGATCAACTCCATCAACACCATGATACTGGCAGGCGTCTGCTCCGCCGGCTTGATGACGACGGCATTGCCGGCGGCGATCGCCGGAGCGAGCTTCCAGGCGGCCATCAGAATCGGAAAATTCCACGGAATGATCTGCCCGACCACGCCGAGCGGTTCCTGGAAGTGATAGGCGACGGTGGTATCGTCGATCTGCGACAGGCTGCCTTCCTGGGCGCGGACACAGGCGGCGAAATAGCGGAAATGGTCGATCGCGAGAGGAATGTCGGCGGCCTTGGTTTCGCGGATCGGCTTGCCGTTATCGACGGTCTCGGCATAGGCGAGCAAGGCCAGATTCTGCTCCATCACATCGGCGATACGATTGAGCATGGCGGCGCGTTCGGCCACGGCGGTGCGGCCCCAGCGCTCGGCGGCGCCATGGGCGGCATCGAGGGCGAGGTTGATGTCCTCTTCGGTCGACCGTGCGATCTCGGTGTAAACTTGGCCAGTAATCGGCGTGACGTTGCCGAAATACGCACCCTTCACCGGCGAGACGAAGCGGCCGCCGATAAAATTGTCGTAACGGGTTTTGAAGCTGAAACCGTCGGGGGCGGTTTCAGCAAGCGGGCGTATCGCGCCATCGGGCATGGTCGTTCCTCCATATCTGCGCCGCGTTGATGATTGCCAAGGACTAAGCAACCGCCGTGCCAACACCGGTTTGCCTGGCGGAGGCGGGATTCGTGGCATGCGGCCATCCCGCGGCGCGGCGCGGGGCGTCTCGTTCGGGGGCATTGTCCCGAAACGGGACAAAATTGCGGATAACCGTTGTCACCCGTTCCGGTGCGACCTATCGTCCCGGTCAATCAAAATTTCATCAAACAGGGTGGAAAGAAGGCAGGCAGCGGCCCATGGAGCCACACGCACCGGATCTTGCGATAATGCGCAACCGCCTGAGCGAGCGGGGCGAAATCGCCACCATGCCCGGATTCAGCCCGGTGCTCGCCCGTTCCTGGCAGCGCTGCGTCAGCGCCGGATTGTCTCCCGAACGCCCCCGCAACGAGGCACGGCATCTCGATGATCGGGAACTGGGCGAGGCGATGGAACGCCAATCCGGCCTGACCGCGCGCGCCCGGCCGATCATCGAGTATCTGCATTCGCAGATCCGCGATTCCGGCTGCATCATTCTGCTCTCCGATCAGAACGGCTTCCTGCTCGATGCGGTGGGTGATCCGGGGTTCAGCGACCGTGCGGCCCAGGTGGCGCTCAGGCCGGGCGCATGCTGGGCGGAGAACGACCGGGGTACCAATGCGGTCGGCACCGCCCTGATCGAGGCCGCCCCGGTGGTGATCCACGGCCCGGAGCATTTTCTCGAACGCAACGGATTTCTCGCCTGCGCCGCCGCGCCTCTCGCCGCCTCGGATGGCAGCCTGCTCGGCGTGCTCGATATTTCCTGCGATTACCGGATTTACCACCCGCATACGTTCGGGCTGGTGCGGGCGGCAGCCCAGATGATCGAAAACCGGATGTTCGAGATCAGCCATGTCCGCGATATCAAGCTCCGCTTCCATGCCTCGGCGCAGGCGCTCGGCACGGTGGTCGAAGGTGTGCTCGCAATCACGCCCGATGGACGGATTCTCGGAGCGAACCGGCCAGCAGTCGAACTGCTTGGGCTGCGCCCAGCCGATATGGGCCGGAAATCCGTGAACGATGCGATCGATTGCCGCTTCGGCGATCTGCTCGCACGGGATTGCCGGCCCATAGGTGAGGTGGCGGAAATTCGCCGGCGTGACGGCGGACGGCTCTATCTGCGGCTCGAAGTCCCGCGCATCGGGCCGCCGCGTCGTGCCCCCCCGTCGCCTGCATGGCCAGCCGACGCGCTTGCCGCCCTCGATACCGGCGATGCGCAGATGACCCGCGCCATCGGCCAGTTGCGGCGCGTTCTGGACAAACCGATCCCGATATTGCTGCGCGGCGAAACCGGTGTCGGCAAGGATGTGCTGGCACGGGCGATTCACGACTCCGGGCCGCGCCGGGGCGGCGCTTTCGTGGCGGTAAATTGCGCCGCATTGCCGGAAAACCTGATCGAGGCGGAATTGTTCGGCTACGCCCCCGGCGCATTCACCGGCGCGCGGCGCGAAGGCTCGACCGGGCGCATCCGTGAAGCCCAGGGCGGCACGCTGTTCCTCGATGAAATCGGCGACATGCCGCTATCGATGCAGACTCGCCTCTTGCGCGTGCTGGAAGAGCGGATCGTGACACCCTTGGCCGGCCGGCCGGTGCCAGTGGATTTTGCCCTGATCAGTGCGACCAACCGCGATCTCAAGGCCGATATCGCTCAGGGCAGGTTCCGCTCCGATCTGTTCTACCGGCTGAACGGGCTCGGCGTATCGATCCCGCCGTTGCGACATCGCAGCGATCTCGACGCCCTGATCACCCGGATTCTCGCCCAGGATGCGGGGCAGGGGCCGACCCGGATCGTGTCGGATGCGCTGCTCGATGCGTTCAGGACCTATGCTTGGCCGGGCAATCTGCGCCAGTTGTCGAGCCTGCTGCGTATCGCCAATTCGATGTGCGATCCCGAGGAAACCGAGATCGGCTGGCAGCACCTGCCGGATGAGGCCGTCGCGGAACTTCGGTCACTCCCGGCATCCCAGGCCGGTTCGAAAGACAGCGGCGGCGCGGCTTCGTTGCGCGATCATTCCGATCAGATCATCCTTCGCACGATCGAGGCAAGCAACGGCAATATGAGCGCCGCAGCACGTCGTCTCGGCATCAGCCGCAACACACTCTATCGCCGGATTGCGGCGATTCCGGCGGCGAGTGTCGCGGAACCAAATTCCCTGAAAATTAAATCATGATTTTTCAATCTATTATGAATACCTAAATTTATTGTAAAATGCCCTGATTCGTCATAAAAGTATCCGAATTAACCGGAGGCGTCTGTGCGAACGTGGAGACGAACGTGAGCAAGACAAAAAATCCGCCGTTGAACTCGGTTTCCGATGTTGATTGGACCGAAGCGGTTCGGCGTGAAGCAGTGATTCGTCCTGTCGCTGAGAGACCCAAAATAGGTGTCTCCAATGCCTCCGTTGCAGCAAAGCAGCTTAATCTAAGCATCACACGGGTCTTACGAGCTTATACGTAAATTTCGAAACTCGCCTGTCGCAGCATCTCTTTTGCCAAAGAAGAGAGGCTCGGCGAAAGGCCATCGACGATTGGATCCTGCCGTTGAAGCGGTAATCGAGTCGGCGATTGACGCGATTTTTTTGAAGCGTGAGCGGCCCACGATTAAGCGGCTACTTGGTCTTGTCCGGCATGATTGCATGGCGGTCGCTCTGATGCCGCCGTCAATGAAGGCTTTGAGGGCGCGTGTTTCGGCGCGCAGTTTGCGCGAACGAATAAAAGCTCGCGACGGTCCGGCAGTCATGAATAATCGACTACGTCAGGTGAAAATCGGGCTTCGGCCGATACGTCCTCTGCAAATCGTCCAGGTCGATCATACCAAAGTTGATATCATGCTTGTCGACGACGTCACCAGAGCCTGTATAGGGCGCCCTTGGCTGACGGCCGTGCTCGACGTGCATACCCGAATGGTCGTGGGTCTTGCGCTTTCACTCGATCCTCCCAGCGCGGCCGTTGCCGGTCTTGCGGTCACGCATGCGGTGCTGCCGAAGGAAGAGCAACTCGCAGACATCGGTATAAACCTAATATGGCCTACGCACGGGATCCCCGAGATTATTCACGTGGACAACGGCGCTGAATTTCACTCGCGTGCTTTTGAGCGTGGTTGTCAGCAGCACGGCATCAGGCTCGAATACCGCCCTCCGGCAACACCACGGTTTGGGGGACATATCGAGCGCCTTATGGGAACTCTCATGAGTCGGGTTCATGGTCTGCCAGGAACGACATTCTCAAATGTCGCTGTGCGTGGCGACTACCAATCTGAAAACCGCGCTGTGCTCTCTTTTCGAGAGTTTGAACGAATCCTTATTCTGGATGTGCTTGGTCCTTATCACAATGAAGTGCACTCGGCTCTGGGGGGCACGCCTGCGGCAGCATGGGAAGATGGCGTTGCTGGCCTATCAATACGCCAGCCTGCGGATCCGGACGCTTTTCGCCTCGATTTTCTACCATTTGAAGAGCGCGTTGTGCGACGCGACGGAATACGGTTGTTCAACGTCTTCTATCAGGACGGTGTCCTTGCACACATTGTGGAGAGCGGTAGCTCAAAACTCCGCGTGAAATACGACCCGCGCGATCTGAGCGCGGTGTTCGTTGAACTTCCGGCAGGTGACCATGTGCGCGTACCTTATGCTGACATCGGACGCCCTCCGATAACGCTATGGGAGCATCGTTTTGCAACCAAGCACCTGCGGGAGAACGGACGACGCAGTGTAGACGAGCACGCGATTTTTGCTGTTGTCGAGGAGCAGCGTCGTATCCTCGCTGAAGCGCATGACCGGAGCAAGCGCGCGCGCCGGGCCGTCGTCCGCGCCAGCCTAGCCACCGACCAGGTAACTGGAAGTCGTAGTCAATCACACATTCCCATGGCAAGCCCTGGCGACGATCCCGACGCCAAAGTGCCGATGCCGGATGAGGGTACAACCAGCGGTGTGGAGTTCTGGGAATGGCGACGGTAGACGAATTTGCCCACCTGCCGATGGACGTGCGCCCAATCGCACGGTTAGAGGCCGAAGCACGGATTGCTCACATTCTTACCGAGCGCTGGATCCAGCATGCCACGGTTGACCGTCTGCTCGGCTACTTGCAGGAAGCGTTCGACCAACCGCCACGTGAGCGGATGGAGAATCTGCTCCTCCTCGGCGAGAGCGGAATGGGCAAGACAATGCTGATCCGCAAGTTCGAGCGACAAAACGCGGTCAGCTTTGATGAAGCGACGGGCGTACAGCATCGGCCGGTGGTTGTGGTGCTGATGCCGCCACAGCCGACCGAGTCTGAATTCTTCCATCGCGTGCTTGAGTCGATCGAGGCACCTTCTGTCCGATATTGGAGCAATGGCGGTCAATTGCGCACGTCGGCAATCCGGCTTTTGCGCGAAATTGGTGCGCGGGTTCTGGTGATCGACGAGATCAACTCGGTGTTGGTGGGATCCCCGCGGCAGCAGCGATTATTCTTGCAGCTGTTGCGGTTCCTGTCGAACGATCTTAGGCTTGCATTAGTCGGTGTCGGTGTACCCGAAGCACGACACGCTCTGCTGTCAGACACGCAACTGCGTAGTCGTTTTAGCGACATTGAGCTGCCACTGTGGACACTGGGCGACGACCTGCGAGATTTCGTCACCCGCCTTGTCTGGAGCCTACCACTGCGCCAGCCATCGCCGGTCGATTCTGCCAAGCTGCGGGCTATACTGGTGGAACGGTCGGGCGGAGTCACATTGGGCATTTGCAAGGCGGTGGAGCGTGCCGCAATGGCAGCCATCCGCAGCGGACGAGAGCGAATCGAGCTTGCGAGCTTCGATGATCCGGAGATTTGGCATGGCGTGGCGGCGCCCGGCCGTGGTACGCGTTCCCAACTTAGGGGGATAGCAGTGGCACGCCGAGCTTGACATCGCTTATGTCGATCCCGGTGGCGCCGAGACCATTCGCCGATGAAGCGATGAGATCGTGGATCGGCCGTGTCGCGGCGCGCTATGACCTGGAGCCAGAGCAACTGGTTTGGTGCCTGCGGGGGCCCCGCGCGGAGGGGGCCCATTATTCTGAATTCCACGAGATCCATTGGAGGCCAGATGCGGAGCTGGAGTACCTCCTGGCGCAAGCAACGCGCCTCGACGTAACCCGAATCGCCGAGCTGCGAATCCCTATACAGGGTTTACCGGACCCATCAGGTTGGCACAGGCAGTCGCGCGCCTGGTGCCCCCTCTGCGTTAATGAGGACGTTCGACGATATGGCGAGACTTACGAGCGCGCGGTCTGGCAACTCGGCTTCTGCGCCGTCTGCTCGGCGCGTCGCCAGACCTTGCGCACACCATAGACCTGGAAATTCTCATCCCACACCCGGCGGATCTCGGGCCGCAGCTGGATGTCCCGTTTGGCGCGCGGCGGCAGGCGGCCCGGGTTGGCACGGCGAG
>NZ_JAKGBZ010000071.1 GCF_021556475.1 Acidiphilium iwatense | reverse complement strand
CGGCGTGGCACTCACCATGCCGCCGCTGCGCGCCCGCGCCGACCGAGCCGCCCTGATCGAGCAATTGTGCCGCGAGGAAAGCAACGATGCGGCGATCACGATCGACCAGGATGCCTGGGCGATTCTGCTCGCCCATGACTGGCCCGGCAATATCCGCGAATTGCGCAACGCTTTGCGCACCGCGATCGCCTTCGCCGAGGACGGCAGGATCGGGCCAGCCCATCTGCCGCACGTGATCGCGCGCGGCCCCACCGTTTTTGCTAAATCGCGCGATCGCAACGCACTCTGCGGAAAGATCGGCACCGACAATTTAACCGTTGAGTGCCGCCTCGAAGATCGTCGAGCGGTAGGGCCGGCTGATCCGGCATGATGCGTCGCGATCACATCCATCAGCGGCGGCGACAGGCAGTCATACGGCTCCAGCCCCAGTTCGCGCAGCCGCGCGCGGATCGCTCCCATCTCCGCCGGATCGGTGTCCCCCCCTCGATCCTACGGTATGCACACATCTCTTTTCGGCAAAGAATCAACCCGAAAAGATTTCACCGAAAGCAGATTAAAATTCAGGATCTGAAGTGTTCATGAGGGAGAACACATAACGAGATCGCATCGGAATATCGGTTACAATCCATTGATTTTTATACATTTTATGAAATGTGTGAATTCCGGTGCGCCGGTCAAAGCCGGCAAGGAGTAGTGGATGAAAGTTCCATACGGTGAAGGCGTAGCCTGCCACACCGGCCTCGTGCCATGCGCCGCCGACCGCGAGGTCGGGGGTGAAGCGTTGGTGAGGGGAGACGTGGGCTGGGTATTGAGCCGCGAAAGCACACTCCCGGGCGCTGACCCTGTCGGGATCAGGGGAAAGCAACACAGTGACAGGCGCCATGGCGAGCCTGCACACCGGCCCGGCGTGGTCGAAGACCCCAGACACGCGTTGATGCTCTTTGCACGGAAACCGGGAGATCTCCTCGCCGCCCAAGGCTATCTGGCCTGGGGTCGCATTGGGAAGGCGAAAGCCGTAAGCCAATGATGCACGGCGTGGAGAAGTCGGACCCAGCCATAGTAGCTGTGAAACTGCCGAACAAAGCCGGATCGCCGGCAACGGAGGCGGTGGAGCCAAGGGCTGGGGCCAAGGGGAATGCGAGTCAGCGAAACACGTGCCGGACGCAGAGCCGGGAGAGCGTGTCCCAGTCGCTGGAACGCATACGTGAAGCTGCAAAGCGGGACAGGAAGGCGCGGTTCACAACACTCCTTCATCATGTCACACCCGCGCTCCTGGAGTGGTCCTTCTACCAGTTGAAGAAAGGTGCTGCACCAGGCGTCGATGGTGTGACATGGGACGCGTATCTTGATGCGGCCGCGGCCATCCCGCACCTTCTCGCGGTACCAGACGCTCAGCGCGCTGTCCGGCTGGTTGCGCAACCATAGCTAGGCGAGTTGCACCATGATCTTGCGAACCCGTCCGTTATCGGATTTGGAAATTCCTTGCTCATTGTCGACGCCGCCGCTTTGCCATGGAGACGGCGTGAGGCCGGCGTAGGCGGCGACTTCTCGACGGTTTTGGAAGTCGCGGAAGAAGGCTTCATTGGTCAGTATCGAGGCGGCTTCAGGGCCAATCCCCTTGAGCCGCAGCAGGAATGCACCGGCGCCTTCACGATTGGGCATCAAAGCGTCGTCAACGGTAATCGGGGTCTGGGGAGCAACTGCAAGCGTGGCGTCGCGTTCCGCTTCAACGGCTGCAATTTACTGCATGACGAGCTCAAGCCGGCCCAACTGGCGCACGATCTCGCTTTTGAGCCGCGGCGGCAGGGCGGAATTTTCCGGTGTGCGCAGCGTATTCAGACGGGTGCGCCGGTCCTTCCATGTCGGCTCGAAGTCAAAAATTCCTTGCGTGGCCAGCAATCCCTTGATCCGGTTGGCGTGCCGTATCCGCTCAGCCAGCAGCGCTTCGCGCTCTCGCGACAGCCTGCGTGCATCCTCCGTCTCCCGGCTCGGCGGTCGTACCATCGCGCAGACCTGCCGCTCCCCTCGATGCCAAGCCATCAGTGTGCGCAGCATGGCCTCAGCATCGATCCGGACCGCTCTGCCAAGACGGCGCTCGGCACGGGCGCACAGGTGATCGAGTAGGGCAAGCAAAGCAGGACCATCACAGGCAGCGATACTGCGCTGGCTGATCTTCTGCTCACCAGGGGTGCTGGCGGCCACAACCCAGCGCGTCAGGCTGAGCTCCAGCGCCACAAAAACCGTGGCGCTCAGGTCAACGCCTGTGGCATCCTCCGGGAGGACGGTCAGGATTGGATGTGCGGTGTTCGGCATCGGGCATCTCCTGGTTGGGTGGCAACGACCTCAACCTAAACCCGGCCGTCCTCCACCCGCATAGGATCTTCGCCGCTTGCGCCGCACGCGGTGATCGAGGCGGTGCTGGACGATGTTTCGGCACTGGCCGGCGCGATGCGCGGCGAGAAACGGGCGGCGTAGCCGGCTAGGCCGGACCGGTCCAGCTCCCGATTGATGGACTTCGGCTTCTCCGCCCGCTCGCTTCTGTGATACCCTGACCGCGCCAAGGAGGGAAAACCGTGGATATACCGCCGCCGCGAGCGACGCGGTCCTATCAGGCATGGATCGCCAACGAAACGCTGGAGGATTATTCCCTCCGCTACGCGGCGGAATCGTTCCGCAAATGGTCGCCCTGGGTCATCGCAAATACCGCTCTCGGCGGCATCTCGTTCCTTGCCCTCGAAGCGATCGGCGGCGTGATCACGCTGAACTACGGCTTCGCCAATGCCCTGCCGGCGATCGCCATCGTATCGTTTCTTATATTTCTGATCAGCATCCCGATCGCCTATTACGCCGCCAGATACAATATCGACATGGATCTTCTGACCAGGGGCGCTGGGTTCGGCTATATCGGCTCGACGATCACCTCGCTCACCTACGTCACGTTCACCTTTATCTTCTTCGCCCTGGAAGGCGCCATCCTGGCGCAGGCGATGAAGATCTGCATCGGGATACCGCTGGTCATCGGCTACATCGTGTCGTCGCTGGTGATCATCCCGATCACCTTCATGGGCGTGACCATGATCAGCCGGCTTCAGCGAGTGACTCAACCGCTCTGGCTGGTCATGCTGATCACGCCGTTTGTCGTGATTCTCGTGAAAAAGCCGAGCGTTTTCGAGAACTGGATCAGGTTCCACCCTTCCGGCAGCGGCGGGCATTTCAGTTTCATCGCATTCGGCATGGCGGTCAGCCTGCTGTGCTCGCTGGTGATACAGATCGGCGAACAGGTGGACTATCTGCGCTTCCTGCCGAACAGGACAGCGGAAAACCGGATTCAATGGTGGGCGACCGTCCTGATGGCCGGGCCCGGATGGATCCTGATCGGCGGGCTAAAAATCCTGTTCGGCAGCTTCCTGGCCGTGCTCGTCATCGATGCGGGACTGCCGCGCGCCACCGCGCTGGAGCCGATCCACATGTATATCCAGGCTTACAGCTATCTGAGCGGCGATCCGAAAATCGTCCTGATCCTGGCTGCGATATTCGTTCTCGTCTCGCAGATCAAAATCAACGTCACCAACGCCTATGCCGGTTCGCTCGCCTGGTCGAATTTCTTTTCGCGCGTCACTCATTACCACCCCGGCCGGGTCGTCTGGCTGATCTTCAATATTCTGATCTCGCTGTTGTTGATGCTGCTGGGCATCTTCAACACGCTCAGTCTGGTCCTGACGGTCTATTCCAATGTGGCGATCGCCTGGATCGGCGCCATATTCGCCGATCTGGCGATCCTCAAGCCACTGGGCGTCAGCCCGCCGTTCATCGAATTCAAGCGCGCGCATCTCCACAATATCAATCCGGTCGGGTGTGGCGCGATGGCGATCGCCTCAGTCACGTCACTCCTCTGCTTTGCGGGGACGCTCGGCCCCGGATTGCAGGCCTATTCGGCTCCGTTGTCCTTCGGCATTTCCCTGGTCGCCGCGGTCGCTATCGGCTTCCTGACACGGGGTCGCTATTACTTGGCCCGGTCGCCGAGCGGCTTCGAGCGCACCGCCTCGGGTGCCGTACGCTGCGAAATATGCTCACACGACTACGAGCGCAGCGACATGGCATGGTGCAGCTTCTACGAGCAGCCGATCTGTTCCCTGTGCTGCAGCCTCGACGCGCATTGCCACGATATCTGCAAGGCGGCCGACGGCAGCACGGTGCGGTTGCACCGGGAACGGCTCGGCCGGCTGCTGGAAGAGAAGATCGCGCCGCGCATGGGGCAGCGCCTCGCGAAGGTCTGCGGCATATTGTTCGCGCTGGCCGTCGTCACCGGAGCTGTCATCCTGCTGACCTACCGGCTGACCGCGCTGGACGGAGAGCCGACATCGCTGGATGCCAGCGGATTGCTGGTTCGCATTTATGTCGCGGTTCTCCCGCTCCTCGCGGTCGGCGCCTGGTGGGTGGTTCTGGCCCACGAGAGCCGCGAATTGGCCGAGCGGGATCTGGTCGCATCGCTCGACATGCTGCGCAGCGCCCAGCACGAACTGGCACAGAACGAACGCCTGGCCGCGATCGGCGAACTCACCGCGACGGTCAGCCACGAATTGCGCAATCCGCTGGGCACGCTGGTATCGTCGATCGGCCTGCTCCGGCGCTCGATAGCGAATCCCCCGACGGAAGTGCGCGGCGAGCTTGACCGCATCGAGCGAAATATATGGCGATGCAACCGGATCATCGAGGAACTGCTCGAATTCTCGCGCCGCCGCGAACCGATCTACACTCCCATCGTCATCGACAACTGGATCGCCCAGCATCTTGCCGAACAGCGGGGGCTCGAAACGATCCGCGTCGAATTGTCGCTCTGCTCTGGTGCGACGATCCGTGCCGACGCGGAGCGGCTGCACCAGGCTTTTGTCAATGTGGTTCTGAACGCGATCCAGGCCATCGAGGCAAGGGAGATTCCCGGAACCGGCATATTACGGATCGCGACGCGCATGAATGACGGAACCCTCTTGCTATCGATCGCCGATAATGGCCCCGGCATGCCGGTGGAAATACGGCAGCGCATATTCGAACCGCTGTTCAGCACCAAGGCATTCGGCGTCGGACTGGGCATGCCGCTGGTGAAACGGGTGATGGAGCAGCATGACGGCAGCGTGCTCGTCGAAAGCGAAGTGGAACGGGGAACGAAGGTAATCTTGCGCTTGCCCCTGCGCGCCCATGCCTGAAACGCCCGGCACGCCGGGACGGCGGGGCCGGCTGAACCGGCATGTCCTGCTGGCCGATGACGACCGCGACTTTGCCGACGGCCTGGCCGCGCTTTTGCGCTTCGAAGGTTATCACGTCACGATCGCCAATACTTCCGTTGCGGCAATCGAAACCGTCGCGGCAGACCCACCGCACGTCGCGCTGATCGATCTCCGGCTCGGCCACGCGAGCGGCATCGATCTGGTGCACGAATTGCTCATGCGGCAGCCGAAACTGGTCGCCGTGATCCTGACCGCCTACGCCTCCCTGGAAACCAGCATAGAGGCGATGCATGCCGGCGCATACGATTATCTCTGCAAGCCGTTTTACATCAACGACCTGCTTGCGACGCTGGAACGCTGCTTTGAACGCCGCCGCCTGACCGAAGAGCGGGAGCAGGCGCTGACGGCGCTGGCGCGGAGCGAAGAACGGTTGCGCCGCATTGTTGAAAATTCGCCTTCCGCCATTTCCTTCGAGGATCTCGATGGCAACGAAATGCTCGCGAATGAGCGGTTCCGTCAGCTGTTTGCGGCGGCATCGGGCCACAGGATTGCGGCAGGATTGCCGGACGAATCGGTGATTCGCACGGGGCGCGTAGCCAGCGGCGAGATCGAGATTCCTCATGGCGACGAGATTCGGCGGGTGCTGGTCGCTCGCTTCCCTGTATTCGACGAGAATGGCACACCGGTCGGTATCGGCACGATCGGCACCGATGTGACCGAACGGCATCAGGCCGAGGAACGGCTTCGGCAAGTCCAGCGCATGGAAGCCATCGGGCGGCTTACCGGCGGCATCGCCCATGACTTCAACAATCTGCTGACGGTCGTGCTTGGAAATCTTCGCCTGATCGAGGAAGATGTCCGCAACTGGCCCGATTTACGCGAACTCGTCACCGACGCGCTGGATGCGACGCTGAGCGGCGTCGAGCTTACGGTGCGGCTTCTAGCGGTCGGGCAAAATCAGCCATTGCAGCCGGAAGTTACCGACGTCGCCGGGCTGCTCCGCATCGTATCGCGCCTGCTGCGCCGCGTGCTCGGTGAAACCATCGAGATCAAGCTGGATATCGCACCCGATCTGTGGCGCGTGCGGATCGACCGCGGCCAATTGGAAAGCAGCCTGCTCAACCTCGCAATCAATGGCCGTGACGCAATGCCGAACGGCGGCCAGTTGATGCTCACGGCGCACAATATGCAGATGGATTCCGGTAATGGCTTTGCCGATACAGACCCGCCCCCTGACCGCTGCGTCGTGCTTTCGGTGCGGGATACTGGGGTCGGAATGCCGGCGGAAATTCGCGAACAGGCGATACAGCCATTTTTTACCACGAAACATATCAGCCAGGGAAGCGGGCTGGGCCTCAGCATGGTTCATGGTTTCGTGCGCCAATCGGGCGGCCGTCTGGAAATCGTCAGCGCGCCGGGCGAAGGAACCGAGGTGACGATCTACCTCCCCGTGACCGATGGAACATCCGGAAGCACGAATCACTCGCCTCTGGACGTGCCGGTGCAACCTAACCATGGTGAGCACATTTTGATCGTCGAAGACCAACCGCAGATTCGCCAATTTCTCCGCCGGCAACTTCAGCGTCTTGGCTATCGGGTGCAAGAGGCCGCCGAAGCGGAAGAAGCCTTGCAATATTTTGACGCAATCCCTCCGATCGACCTGCTGCTGACGGATATCGTGCTGCCTGGACGAATGAGCGGCCTCGAACTCGGCGGCGCGGCGCTTGTACGCAAACCTGGACTCGCTCTGGTTTTCATAACCGGCCATGCGCCCGAAGCATTGGCCGGACAAAGCGATAAGTTGAGGCATGTCGCCGTTTTGCGCAAACCGATCGAGCCTGCGGCTCTGGCAAAAGCGGTCCGCCAGGCACTCGATCAGGCCGCCGCAAGAACGTAGCCGATGCCACGCACGGTTTTGAGTATCGTTCCGCCACGCGCCGTATCGCCCATTTTCTGGCGAATCTTGCTGACCAGCAAGTCGATGCTGCGGTCGTACGGAGACCAGTGCCGATTGGCGACGAGATCGAGAAGCTGCTCGCGCGACAAGACGCGGCCGCGGCGCAGCGCCAACGCGGCGAGCAATGCGAATTCCTGGCTGGTGAGCGCCACCGGCTCGTCTTCGGGTGAGACAAAATTTCGTTGCTTCAGATCCAGGCGCCAACCCGCGAAGACAAGAACGTTAGAATCGGAGGCGGGTCCGTCTATCTGGTAATTCGCCCGGCGCAGCACGGCATGGATTCGCGCCAGCAACTCGCGTGGCTCGAACGGCTTCGTTACATAGTCGTCGGCGCCAAGCTCAAGCCCGGCAACCTTGTCGGCCAATACGTTCCTGCCGGACAAAACGATCAGCGGGATAGCATACTGCGCCCGCAATCGCCGCGCCAGGGTAAGACCGTCATCTCCGCCGGCAAAGGTGAGGTCGAGAATCACCAGGGCGAAAAAATCGTCGGCCATCGCCCGCCGCAACGCCACACCGTCATGTGCGATGACGGTCACATAGCCTTGCCGCCCAAGGAGGCGGGAAAGGAATCCGCAAAGCCGTGGATCGTCATCGACGATCAGGATTCTGGGTGATGTTCCGGATGGCGGCGGACGCATCGTCGAGCTTGCCCCCGTATTTCGTGGCACCGGCATATTTAGCAGGCAAATCGAAGGTGGAACGCCTGGATCTGCTTCAGCTCTACAAAAAATTACAATCATTGCCCCGAGTTTGCGACAAGCTTCGTCTCGCGCATCTTTAACTTGTTCCACAACGGAATCGCATCGCTGCCAGGAAACCATCCGGATGGCGGCGCTGATGACGGACTCACGGCAATATCGAGGGAGGATCTGATGACCAAAACCGCCTTCAAGATAGACGTAAACAAGACACCCGAAGAACAGGTGCTCAAAACCCATAATCGCTGGCATCCGGACATTCCAATCGTCCAGATGTTCAAGCCGGGAGATACGTTTCGCGTCGAGTGCTACGACTGGACCGGCGGCCAGATCGGCAACAACAACAGCGCGAATGATGTGCGCGACGTCAATCTTCTGCGCGTCCACTACCTGAGCGGCCCGTTTGGCGTGGAAGGCGCCGAACCCGGCGATCTTCTCGTCGTCGATATCCTGGACATCGGCGCATTGCCGAATTCCGAGTGGGGCTTCAACGGTATTTTCGCCAAGGAAAACGGCGGCGGCTTCCTGACGGAACATTTTCCGGCCGCAAGCAAATCCTGCTGGGATATCAGCGGCATCTACGCCACGTCCCGGCACGTCCCTCGCGTGCGTTACCCCGGCATGGTCCATCCCGGACTGATCGGATGCCTGCCCGATCACAAGCTGCTTGCGGAGGCCAATCGCCGTGAAGCCGCGCTCATCGCGACCAATCCCAATCGGATCCCGCCACTCGCCGCCCCGCCAACGGCAGATTACGCCCTGATGGGGCAGATGTCCGACACGGCAGCGGCTTCCGCCGCCAAGGAGGCCTGGCGCACTGTGCCACCGCGCGAACATGGCGGCAATTGCGACATCAAGAATCTATCGCGCGGCTCGCAAGTCTACTTCCCTGTGTATGTCAAGGGTGCCGGCCTGTCGATGGGCGATATCCACTGGTCGCAGGGCGATGGCGAAATCACCTTCTGCGGCGCGATCGAGATGGCAGGATGGATCGATATCGGTGTCGGATTGATCAAGAGCGGCGTCGCAAAATACGGAATCACCAACCCCATTTTCAAACCGAGTCCGATCGAGCCGCATTTCTCCGAGTACCTGATTTTCGAGGGCATCTCCGTCGACGAGCATACCGGCGAGCAATATTATCTCGATGCACATGTTGCCTATCGCAGAGCCTGCCTGAACGCGATCGAATATCTGAAGAAATTCGGCTACTCGGGCGAGCAAGCCTACATGATCCTCGGGACGGCGCCGGTCGAAGGCCGGATCAGCGGCATTGTCGATATTCCGAATGTTTGCGCGACGCTCGCGATTCCCACCGGAATATTCGACTTCGACATAAGGCCGAATGCATCCGGGCCGACACGCCACGTCTCCGATGTCGATGTCGCCCGGTCCGGTTGAACTGAACCTGGGGACGGCCCGCAATCGCGGTGTCCTCCAGTTTTCCGATTGACGCTGAGAAGGTGCCCGGCACAAAATGTTCCGGGCACCTGTTGGGGGTAATCATGCTGCTCGGATTGGCACTCTTCTGGGTTGGCGCGGTACTTTTCCTGAACGGAATCTGGCTCCTGGGAAAAATCGACGATCGCGAGATACCGGTCATCGACGTTTTCGTGGGCTTCGTGACCCTTGCGGTTGCATTATATTCCGCGTTCGGCCCTGGCGCCAATCTCGCCACCATCAAAGCCGCGGCGTTGACGTTGCTGTTCAGTTTCACATATTTCTGGGTTGCCTGGAATCGCTGGAACAATGCCGATGGTCGTGGATTGGGGTGGTTCTGCCTGTTCGTCGCCATAACCACGGTTCCGGTATTTTTCCAAGGCTTCTCCACCGCCCATACCGTCTGGGACTATTGGTTCGCGATTTGCTGGCTGTCGTGGGGGAGCCTGTGGTTTCTGTTTTTCCTGATCCTGGCGCTGCGCATGCAGAATCTGACGCGATTCACCGGTGCTTTCTGTACCCTGCAGGGGATCTATACCGGCTGGATTCCGGGATATTTGCTGCTGACCGGCGCTTTGGCCCTCAAAAAATAACCGGATAAGCACCGGCAGAATTACCAACGGAGGACACGATGCCATTTTATCAATATGCCTGCGAAGAGTGTGGATCTTTCGAATCGTGGACTGCCATGGTGCACGCTGCGGAACCTTGCCTTTGTCCGTCCTGCCGATCGAACAGCGAACGGCAACTGGCAACTCCAAATCTCGGTCTGATGAATGGCATCCTTCGCAGAGCAATGGACCGTTCGGCAAAAAGCGTGTCCGAACCACGAGTGTCCTCACGCAAGCATGTCGACAGTTGCGGCTGTTCGCTCTGTGCCGGGCGGAAAGCACCGGCTTCGATGTCGCGCCGCTGGATGATCGGCCATTGATGAACGTTATTCCCGCAACTGATTGTTGGCGGCTGTTCGGACGATAATGAATGCTGGCGAATTACTTATGGGTCGCGATCGGCGGTGCGCTGGGCAGCATGGCCCGCTTCGGTCTGGCAACATGGGTCGCGACTCTGACTGGCCCGATTTTTCCATGGGGCACATTGCTGATCAATGTGCTCGGCTCCTTCGTCATCGGATGGTTTGGAACCCTGACCGGAGCAGACGGACATTTGATGGTGTCGTCGGAAGCACGCATTTTCGTGATGATCGGCATTTGCGGCGGCTTCACGACTTTCTCTTCGTTCAGCCTGCAAACATTGGAACTGGTCAATGAAGGGGAGTTACTGCCGGCGATCGGCTATATTTTGGGATCGGTAATTCTTTGCCTGGTTTTTGTCTGGATCGGCTTCCTCTTGGGACGATGGTGATCATCCACGGCAACACAAGATACAGTTCTGCAACAGGGCCCGCCGGATTGTTATGTTCGGATCGGCGCTCCTGACGTCGGTGCAAGACGAGGATGCTGATTCTTAGCCCTTAGAGTCTTCTTTGATTGGGGTAATTGGTGTCAAGCTGTTCCTCTTCCTTTCTGCCATTCCCGTGGATCGCACGCTTCTCTTCGCGGTCGGCGCGTAGCTGCCGCATGATGGGGGTTAGGTAGGCGAAGCGTCTCAATCTGACCCACGACCTTGGGCATTTGGAGTTACCCAGGCTCTGGACTCTCAACGAGATCGCCCCGCCCATCGTCCCCACGGGAACGACGTCATTTCGCCAGTACCAGGCGAAAACAGAGATTCCCTTCGTTATGCTGCCGTGCTCACAGTGGGTTGGGCAGCTTGCTTGCCCCAGCGGAACTCGGAGCCGTCGATCCACATGCGGTGCAAGATCACGGCGAGTTTGCGAGCGACGGCCACGCGGGCGCGCGCCATGCCGCGACGCTTGGCGATTTTCATGCCCCAGGCCCTCAAAGCTGACCATTTCGTGCTGCGGATGAGCAACGAATTGGCCGCCTCGTACAATGATGTTCGCGTGAGTTCGTCGCCGCACCGACTGATCCGTCCCTGCATGTCGGTTTCGCCAGACTGGTATCGCCGTGGGGTCAGCCCGAGATGGGCACCAACGTCGCGCGATTTTCGGAACCGATCAGGCCGGTCGATGGTAGCGCGGAATGCCAAGGCAGTCAGTGGCCCAACACCAGGAACAGTTGCGATTACGTCAGCTTGGTCGAACGGCCAGACAGAGGGGCAGATCACCAAGCTGAAGCTCGTCAAACGCCAGATGTATGGCCGCGGGAAGCTCGATCTCCTTCAGACGCGCGTTATTGGCTCCGCATAAGCCCAACATCCACCAAAAGTGAGTCAGATGGGGTATTCGGCCGGTCGTCGTAGCCTCGATTTTTGGGTGAGGTGCTGCGCTTGCCGCGCGACAATCAGGATGAGTGCGCCGGGAGACCGGCAAGGAGCAGGAGGTGAAAGTCCACTACGATGAAGGAGTAGCAACCCGCATCGGCCCCGAGCCGTGCGCTGGCGTCCGCGAGGGCGTTGGCGAAGCGTCGGCA
>NZ_JAKGBZ010000070.1 GCF_021556475.1 Acidiphilium iwatense | reverse complement strand
AGCCTCGCTCAGCCCTCGCTGAAACTGCACCGCATTCCGAGCCATCGATTTCCTCCGCTCACAGCATCATGTCTCTGTTTTGTACCGCTCTGAAAGTGGCTGATCAAGATGGGTAAGCAGGAAGGATTATGCTGACAAGGGAATATCAAAAGCGCTGGCCTACCGGGTGACCGGCATCGACACCAGCAAGGCGGCAATCTTGCTGGCTGACCAGACCGGAAGGACGATCGACTGGCGGCTCCGCCAATGGGGCGCGGCGCAGTCTCAGGCCTTCATCGCCGAGACGATCGAGCTGCGGGCGGGAGACAAGATGCAGTTCACCCGCAATGACCGCGCCCTGGGGCGGGTTAACGGCCAGCAGGGCGAAATTACCGCCATTGACCCCAGTACGCGCAGCGCCACGGTCCAGCTGGCCAGGGGCAAGGTTGAGACGTTGAAGCTCGATGACCCGCGTAACCAGCATATTGCGCATAGCTATGTGGCGACGGCCTTCGCGGCCCAGGGCCGCACCGCCGAACGCACGTTCATCCATGCCGAGAGCGCCGCCACGCATCTGATCGACCAGAAAAGCTTCTACGTGGGCCTCTCGCGTGCCAAGGAAACCACAGCCCTCTATACCGATGACCGCGCCAAACTGGTCGCCGCCATCCAGGAGCGCAGCGGTGTGAAGCAGACGGCGCTGGCTTCGATATTGTCCCCCATGGCCGCTCTGACGAACGCCCTTTCGTCTCCGGCAAGCAAAGGCAACCAGCAAGAAGCAAAAGGCGGCATGTCGCTCTAACCTCCCGCGAGCCCTGATCCGGGCCTACCTTGCGTTGTCATTCTGAATCCGGTCATGCAAACTCCCCTTCGGCGGCAAAAACCGCGAATCGGAGAGACTAAATGGCTAGAGAAGAGCGGTTTTTGGAAGTTCTGGCGGAACTTGGGGGCAGTGCCGGTAACGGCAAGCTCCAGGCGGAGCTGGGCTGGCAGGACGGCACTTATGCGCGGGTGCAGGCGGCCCTGCTTGAGGACGGGCGGATCGTTAAAGGCCGGGGCCGGGGCGGCTCCGTGGCCCTGGCGGAGCCAGCCCAAGCGGAGGCACCGGCACCCGTGGCCCAGCCCAAGTCCGCCGCCAGGCCAGTTTCCCGCGCCGGCAACGGCAATGGCACCAGCTTCGAGCAGATTTTCAAGAACATCGACGATGTGCTGTGGAAGGAAGCCGGTTGCACGACCGAGCTGGACTATACCGAGCAGACCTCCTGGATGCTGTTTCTCAAATACCTGGACGACCTGGAATTCACCCGCGCCACCGAGGCGGACCTGCACGGCCGGTCATACACCCGCATCATCGACACGCCGCATAACTGGGCCTCCTGGGCCGCGCCCAAAAAGCCGGATGGCGGCTTTGACCACGACCGCGCCCTCACCGGCTCGGACCTTATCGACTACGTGGACCGCGACCTTTTCCCTTATCTCCAGGGTTTCAAGGCTCGCGCGGCCGGGCCGGATACCATCGAGTACAAGATTGGCGAGATTTTCTCGGAAATCCGCAACAGGTTCCAGAGCGGTTATTCGCTGCGGGACGCGCTGGAGCTGATCGACGGGCTGCATTTCCGCTCCCAGGCGGAGAAGCACGAGCTTTCGCATCTGTACGAAGCCAAGATCAAGAACATGGGCAATGCGGGCCGCAACGGGGGCGAGTATTACACCCCGCGCCCGCTCATCCGCGCCATGATCGCTGTGGTGAACCCGCAAATAGGCGAGCGCATCTATGACGGCGCGGCCGGGTCCGCCGGGTTTTTGTGCGAAGCGTTTGAGTACCTGAACTCCCGCGCCAAGACCACGGCCGAGCGCGACACCCTGCAAAAGCGCAGTTTTTACGCCAAGGAGAAGAAGAGCCTCGCCTATGTCATCGCCATCATGAACATGATCCTGCATGGCATCGAGGCGCCCAACGTCATCCACACCAACACCCTGGCCGAGAACATCGCCGACATTCAGGACAAGGACCGTTTCGAGGTCATCCTCGCCAACCCGCCCTTTGGCGGCAAGGAGCGGCCGGAGGTGCAGCAGAATTTCCCCATCAAGACCGGGGAAACCGCCTTCCTGTTCCTCCAGCATTTCATCAAATCGCTGAAGGCTGGCGGGCGGGCGGCCATCGTCATCAAGAACACGTTCTTGTCCAACTCGGATGCCGCTTCGCGCGCCCTGCGCCAGGAGTTGCTGGAGAATTGCAATCTGCACACGGTGCTGGACTGCCCCGGCGGCACGTTCCAGGGGGCGGGCGTGAAAACGGTGGTGCTGTTTTTCGAGAAGGGCGCGCCCACGCGGCGGATCTGGTACTACCAGCTCGACCCTGGCCGCAGCATGGGCAAGACCAGCGCCCTGAATGATGCCGATCTGGCCGATTTTTTGCTCCTCCAGGCCAGCTTTGCGGAGTCTGAAAAGTCGTGGTCCGTGGATGCCGCCAGCATCGACCCGGCCAGCTTTGACCTCTCTGTGAAGAACCCTAACAAGGCCGAGGAGGTGGCGCTGCGCGACCCGGAGCACATCATCGCTGAGATTTTGCGGCTGGATGCGGAGAGCGCAGGAATTCTTGAAGGTATCCGGGGGCTGCTGTGAGAGACGGGTGGCAGGCTAAAACCGTCGGTGATGTTTGCGAATTGGTGAATGGTGGTACGCCGAAGACGGATGTTGCCGAGTTCTGGGGCGGCGAACATTTTTGGATTACACCTGCTGAAATGGGGAAGCGGCAAAGCCCTTATGCAGCCACAACAGCGCGAATGCTGTCTGATCTGGGAATGCAGAATAGTTCTGCAACGCCACTTCCTCCCATGTCCGTCATTCTGTCATCCCGTGCGCCCATTGGCCACTTGGTGATCAACACAGAACCGATGGCTTTTAACCAGGGTTGCAAAGGCTTGATACCCGGCCGATCCATCGACCATAAGTTTCTGTTTTATTATCTGGGCAGCATCGTTCAGCTCCTGAATGACCTCGGAACAGGCACAACATTCAAGGAGCTTTCCGGGGGTAAGCTTAAGGAAGTCCCGATCCCCGTCCCGCCTCTTCCCGAGCAGAAGCGCATTGTCGCCATTCTCGATGAGGCCTTTGCGGGCATCGCAGCCGCAACCGCCAACGCCGAGAAGAACCTCGCCAACGCCCGGGAGTTGTTCGACGGCCATTTGAAAGCGTTGTTTGATGAGGAACAGGCTACCTGGGAAAGAAAAACGCTGCGCCAAGCGGCGCTCGATTTTGGTCGAGGAAAATCAAAGCACCGACCTCGGAATGACCCTAAGCTTTATGGTGGAAAATACCCCTTCATTCAGACAGGTGACGTAAGAAACTGCGACCATGCGATCTTGGAAAGCACCCAGACTTACAATGAGTCTGGACTTGCCCAGAGCAAGCTGTGGCCGAAAGGGACCGTCTGCATCACCATAGCTGCAAATATCGCAGAAACGGGAATACTCGGCTTTGACGCCTGTTTCCCTGACAGCGTCATCGGGATGGTCGTTGACCCCAAACAGACAACCAATGATTTCGTGGAGTACCTGCTACGGTCAGTTCAAGCCCAGCTTAAGGCGGCAGGCAAAGGCAGCGCGCAGGACAACATCAATCTGGCCACGTTCGAGGACCGGCCGTTTCCGTTTCCTGAATTGGAGGAGCAAGCGCGAATTGTAGAGACGCTAAATGAGCTTTCGAGCTGCGTCCGGCAGCTTGAAGACCTCTACGACAGGAAGTCGTCAGTTTTGGCAGAACTCAGACAAGCCATCCTCCAAAAGGCGTTCTCCGGTGAACTCACCGGAGAAAAATCCCGTCATTGCGAGGCTGCGTAGCAGCCGTGGCAATCCATCTTCTTTCTATACCCATACAGAGAGAAGATGGATTGCCACGCCGCTGCGCGGCTCGCAATGCTGGGTGGACGGCCCCCGAACGGCATCACTGTGCCAAGCTGGCGGGTGTTGAAACCCCAGCGGAAAGGGACCGTCCGGATGAACACTATCATGATCGGGTTGGACATCGCCAAGTCTGTTTTCCAAGTGCATGGCGAGGACGCGAGCGGCACCGTGGTGCTGTGCAAGCGCTTGGGCCGGCCGTCGATGGAGAGCTTCTTCGCCAAGTTGCCGCCGGCGACGATCGGCATCGAAGCTTGTGGCAGCTCGCATCATTGGGGGCGGGTGCTGAGCGGCCTGGGGCACACGGTGCGGCTGCTGCCGGCGGCCTACGTGAAGCCATTCGTAAAGCGCAACAAAACCGATGCGCGCGACGCTGCGGCGATCTGCGAGGCGATGCAGCGGCCCGGGATGCGGTTCGTCACCCTCAAGAGCTGCGAGCAACAGGCGGCCCGCGGGATCGAGACCGCGCGCGATCTGCTGGTGCGCCAGCGCACCCAGTTGATGAACGCGATGCGCGGGATGCTGGCGGAGTTCGGCGTGGTGGCGGCGCAAGGCCTGCGCGGCTTTGCCGTGCTGCGCGACATCATCGACGCGGGCGACGCCGCAATCCCGACGATCCTGCATCCCGCGTTGCGGGGTCTGCTCGCGCAGTGGCGGGCGGCCAGCGAACAAGTCGAGGCGTTGGAGGCGCAGTTGGTGCGGCACGCGCAAGCCGATCCGACGATGCGCCGGCTGATGACGGTGCCGGGCATCGGCCCGCTGACCGCGCACGCCATTGTCGCGGCGATCGGCGACGGCCGGCAGTTCGGCTCGGCGCGCGACTTCGCCGCCTGGGTCGGGTTGACCCCGCGCGAGCAGCAGAGCGCCAACAAGCGCCGGCTCGGTCATATCAGCCGCAAAGGCGATCCCGGCGTGCGACGACTGCTCACGCATGGCGCCAGCGCCGTGATGCGCCAGGTCCGCGCCGGGCCGCAGCGCGGCACGGCCTGGATGTACGGCATCCTGGCGCGGCGCCCGGTAAAGGTCGCGGTGGTGGCGCAGGCCGCCAAAACCGCGCGGATCGCATGGGCCATACTGCGCTCGGGCGAGACCTATCGGGGTGCAGCGGTGGCGGCGGTCTGAGCGACCGCCACCGCCGCACCCTCCACGAGGCAAGGAGCCAGAGGCAAACGACGGCACAATGATCAGGACCTGGACCGGCACACTCCGAAACGTCATCGCGCCGCTTAGCGCGCCGCAATGCATGGAAGCCGATCCGCGTAACCCATCGGGGCCAGCGGTCATCCACACGACCGCATCAACAGGCCGGATACATGACCGCTCCAGATCGTGCGCCGTCACGCCAGAAAATCCTTGCCAGGAAGGGGCCGTCCATACATGACGCGAAAAGGCGACATCGCATGAACGAGGCGGAAACCCGTGCTGAGCTGATCGACCCCGCGCTGAAACAGGCAGGCTGGGGCGTGGTGGAAGCCAGCCGGGTGCGCCGGGAGGAGATCACGCTGGGCCGCCTGCAAGGGGCAGGCAACCGCGCAGGCGGGGACATTGCCGATTACGTCCTCACCTACCGCAATCACAAACTGGCGGTGATAGAAGCCAAGCGGCGGGACAAGCCGGACACCGAGGGCGTGGGCCAAGCCAAGAACTACGCGGCCAAGCTCCAGACCCGCTTCGCCTACTCCACCAATGGCGCGGGCATCTATGAGATCGACATGCACACCGGGGCGGAGGGGTATGTCTCCCGCTACCCTACGCCGGACGAACTCTGGCACCGCGCCTTCGCGGAGCAGAACGCTTGGCGAGACCGCTTCGCCGCCATTCCGTTTGAGGACAAGAGCGGCACCTGGCAGGCCCGCTACTACCAGCACAATGCGGTGGAGAACACGCTGGAGGCTATCGCCAATGGCCGGAACAGAATTCTCCTCACGCTGGCCACCGGCACCGGCAAGACATTCATCGCCTTCCAGCTCGCCTGGAAGCTGTTCCAGAGCCGCTGGAATATCAGCGGGCAGCCCACCCGCCGCCCGCGCATATTGTTTTTGGCGGACCGCAACATTCTGGCGGACCAAGCCTATAACGCCTTCTCGGCCTTCCCCGAGGACGCGCTGGTCCGCATCGCCCCAGACGCTATCCGCAAACGCGGCCGCGTGCCCAAGAATGGCAGCATCTTCTTCACCATCTTCCAGACGTTTATGAGCGGCCGGGACGCCGAGGGGAACTCCGCGCCGAACTTTGGCGACTACCCGCCAGACTTTTTTGATTTCATCATCATCGACGAATGCCACCGGGGCGGCGCGAATGATGAGGGGACATGGCGCGGGATTCTGGAGCATTTTTCCCCGGCCGTGCAACTCGGCCTCACCGCCACGCCCAAGCGTAAGGATAACGTGGACACCTACGCTTATTTCGGCGAGCCGATTTACACCTACTCGCTGAAGGAAGGCATCAATGACGGATTCCTGACGCCCTTCAAGGTACGGCAATTCGCCACCACGCTGGATGATTACGTGTACACGCCGGATGACGAGGTGGTGGACGGCGCTGTGGTGGAGGGCAAACGCTACACCGAGGGCGATTTCAACCGGATCATCGAGATAAAGGCGCGGGAGGAATACCGCGTCCGCACGTTTATGGGCGAGGTCGACCAGCGGCAGAAGACGCTGGTGTTCTGCGCCACGCAGGACCATGCGGCGGCGGTGCGCGACCTCATCAACCAGGTGAAGACCAGCAAGGACCCGAATTACTGCGTGCGCGTAACGGCCAATGACGGGGCCCTGGGCGAGCAGTATCTGCGCGCCTTCCAGGATAACGAGAAGACCATCCCCACCATCCTCACCACCAGCCAGAAGCTCTCCACCGGCGTTGATGCGCGGAATGTGCGCAACATCGTGCTGATGCGGCCGGTGAATTCCATGATCGAGTTCAAACAGATTATCGGGCGCGGGACGCGACTGTATGAAGGCAAGGACTATTTCACGATCCTGGATTTTGCCCGGGCCTATGAGATGTTTGAGGACCCTGAGTGGGATGGCGAGCCGATGGAGCCCGTTGCGGTCACACCGCGCAACCTCACGGCACCCGGGGAGCCAGGGGTGGAAGTCAGGCAATCCGAAGAGCCCGAGCAGCTCCAGCGCTTGAAAATCAAGCTGGCGGACGGCAAGGAGCGGACCATCCAGCATATCAGCACCACCAGCTTCTGGGGGCCGGAGGGCAGGCCGATTTCCGCTAAGCAGTTCATGGAAAGCTTGTTCGGTCAGCTCCCGGAACTGTTCAAGGACGAAGAGGAGCTGCGGACCATCTGGGGCCGCCCGGACACGCGCGAGGCGCTGCTGAACACGCTGGCGGAGCGGGGCTTTGGCGGCGAGCAGCTTGCCGAGATGGGCAAGGTGATAGACGCCCAGAAGAGCGATGTGTTCGACATTCTGGCCTACATCGCCTTCGCTCTACCGCCGATCACTCGCGCCGAGCGCGTGGAGAAACACCGGGGAGAAATCCTCCCCCGGTATGACGCCAAGCTCCAGGCGTTCCTGGACTTCGTGATGGGCCAGTATGTGGCCCAGGGCGTGGAAGAGCTGGACCAGGACAAACTCGCCCGCCTGCTGGAGCTACGCTACCAGACCCTGGCCGACGCCACGGCCGAGCTGGGGGCCGCGCCCGGTATCCGAGCGGCGTTTGTCGGTTTTCAAGAGTTTCTGTTCAGCGAAGGCGTGCATTAGCGATGGACAGGGGGCCACACGGGGCGGCTACTGCGTTCAACCCCGCTCCCCATGCTCGCCCAAGGGCTGCGCGTGGGTCCGCGCCCCTTCGGGGCCGCCCTGCGGGCGGGGGGTTGAGCGCGCCGCTTTGTACGGCTGATACGGATGTATCGCGAGGAAGGCTTCGCCTTCCGCTGCGCCGAACAGAGCGTTCGGCCTTCGGCCCCAATCGCTCGGAAGGTCGTTTTGGGAGGATCGTCATAGAACGCACCTATTGTTCTTGTTTTGTTCTTTTAATTGTGTATAATATGGTCCTTTGGGGGCAGATATTGTGAAAGCGGATAAGCGCGGAGAGGCATTATTTTTCCAGCGCAGCCAGCGGACGGTGTTCGGTGCTTAATGTATTAGCGCGACTGTTGCTGACGAGTACGGCCCTTGCGCCCGTAGGGCTTACCTACGCATGGGTCGCCTATTTTCAGCACGAACATGTGACGGCCGCTGCCATATGTGGCATCAGCCTCTTTCTCTTTTTTGTTTGTCTGTTTGTTCTGTGGCGCGCAAAGCATGAACTCGCGGCCTCAACCTTTAAAGCGGAGTCCATAGAAGCCGCTGATCACGAGAATACGGCGTTTTTACTCTTATACGTTATGCCTCTTTTTACATCTCAATTCGACACGCTCCAATGGCAGTTTTGGGTTCCGACCATTGTAATTTTCGGAATAATTACGGCTACTGGATATAATTATCATTTTAATCCAATGTTGGGCTTGCTGGGTTGGCATTTCTATAAGGTCGAGTCGTCAGAGGGGGTAACTTTTATCCTTATTACGAAAAAGCACCTTCGCACGGCAGCGCTGGAACTTAAGGTGGGTCAATTAACAGAATACCTTCTTCTCGACCTTGGAGGAAAATAGATGGCACAGCTATATGCAGCTTGCAGGCTGGCTGGAAGTTTGGTTGTTCGCCATGTTCAAATGAACGCCCAGCTTCAAAACCAGCTTGATGGAATATTTCAGGCTCAGGATGCGGCGTTCTCTGACGGCATAAATGCTGAGATCGATTTTACCGGAGACTGGAAACCTGATGCCGACGAGATTTTAGTAACTCGTGGCCTACCTAAAGCGCAGGCCCTGTTTGCGGAGGCAAGTCAGAATGCTGTTGCGCTTACCCCTTTAGACGTAAATAATTTTCAAAACGAAGGCATCAAGGCCCTTTTTACCATGATAGGAAATGGACCAAACAAACGCCTATTGATTCAGAGTTTTGGACCTCAGCAAATACTTTCGAGTAAGCTTACTTTTCTTCATGATGGAAACGTATTTCAGAAGCTCACCGAACCAGCCTTCACTCTTGGAACCCATCTTTTGGCCACAGTTAACCCTGCGGGTGATGTCCGATTTAAAAGCTTCTCTTTATTGAGGCGAGTATTTGATTTAGGCATTTTTTACAGGCAGGCTACTGATATAGAGCTAAGAGCATTCTGCAACCATCCTAGTTTGACGATAGCCGATGCAGCGGCATTTGTCGCGGGGGCAGATGAAGGGATCAGAAAAGCCGTCCATACCGTGGTCAAGGTTGACGTACTTGGCAATCATCCTGTCACCGATATTGCACACAAGGCTACGGCAATAGGTTTTTCGTTAAATATCAATAGTGGACGCATAGAGGTTCCCCTGGATCGAAAGGGAGCCAAGGCTTTGTTTAGTTTTTTGCTCAACAAGGTTTATCGCGGTCCCATCAACGACCAGTTATTTATAACAAACTCAAATCGTCCCCTTAATTAGCAGGTCCATACAGAAAGGAGCGGAGTTTATAAGGAGGCGATGATAAACATAATTGACAACACATTCCGCGCTATCAGCGTCGAGGGAATTTTTGCCCTGCTTTCGCTCTCAACCGACGTCAAGGCGATCTGACCCATGGCGCACGATCAGGCTGCCCTCGAGACATTGCTGAACCAGCTCATATCCCATTGGGAGAATGAGGTAGTTGAGTTTAAGCGCGGGAAAGACGGGTTTTCGAGCAGCGATCTGGGCAAATATGTCTCGGCACTGGCCAATGAAGCTAATTTGCGTCGGCAGGACCGGGCCTGGCTCGTGTTCGGTGTGGAAGACAAGACCCGCGCGGTGGTTGGCACAACCTATAAGGAAACCCAAGAACATTTGCAGGCGGATAAACAGCAGGTTCTGAACGGAACAGAAAGTTTTACTTTCCGCGATATTCATGTCCTGCATCACAAGGATGGCCGGGTCATCCTGTTCGAAATCCCGGCGGCCCCGCGCGGCATGCCAATTTCGTGGAACGGGCATTACTATGGCCGCGCTGGCGAAAGCCTCGCGGCACTCGGGCAAGACAAGCTCGACGATATTCGTCGGCAGACTCTGGGGACTGACTGGACGGCGCAGGTGGTAGAGAAAGCATCGATCACGGATCTAGATCCAAACGCCCTGAAAATCGCCCGCGAACGGTTTATCGCCAAGCACGCCAACCGCATCACGCCAGAAGAAATGGTCAATTGGAGTGATGTCGCTTTGCTGGACCGGGCCAAGGTAACACAGAATGGGAAAATAACGCGTACGGCCCTTTTGCTGCTTGGTAGGCCCGAATCCGCCTGGTACCTCTCCCCGCATCCGGCGGAGATTACCTGGAAGCTTGAAGGGGACGAGCGCGCCTACGAGCATTTCGGACCACCCTTCCTACTTGCGTCGTCCCAGGTATTCGCCCGCATCCGCAACATTCAGCTGCGTATTTTGCCTAGAAATGAGCTGTTAGCTCATGAGGTAGCAAAATATGACCAGAAGGTAGTGCTGGAGGCCCTGCATAACTGTATCGCCCACCAGGACTATACCCGCGCCGGGCGGATTGTGGTGATTGAACGGCCAGACAAGTTGGTTTTGGAGAATCAAGGCGGCTTTTTCGAGGGCCAGCCGGAAGATTACGTGCTTTCCGAGCGAGTGCCGCATCGCTATCGCAACCCGTTTCTCGCGCAGGCCATGACCGAGCTGAATATGATCGATCACATGGGTTATGGGATACAGGACATCTACCGTCGGCAACGCCAAAGGTTCTTACCGCTCCCGGATTATGATCTCAGTGAACCTCATGTGGTGTGCTTGACTATCCACGGACGGGTGGTTGATCCGGCCTATAGCCGCCTACTCATGCAACAGACCGGCCTACCTCTGGCCGATGTGCTGGCGTTGGACCGGGTGCAGAAGCGGTTGCCGATCACCGAGGATGCCGCGAGCCACCTGCGCCGCACGCATCTAATCGAAGGGCGCAAACCCAATTACCATGTGTCGGCCGTCGTGGCGGAAGCAACGGCGAAGAAGGCCGATTACATTCGCATGCGGGCGCAAGACGATACATTCTATGCTAAGCTCTTGACCGACTACTTAGAAAAATTTGGGCAGGCAAACAGAGGTGATATTACCCAGCTGTTGACCACTAAGCTCAGTGACGCTTTAGACGATAAACAAAAACATCAAAAAATCAGTAACTTGCTTACAAAGTTTCGCCGAAAAGGAGTGATTGTGAATACGGGTTCTGATGCCGCACCCTGCTGGCAGCTAGCAGAGAAGTCGGCGGCAAAAAAATAGAAGCTTGCAGAGAGTTTTCTTATAATATTCAATTAATTCAGTCGGTTACGACTCTCCACCGATTCAGAGTTGCAGAGAGGCCTTAAATGAGAATTCCATGAAGCTGAAATTCAAGGTCCAACCCTACCAGGCCGATGCCGTCGATTGCATGGTGGGTGCCCATGCAGACGGACCATGCGAAGCTCGTGGATGTCGCGGAGTGCGGCGAAGAAAGGCTATAGCGGAAGAGGGGCGTAAATGAGGTCAATTGATGTTTCGTGGTAATTTATGTGGGATAATCTGTTAATCTAATCACTAGCATATTGAAACAACTCACAAAAACAAAAAAATTCTTCGGACACCCTATCCGCCATCCACTCCAATCCGTCTGCGCCACGTTGCCAGCATCCAAACCGTCCCAGGCGGATGGTTTTTTCCCACCACCGGAAACCGACTTACTTTTCTCCTGAGCAATTACTGTATCCGAAGGATCAAAGGGCTGATTTGTAGGTGTATTATAGGGCCAATTTTCTGGCCCCCTGGGGCCAATTTTCACAGAATCAGGCGGGCTTGCCGCCAGTTGCCGGACCGCAGCCAATGCCGCCTCCAGCCGCTCGCGGGCCTCGCCCTGCCGCCGCTCCAGGGTGGCGACCCCCAGAGCCAGCTCCTCCAGCCGCTCAATCCTGGCCAGCCGCCTGGCCATCTGGCGGGCCTCCATCGCCGGCTGGCGCCACGTCTCGGCCGGAAGGCCCAGTTCGGCCGCCGTCTCGGCGATCTGCTCGATCCCCTTCCAGGCGATCGTCGCCCGCCGTCGCCAGTGCCGCATCGCCTCGAACCGCGCCCGCCCCTTCTCCGCGCTCGCCCGGAATTCCGCCTGGCGCACCGCCAGGGGCGATAGATCGAAGCCATAAGCCTCGATGATCCGCCCCGCCTTGTCCCGCCTGCCATAGCGCTTGCCGTTCGGGCTATCGCGCATCGTGATCAGCCCGAGTTCGATCAGATGGCGGTTAAGGTTCTTGATCTGACTAGGGTGTGGTGTCAATTAAGCCAGATAGCGGTGGCGGTGAGGTGGACGCCTGCGAGGAAGTTTCTGGCGGTTTTGTCGTAGCGCGTTGCAATGGCGCGGAATTGCTTGAGTTTGGCAAAG
>NZ_JAKGBZ010000007.1 GCF_021556475.1 Acidiphilium iwatense | reverse complement strand
CTTTTCCTGGCAAAAGATGCGCAATCCGCTCCCATTGGTCAGCCCTCAGCCCATAACGCCCCATCAATCAGCCTTTCGGAATGCTGATCTGCTATGAATCAGGAAAACGGTCGCGCCGGAATCCCCCCGGTCAAATGACGACACACCCTAGGTCGTGGGCAAAAAAAAATTAACCAAACCAGCCCAAGTTTTTCTTGCTTTGCACAACGGGGTCGGTTATCTGGAAACCATAAATTAAGTTTTTTGGAGGCTTCCGGATGAGCAGTTCCGTAACGGTTATTGGCGGCGTCAGCGGCGGTAAGCTGACCGGCCTTGTGAGTGTGCCCCTTTCGGGCGTTTCCAGTGCAACCACGACCGCATTGCAGACCCTGCTGACCGGGCTCAGCACCGCGGTCGAGGGCGGCACCGAGGGGTTGACCAACAACAATCTCATCACCGGCGCGCTGTTCAATTCGACGATCGCTGGCACCAGCAACATCCTCGAACTCACCAATACCGACAGCACCGGCGCGGTCACCTCCGGCTCCGTCACCGGCGCCGCCGGCGTGGTCGATGTGGCCAGCATCTATAGTTCGGTCGTCGTCCAGGCTCCGGGAACCGTCACGGTCAACGGCAGCAGCACCAGCACCCAGTATCTTCTGGGCGCCAGCAGCAACGTCGATCTGACCACCGGGCGCACCAGCAACACCGTCATCGCCGCCGGTGGCAACGACACTCTCAACCTGCGGGGCGACAATCTTGCCGCGGTAACCGGTGGCGCCGATACGGTCAGAACCTTCGCCGGCAGCAACACCGTCATCGCGAGCGGCAATGCCTCGGTCTTCGCAGGCACCCCCGCCGGCTATGCCGGCAAGCTCGACTTCATCAATGCCAGCAGCGCGGCCGCGACCGTCCTTGCCGGCGCCGGCAGCGCGACGGTGTTCGGCGGCAATGCCGGCGGCATCTTCGGCGGCGGCTCGTCGGGTGATAACTTACTGGTCGGTGGCAGCGGCAGCGCTACCCTGGTCGGTGCCGGCAATGGCGATACGCTGGAGGCCGGCGGCGGCGGTGCCACCACGTCGGCCACCAACTACCTCTTCGCCGGCTCGGGCAACGAAACCCTGCTCGCCAGTTCGGTGACCGGAACCAACCTGTTCGACGCCGGTAACGGCTCGGACGTGATTTCGAGCAGCGGCTCCGGCACCCAGTATTTCTTCGGCGGCACCGGCACCGCGCAGATGACCGGCTCCACCGTCTCCGGCGCGACCAACATCTATTTCTTCGGTCAGGCAACCGGGGTCGGCGGCAACGATGTCATTTCCAATTTCGGCACCACCAAATCCACTCTGTTCGCGATGAACGGTAGCAATATCACCGCGATCAACAGCACCACCTTCCAGGGCCAAACCGGCGCCCTGGTCACCCTCTCCGACGGCACGCATATCACGCTGCTCGGCGTCAGCGCCGCGAGCATCGCCGGCTCCGTGGGCGGCAAAGTGATTACCTGATCGGTAAATCGATAACGGAAGCCAGACTGAAACCCGGACGAAAGTCCGGGTTTTTTTATGTTCAGTATTTTGAAGTAATGTCATAGCGAGCCCAGCGAAGCTATCCGTCCGACTGTGCCGGTCAAGCCGCGATGCCTATTTCCGCAGCGCCATCCGAATCGGGCCGTCGCGCCGTCCATGGGTGAACTGATCCACCAGCGGATTCCCACTCCGCATCACCGACTCCGCCTCGCCTTCCCAGACGATCCGCCCTTCATGCAGCATCGCGATCCGGTCGCCGATCCGCTGGGCGCTCGTCATGTCGTGGGTGATCGCGATCGAGGTGCTGCCGAGCCGTTTGACGCAATCGACGATCAGCCCGTCGATCACCGCGCCCATGATCGGGTCGAGTCCGGTGGTCGGCTCGTCGAAAAACATGATCGACGGCTCCGCCGCGATCGCGCGGGCAAGCCCGACCCGCTTCTGCATTCCGCCGGAAAGCTCGGCGGGCGGCAATTCGCCCACACCGGCGTCCAGTCCCACCTGCGACAGTACTTTCGCCGCCACGTCCCGCGCTTCGGCGCGGGTCACCAGGCCGCGCGCCAGCAGTCCGAACGCCACGTTCTCCCACACCGCCTGGCTGTCGAACAAGGCGCCGTTCTGAAACAGCATGCCGATCTGGTCGCGCAGCTCCCGCGCGCGGGCCGGTTTCGCGGTCAGCACGTCCTCGCCATCGATCAGAATCTCGCCCGAATCGGGCCAGATCAGGCCGAGAATGCATTTGAGCAGCACCGATTTGCCGGTGCCCGACCCGCCGATCACCACCATGCCGGTTCCCGGCATCACGTCGAGATCGACGCCGTCCAGCACCTGCTTGGCGCCGAATGCCTTGCGCAGGCCGCGAATGCGCAGCTTCGGCGTCATCGCCTGAAGGGTGCTCATGGCGCGAAGAACGCCTGGGTCAGCACGTAATCGAGTGCGAGTATCAGGATCGAGGCGGAAACCACCGCCGCCGTGGTCGCCCCGCCAACGCCCTGCGCGCCGCCGCGCGAGCGATAGCCGTGAAAGCAGCCCATCAGCGCGATCACGAAGCCGAACACCGCCGCCTTGACCAGTCCGGAAATCACGTCGCTCGCGTGCAGATAGGTCATGGTGCTCTGCAGATAGGCCGGAGCATTGAAGCCGAGCCGGATCGTGGAGACCAGAAACCCGCCCGCCACCCCCAATATATCGGCCACCACCACCAGAAGCGGCAGGGCGATCAGCCCGGCCAGCAGGCGCGGCGTGACCAGATAGCGCATCGGGTCGGTCGCCAGGGTGGACAGCGCGTCGATCTGGTCGGTCACCCGCATGGTGCCGAGTTCGGCGGCCATCGCCGATCCGGCGCGGCCGGCGACCATCAGCCCGGCGAGCACCGGCCCCAGTTCGCGGGTCAGCGACAGCACCACCACGCTCGCGATCACGCTCTGCGAATCGAAGCGCGAAAACCCGACATAGCTTTGCAGCGCCAGCACCATGCCGGTGAAAATCGCGGTCAGCGCCACCACAGGCAGGCTGAAATAGCCGATCTCCATCAGCGCGCGGCCGAAATTGCGCAGATAGTACGGCGGGCGGAACAGGCCGGACACGGCGGCGATGGTGAAAATCGCCAATTCGCCGAGCAGGGAGACCAGGCCGAGGACGAGGCGGCCGAGCGCGGCCACCGGATCGAGCACGAGGTTCATGGGGGTTGTTATACCGATTTTGCGACACGCCGATAGCGCCGGCCCAGGCCGGTCAGGATCTCGTAGCCGTTGGTGCCGGCCTCGCGTCCAACATCGTCGATATCATGGCCGGGCCCAATCAGTTCCAGCATCGAACCCGGCGCGATGTCCGGGTGATCGGTAACGTCGAACGTCATCAGATCCATCGAAACCCGGCCCACCAGCCTCACGTCCCGCCCCTTGAAGCGCGCGGTCATTCTATTGGCGAGGGACCGCGGCATCCCGTCGGCATAGCCCACCCCGATCGTCGCGATAAGCGATTGCCGCTCGGCACGCCAGATCGCGTTGTAGCCGACGCTCTCCCCCGCCTCGATCGCGCGGATTTGCAGGATTGGTGCGGCGAGCGTGACCACAGGCCGCATTGGATTTTTCTGCTCCGGCGTCGGATTCCCGCCATAGAGTGCGAAACCTGGCCGCGCGAGATCGGAGGCAAAATCCGGGCCAAAAAAGATGCCGGAGGAATTGGCGAGGCTTGTCGTCACACCGGGGAACGCCGCACGGATTGCGGCGAAGCGCTGTGCCTGATGCGCGTTTTCCGGGGCGTCCGTCGTCTCCGAGGCGACGAGATGGCTCATCACGTAATCGAGCGCGATCCCGTCGAGCAGATCGGGCGTTTCGCGCAACCGGGCGAATTCGGCCGCATCGAGGCCAAGCCGGGCCATGCCGGTATCGACATGTAAAAGGGCAGGCAACGCGCGGCCCGCTTCCCGCGCGGCGTTCCGCCAGCGTGCGCAATCCTCCAGCGAGTTCAGCACCGGGCGAAGATCGTTGGCGATGAGTTCCCGCTCGGTCCCGGACGGACAGCCGTTGATCACCGCGATCCGGCGATCCGGGAGCGCGGTGCGGAGCGCCAGCGCCTCTTCGAGACAAGCCACGAAGAAATGCCGGCACCCGGCCGCGGCGAGGGCCGGGGCAATCAGCGCGGCGCCGAGCCCGTAGGCATCCGCCTTCACCGCCGCCGCCGTTGCCCCGCCACCAGAGCTTGCATGGCGCGCGGCAAGATCGCGCCAGTTCGCCGCGACCGCTTCGGCGTCGATGGTCAATGTCGGACGATTCATGCGGCGCGGCGGAACAATTGCTTGCGCTGGCGATAATGCTCGACATGGCGGTCGAAGCAGGCGCGCACCGCATCGGCGTCGCCATAGCGGCGCTCCAAGGCGCGCAGCGTGAAATGGACCTGCGCCATCGACTGGAAATGCCCCATGAACAAATAATTCACCCCTGCCCCGGCCAGCGCGCCGACCACGGGAACCATCGAGGCGAGCACCTGGTCGGACACCACGAGAGAGAATCGCGACGCCACGGTGCGGAGAAAAATCGAAACCGGCGCATGGGTCAGCGCGCCACGCACCGCCCAGTAGCTCGCCTCGATATCCTCATCTTCGTTGCGGATCGTGCCGAAGCCGAACACCTCCAGGCAGGCGCGGCGGGTCGCGAAATCGTCGAGATCCTCGCCATGGCTGCGCGCGATTTCGGCGATCGCGCGGAACATCATCGCCATGCTGAACGGAATATCGGCCAGCGACACCACCCCGCCCGCAAGGCCGGAAACCGCGCCGCTCGCCGCGACCGCGCCGCGATAGATCTGCTCCCGCGCCGGTCTGGCATTCCGCCCGGCAAGGCCGATCCGCGACGCGCTCAGCAGCGACCAGAGCGCTTCGGACGCGTATTCCTCGATGATCGCGCGCGCGTTCGGCGCCAGGAACAGCACCGCGCGTTCCACCGCGCTGCCGGCGGTGCGGCCGACCCGGCTCAGCGCTCGGGTGAACAAGCCGCGCGAAGCGACGAAGCGCGACGCCGCCTGATCGATCAGCGCCTGGTCGGCCTCGGAAAATCCCGCGCAGGCATTGCCTCCGATCGTCACCATCGACTCCGCCCCTCTCCGTTGCACCCGATGTTACTCATGTTGGGTGTCGAGATCGGCGAATCGAGTGAATTCCGCCTCGAAAAACAGGTCGATCTTGCCGGTGGGGCCGTGGCGCTGCTTGGCGAGGATGAGTTCCGCCTTGTTGTGCACCGATTCCATGTCCTGCTGCCATTTGTCGAGCGCTGCCTGGAATTTGTCCTCGCTCTCGAAGCCCATCTGCTTGGGCATCCTGGCCTGGAGGTAGTATTCGTCACGATAGACGAACATCACCGCGTCGGCATCCTGCTCGATGGTGCCGGATTCGCGCAAATCCGAAAGCTGGGGCCGCTTGTCCTCCCGCGATTCCACCGCGCGGGAGAGCTGCGACAAGGCGATCACCGGCACCGCGAGTTCCTTGGCGATCGCCTTCAGCCCCTGGGTGATCTGACTGATTTCGAGAACGCGATTCTCCGGCCTGGTGCCCGCCGCCGGGCGCATCAGTTGCAGATAATCCACCACCACCAACGCAAGTCCCTTGGTGCGCTTGAGTCGCCGGCAGCGGGTGCGCAGCGCGGACAGCGTGATCGCCGGGGTATCGTCGATCACCAGCGGCAGTCTGGCGATCCGGCGGGAGACGGCGACGAAATTGTCGAAATCCTTCTGGCCGATCTCGCCGCGTCGAATCCGATCCGAGGACACCCTTGCCTCCTCGGCCAGCAAGCGGGTGGCGAGCTGTTCGGCGCTCATTTCCAGCGAGAAAATGGCGACCGATTGCTTCGCCTCGGCATTGGGATTTTCCGCCCGCGCCTCGGCCAGCAGCGCCTGCGCCGCGCCGAAGGCGATTTTGGTCGCCAGCGCGGTTTTGCCCATGCCGGGACGGCCGGCGAGGATCAGCAGGTCGGACGGGTGCAGCCCGCCGGTCTTGCCGTCGAGATCGGTCAGGCCGGTGGTCAGGCCCGAGACGCGGCCGTCGCGCTCGAAGGCCTTGGCGGCGGTATCGATCGCCATCGCCAGCGCGGTTTCGAAGCTCATCGCGGTGCCTTCGGCGCCGCCCTTGGTCGCGAGGTCGAACAGCGCCTGTTCCGCCGCCTCGATCTGCGACGGGCCGTCGAGTTCGGGCTCGGCACCGAAGGCGCGGTTCACCGTGACCTCGCCGAGATCGATCAACTGGCGCCTGATCCAGGCGTCGTAGATGGTGCGGCCGTAATCCCCGGCATTGATGACGCCGACCATGGCGGTGAGGAGCTGGGCGAGATAGGCTGGGCCGCCGACATCGTCGAGCAGGCCGGAATGCTCGAAGCTGACGCGCAGCGTAACCGGATCGGCGAGCTGGCCGGCCTCGATCCGCCGGGCGATCGCCTCGAAAATGCGACCATGCACCGCATCGGCGAAATGTTCCGGCGCGAGAAATTCGGAAACCCGCTCATAGGCTTTGTTATTGGCGAGCAATGCGCCGAGCAGCGCCTGCTCGGCTTCGAGATTGGCGGGCGGCAGGCGCTGGGACAGGCCGAGCAAAGGCGACTCGATGACGTTCATCGCGCCCTTCTAGCTCTTCGCGCGAGTCGGCGACAGGCGCATCGCCCTGTGGATTAGGTGGATAGAGGGGATAAACGCTGCGCACGGCGATACGCCGTCGGGCTCGCTCCCATGATGCCGCGAAACCGGCGATTGAACGTCGAGAGATCGTTGAATCCGGCGTCGTAGGCGATGGCGGAAACCGGATCGCGCGTCTGGCGGAGCCTGATCGCCGCGCGGCGAAGCCGCTCCGCGAGAACGAACTGGTGCGGCGTGATGCCGGCCACGGCGCGAAACACCCGCAGGAAATGATACGGGCTCATCGCCGCATCCCGCGCGAGATCGGCGAGCGCGATCGGCTGGTCGATCCCGGCTTCGATGCGCCGGAGCGCTTCGCCGACCCGCTGTTCGTCGCGCCGGCTCGGTGTGGCAGCACGCCTCGCGGCCGGCGCGAGCAGCGCCGCCGCCGCGCCCGCGAGGCGCAAGGCGATTTCTTCCAGTTCCATGCCGTCACCCCGCGCCGCCTCCGCCGCGGCGATGAGCGGGATCAATGATGTGGAGGGCGGCAGGCGGGGAACCGCGAAGGCGAGTTGGCGGACGCCCGGCACCGAGGCAAGAATTTCCTCGAAATAGTCAGGGAAAAAATGGAACGCGAGGCAATGATCGCCGACGCCGTGATCGTGGCCGCACTCGTAACACGCGCCGCGATTGCCGAGCAGCACCGCGCCCGGCGTCAGCGTCGCCCCGCCCTGGCGCGTGCGATATTGGAAACTCCCGCGCGTCACGGCGGCGATGCTGATCGAATGATGCTGCTCTTCGAACCGCCTGGTGCCGGGGCCGGACGTGCAGACGACATCATGCACCGTCCAGCCGCAGCCCGAGGCCAGCAGGTGCGATGTCGTCGTCATGCCGGCAAAATAGCAATTTTTCCCAAGCGCCGTCGAGGCCGCCCCGCCTAGATACAGACCACGCGAAACCACACGGGCACGCCATGAACCGATCCGCTGCCTCGCTCGCCGAATTGCTCTTCTCGGATGGACCGGCCTCCGACCGCGCCGATAAAATGGGGCTTTACGGCTGGCTCATCGGCGCCTGGGAGATGGACGCCGTCATCCATGCTGAGGACGGCCGGACCCATGCCGGACGCGGCGAAATCCGCTTCGGCTGGGCACTCGAAGGCCGCGCCATTCAGGATGTCTGGAGTCTTCCCGGTGTTTTCCACGGTACCACCTTGCGCATCTACGATCCCGGCATCGATGCCTGGCATATCATCTGGAGCGATCCGCTCCGGCAGTATTACACGCGCCAGATCGGCCGCGCTCAGGGGCCGGACATCATCCAGCTCGGCAAAACCGACCAGGGCGTCGCGACGCGATGGCGGTTCACCGATATCGCGCCCACCTCGTTCCGCTGGTTCGGCGAGTGCTCGACCGACAGCGAAGCGACGTGGCGGTTGCAATCCGAGTTCGCCGCTCGCCGGCTAACCTGACGTCAATCAACAGGAGAACACCATGCTCGATCATGTTTCCATCGGCGTTCGCGACATTGCCGCGGCACGGCGATTCTACGACGCGGCCTTGTACCCCCTGGGCTATTCCTGCCTCAGCGCGGGGGCGGATTCACTCGGCTATGGAACAGGGGAGCCAGTGTTCTGGGTCAACCGTGCGCTGCGGCCGGTTCCGGCGGACCTGGACTCTGGTTTGCATTTCTGTTTTCAGGCGCCGACGCGAGCGAGCGTGGATGGATTTCACGCCGCCGCCATGAGCGCCGGCGGGCGCGACAACGGCAAGCCAGGCCTGCGCCCGGACTATGATGCCGCCTATTATGCGGCATTCGCGATCGACCCCGATGGCTACCGGATCGAAGCGGTCTGCCTTGCTCCGGCGTGACCGGCGCGCCATGTGGTGAGGAAAGGACGCAACGCCACCAATAAGGAATCGTGCCATGGCCAGGATTCTGCTCCGCCGCGCCTATGATCCGCCGGAGGATGCGGATGGGATGCGGGTTCTGGTCGACCGGCTCTGGCCGCGCGGGCTTGCCAAGGCGGGCGCGAGAATCGATCTCTGGCTCAAGGAAATCGCGCCGAGCGACGAATTGCGCCGGGAATTCGGCCATAATCCGGCGCGGTGGGACTGGTTTGCCAAAACCTATCGGCAGGAGCTGGCGAAAAACCCGGAGCCGCTGGAGCGGCTCGTGGAATTGTGCCGCGCGGGGGCGGTGACACTGCTGTTCGCGGCGCATGATACGGAGCACAACAACGCCGTCGTGCTGCGCGACATGATGGAGCGACGTTTTAAAAAATAACATTAAGTCAGAATAACTGTCGTTTGTTTCACGTGAAACAAAGGCACCAACTCGGACCTATTTTCGCGAAAATTGGACGAATTGGATTATTATCGGGACGGATCAGACGCGGCGGAGAAAGATGCGGTCTTCGCGGCGGATGAAACGCTCGGTCCGGGAAAAGTCGAAATTCGCGCGCCCGGCGGGATCGGACGCGAGACGGGCGCGATAGTGCTCGTAGGCGGCGAGGTTTTCGATGTCGTAGATGCCATAGGCGATCGTGCTCGACCCTTCATGCGGAGCGAAATAGCCGATCAGGTTGGCGCCGGCGCGGGGTATCGCCTCGTTCCAAACGCGGGCGTAACGCTCGAACGCATCGGTCTTGAACGGGTCGATCTCGTAGCGGATGAAACAATCTCGTAGCGGATGAAACAGGTGATCATGGGCGCGGCCTCCTTCGGCGGTTGAACGCCGGGAGATTATGCGCAGTGGCGGGGCGGATGCTGCGATCGTGGTCGAAATGTTGAGGGGGGTTCCGCGCACAAAAGAGCCCGCCCAGTGTGGTGGTTCCGAAGTTCCTACGCATATGCGGCGGCCGCTTTCAGGAACTTCAGAACCAAAAACCACACGAGAATCATATGTTTGCCAGTGTTTTTTCGATTCAGAAGTTCGAATGGTGCCGGGTTTGATGATAACGAACTTCCGAATCGGGATCAAACAGGGCGGCCCAGCGTTTGAGCCGTTGGGTAAGCGCCTGCTCCTCGGGCGATCCTTTGAATGCCTCGTAATCACGCGCCCAGACGGAACGGAGGAAATGTTTGGAGATGAAACCATTCGCGAATTCGACCATGGCCTAGCAAAGCCTTTTGGGCATGATTCGGCAAGGTCGTGGAACTGATCGGGGCGATGGATTGCTTCCCGCTTCGCTGCGCTCGCGGTCGCAATGACGGCCAAGGTTATTCGGCCGGAGTCAGCGTGGGGGTCGGCTTCACGGGATCGTCGTGGTCAATGTCCCGGTTTGGTGCCCATTGCCTACCGTTGCCGCCGTGATGGCCCGTGGCGCAGAGGTTTTTCCGGAAAAATCGTGGATATTCCGTGCATCACCGCCTGAACCGCGAAAAGCCGCGTCAGGCGGTTGAATTTCTAACAAAACGCGCCGCTGGTTACGGAACGGTTTGCGTATGAGTGGTTTGCGTCGTGACGGTGCCCGGCATAGGCATCGGCATGAGCGCGGGTTGTTGAGACGATGTGGTGGTTTCCGTCGTTCTCGCGGCATGGTCCGGGGTGATGACACATCCGGTCAGAACGGCGGTGAAGCCGATCATGGTTGCGATTAGCAAAATCCGATGACGCGATGGGTTACGTTTCATGTTACTCTCCTGATTCAATAGGACGATTTCGTCGTCGACGTTTTTGTCGTCGTTGTAGCCGACACCTGCGGCTGGATTGTCGTCGTGGTCGTGCTATCGCTCGCGGCGCCGTTTGCGTTGCCATAGGTCGTCTTGTTCGAATCAACCTGATTGCCATAGGCGTCGGTCGTTCGCTGGCTTTCCGTCGTGCTCAGCGTACCGTTCGGCGGCGGAATGACTGGTGCCGGCGCAACGACAGGCGGCGTTACGGAGGTGGAACTCGTCGTCGTCTGGGATGAGGTGGTTTGTGCCAATGCAGCACCGGTCATCAACATCAATGCAGCGGCACTCGCGAAAAGACATTTTTTCATGATCGAAAACTCCTGAGAATTGTGGAATAACGAAAAGCATCGGCTCCGCCGCGGCAAATGTTATTTTACCACCAGTGTCGTCAATCGAGTGCGAATTGCCGGGTACGGCATCGTTTGACGGACCCCGGTCAATCAAGATTCAGATCTAGTTGGTTCTGACTCGGAACATAGTCTTTGGCGGCCGGGAGCGATAGACTCGGAAACTACTCATGCCGGCGGCATGAGGATAAACAGGCCGGCCCATTATTCGGGTCGTTGGTATCATCACGGTGCTTCGCTTCAGGGAGTGGCGGTGTCGCGCGGGGCCGTGATCGCCAATCGTCCACCCTTGCCGCTTTGGGCGAGACCGGGCAGGGTTGGCGACATGGTTCAGGGCGCGGAGGGGAACAAAATCATGAACGGTGCGGAGAGTCTGGTCCATACGCTGATCGCGTGCGGCATCGACACGGTGTTCGCCAATCCGGGCACCAGCGAGATGCATTTCGTCGCCGCGCTCGACCGGATTCCGGGGATCAATTGCGTGCTGTGCCTGGACGAGACCGTGGCATCGGGCGCGGCGGACGGATATTGGCGGGTGACCGGGCGGCCGGCGGCGACCCTGTTTCATTGCGGGCCGGGGCTCGCGAACGGGCTCGCCAATCTGCACAATGCGCGGCGGGCGCGCTCGGGGATTTTGAACATCGTCGGTGATCAGGCGACCTATCACCGGCCGCTCGATGCGCCGCTGACCGCCGACACCGAGGGATGGGCGCGGCCGGTCTCGGGCTTCGTACGCACCGCCAAGAGCGCCGCGACGGTGGGCAGGGATGCCGCCGAGGCGATCGCCGCGGCGCGGAGCGGGACGATCGCCACGCTGATCCTTCCCGCCGACACCGCCTGGACCGAAGGCGGCGTGGCCGGCGAGACGTGCGAGGTCCCGGCACGGGCGATGCCGGACGATGAGGCGATCGCCTCGGCGGTGGAGGTGCTGCGCTCGGGCGAGCCGGCGATGCTGCTGCTCGGCGGGCGGACGCTGCGCGACGCAACGCTGCGGCAGGCGACGGCGATTGCCGCCGCGACCGGCTGCAAGCTGCTGTCCGAGATGTTCAACGCAA
Source organism: Acidiphilium iwatense (assembly GCF_021556475.1). Lineage (GTDB taxonomy): Bacteria > Pseudomonadota > Alphaproteobacteria > Acetobacterales > Acetobacteraceae > Acidiphilium > Acidiphilium iwatense. The sequence continues at coordinate 112,149 of NZ_JAKGBZ010000007.1, read as the reverse complement.
GGATGGAGCGCGGCCAGGGCCGTCCGCCGATCGAGCGGATTCCGTATTTCATCGATGCGGCGATCCATACGCTTTCGGGGATCAAGCATTTGATTCTGGTCGAGGCGAAGCCGCCGGTGGGATTTTTCGCCTATCCGGGCAAACCGGGGCGGCTGTGGCCGGAGGATTGCACGCTGCATACGCTCGCAGCGATCGACCAGGACGGCAGCGCGGCGCTGACGGCGCTGGCTCAGGCGATCGAAGGCGCGGAGCCGGAGATTCCGGCCACGCCGCGCCCCGCGCCTTCGACGGGCGCGATCGAGCCGGAGACGGTCGCGACGACGATCGCGGCACTTCTGCCCGATCAGGCCATCGTGATCGACGAGGGGATTTCGTTCGGACGCGGCTTCTCGCGCTTCACCCATGGCGCGGCGCCGCATCTGTGGCTGCAGGTGCCGGGCGGGGCGATCGGCGGCGGGCTGCCGACCGCGGTGGGCGCCGCGGTATCGGCGCCGGGGCGGCGGGTGGTCGCGATCCAGGCCGACGGCTCGGCGATGTACAGTATCGCGGCGCTATGGACGGCGGCGCGGCAGAACCTGGACATCACCGTCATTCTGCTCGCCAACCGGAAATACGCGATCCTGCTCCATGAATTCGTCGGGGTGGGCGCCAATCCGGGGCCGACCGCGCTGGGGATGCTGGATCTGGGCAACCCGGATCTCAATTTCGTGAAACTCGCCGAGGGCATGGGGGTCGCGGCGGCGCAGGCGCCGACCATGGCGCGGCTGAACGAGTTGCTGGCGTCGAGCGTGGAGCACAAGGGGCCGTTCCTGATCGAGTTGCTGACCGGGTGAGACAATGGTGTGTCCCCGATCTGCCACAGTGATCGATTCAATCGCACAGTATGTTGAGTTCGGCGATTGACCGGGGATTTTTCGTGCGGCAACAGTGATACGGCCATGATGCTGACACAGATAGACGGCATCTGACCGCCGGGCGGGCGGTCCGTCCCTCTTGAATATCGATTTCCCCGAGTCCGGGACGCGTTATGGCCAGTTCCACCGTTCGCCGCGATTCCTCGCCAGCCTTCATCCAAGCATTGCGCCGCCGGCTGAGCGCGGTGACGATCGATGCGCCGATGCATCTGCGCGCCCTGGTGCGCACCGACGAGCTGTGGCTGGCGGCGCTGGCGATCCTGGTGGGGGTGCTGGCCGGCATTGCCGTTTTCCTGATGGATTTCTTCAGCCATCATTTCCATTTCTGGTTTTTCGACCTCGCGCATCTGGGCGAGGGCCTGTCGCAGCAGGAGCATATCGAGCCGATCCGCGCGATTTTCGTGCCGATTCTGGGCGGGGCGGTGCTGGGCTCGGTTTCCTGGCTGCTGGCGAAATACCGGCCGGGCAATTTCGTCGATCCGGTCGAGGCGAACGCGCTGTATGGCGGGAAATTGTCGCTGCGCGATTCGGTGATCGTCGCGGCGCAGACGGTGATGTCGAACGGAGTCGGCGGCTCGGTGGGAATGGAGGCCGGCTATGCCCAGTTCGGCGGCGGGCTGGCGAGCTGGGTGGGGCGGCAGTTTCGGCTGCGGCGCAACGATTTGCGGATTCTGGTTGGGTGCGGCGCGGGGGCGGCGATCGGCGCCGCGTTCAACGCCCCGCTGTGCGGCGCGTTCTATGGCATCGAGCTGGTGATCGGCACCTATTCGATGACCAGCCTGCCGCTGATCATCGTCTCGACGCTTACCGGCACGCTGGTTGCCGAGAAGCTGCTGCATGGCGGGGTCAAGCCGCTCGATGTCGTGCTGCCCAATGTGGTTCCGGGCTATGCCTATCCGCTCGCGATTCTGCTGGGGGTGACGGCGGGGTTCACCGGCATCGCGATCATGCGCGGGGTGACCACGATCGAGGCAGGGTTCCGGCGCACCGGCGTGCCGATCTGGCTGCGGCCGATCCTGGGCGGGGTGGTGGTCGGGCTGCTCGGCAGCATCACGCCGAAGGTGATGGCATCGGGCAATTCATCGCTGCACACCCAGCTTGCGGTGGTCTATCCGTTCCTGCTCGCGATGGCGCTTCTGCTGATGAAATCGACCGCGTCGGCGTTCTCGATCGGGTCGGGGTTTCGCGGCGGGTTGTTTTTCGCGGCATTGTTCATGGGTTCGCTGCTCGGCCGGGCCTATGGCGATCTCGCGATCATGCTGCCCTTCGCGCATGGCGTGCCGATCGGCTTCTACGCGGTGGTGGGGATGGCGGCGCTCGCGGTCGCGATCGTCGGCGGGCCAATGACCATGACCTTCCTAGCCCTCGAAAGCACCAATAATTTCAGCATCACCGTCGCGGTGCTGGCCGCCGCGATCGCGGCGTCGCTGACGGTGCGGCGCGTCTTCGGCTATTCCTTCACCACCTGGCGCTTTCATTTGCGCGGCGAGAGCATTCGCAGTGCGGTGGATATCGGCTGGATCCATAATCTGACGGTCGGGCGGATGATGCGGCGGCCCCAGTACAGCGTGCGCGACGATACCGAGATCGCGACGTTCAAGACCGAATATCCGCTCGGGCGGACGCAATATGTCGTCGCGGTCGATGCCGAGGAGCGGTATGTCGGCCTCGCCTACCCCTCCGAGGCGCATGCGCCGGGCGAGGAAGACCCGCACACGATCCATGATTTGGTGCGACATCAGAATGATTTTCTGCTGCCGCAGGCGACGGTGAAGGAGGCGATCCGCGCCTTCGAGCGGGCGGAATGCGACGTGCTTGCGGTGCTGGACGGACCCGAGACGCGTCATGTTCTCGGCGTGCTGACCGAGCAATACGCGCTGCGCCGCTACAGCGAGGAGCTGGATCAGCGCCGGCGCGAGCTTTCGGGCGAGTAGATGAGCGGGACTCGTTGCGAAAGCACCTCGATCAACGGACAGGCTGCATCGTTTCCGAACTCGCAACGCGTGATCGTCTCGGCGAGCACATGTTCCATTGCCGCAAGATCGGCGATGCGGGCGCGAATGTCGGCGAGGCGAATTTCGGCGATCATCTGCATGTTGGCGCAGGTTTCCGAACCACTGGCGGCAAGGCGCAACAGCGCGCGAATGGCGTCGAGACCGAAGCCAAGCTCGCGGGCACGGCGGATGAAGCCGAGACGAGCGAGATCCTCCGGCCGATAAGCACGATATTTACCGTTCCGAGGCGGAGGCGCCACCAAGCCAATACGCTCGTAGTAGCGAATGGTCTCGATCGGGCAGGCGGTGCGCCTGGCCGCTTCGCTGATCGTGACATCGCCCTTGTCGTATCGAACCATGATGCCGTCTCCGTGATCGTAACGCCCCTTGAGTCTGGAGTTGCTACGGACCGTATGCTCCGCAACGGTTTTGGAAAAGGAGCCCTGATGAGCGGGACGAAATTATCAAGCCGGACGACCGACGTCGCGGGAACTGGTAGCGCGGTCCTTACCGTCGGCGGAATAATTGCCGCTTTTGGTGCCGCATCGTGTTGCGGTCTACCTTTTTTGCTGGCGACAGCGGGACTGGGTTCGGCTTGGCTGACCGGAATTGCTTTGCTCGCCGCACCGAATCGGTTGATTCTGCTGCTGGTCGCCTCAGTGTGTCTCGGCGCGGGTGCCGTGCTGTTCGCGTGGCAACAACACCCCAGAGCTTGTGAACGCGGCACGTGGTGCGCCCGGCCGCAGGTGCGCTGGCTGATGATCGTCGGATTCGTTCTGGGATTCGGGCTGCTCTATCTCGGGTATCGGTTCAGATGAACGCGATCGTGAGCGCCAGCGTCATCACCTGCCCGCATTGCGGCACGGCGAAGCGTGAAACCATGCCGAGCGACGCGTGCCAGTATTTCTACGACTGCAGCGGATGCCGCGCGCTGCTTCGGCCAAAGCCCGGCGATTGCTGCGTGTTCTGCTCTTACGGTTCGGTGCCCTGCCCGCCGGTTCAGCAGGATCGCACGGCGTGCCGCGACTGATTTACAGTTCGGCGACCTCGGCGACGCCCTGGATCATTTTCATCGCCTGGGCGAGGCGCGGCGAAACGTTGAAGCCGCCGGGCAAGGCGATGTCGAGTTTCGCGCCGGTGCCGAGGCGCGGGGCGAGCAGGATGCGGCCCTTGCCGCGGCCTTCGCGGTCGAGCAGGGCGCGGAGCGACGGCAGGGCTTCGGCGCGCTCGACCACGATGCGCAGGCCGGAGCCGGCATTGGCCGCGGCACGGTCGAGCGGTTCGGCATCGAGTGCGGTGATGCGCAGGCTTTCGCCGTCCATGCGGAGTTCGGCGGTGACGAGCAGCATGGTGCCCTCGGCGAGAAGATCGCGCGCGCGGGCGAGGATTTCGGAGAACAGCGTGACCTCAAAACCACCTGCCTGATCGGAAAGCTGCACCCAGGCCATGCGGCTGCCGGTGCGGGTGGTGCGCTCTTTGCGCCCGACCACGGCACCGGCGAGCTTGGCACGGCCGATTCCAGCACGGCCGCGCTGTTCGATCTGGTTCGACGGAATGACGCCGAGGCGTTTCAGCACCCCGGCATAGGCATCGAGCGGGTGGGCGGTGAGGTGATAGCCGATGGCCTCGGCCTCGAAGGCGAGGCGATCGAATTGCGGCCAGTCCGGCGTTTCGGGCAAATGCAGGGACTCGGGTGAGCCGGCATCGCCGAACAGGTTGATCTGGCCGGACGTGCGGCCCTCCGCCTCGCTCTGGGCGCGGCGGATCAGGGTTTCGGCACCCGCCATGACGCGCGCGCGGTTGCCATCGAGCGTGTCGAACGCGCCGGCCTTGGCGAGCTGCTCGATCTGGGCGCGGTTGAGGGATTTCGGATCGACCCGCGTTGCGAAATCGGCGAGATCGGTGAATTTGGTGCTGCCGCGAGCGGCGACGACATCGCGCATCGCCCCCTCGCCCACCCGCTTGATCGCGGCGAGGGCGTAGCGGATCGCGAGCGTGCCGTCCGGCGTGCGTTCCACGGTGAAATCCGCCGACGAGGCGTTGATGTCGGGCGGCAGAACCGGGATGCCGAGGCGCACGGCGTCCTGCTTGAGCGAGGCGAGCTTTTCGTGGTTGGCGTGCGACAGGCTCATGCAGGCAGCGATGAACACGGCGGGGTGGTTGGCGCGCAACCAGGCGGTCTGGTAGGAGACCAGGGCGTAGGCGGCGGCGTGGGATTTGTTGAAGCCGTAATCGGCGAATTTCGCCATCAAGTCGAACACTTCGACCGCCTTCGCCTCGGAAAACCCCTTGGCCTGCGCGCCGTCGACGAAGATTTTGCGCTGTGCGTCCATCTCCGAGCGAATTTTCTTGCCCATCGCGCGGCGCAGCAGATCGGCGCCGCCGAGGCTGTAGCCCGCCATGCGCTGGGCGATCTGCATGACCTGTTCCTGATAGACCAGAATGCCGTAGGTTTCCGTCAGGATGTCGTCGATCGCGGGGTCCGGCGAGTCCCAGGCCTCGCCATGCTTGCGCGCGCAATAGGCGGGGATATTGGCCATCGGGCCGGGCCGGTTGAGCGCCTGGGCGGCCACGAGGTCCTCGAAACGATCGGGGCGCATCTGGCGCAACACGTCGCGGAAGCCCTGGGTTTCGAAGGTGAACACGCCGCCGCAATCGCCCTTGGAGAGCATCTCATAGGTTTTCGCATCGTCGAGCGGAATGCGCGCGAGATCGAGTTCGATGCCGAGACCGTGCAGGAATTTTACCGCACGATCGAGAATCGTCAGGGTGGTCAGGCCGAGGAAATCGAATTTGACCAGGCCGGCGCTTTCGACATGCTTCATCGAATACTGGGTGATCAGCATGTCGGAGCGCGGGTCGCGATAGAGCGGCACCAGATCGGCGAGCGGGCGGTCGCCGATCACCACGCCCGCCGCATGGGTGCTGGCGTGGCGATAGAGGCCCTCGACCTGGACCGCGATTTCGAGCAGCCGGCGCACCGATTCATCGGAATCGCGCAGCTCGCGCAGGCGCGGTTCGGACTCGATCGCTTCGGCGAGCGGAATCGGCTTGGCCGGATTGTTAGGGGTGATTTCGGCGACCTTGTTGACCTGGCCATAGGGCATGCCGAGCACGCGGCCGACGTCGCGCACCGCGGCGCGGGCCTGGAGCTTGCCGAAGGTGATGATCTGGGCAACGCGATCGGTGCCGTATTCGCGCTTGACGTAGTCGATCACTTCGTCGCGGCGTTCCTGGCAGAAATCGATGTCGAAATCGGGCATCGAGACGCGTTCGGGGTTGAGGAAGCGCTCGAACAGCAGATTGAACGGAATCGGGTCGATATCGGTGATCGAGAGCGCGTAGGCGGCGAGCGAGCCGGCACCCGAGCCGCGGCCGGGGCCAACGGGAATTCCCTGCGATTTCGCCCATTGGATGAAATCGGCCACGATCATGAAATAGCCGGGGAAGCCCATCTGTTCGATAACGTCGAGTTCGAATTCCAGACGTTCGCGATAGAGCCTGCCGGTCGGTTCATCGGCGGTGATCGCGGCGAGGCGGAGCGCGAGCCCCTCGCGCGCCATCGCCCGGAGGGTTTCCGCCTCGGTCGCGCCGTCGCGCACTTTCGGGCAGATCGGCAGCAGCGGCTTGCGCGTGGGAGCGGCGATGGCGCAGCGGCGGGCGATTTCCAGCGTGTTGTCGCACGCCTCCGGCAAATCGGCGAACAATGCGCGCATGGCTTTCGCCGGCTTGAACCAGTGTTCCTGGGTGACGCGGCGGCGTTCGGCTTCGGAGAGCAGGCGTCCTTCAGCGATGCAGAGCAGCGCGTCGTGCGCTTCGTGCATTTCCGGCTTGGCGAAAAAGCATTCGTTGGTGGCGACGAGTGGGATGTTCGCCGCGTCGGCCAGGGCGATCAGGCCCGGTTCGATCGCTCGTTCGGCGGGCAGGCCGTGGCGTTCGAGTTCGACGGCGATCCGGTCTCCGAAGGATTCGGCGAGAGACGCGAGCAGGGATTCGGCTTCGGACCGCTGGCCTTCACCAAGCATCCGGCCGAGCGGACCGAATCGGCCGCCAGTGAGGAGCAGAAGCCCGTCATGGTGGGCGCGGAGCGTATCGAGGGTGATTTGCGGGCGGCTTCCCGGTTCGATGTCGAGAAAGCCCGCCGAGGACAGTTTCGAGAGATTATCGAATCCTTCGGCATCCTTGGCGAGCAGGACCAGGGGATCCGGCGGCAGGCGCAGCTGATCCGCGCGCGCGAGGAACAACTGGCAGCCGATGATCGGCTGCACGCCGCGCGCGATGCAGGCCTGGGAGAATTCGATGGCGCCGAACAGGTTGGAGGTATCGGCGATCGCGACGGCAGGCATCGCCTGATCCTGTGCCAGGGCGGCGATTTTGTCGGGCTTGATCGCGCCCTCGGACAAGGAATAGGCGGAGTGGACGCGGAGATGGACGAAATCGGCGTGCGGCATTTTTTTAGTTTAGCAGGATTCGCGCTCAGCCTGCCAGCACCGCAACCGGCAGAGCGGCGAACAGGGTTTTAAGCTTGAACCCATCGCCCGTGGGAGCGATCTGGCGATCGGCGAGCACGTCGCGCCACGGGGCTGTATCATCACCGCCCAGCCTCATGCGCGTATCCTGCCAGGATGCGGCGGGCACGAGAGGCGTTTCGGCGGTGCCAAGGAGCGGTATGGCGAGGCGGGCGACCGCGACGATCAGGCGCTGCGAGCCGTGGCTGCGCTGGAACGCGAGGGCGTGGACGGCGTGTTCGCCTTCGATGTCGAGCGGCATGTAATCGCCTGACTCGAACAGGGCGGGATGAGCGGCGCGGCGTGCGAGCAGGCGCGCGATGATCGCCTGTTTGATCCGCCCGTCATGCCAGGAGGCGAGCAGATCGGTGGGTTGGGATTGCGCCGCGAGAGTTTCGGCGCGGCGGGAAAAATCGACTTGGCGGCGGTTGTCGGGATCGACCAGGCTTTGATCCCAGAATTCGGCGCCCTGGTAGAGATCGGGGATACCGGGGGAGGTGTATTTCAGCACCGTCTGGGCGAGGCCGTTGATCGCACCGGCGGGGCCGATACGGCGGGCGCAGTCGGCGATTTCGCCAAGCACGGCGGTGGCCCGCGCGGCATCGAACACGCCGTCGAGAAACTGGCGGCAGGCGGCTTCGTAGGTTTCGTCGGGTGCTGCCCATTCGGAGCGGAGCTTGGCCTCGCGGATGGATTTTTCCCACCAGCCCCAGACGCGTTCCACGAAATCGCCGGCATGATCCAGCGCTGATCCGATCGGCCAAGCGGCGACGAGCGTTTGATAGAGCATCAGTTCGTCGGCCTCGGAGGGCGCACGGCCCGAATCGAGCTCGCGGACGAACGACGTGTTGAGTCGCGTCCAACGCGCTAACGCCGCCTCCCATTCCGCCGGAATTTCGGAGAGGACGGCGAGGCGCGCACGCGTGTCCTCCCCGCGCTTGTGGTCATGGGTTGCTGTGGCGAGCATGGCGCGCGGCAGGTTCGCGCGGCGCTGCGCCTGGGCGGCGTGGAACGCTGCCGGAGTCAGTGAAAACTGTGCGGGCGTACTGCCGACCTCGTTGCGGGAAAGCAAACGTCCGTAGCGATAGAACGCGGTATCCTCGACGGATTTTGCCGCGACGGGAGCGGAGAGTTGCTGAAAGCGGACCATGACGCGGCGATGCAGCGCGCGCCGGGCGATGGGTTCGCGCGCGAGTGGACGGTCGGCCAGCCAATGGCGAATTTGATGAAGCAGGTTGCGATCGGCAACGCGAAAACCGCGCAGCGCGCGCGCAAGCGCCCAGTTCATCGCCTGTTCGTCGGTGGCGGCGCTGCCGGCGGCACCAGCATAGATGCGATAGACCGGGAAATTAACCAGCAACTCGGCAAGCGCACGGCGCAAAGCGGTGAGCGTGATATCACGGGTTGCAAGATCGGCGGCGGCGAGACGATGTAGCAAGGCAGCCGTGCCATTCCATTCGCTGGTCAGATTATCGCGCAGAACCTGACGTCGCGCCTCGTGTTCCTCGTCCTCGAAATTCGGGCTGCGGCCCGAGAACCGCGCCCAGAGAGCGGCAAGCGGCTCGGCACCTTCGGGATCATGCAGGATAGCGGCGACCTCGTTCATGAAATCATAACCGGTGGTGCCGTCGGTTTGCCAATCGGCGCGCAGCCGTTCATGCGGTGCGAGGATTTTTTCGACGATGATGTAAGGTGGATCCTGTGCCGCACCCTTGGAACGATTACGACCGGCAGCCGTGAGGGCGCGGCGTAATTTACGACAATAGGCGCGCGGATCGGCGAGGCCATCGACATGGTCGATACGCACGCCGTCGATCAGGCCGCGCGCGTAAAGATCGAGGATCAACCGGTGGGATTCATCGAACACCCAGGGAATTTCGACGCGAATGCCCGCGAGCGTGTTGATGTCGAAAAAACGGCGCCAGTTGATTTCGTCGGCGGCGGCACGCCAGAAGGTCAGACGATAATTTTGCGTTTCCAGCAACGTATGGAGGCGTGCTCGGCCGGTTTCGGATGTCGCATCGTAGCGCGCCATGGCAATGGCAAGACCCGCCGCGCCATGTGGCGTGGCGAGTGCCGCGACAAGCCGGCGACGTGCCGTTTCGGCGAGTGGGCGAGCGATTTCGGGCCGATCCGCGAGATCGGCGGCGGCGGTGAAATGGGCGATGGCATCGGCAAAGCGTTTCGGCGCGGCCTGCAGAACCGTGGCGGCACCCAAAGGCGACAGCGGAAATTCGTGCTCGTGATAGACCACTGAAAGCCTGCCACTCACCGTATTACAGGCAAGATGCAGATTGCCGGATTGCAGGGCAGCGCCGTAGGATTCGCCCAGAAACGGTGCCATGACCTTGTCATGCAGCGCAGGATCGGGGGGCGTCCAATCGATGTCGAACGCATCTGCGTAGGGGCTGGCGCGGCCCCATTCCAGCACGTCCATCCACCAGCGATTGTCGGTGCCGCCTACGCCCATATGATTGGGAACGATGTCGAGAACGAGGCCCATGCGATGCGCGTTCAACGCTTCGGTGAGGCGGAGGAATCCGGATTCACCGCCCAGTTCCGAGTTGATCGTGGCGTGATCGACGATGTCGTAGCCATGGGCGGAACCTGAACGCGCTTTCAGAATCGGCGACGCATAGAGATGGCTGATGCCCAGCGCGGCCAGATAAGGGACCGTGGCAACGCCATCGTCGAAGGTAAAATCAAGATGGAATTGCAGGCGAGCCGTCGCGCGGGGCGTTGTATTCATAATGGTTTCTTCCGCGCACGATCGAGCATCGCAAGACGCGCCGCAACTCGCGGTTCGTCTAACGATGTTACGGAATCGCTTGACAAGCGGCGGCGCCAGTTTGGGTGTTCGTCAATTGTTCCAGGAATGTTCGGCTGCTGGTCGAGCGCCAATGCGTCCTCAAGGGGTAGAATGACAAGATCCGATTGCGCCATCGCAACATGAGCAATGACGGTATCGGCAATGGCATCGCCATCCTCCAAAGCGGGCATATCGCCGCTTGCCACACCGGCGTCCTTGCAGGCGGACCATAAGCATTTCCGGTCATGCGCCCGCTTTTCCGAATCCTCACCGGCAAGGCCGAGACGGTTGCGCCAGGCGATGTCGGTGCCGCGCCACCAGCCGGCAGCGGTCGGAAGGTCGTGCGTCGTCGTCATCGCCACGGTTTCTCGACGCCAATGCGCAGGGGAGGTGAAGCGATCGCCGTTCCGCTCGAACCAGAGAACGCTCATCCCGGAAATACCGTTATGTGCAAGAGATTCTCGAAAGCCACCCGGAACGGTGCCAAGATCCTCCGCAAGGATGATGCCTTGATGACGTGCCGATTCCAGCATGGCAAGGCGCCGCATGTCATCGTACGGAAAGCGTAGGTAACAACCTTCGTTCGCATCGGCACCGTCAGGAATGAGCCAGAGCCGGGCAAGACCCATGGCGTGATCGATGCGTACCCCTCCGGTGGGCTCGAGTGCAGCGCCCAACATATCGCGCAAAGCCGAAAAGCCGCTCCGGCGCAGTCCACGCGGCGAAAAGCTGGTGAGCCCCCAGTTCTGCCCGCGCCGATTAAACTCGTCGGGCGGCGCACCGACCGAAACACCACGCAGCACCTCATTGGGGCGGCTCCAGGCATCGCTGCCGGCGGGATCGACTCCCACCGCAAGATCGGCGATCAATCCGATCGCCATGCCGGACTCAATCGCTGCCGCCTGGGCGTTGCGCAGCCCGGATAACGCACGCCATTGTGCATAGAGGTGAAAAGCAATTTCATCTTGGTTCTGATCGGCGAACCGCACCACTTCGGCATTCGATGGAAACCGCAGGGCTTCGGGCCAATGACGCCAATCCCGCTCTGCGCCGGTTTTCAGTTGATGCGCCGACATCACCTCGAACAATGCGTGGCGGCGAATAACCTCGGGCGCTGCGTTCTGGAACGCCTGGAATATCGGATCATCATGGTCCCGTGCAAAAGCCTCGCGCAGTGCGCGATAACGGGCTGGGGTAGCCGTACGCCAGTCGATCAGATCGCCAGGTGTCGGCAATTCGATCGGGTAATTCACTGGCGCATAGACCGGATTGAGCGCGATGCGGCTTGACGGACTATAGGGGCTGTAATGGCCGGGATCACTGGCATAGAGGGCATGGACCGGGCTGATTGCAACCGCATCGGCGCCATGATGCCCGGCGGCACGTGCGAAATCGGCAAGAGCCGCGAAATCGCCGATGCCGCCGTCATTGTCGCGCCGAAGCCCATAGACTTGAACGGCAAGCCCCCAAGCTTTTCCCGAGCGATCCCGCTTTTGGAGAGCATTGGCAATGGTGAACGCCCGTGCGGGAGCGATTGCCAGTTCGACAATACGGTCGTTGACGTACAGCCGGTGATAACCAGGGCGGGCGATGCCGGCGATGCGGATCCGGCCATATCCAGCATCCTCGGCGAAGCCAGCGGACATCGAGCCGTCATCATAATCGATACGGATAGGAGCCGGCACGCCAGTGAGCGTTATATCGGCGTTTGACTGAGCAGTGATAAAAGCAGGCGTGGTTTGTGCCTCGACCTCGAGTTGCGTGATGCCGTCATGACAGGTTGATTCCGAGTCGGCGTCGAAGCCAAGGGCGGCGAGCAGTACGCGCAGCGTATCGGGAGTAGCGTGATGCTCAGTGCCAAAGACATCGTGCCACACGCATGAAAATCCAACTCGGTCGGCAAGTTCGAAAAGCGCCGTATCGCTCATGCGGGTTGCAGCCAGGCGATTGCCGCGCGAGGTGGCAAAACGTTGTCGGTGCCGACATCTGGCGGCGTTGCGGCGAAAACCGCCCCTGCCCCGGCCTCGCACATAAGTACGCCGATTCCGAAATTGCCGGCGATGGTCAGGATTGCGCCATTGCCAAAACGCCATGCAGCGCGGACACCACTGGTTTCAAGCGCTTCCGCTCCAATGGAGCGTGCACCGGGAATGCCAGGTACAATCGCCTGATGGCGAAGGCGAAGCAGATGGCGATAGAAGGCAAACCACTCGACCGCAGCAGAATCTTCAGCGTTGGCAGCCTGCAAAATCGACACTTCGAATGTCGTTTTGTCGTTCGGATCGGGAATCCTGAGTTGAGCCTCTTCCGACGCGAATTCCTTGAACCTGGCAAATTCACGACGGCGGCCTTGACGAACGGCTTTGGCAAGTTCGGGGTCGCGATGATCGGTGAAATAGAGAAAGGGGCGTGTTTCGCCATACTCCTCTCCCATGAAAATCAGAGGAATCTGTGGCGACAAAAGCAAAAGCAAAATCGCGGCACGCAGGGCACCATGATCGGCCAGCATCGTCAGGCGCTCGCCGAAAGCCCGGTTGCCGATCTGATCGTGATTCTGCAAAAAAGCAACGAAGGCGCTGGGCGGCAGATGAGCGCTCGGCGCACCGCGCACCGTACCGTCACGATGTGACGATGACTCGCCCTGATAGGCAAAACCTTCGCCAAGGCAACGGGCGAGTTGCCGTGCCGGATTGCGATAGTCTTCATAATAGCCACTTTGTTCGCCAGTCAGAAGAACGTGTAGGCAATGATGCGTGTCGTCGGCCCATTGCGCATCGTAAAGCGGTGAAGCGGGTGTGGCGGGCAGCAAGGTTGCATCGTTGTCGTCGTTTTCCAGCACAAGATGGATATGTCTGTCCGACGCGGTATTGGCACGGATCTCGCGCACCATAACATGAAGAAATTCGGAATCCCCGATGGCATGAACGGCATCGAATCGAAGGCCATCGAACCGAAACTCGTTCAGCCAGTAAAGAGCGTTGTCGATGAAATAGCGGCGCACCGGCTCACGACGAAAATCGATGGCACTACCCCATGGAGTTTTGATATCGTCCCGAAAAAATTGTGGCGCGAAACTATGAAAATAATTACTATCTGGACCAAAATGATTATATACTACGTCGAGAAAAACCATGGTGCCGTGACTATGGGCCGTGTCGATCATGTGCTTCAGCGCATTCGGAGCGCCGTAAGCCGTATCGGGCGCGTAAGGCAAAACGCCATCGTAGCCCCAATTTCGTACACCGGGAAAATCCGCGATCGGCATCAATTCGATCGCGGTAACCCCAAGTTTTGCAAGATCCGGTAAACTCGCCTCGATTCCAACAAAGCCGCCGCAAATACCGGGATGAATTTCGTATATGACCGTCTCGTGCCATGGCCGTCCGCGCCAGGTTTCGCATTGCCATGGGTAGGTATCGGGACCGACGAGAATGCTCGCGTCGTGAACGTCGCCATCCTGCAACCGCGAGGCCGGATCGGCGACCACAAGATCAGGCTGCACGCGAAAGCGATAGCGTGTACCGGGAGTACAAAACGCAACGGCAGTGAAGTAGCCTTTTTCATCGCGGTTCATCGCGATCGGCGGTTGTTCGTCGATTTCGAGAGCTATTGCATCGCGCGCCGGTGCCCAAAGAACGAAGCGTGCCGTGCGATCGTCGAGCATCCAAGCGCCTTGTTTTCTGGCGTGCTGTGCCGTAGGCATAATTATGTGTTCTCTTCGATTATCGCACCGAGTACGACCATGGAACGCGAGACGACCATAATCTCGTTACTGCCGAAACGGCTTCGTTCGATCTTTGGATTTGCCGTATCGGCTTCCAACGTCCAGTTCAGGACAGGTTCCGGCAAAATAAAGTTGCGATCCTCTTCGGATGCGTTCAATAACAGAAGCGTAACATCGGGGCACTCAGATTCCTTCGTTGCACGGCGTAATGCGAGCAGGCGCGCCGCAGGATCGGTCCATGTTTCACTGGTAAGTTCATTTGCCTGTTCATCGAACCAGGCGGTATCCATGATTCCGGGGGTGATCGTCTCCAGACCATGACGGAACACCGCGCTGCGCAGGCTTGGATAACGTTGCCGCAGTGCCGTAAGCGTGCCGACGAGGCGAGCCAGTTCCACGGCGCTGCCATCCTTCAGCACCGACCAGTCAAACCAGGAGATACCGTTATTTTGACAATATGCATTATTATTGCCGCGTTGGGTGCGGTTCATTTCATCGCCGCCAAGCAGCATCGGGGTGCCGTAGGAGACAAACAGGGTTGCTAGAAGCGCGCGCTTGAACCGGTCGCGGATCGCATTGATCTCGGGATTGTCAGTTTCTCCTTCGATGCCCCAATTGGCGGAGATATTGTCGCTATGGCCGTCCTGGTTGTTTTCGCCATTTTCGAAATTATGCGTTTCCGCATAGCTAACCAGATCATGCAGGGTGAAACCATCATGTGCGGTGAGGAAGTTGATCGAAGCGAATGGCTTGCGGCGGCGGCGATCGAAAAGCTCGGGTGAACCCATCAGGCGGCGTGCGATTTCGGGGCGCTGGCCAGCATCGCCACGCCAGAAGCGGCGCACACCATCACGAAACTCACCGTTCCATTCAGCGAATCCGGGCGGATGATTGCCGAGTTGATAGCCACCCGGTCCGATATCCCACGGTTCGGAAATCAGCTTGAGACGCGAGAGCAATGGGTCCTGTCGGATTGCGTCGAAAAACCCTGCGCCTGGATCGAAGCCGCCTGTTTCGCGCCCTAGAATCGTGCCGAGGTCGAAGCGGAATCCGTCGACTTGGTAGGCTGTTGCCCAGTACCGCAAACTATCCATCACCATTTGCAAGACGCGCGGGTGGGTGATGTTAAGCGTGTTACCGCAACCCGTGTCGTTGATGAAATGTCGCTCGTGGCCGGGAAACAGGCGATAGTAGCTGGCATTGTCAAGACCGCGCCAGGACAGCGTCGGTCCCATTTCGTTGCCCTCGCAGGTGTGGTTGTAAACCACGTCGAGAATAATCTCGATGCCGGCTTCGTGCAGTCGGCGCACTGCGGTACGAACCTCATTGCCGCCTTGTTCTGCATCGGCCAGATAGGTGGGTTCCGGCGCAAAAAACCCAAGAGTGGAATAACCCCAGTAGTTGCACAGTTTCCGTTCGATCAGGAAGCGGTCTTGCAGATAGGCTTGGATTGGCAGAAATTCGATTGCGGTGATTCCCAGTGCGCGCAAATGATCGATCACACGCGGTTCCTGCAATGCTGCGAAAGTGCCGCGACGTCGCTCTGGAATGTCTTCGTTCAGCTTGGTGAAACCGCGAAGATGCGCTTCGTAGATAACGGTCTCACTCCAGCCGCGATTGGGACGGCGATGATCGCCCCAAGCCGCCGAGTCACCGACGACGATCGATTTCGGCATGGCGAGCGCGCTATCGCGCCGGTCGAAAGAAAGATCGACGCGAGCGGCCCCCACCCTGTAGCCGAACAGAGTATCCGACCAATGAAGCTGTCCGAATAATGCCCTAGCATAAGGGTCCAGCAGCAACTTGTTGGGATTGAAACGGTGTCCTCGTTCCGGTTGATACGGCCCATGAGCGCGGTAGCCGTAGATCAGCCCCGGCAGAGCATCGGGCAGATAGCCGTGAAACACCTCGTCGGTGCAATCCGGCAGATCGTATCGGGCGATTTCACGCCGGCCGCCGCGATCGAAAATGCACAATTCGATACGATCCGCATTGGCCGAGAACACGGCAAAATTGATTCCCAGTCCATCCCATGTCGCTCCCAGAGGATCGGGTTGACCGGGCAGGAGTCTTGGGGGCATGATTGCCATCAGCGATCCTTGCGCAGAATAAGCACGCCGAGCGGTGGTAATGTCAGAGAAAGCGAGGCCGCCATGCCGTGGCTTGCAACGGTTTCTGCGTTGGCCCCGCCAAGATTGCCGAGATCGGAGCCGCCGTAAGTCGCGGCATCGCTGTTCAGCACCTCCACCCAATGACCCGGAGACGGCACGCCAACACGATAGGCGTGGCGCGGGACGGGTGTGAAATTGGCAACGACCAGGATCGTCTCTTCCGAATTGCCAGTTTGGCGCAGCCATGCGAATACGCTTTGGTTGCGATCGTCGCCGATAAGCCAGCGAAACCCCGATGGGTCGAAATCGGTGCAGGACAATGCAGGTTCCGCACAATAGACGCGGTTCAAATCGCGAACGAGATGGCGCACCCCCCCATGATGCGGTGCCTCAGCCTCTGGCCAGGCAAGCTGGAGGTCATGATTCCATTCGTTGGCTTGGCCGAACTCCTGACCCATGAATAGAAGTTTCTTGCCCGGCTGGGTCCACATGAAAGAGAGATAGGCGCGTAGATTGGCGAAGCGCTGCCAGTTGTCGCCGGGCATTTTTCCGAGCAACGACGATTTTCCGTAGACGACTTCGTCATGCGAGATCGGTAAAATAAACCGTTCTGAAAACGCATAGATCAGTCCGAAAGTCATGTCGTCGTGATGATAGCGGCGGTTGATCGGGTCCTGCGCGATATATCGCAGGGTATCGTGCATCCATCCCATGTTCCATTTATGGGTGAAGCCGAGGCCGCCTTTGTCTACCGGAGCGCTGACGCCGGGCCACGCTGTCGATTCCTCGGCGATCAGCATTGATCCTGGCGCGTATTCGGTGATCGCGTCTGATAATTCGAGAAGAAAGTCGATCGCTTCGAGATTTTCCCGGCCGCCGAAACGGTTTGGAATCCATTGCCCTTCGGCGCGCGAATAGTCGCGATAAAGCATCGACGCGACGGCATCGACCCTGATGCCGTCAACGTGATAGCGATCGAGCCAAAACAGAGCGCTCGCGATCAGGAAGTTGCGAACTTCGTTGCGGCCAAAATTATAGATCAACGTATTCCAGTCCTGATGAAATCCCTCGCGTGGGTCTTCATGTTCGTAGAGGGCCGTGCCGTCGAATCGAATCAAACCATAGGCGTCGGTCGGGAAATGCGCGGGAACCCAATCGAGAATGACGCCAAGCCCAGCCACGTGGCAACGATCGACGAAAAAAGCGAATTCGTCAGGCGTGCCGAGAATCGGCATTGGGGCGAATTGTGACAAGGGTTGATAACCCCAGGAACCGCCGAAAGGGTGTGCCATTATCGGCATAAATTCGATATGGGTGAAACCAAGATCGGTAACGTAGGGGATCAGCGTGTCGGCAAGTTCGCGCCAGAGGAACGGGCGCCCATCGTCATGGCGACGCCAGGATGCCACATGAACTTCGTAGATCGACAACGGTGCGTCGGAATGGGCATTGCGCCGCTGCATCCACAAGTCGTCGGTCCAGGAAAATGGCGCGTTATCGCCGACGATGGCGGCTGTGGCAGGCGGCCCTTCAAATTGCCGTGCGATCGGGTCGGCTTTCAGCAGGATCGCACCATCGCGTGTCAGGATCTCGAATTTGTATAGACTGCCGATTGCCAAGCCTGGAATGAACAGCTCCCAGACGCCAGCGCCGTGGCGCAACCGCATCGAGTGGCGCCGGCCGTCCCAGGCGTTGAAGTCGCCGATCACCGAAACACGACACGCATTCGGTGCCCAGATCGCGAAGCGCACGCCAGCGACGCCATCAATCCGCATGAAGACCGCGCCAAGACAATCGGCGAGTTTCAACTGCCGCCCCTCGCCCAGCAGATGCAGATCGAGATCGCCGAGCAAAGGCGGAAATCGATAGGAATCATCGAAAATCTGCACCGAACCGCCCCAATCGACCCGCAGGCGATAGGTATCATTCCGTGTTAGTTCGCCTTCGAAAATTCCTGCTTCATGAATACACCGCATTGTAATTGGCTTTTCGCCGGAGGATGTGAGCAGATCGACGCCGCGTGCTCCCGGCTGGATTGTCCGCACTACGACGTGACCACTAGCTTCGTGCGGGCCAAGGATTGCAAAAGGATCGCCATACCGACCGGCGGCAAGCGCATCCAGCGCGGCGCTGTCAAATGCCGGCATCGAACTCTCCTTCGGCAATCGTGGCGCAGAGATGGATCAGTCCGCCAAGGGGAATATCAAGCCACGAGGGGCGATTTGCTGTTTCGTAGCAGATTTCGTATGCGGCTTTTTCGATCAGAAACAACGATAGCAACCGATCCCACGTGCCCTCGGCAACCCATGGATGAACCGCTTCGGCAGCCACGCTCCGATAGGCGTCGGTGAAGCTTGCGCTTGACGCGACGACAAAGCGGGTCAGGATTGACTGTCGGCGCTCCCGAACACGATCAGTCGAAGCAAAGGTCGCGCGCTCAACCGAAGCTGCGGCGTAATCGAACGAGCGCAACAATCCCGCAACGTCACGCAACGGAGATGCCTTGGCCCGGCGCAGCGCAAGCGGTTTCGCCGGTTCGCCCTCGAAGTCGATGAGATAGGCATCGCCCTGAGCCGCAAGGATCTGACCAAGGTGAAAATCCCCATGAATGCGCGTTTTCAGGGTTCCAATCCCGGCCTCGCCCAATCCAGGTAAAGCTGCTTCAAGCATGCCTCGCGCGGCGATCAGTGCATCGATTTCCTCTGCAACCGCGTCCTCGACATGATCGCGCGCGCGCGCCAGAGCAGCAAAGGCAGCTCCGAGTTGATTGTGCGCGGTATTTACCCATTCTTTGGCGTCGCCTTCTGTGGCATTTAGTGGATTAAAGTCGGGCGATTCGGTTGGTGTTGCAAGAATTGCGTGCATTTCAGCCAAACGTCGACCCATTGTCGCAGCGAAAGGCAGATAGCTCGCGAGTGCGTCCGCCTCCCCTGCTTCGTCGAGCTTCGCGTGGATTGCGGTATCGACCGCACGGCCCAGCGAATCCAAAGTCCATTGCCAGGCATCGCCTTGATTGCGAACGAAGCGCTGCACGACGATCAACGTATTGTTCTGTCCGTCGGCATTCGAGCGGATGACTTCGCCAAGCAATGCAGGTGTGTTGGCGTATCCGGCCTCGGTCAAAAAGCGGCTCATTTCGGTTTCGGGGTGAAGGCCGCTCTCGATTCGGCGCAGAACCTTGATGATCGCGGCATCGCCAACGATCATCGAGCTGTTCGATTGTTCGGCCGAGAAGCGCCGGATTTCCGCATCATCGGTCAGTGGAAGATCGTCGATTTGAGTTGTCGGCAAAAACCGGATTTCGCCGTCTTTGAGCTCGATGCGCGTGCTGTCGCGAAGGTTGGCAATGATGTTGTGTGGCAGCGTATCCAGCGCAAAAGCATCGGTGAGGTAACCGACCCGGCGATGCCGCCGGATTCGTGCCAGCGCCAGTTGCTGCACCAAGGGATTTGTCGTCTCGTCATCCCAGTTAACGGAAAGCGGCACCTGATATGTTTCTTGTGTTTCCCCTGCTTCGACATTCACTTCCGCAAGGAGAAGGCCGGTCTCTTCGCTGCCGACGATATCCGCACGCCCCAGCGTTGCCGCCTTGATCTGGCGATCTTTTCCCGCAAACCAGCGGCGCCGCGCCAGGTAATTCGGCAGACTCTCGGTTTCCAGCACGCGACGCGCTTCGGTATTTAGCACATCCGACAAGCCGTTGCGCATCACGAGTGTGGCGAATTCGGGCAATGATTCTGACGGCTGGATACGCCAACTCGGCATCGTGCCTTCGCTGGCAAGGCTGAACCAGTAGAAGGCATAAGGCGGCAAAGTAAGCATGTATGGCAGTTCGCCCACCGGCGGAAATGGCGATCCGCCGAGGAGATCGACCGGAGCGCGCCCCGCCAGGGCGCTGAGATCGAGCTCGACCGCCTGCGCGGTGCGCGAGAGATTGTAGACGCAGAGAATAACCTCGTCTTCATCGTCGGACTCGGCGAACTCGCGGATATAGGCAAGGATTTTGCGATTGCCGGGATAGAGAAACCGAAGCGTGCCGCGGCCGAAGGCGCGATGGCGGCTGCGCATGGCCAGCATCCGCCGCATCCAGTTCAGCAGCGAATGCGAGTCGGCAGCCTGCGCCTCGACATTGACCGACTGATAACCATAGATCGGGTCCATGATCGGCGGCAGGACAAGTTGCGCCGGATTCACGCGAGAGAATCCGCCATTGCGGTCGGGCGACCATTGCATCGGGGTGCGCACGCCATCACGATCGCCAAGATGGATGTTATCGCCCATGCCGATTTCATCGCCATAGTAGATTACCGGGGTTCCGGGCATCGAGAGCAACAAGCCGTTCATCAGTTCGATGCGCCGCCGATCGTGTTCGAGCAAGGGCGCAAGCCGGCGGCGAATTCCGAGATTGAGCCTCGCGCGCCGGTCTCCGGCATAGGTTTCCCAGAGATAGTCGCGCTCGGAATCGGTGACCATTTCAAGCGTAAGTTCATCGTGATTGCGCAAAAACACCGCCCATTGACAGGATTCCGGGATTGCCGGCGTCTGGCGCATGATGTCGGAAATCGGGAAACGATCTTCCTGGGCGATCGCCATATACATGCGCGGCATCAGCGGAAAGTGAAACGCCATATGGCATTCATCGCCATTGCCGAAATATTGCTGGGCGTCTTCCGGCCATTGATTCGCTTCGGCAAGCAGCATCCGCCCCGGCGAGTGCCGATCCATTGCTTCGCGGATTTGCTTGAGGATCGCATGGGTCTCGGGAAGGTTTTCGTTATTCGTGCCTTCCCGTTCGACGAGATAGGGCACGGCGTCGAGCCGTAAGCCGTCGACGCCAAGGTCGAGCCAGAACCGCATGATCGCCAGGACATCATGGAGAACCCGCGGATTGTCGAAATTGAGATCGGGTTGATGGCTGTAGAAACGATGCCAGTAGTAGGCGCCGGCCACCGCATCCCATGTCCAATTCGATTTCTCGGTGTCGATGAAAATGATGCGCGTGCCATCGTATTTCTGGTCGTTGTCGGACCAGACATAGTAATTGCGTGCGGCCGAGCCCGGTTTTGCCGCGCGGGCACGCTGAAACCACGGGTGCTGGTCCGAAGTGTGGTTGATGACCAGTTCGGTAATCACGCGAATGCCGCGCTGATGCGCCGCGTCGATAAGACGACGTAGATCGGCGAGCGTGCCATATTCTTCGTGGACTGCGCGGTAGGAGCTGATGTCGTAGCCGTCGTCCCGCCTGGGCGATGGGTAGAATGGCAGAAGCCAGATCGCCGTGACTCCAAGCTCCGCGATGTAGTCCAATTTCTCCATAAGTCCGATAAAATCGCCCACACCGTCATTGTTCTTGTCGAAAAAAGACTTGACATGAACTTGGTAGATCACCGCGTCCTTATACCACAGCGGATCGTCATTCGGGGGACTCGCAGCCGATTTCATCGGGCGTTTCATGGGCATACCCGCCAGATGCAATAGGGAATTTCCCGCGGATCGAGGCTGACCATCTGGTGCTTGCCTTGCCAGGCGAACGACACGCCGCGCACCAGATCCTCGGCCTGCAAAAAAGCGTCATCCTGGAGTCCGAATCGCCAAAGCGGAAGTTCGATCGTCGCATCCTGACGGTTGAACGGATCGAACCCGATCGCGACAAGAATGACATTGGAACGATCCACATTCGATTTTTCGAAATAAAGCACCTGATCGTTGGAGGCCGGCAGGAAGGTGAGACCGAGATGGCTGTGCAAGGCCGGATTGTGGCGGCGGATGCGGTTGAGTGCCGTGATTTCTTCGATGATATTGCCCTCCCTGTCGTGATCCCATGCCCGGATCTGATATTTTTCCGAATTGAGATATTCCTCGCGGCCGGGCAGGGCTTGCGATTCGCACAGCTCGAACCCGTTATAGACGCCCCACAGGCCCGAAAGTGTGGCAGCCAGGGCTGCGCGGATCAGAAAGCCGGGGCGGCCGGATGTTTGCAGAAACACCGGATTGATGTCCGGCGTGTTGACGAAGAAATGCGGACGAAAGAAACCGTGTGGCGCCGTTTCGGTCAGCTCGATCAGATACGCCTTCAACTCCTGTGCGGTATTGCGCCAGGTAAAGTAGGTATAGGATTGCGAAAAACCGAGTTTCGCCAATCGGTACATCAATTTTGGCCTTGTGAATGCTTCCGCGAGGAAAATCACGTCCGGGTGATGGGCGCGAATGTCGCCGATCAGCCACTCCCAGAACGGCAACGGCTTGGTATGCGGGTTATCAACCCGAAAGATGCGGATGCCCTGATCGACCCAAAAAACGACCACATCGCGCAGCGCGACCCATAGCGACGGCATCGCGCCTTCGGTGTAGAAATCGACATTGACGATGTCTTCGTATTTTTTCGGCGGATTTTCCGCATATTTGATCGAGCCATCGGGCCGCCAGTCAAACCATTCGGGATGTTCGCGCAGCCAGGGGTGGTCCGGTGCGCACTGGATCGCGAAATCGAGCGCGATTTCAAGGCCATGTTCCGCCGCCGCCGCCAAGAGTTTTTGAAAATCATCGAATGTGCCAAGTTCGGGATGGATCGCGTCGTAACCGCCCTCCTCGGCGCCGATGGCATAGGGGCTGCCGGGATCGGCCGGGGTTGCGGTCAGTGCGTTGTTGCGGCCCTTGCGGTTCTTGCGGCCGATCGGGTGAATCGGCGGAAAATACAGCACGTCGAAACCCATGGCGCGGATGCGCGGCAATTGCGCGATGACATCATCGAACGTGCCGTGGCGGGATGGATCGCCGCTCTGGCTGCGCGGGAAAATTTCATACCAACTTGCAAAACCCGCTGCCTTCCGCTCGGCATCGATTTGGAACGGTGTTGCCAGTCGGCTCAGGAAGCACCGTTCCTCGCATTCGCGCATCAGCGCGATCGTTGCTGGATCGGTCAGCAACTGGCGGCGACGAGCCGGGTTATCGTCACGAAAATTAGTGAGAAGCCTGGCAAAATCATCGGCATATCTGGCTGACGCGCGATGCGCCGTCGATTCGACGAAACCGATTCCTTCGGTCAGTTCAAGATCGATCGGAACGGACGCCGCGTGTTTTTTGGTGATTTCCTCGACGAAGCCGCCAAAGCGATCGACCCAGACTTCGATCGTGAACAGATATCGCCCGAGGCGTTCGAGCTGAAAGCCGGCGAACCAGCGATCGTTGCTCAGCAGGGTCATCGGAGTACGCCACCATTCCGCTTCGTCGACGCCGCGCCAGAGTAGGTCGGCCGCGAGCACGCCGTGACCGTCGCAGATCAAATCGGCCTCGACCGTGACGTGATCGCCGACCAGACGCTTCGTCGCGAAGCGGCCATTTTCGACTGCTGGTGTGACGGCTTCGATCGCGATTCGCGGGGCGGCTACCGCGTTTTCCGCCGTCGGGCGAGAGCGTGGCGGGATGACGATCGGCGCGGAATGATTGGCACGAAGCATCGATGCCCCACCGGCGGCAAGCGTGATGGATGTGTCATTTTGGTTCGGTCGCCCGCACATATCGCCGACGGATTCGAATGCGCCGATCGCTTCGCCGAGCCAAATCCGAAGCTGGCGAAACGGGATCGCGACCTGTTGCTCCAGCGACGCGTTGAGGAGAAAAATGTTAGAAGTGCTATGGGCGGTTCCACGTGCGAGGACAACGACGTCGGATGAGGGCGGCGAGACGATCCGGGCTGGATGCTCGAACAGCCCGCGATAATGCCGGCGGCGCGCATTGATCGTGGTGATCGCCGCCGTCAGACGCGATGCGGGCATGGCCATGCCGGATGCGAAATTCATCGGCATGATCCAGGAATCGCCGAGAAAGCTTGCAAGTTCGAGCGCGCGCCGCGCCGCGGTTTCGGTTGGCACCGGAAATTCGCCGGAATGCTCGAAAGGCGGTGCCGCGAAAGCGATTATCTTGCCGACGTTGCCGATCCGATCGACATCATCGGCGAGCCAGCCGGCGCGAAAATCCCACCAGCACGCGGATGATGCGGCAAAATCGAAGCCACAGCCAGAGAGTTTGCGAATCGCCCGCGCGGTTGCGCCGAATGTCGTTGCGATGAAAATGGTGGCGGCGTCGCGGGTTTTTGCCGCGCCGATCAGCCGTTTCCAGACAGATGCCGGAACCCGATGTGCCGCCTCGCACCGGAATCCCGCGATGCCCAGCTTCTGCCATGCGGCGATGCGCGCATCCCACCAATCGACCGGCGTATCGGCCTCGGAAATGAACCGGAAATCCAGCCCGTCATCAGACGCGACGAACCAGTCGGGGTGTTCGGCCACGAGGACTGCATCGCGGTCGATCTTGTCGATCGCGATATCGAGCAGAAGCGCCATATCGAGCGTGCGGAGCAATGCGGCGAAACCCGCAAGTGCCGGATCGGCACTGGACCCGCCGCTATCATGATGCAGAACGTCAAAATCGCGCGCGTGAAAGGGGCGATCGGACATCCCGGACGCGAAGGGCGGTGCGAGCAGGATCGCCTCGAAGCCGAGCGCCGCCGCATGATTTGCGCAATCGCTCCATGCGGCCGTCCCACCGGCGAGACCCGGATGCAGATGATAAATCGACGACGGAGCCGCGCGCGGCCGCGAGGCATTCAATTCGTCCGACAGGCCGGCATCGACGCCTGTAGCGAGTGTCGTGACGAATTTGTCATCCATGCGGCATCATCCTCACGCAACCTCGGACGGCAGGTTTTCGTATCGCAACGGATTTCGGGACGATTGAACCATCGCCCCCTCATGGTCAAGCCGGACGGGGCGCTCGTCCCGGAGCGTGCTTGACCGGGATGTGGGCCGCACCGGCACTGTGTTCAAGGCGCCGGCCAGGATTGCCGGATACCGCAAGTCCGTTGCGATATCACGATTATTTCAAATTCGGCTTCCGGTTCGCCCAGGGCGATACTTGCTCAAGCTGGGCGGCGAGGCGCAGCAGCGTGTGCTCCTCGCCGAACCGTGCGGTGAACTGAACGCCGACCGGCATTCCATCCTCGCCCCAGTGCAGCGGCACCGACATTGCCGGGACGAAGGTGAGGTTGGCGAGTTGGGTGAACGGCGTGCGTTCCAGGTTCTTGTAGGCGAGCTGATCGACGATGCCGGATTTCAGGAGCAGCTTGCCGGCATGCAGGGCGGTGGTGAGTTTCGACAACGTCTGCAGCAGTTCCGGCGTTTCCAGCTCGCCGATTCTTGCGGGCCCCATCGCCGTCACCGGAGTGAGGAACAGATCGTAGCTGGCGTGAAACGCGCCGAGCGCGCGGGCGAAGCCGTTCCAATGGCTTTGCAGTTCGACATAGGCCCCCGCCGACATCGCCCGGCCGAGCAGCGCCAGGGCTCGCGTGTCGGGGTGGAAGGACGATTCAGGGATTTTCTTCCGGCGCTTGATGTCATCGACCAGCGCGGCGACATGGCCGAAATAGAGCCCCATATAGCAGCGCGACAGCAACCCGCCATCGATGTCCGGTTCGGCTTCCTCGACATGGTGGCCAAGGGATTCGAGAAGCGTCGCGGCTTTGGCGACGGCGTCGGTCATCTCCGGCGCGACCGCGCCGCCGATCGGCGAACGGGTCGAAAACCCGATGCGCAGCCGGCCGGGATCGGCGCCGACTTCCTGCGCATACGGACGCGCGGGCGGCGGGATCACGAACGGATCGCCCGGTTCGGGGCCGGCGAGCACATCGAGCATCGCCGCCGAATCGCGAACGCTGCGGGTGAGCACATGGCTGCACACCGCACCTTCCCACCCCTCGCCGTTCGCCGGACCTTCCGAGATCCGGCCGCGCGACGGTTTCAGACCGAACAACCCGCAATAGGCGGCGGGAATGCGGATCGAACCGCCGCCATCGGAGGCGCCGGCCATCGGCAGAATGCGCGCCGCGACCGCCGCCGCCGAGCCGCCGGACGAGCCGCCGGGCGTGCGATCCAAGCCCCATGGATTGCGGGTCGCGCCATGCAGGATCGTTTCGGTCGTCGCCTTCAGGCCGAGCTCGGGTGTCGCGGTCGAACCGATGATGACGAGGCCGGCGGCGAGACAGCGATCGACATAGGCCGCGTTGCGCGTGGCGATATTGTCCCTGAGCGCGACGGCGCCCAGGGTCATGCGCGAGCCCGCATAATCCTGCAGAATATCCTTGAGCAGGAACGGCACGCCGGCGAACGGTCCGGTGAGCTTGCC
Organism: Acidiphilium iwatense; assembly: GCF_021556475.1. Taxonomy (GTDB): domain Bacteria; phylum Pseudomonadota; class Alphaproteobacteria; order Acetobacterales; family Acetobacteraceae; genus Acidiphilium; species Acidiphilium iwatense. The sequence continues at coordinate 85,910 of NZ_JAKGBZ010000007.1, read as the reverse complement.
CGCGGCCTGCTTGTGCGCTTTATCCCGCATATCGACCGCGACGGCGTTCAGCCGCGGTTCGGCGGCGTCGATGCGCGCCAATGCGGCTTCGAGAAGTTCTCCAGCGGAGACATCACCTTTCGCGACCAGTGCGGCGAGCGCCGTGGCGTCGAACTCCTGGAGCTGGCCGGTCAATGCCATGGGGCGTTCATAGCGAGAGTTTGAGCTTGGCCGCGAATTCGCCCACGACGCCACGGCGGAACAGCAGGACGCAGGCGATGAAGATCACGCCTTGGATCACCGTAACCCAATCGCTGAAACTCGCGAGGTAGTATTGCATGGCGATGACGATCGCCGCGCCGATCAGCGGCCCGAACACCGTGCCGATGCCGCCCACCAGAACCATCAGCACCACGATCGCCGAGGTCACGTTGCCGACATCGGTCAAGGTCACGATCTTGGTGACCAGGGCGTTCAACGCGCCGGCGATGCCGGCCAGGAAGGCGGCGATGATGAAAATGATCCATTTATACTGATCGACCTTGTAGCCGAGCGAAATCGCCCGGCTCTCGTTCTCGCGGATCGCCTTGACCACCTGGCCGAACGGCGAATGGATGACCCGGTGCGCGAACAGGAAGCCGGCCAGGAAAATCACCAGCGTGAACGCATAGAGATGCAAGTCCGGCCCCAGGGCGACCATGCCGAAAAGCTTGCCGCGCGGGATGTTCTGCATGCCGTTCTCGCCGCCGGTGAAGCCCGTATCCTGCACGGCGAAGAAATTGACGAATTGCGCCAGCGCCAGCGTGATCATCGCGAAATAAATGGTCTGCCGGCGGATCGCGAGCCAGCCGAACACGACGCCGATGGCCGCCCCGGTGAGCCCGCCGAGAACGACGCCGAGTTCGGGGGTGAGATGCAGGCTCTGCACCGCGTAGCCGCCGACATAGCCGCCCATGCCGAAAAACGCCGCCTGCCCGAGCGACAGCAGGCCGATATAGCCCATCAGCAGATTGGCACCCATCGCGAACAGCGCGTAGCACATCACCTGCATCAGGAAGATCGGATAGGCGACGAAGGGTGCAGCGAGCAGAATCGCGACCATCAGCACGAATCCGGCCGATTGCGCGCGGGTGAAGCCCAGCATCACGCCGCCTTTCCGAACAGGCCGGCCGGCCGGGCCAGCAGCACGATCGCCATCACCGCGAACACTACGACGGAGGATGCCGGCGGATAGAAAACCTCGGTAAATCCTTGAATGACACCGAGGCCGAAGCCGGTGAGGATGGCACCGCCGATCGAGCCCATCCCGCCGATCACGACCACGGCAAACACCGTGTTAATCAGATCGCTGCCCATGTTGGGATTGACCGAGTAGAGTGGTGCGGCCAGCACGCCGGCGAAACCGGCGAGCGCCACGCCACCCGCGAAAGTGAGCGCGACCAGACGCGGCACATTGACGCCGAAAGCCTGCACCAGAGACGGGTTTTCCGTCGCCGCGCGCAGCAGCGCGCCGAGCCGGGTTCGCTCGATGGTGAACCAGACGGCGAAACAGACCAGCGCCGCCGCGACGATGACGAAACCGCGATAGACCGGCAGGAACATGAAGCCGAGATCAAGCGTGCCCGAGAGAATGTCCGGCCCGTTATAGCTGACCCCTGAACTGCCGAACCCGTTGGTGAACAATCCTTCGAGCACCAGGGCCAGACCGAAGGTGAGCAGAAGTCCGTAGAGAATATCGAGCTTGTAGGTGAACCGGATCAACCCGCGTTCGAGCAGAAGGCCGAAGGCACCGACGATGAGTGGCGCCGCGAACAGCGCCACCCAGTAGTCGATGCCGAGATAGTGCAGCAAACCCCAGGTGACGAAGGCGCCCACCATGAACAGCGCGCCATGGGCGAAGTTGATCACCCGCAGCAGGCCGAAAATGATCGCCAGCCCAAGCGACAGCATCGCGTAGAACGAGCCGTTGATGATGCCGAGCAGCAATTGCCCGAACAGCAATGGCGCCGGCTTGCCAAAGATCATCATCATGGCGGGCGAAGCCTTACGCCTTGACCAGCGGGCAGCCTTCGATCGCCATCGGCATGAACGCCTTGGCGGCCGGCGTGGTTTCGAGCAGGGTGTAATAATCCCAGGGGATCTTGCTCTCGCCCGGCTTTTTCACCCGGAACAGGAACGCATCGCACATGAAGCGACCGTCCGCGCGGATATAGGCCTTGCCGAACGCATCGTCGTCGGTCGGCATCTTCTTCATCGCGGCGACCAGTTCCGCGCCGTTCGCCGCCGCTTTCATGTTGTTCATTTCATGCACGGTCTTCAGGAAGTGCAGCGTGCCCGAATAACAGCCGGCCTGACCCATCGAGGGGTAGTTGTTCGGCGTGCGCGGCAGCACGCGCTTGGTGAAGGCGCGGGTGCGGTCGTTCAGGTTCCAGTAGAAACTTTCGGTCAGGATCAGATCCTGCGCGATCTCCAGCCCCATGCCGTGAACGTCGTTCAGGAAGACGAGCAGGCCGGCGATTTTCATTTTCTTGTTCAGGCCGAACTGATGCGCCTGTTTGACAGAGTTCACCGTATCCGCGCCGGCATTGGCGAGGCCGAGCACCTGGGCGCCGGACGATTGCGCCTGGATCAGGAAAGACGAGAAATCGGTGGTCTGCGGGAATGGGTAATTGACGTTGCCGAGCACCTTGCCGCCATGCTGCTTGACTACCGCTGCGGTCTGATCGTGCAGCAAATGGCCGAAGGCGTAATTGGCGGTGATGAAGAACCAGGTCTTGCCACCGGCTTTCACCATCGCACCGCCGGTCGACTGGGCGAGCATGTAGGTATCGTAGGTCCAGTGGATCGACTGCGCATTGCAGAATTTTCCGGTCAGCGAAGATCCGGCGGCTCCCGAATCGATGAAGGCGCGGTTCTTATCGTGCGCGACACCCTGGATCGCGAGGGCGACGGCGGTGTTCGGCACGTCGATCACCAGATCGACGCCCTGATCGTAGAACTGGCGGGCCAGCCCGACGCCGACATCCGGCTTGTTCTGATGATCGCCCTTCAGAACGGTGACGTCGTAGCCTTTCTGCTTGGCGCCGAAATCGGCGACCGCCTGTTTGACGCAGGCGACCGAGGTGGGGCCGCCATCGTCGCGATACGGGCCGGAGAAATCGCTGATCACCGCGATTTTCAGCGATTTTCCGGCGGCGCGGGCACGGGTGAGCGGAAAGGAAGCGGCGGCGGCACCCGTGGCGGCAGTGCCGAGCAGGGTTCGTCTTGTCAGTTTCATGGTCTGTCCTCCGGTTCTGGTCATCATATGCCGAGCCGACGGTGCAAGGAGTCGGCACGGGTGGGCAGTTCGTGATTCGGAATCATGTCCACCACCTGGCCGTGTTCGACCAGATAATGCCGGTCGGCCATACGGGATGCGAAGTGGAAATTCTGCTCGACCAGAAGCACGGTGAAGCCGCGACGTTTGATCTCGCCGATCATCCGGCCGATCTGCTGAACGATCACCGGGGCGAGCCCCTCGGTGGGTTCATCAAGGAGCAAAAGTTTGGCGCCGGTGCGCAGGATTCGTGCGATCGCCAGCATCTGCTGTTCGCCGCCCGAGAGTTTGGTCCCCGCACTCTTTGCCCGTTCCGCGAGATTGGGAAACAACGTGTGGATGTCGGCGACACTCATCCCGCCGGGTGCCACCACCGGGGGCAGCATCAGGTTTTCCTCGACCGAAAGCCCGGCGAAAATACCACGATCTTCCGGGCAGAACCCGATGCCCGCGCGCCCCGCGACATCGGGCCGGGCCGCGATCAGTTCCCTGCCGCGAAACATCACGCTGCCGGCGCGTTTCGGCACCAGCCCCATGATCGCTTTCAGCGTGGTCGATTTGCCGGCGCCGTTGCGGCCGAGCAAGGTGACGCATTCGCCCTCGCGCACCTCGAAATCCATGCCGTGCAGCACGTGGCTTTCGTCATACCAGGCGTTGAGGCCCCGGACATTCAGCATCGACGCGTCAGACATCCTGATGGTCCGTGCCGAGATAGGCGGTGACGACGGCTTCGTTGGCGGACACGCTGGCATAATCGCCCTCGGCGAGCACGCGGCCGCGTGCGAGCACGGTGATCCGGTCCGACAGGCCGGAAACGACCGACAAATTATGCTCCACCATCAGGATGGTGCGCCCGGCGCGGATCTTGCGGATCAGCGCGACGATGCGCCCGACATCGGCTTCGGTCATGCCGGCGGTGGGTTCGTCGAGCAGCATCAGGCGCGGTTCCAGTGCGAGCGTGGTGGCAATTTCAAGCGCGCGTTTGCGGCCATAGGACAAAGCTACGGCCGGCACACCCGCACTGTCCGACAGACCGACATCGTCCAGGAGTGCCAGTGCGCGATCGTTGAAGCGAATCAGCACGCGCTCGCCGCGCCAGAAATCGAAATTGCCGCCACGCGCCCGCGCGAGCGCGATGCGGACATTCTCCAGCGCCGTCATGTGGCCGAATACCGCCGAAATCTGGAAGCTGCGCACCATGCCGCGCCGTGCGACACCGGCGGGTGACAATTGCGTGATATCCTGGCCTTCGAATGCGATACGGCCGGCGCTCGGCTGGAGGAATTTGGTCAGCAGGTTGAAGCAGGTGGTCTTGCCAGCGCCGTTCGGGCCGATCAGGGCATGGATGCTGCCGTTTTCGACATTCAGATCGACGCCCTGGACGGCCATAAAGCCGCGAAATCCCTTGGACAGGCCTTGCGCTTCAAGAACGTAATCGCTCATCGGGCAAATTCGGAACGGTCATTCATGCGCGGATCGACGCACTCCCCTTTCAAGGCGTTGGCTCCCCGGCAGCACGATCATGGCTGCGTGTTCATTATAGTTTAATCATGGTGACATACCGGTGGCGGCGGCGCAATGGCGCGCCCACCGCCGGTCTGCTGTCAGACTTTCAAGATCAGCTTACCGAAATTCTCGCCGGTGAACAGCTTGAGCAGGGTTTCGGGGAACGTCTCGATCCCATCGGCGATGTCTTCCCGGCTCCTGAGCTTTCCCTCCCGCATCCAGCCGGCGATGTCGCGGGCGGCCTCGGCGTAGCGATCGGCATAGTCGAAAACGATCATGCCCTGCATCCGCGCGCGGTTGACCAGGAGCGAGAGGTAGTTGGCGGGACCTTTGACCGGCGTCGTGTTGTTGTATTGCGAGATCGCGCCGCAAATCACCACGCGGGCGCGCAGATTGATCTGAGCCAGGCAGTCGTCGAGGATCTGGCCGCCGACATTGTCGAAATACACGTCGATGCCCTTGGGGCAATGCTCGCGCAGCTTGGCCGGCACGGCCTCGGATTTGTAGTCGATCGCGGTGTCGAAGCCGAGTTCGTCCACCAGATAGCGGCATTTTGCCGCCCCGCCGGCGATGCCGACCGCCCGGCAACCCTTGATCCTGGCGATCTGGCCGACCAGCGCGCCGACCGCGCCGGCAGCGCCCGAGACCACCACGGTTTCGCCGGGTTTCGGCTCGCCGACGGCGAGCAGACCGAAATAGGCGGTCATGCCGGTCATGCCGAGGGCGGAGAGGAACAGCGGCTTGGGCGCGAGGCTGGGATCGACCTTGAAGCAGTCCTTCGCGGCAACGGTCGCGACGCTCTGGACACCGAGCTGGCCGCTTACCGTATCGCCCGGCGCGAAGCCCGGAGCCTTACTCTCGATGACGGTGCCGAGACCAAGGGCGCGCATCACCTCACCGAGCCTGACCGGCGGGATGTAGGATTTGCCCTCGTTCATCCAGCCACGCATCGCCGGGTCGAGCGAGAGATATTCGACCCCGACCATGATTTCGCCGGATTCCGGCGGACGCGGCCTATCGGTGCGGAACTCGAAATCCTCGCGCTTGACCATGCCCGCCGGGCGGCGGGCGAGGCGGAACTGGCGGTTTTCGGACTGGTTCATGGTTTCGCTCCTCCATTGACCTATAGGGTAGGCACAGCAAGGCATTCCGGGCAAGGCCGTTGGAAGTGCCGCGCGATTTTTCGCGGCACTCTTGAATCGCGCGGCGAATCGCGGAACTGTGAGGGCTTATGAGCCTACGGGGAAAACGATGCCGACCAACGCCAAAAACCTGATCGAATCCTATTACGCCGCGTTCAATGCGGGGCAGCCGCGGGCGATGCTCGACCTGCTGACCGATGACGTGATCCACGACATCAACCAGGGCGCGCGGGAGACCGGGCGCGACAAATTCGCCGCCTTCCTCGATCACATGAACATCTCCTATCGCGAGCGGCTGACCGATATCGTGGTGATGCCGGGCGCGGACGGCACGCGCGCCGCCGCTGAGTTCGTGGTGCATGGCGAATATCTGAAAACCGATCCCGGCCTGCCCGAGGCGCGCGGCCAGCGCTACGTTCTGCCGGCCGGCGCGTTCTTCGACATAAGCGACGGGCGGATCGCGCGGGTCACCAACTACTACAATCTCCAGGACTGGCTGAGGCAGGTCGGAGCCGGGTAACCCGGCACAGAGCGTCATGAATTTGTAAAACGCCAGATCCTGTCATCAGAGTTTCATTAGGCGCGGCACGAAACGATCGCGTATCGGACGCGTCATGACAGCTCCGGCCGCCATAACGCGCTATCGCAGCGTGTTCATCTCCGACACCCATCTCGGCATGCGCGGCTGCCGTGCCGATTTTCTCGCGGATTTCCTGCGCCGGAACGCGGCCGAGCACATCTTTCTGGTGGGCGACATCATCGATGGCTGGCGGCTCCGGCGCGGTTGGTACTGGGACCGGCACCACGACGAGGTGCTTGCCTTGATCCTGCGCCACGCCCGCAACGGCGCGGCGATCACCTACGTGCCGGGCAACCATGATGAAATCGTGCGGCGCTATCTGCCGCTCGGGCTGGAGATGGCGGGCATCCGCTTCGCCGCCGAAGCCGAGCACGTCACCGCCGCCGGCAAGCGGCTTCTGGTGATCCACGGCGATCAGTTCGACTCCGTGGTGCGCTACGCGAAGATTCTGGCCTTGCTCGGCGACTGGGCCTACACGGCGGCGCTGGTGCTCAACCGGTATTTCAACATCGCCCGCGCGCGGTTCGGCTACCCTTACTGGTCGCTTTCCGCCTATCTCAAGCGGCGGGTCAAGGAAGCGGTGAAGGCGATCGACCGTTTCGAGACCGCGCTCGCCGCCGATGCCGCCCAGCGCGGGTTCGACGGGGTGGTGTGCGGCCACATCCATCATGCCGAGATGCGCATGGTCGGGGAGGTTCTGTACGTCAACGATGGCGACTGGGTGGAGAGCTGCACCGCCCTGGTCGAGCATTGGGACGGGCGGCTCGAACTGATCGACTGGGCGGCGCGCAACCGGCTGTCGTTCCTGGCGCCGCGCAAGGCCGGGGCGGAGCGGGACGCATTGGATGCGGCACCTGCCTGACCCCGCACGCATCCTCATCGTCACCGATGCCTGGCACAAGCAGGTCAACGGCGTGGTCCGCACCCTGTCGATGCTGGCGGAACAGCTGGAGGCGCTGGGCCAGACAGTGATGGTGATCGGGCCGGATCGGTTCCGCACCCTGCCCTGCCCGAGCTACCCGGAAATCCGCCTGGCTTTGTGCCCGCGCAGGCGGCTTGCCGCCCTGGTCGCGGAGTTCGCGCCGGATGCGTTGCATATCGCGACCGAAGGGCCGCTCGGCATTGCCGCGGCGCGGCTGGCGCGGCGGGCGGGATGGCAGTTCACCACCGCCTATCACACAAGGTTCCCCGATTATCTGGCGGCGCGGATCGCGCTGCCGCGGCGCCTCGCCTATGCTTGGCTGCGGCGGTTTCACGGCCAGGGTTCCGGCACCATGGTGGCGACGCGCTCGCTCGCCGCCGAACTGCAAGCCCGCGGATTTGGCAATACGCGCCTGTGGTCGCGCGGCGTCGATGCGGCGCTGTTCCACCCCGGCCGCGCCGGGCCCCTGCCCTATGAGCGGCCGATTTTCCTCTCGGTCGGCCGGCTGGCGGTGGAGAAGAATCTGACCGCGTTTCTCGATCTCGACCTGCCGGGAACCAGGCTGGTGGTCGGCGGCGGCCCGGAGCGCGCTCGGCTGGAACGGCGCCATTCGGGGCCGCGCACCCGCTTCCTCGGCGCGCTGCACGGCGCCGAACTCGCCGCGATCTTCGCGAGCGCGGATGCGTTCGTGTTCCCGAGCCGGACCGATACGTTCGGCCTGGTTCTGCTGGAGGCGCTCGCCGCCGGAACGCCAGTCGCGGCCTTCCCGGTTGCCGGACCGCGCGATGTCATCGGCGCTGCAGCCGAGCCGGTCGGCGTGCTCGACGACGATTTGCACAAGGCCGCACTCGGTGCACTGGCGATCGACCGGCGCGCGTGCCGGAGATTCGCCGAGCAATTCTCCTGGCAGGCTTGCGCTTCGCTGTTTCTGGACCATCTGGTGCCGATACGGTCGCCCGTATTGGCACCAGCCTGATGTCACACTTTCACCCGCGCGCGGCTTTCGCGGCCTCGACGATGGCGGCGAAGCCCGCAGCGTCGTCGAACGCCATCGCGGCGAGAACCTTGCGGTCAAGCTCGATATTCGCCTGTTTCAGCGCAGCGATGAACTGGCTGTAGGTCATGCCGTGCTCGCGCACCGCCGCGTTGATCCGCTGAATCCAGAGTGCGCGGAATTCGCGCTTCTTCACCCTGCGGTCACGATAGGCGTATTGCAGCGACTTTTCCAGGCGCTCCAGCGCGATGCGGTAGCTGGAAGAGGAGCGGCCGACGAAGCCTTTGGATTGTTTCAGAACTTTTTTGTGCCGAGCGTGGGTGGTCACACCCCGTTTGACGCGTGCCATGCTGCGCTCTCCTCAATCCAGACCGTAGGGGGCCCATTGCTTGACGGTTTTGCCGTCCTGCTCGGGCAGGGCCATCATGCCCCGATTGGTGCGCTTCATTTTCTGCGAGCGATTGATCAGCCCGTGGCGCTTGTTGCCGTGACCGGCCATGACCTTGCCGGTGGCGGTGATCTTGAACCGCTTTTTTACTGACGATTTCGTCTTCATTTTCGGCATTTCATACTCCTCGATGTCCGTGCCCGAAGCGCGGGTGCGCCCAAGGTGCGCGTTGTGCGGCCGGGCATGCCAATGGGCCCGGTCTCGCGACGCGATCGCGCTGGAAGTCGCGGCCTATACGCAGAACCGCGGGGAAAGGCAACAGGGGGGTTCCGGCACGCCGATCGGCCGAGCCCGGTACTCGCATCGAGAGAATCGCAAACAAAAACAAATTTCAAAAAAAATTCAGAGAAAAAATCCCAAAAATAAACGCATTGAATTACGATGAAATTAATTGAACCCTCGGAAATTTCAATTTATTGCATCGCGACACGCCCGCGTAATGCCGTTGCGCGGATGGGACAATCACAGATGGCAGGGCAACTCTATGGCGAAACGCGCTTTTTCGCAGCAATCCGACCGCGTTGCCAAAGCGCCTTCCGGCCCGGTCCGGCCCGGCCGGATGATTCTCGGCTTCCTGGACCGGATCGAGGATGCAACGCTGGCCGGCTGGGCCCTCGACCCGACCCGGCCGGACCGGCCGCTCGCGATGCGGGTGATCATCGACGGACAGATCGTCGAGGTGCTGACCTGCGACGTCAACCGGCCGGATGTCGCGACCCTCAACCTGCCCTCCACCCGAGTCGGCTTCGAATACATGATCCCGCTCCGGTTCCAGGACGGGCTGCGCCACGTGCTCTCGTTCGCGACGCTGGACGGCGATCCGATCCATCTGCCGGGACGCGGCGGCATCGTGCTGCCGGAGCTGCATTTCTGCCTGACCAGCCGCATGCACATCGACGGCGTGCTCGACGGTCTGGTCGACGGCATGATCCAGGGCTGGGTGCTGCGGATCGACGAGCGCAGCAGAACCAAGACCGGCGGCGTGCGGGTGCTGATCTCGACCAAAGGCCAGCCGATCGCAGAGCTGACCGCCGACGAATTCCGCGCCGACGTGGCCGAAGCGCTCGGCGCCGATCCGGCCTGCGGATTTTCCTATGCGGTGCCGCCGGAGCTGCGCCACGGCAAGAGCGTGGTGCTCGATTTCCACGCTATGCCGGAGCGCCAGAAGCTGCGCGGCAGCCCGCTGGAAATCGCGATCCCGACCGATGCGGAGCGGACCCGCATCGCCAATCTGATCGACCGCGCCGACGAATTGTTCCGCTACGCCTATCATCTGCGCCGCGAGCTGAAGGCGGCGCTGCCGGCCGAACGCCTGTCGCTCGGCGATTATCCGGCCTGGGCGCGGCAGAATGCGCCACTGGTGCTGCCCCGCGCCGAGGCGCGCTACGGCGCGATCGAGGGCGAGCCCCTGGTTTCGGTGCTGTGCCCGGTCTATCGGCCCGATCACGGCGAATTTCTCGCCGCAATCGATTCGGTGCGGGCGCAGACCTGGCAGAACTGGGAACTCATTCTGGTCGACGATGCGAGCCGCGACGACGCGCTGACCGAGACGCTGGAAAAGCTCGCCGCCCTCGACCCGCGCATCCGCGTCTTCGCCCAGGCGAAGAACGGCGGCATCGCCGAGGCGACCAACCGCGCGCTGGCCGAAGCCTGCGGCGGGTTCGTCGTCTTCTTCGATCATGACGATATGCTGGAGCCGTTCGCGCTGGAGGTGATGCTGCGCGCCCAGTCGGCGACCGGCACGAGATTGCTCTATTCCGACGAGGACAAGATCGACCGCAACGGGCATGTTTCCGAGCCGAATTTCAAGCCGGATTTCAACTACCGCTTCCTGCTCGATCTCAATTACATCTGCCATCTTGTGCTGGCCGAGACCGCGCTGGTGCGCGCGGCGGGCGGGCTCGACCCGCGCTTCGACGGCGCCCAGGATCACGACCTTCTGCTCCGCCTTTCCGAGCGGCTATTGCCACACGAAATCCACCACGTGCCGGAAATCCTGTATCACTGGCGGATCACGCCGAAATCGACGGCGGGCTCCGGCGCGAGCGCCAAGCCGCGCGCGGCGCTGGCCGGCGAGGTCGCGGTGGCCGAGCACCTCAGGCGCCGCAACCTGCCCGCGAAGGTGGAGCGGCGCGGCGCGCTGACCTGCTATCGGACCAGTTTCCGGCTGAACGACGATCCGGGCGTGTCGATCCTGATTCCGTTCCGAAACCACATCGACCTGACGCGCCAATGCGTCGAGGCGATCCGTAAGCATAGCGGGGGGATGAAAATAGAGATCATTCTGCTCGACAACTGGTCGCAGGGCGCGGATGCGGAGGCATTCTGCGCCGAACAGGGCAATCTGCCGGGCACCAAGGTCATTCGGATCGCCGAGCCGTTCAACTACTCGATGATCAACAATCGCGGCGTGGCGGCGGTGAAGCATCCGTTCCTCCTGTTCATGAACAACGACGTGATCGTGAGTGATCCGAACTGGCTGCGCACCATGCTGAACGAGGCGCTGGCCGATCCGCGGATCGGCGCGGTCGGCGCGAAGCTGCTCTACCCCAACGGCACAGTGCAGCACGCGGGCGTGGTGCTGGGTGTCGGCGGGGTTGCCGACCATGCGTTCCGCGGCCTGCCCGGCACGGCGCCCGGCTATATCGCCCATGCGATCGCGGCGCGCGAGGTCGCCGCCGTCACCGCTGCCTGCATGCTGGTGCGGCGCGCGGCGTTCGACGCGGCGGGCGGGTTCGACGCGGCGGAACTCGGTATCGCGTTCAACGATGTCGATCTTTGCGTCAAGATCAGGGAGGCGGGATACCGGATCGTCTTCACGCCTGACGTGGTCTGCGAACATCGCGAGAGCATGAGCCGGGGCGACGATCTCGACGAGGACAAATTGTCGCGTTTCATGCGCGAGAACGAGGCGATGCGCGACCGCTGGGACCATGTTCTGCCGCACGACCCGTTCTACAACCGGCATTTCGCGCGCGAGGGCGGGCTGTATCGCGATCTGCGCCGGCTCGATCCGCAGGACGAAATGCGGCTCGCGCGCCCGACGCCGACCCCCTATCCGATCGCGCCGGTCCGGCCGGGAGCGGCGGCGAAACCTTCACCGAAGGACCGGGCTGCGCGGAAGGCGAACGGCAAGAAGCCCGTGGGCATGAGCAAGAAGATCGCCGCGTCCAAGCTGCCGCCGATGCGCGAGAAGGCGCGCCCGCGCCGGATGACGATACAAGATTAGGACATGGTGCGAGAGGGGGGACTCGAACCCCCATGTCTTGCGACGCGCGATTTTGAGTCGCGTGCGTCTACCATTCCGCCACTCTCGCTTCCGATCGCGCCTTAGCATAGGCCGCGCGCCGCCCCAAGAGCGCATGGGTCGCGGATGGCCGATATCGGTTTCCCGCCTGTTGCCATCGCCGGTCCGCTTGGCTAAGACGCGGTTCACGGTTCCCGGATAGCTCAGCTGGTAGAGCAAGCGGCTGTTAACCGCTGGGTCGTAGGTTCGAGTCCTACTCCGGGAGCCAGTTTTCCGCCCGCGCCTATCGCTTCAGGCCGCCATCCGCTTCAAATAAACAATTTAGTGTGGTTTTTGGTTCTGAAGTTCCTACGTATTCGCGGTGGTGATTTTAGGAACTTCGGAACCACCACACTAGAATCATACGTTTGCTAGTGTCCCCCTGAAATCATGGGCTTCATTTTCGCGGTCCTGGTGATCGACTCGCTCGGCTTCGGTCTGATCGCGCCGATCCTGCCTGCCCTGGTCCAGAAACTCGCCGATGTGCCGCCCTCGCACGCGGCCTTGTGGGTGGGCGTGCTCAGCATGACCTTCGCGGCGGCCCAGTTTTTCGCGGCCCCGGTGCTCGGCCAGTTGAGCGACCGATTCGGCCGGCGCAAGCTGATCCTGATTTCCTTATCCGGCAGCGCGGCGAATTACCTGCTTCTTGCCGCGGCACCCACCATCGGCTGGCTGTTCATCGGCAGGATGATCGCGGGCGCCACCGCCGGGAATGTCTCGGCGGCGAGCGCCTATATCGCCGACATCACCCCGCCGGAGCAGCGGGCGCAGCGGTTCGGCATGATCGGTGCGGCCTTCGGCCTCGGTTTCATGGCGGGCCCGATGCTGGGCGGATTTCTGGGCGCGATCGATCTGCGCCTGCCGTTTGTGATCGCGGCTTGTCTCGTCGCGCTGAACGTATTGTATGGCGTATTCGTCTTGCCGGAATCATTGCCGCCCGAGCGGCGACGGGAATTGCGGCTGCGCGATGCGACCCCGCTGGGCGCGATGCGCGTTCTGGCGGCGGCACCGCGGCTCTGGCGCCTCGCCGCCGCATGGAGCGTGCGCTGGTTCGGACTTGGCGCGCTGCAGGCGGTTTTCGTGCTGTACGCCGAACTCCGGTTCGGCTGGGGACCGCGCCAGAACGGCGTATTTTTCACCGCCGTGGGAATTGCCTCCTCGATCGTGCAATTCGGCCTGGTCAAGCACGCCGTGGGATGGTTCGGCGAACGCGGTACCGCGCTGATCGGCTTTTGCTGCAACGCGGCCGGCTATCTGATCTTCGGCCTGGCCGCTGCCCCAGCCTGGATGTTCGCCGGAGTGATCTTCATCGCGCTCGGCTCGATCGCGAATCCGGCGATTCGCAGCATGCTGTCGCGTGCGATTCCGGCGGATCAGCAGGGGCGGATGAATGGCGCGCTGTCCTCGATCGAGGGACTGACCGCGATCGTGGCGCCGCTGGCCGGTGCGGCAGTGTTCGACGCGTTCAGCCGCGATGTTCCCTGGCGGCTGCCCGGCGCGCCGTTCGTGATGGTCGCGGCGATGCTGGTCGCCGCCGCATGGCTGGTCGCAACATCGCAACCGGCCAAGGCGACATAGGAACGCTCAAAACGTCTCAAAACGAGGCGAAATCAATATATTTGACACATACTCGAAATATTTTCGAGCGCCTCTTGAAATCATTCGATATTCGGCTTTTGATCGGCCGCCGGGGCGGAAATTTTCGCGCCATTACCCACATGATGGATCATGTCGATAAGCGTTCATCTCGACCGGGCTGACCGAGCCGGCCCGACCCAAGTGACCGAAACGGGACGGTCACAGGTGGAGCGTGCTCCGTCCGCACCGTTGCGCGTGCTGATGGCCACGCGCTACGGGCGGCTGGGGGCGAGCAGCCGTCTGCGGCTTCTGCAATATGCGCCGAGGCTGGCGGAATTCGGCATCGCCTGCACCGCGCGACCGTTCCTGTCGGATGGCTATATCCGCGCGCTGTATGAAGGCGGGTCGCGCGTGAAGCCGGTTCTCGCCGCCTATGGCCGGGCGGCGGGGCTGCGTGCCGCGATCCGAAACCATGATCTCGTCTGGATCGAGAAGGAATTGCTGCCGTTCCTGCCGGCAGTGCTGGAACGCGCCTTGCTCGGCGAGAAAAATTTCATTCTCGATTTCGACGATGCCTGGTTCCTGCGCTACGGCGGCGGGGGCAACCGGCTGGTGCGCACTTTGCTCGGCGGCAAATTCCCCGCTTTGCTGCGGCGCGCCTCGCTCACCATCGTCGCCAACGAGACGCTGCGCGACTGGGCGATCGGCGCCGGGGCACGCAACGTATTGCTGCTGCCCACCGTGGTCGATCTGGACCATTATCCGATCGCCGGGGAGCCGGGCGGGCCGTTCACCGTCGGCTGGATCGGCACGCCGGTCACCGCACCCTATCTCGCCAGCATCGCCGGGCCGCTGCGCACGCTCGCCGCCGAGGCGCCGCTGGAACTGCTGGTGATCGGGGCACCCGGTTTCGCGATCGACGGCGTGACCTGCCGGCATATGCCCTGGAGCGAGGCGACCGAAGCGCACCTGATCGGCCAGTGCCATGTCGGCATCATGCCGCTGCCCGACGATGCCTGGGCGCGCGGCAAATCCGGCTATAAGCTCGTGCAATACATGGCCGCCGGCCGCGCACCGATCGGCAGCCCGATCGGCGCCAACCGGGCCATCGTGCAGGACGGCGTCACCGGATTTCTGGCGGGGGATGCAGCCGCGTGGTGCGACCGGCTGCGCCGGCTGCGCGACGATGTTCCGCTCCGCCGCGCCATGGGCGTCGCCGCGCGCGAGCGCGCCGCCGAACATTACGCGCTCCAGGCGACCGCGCCGCGGCTTGCCGCGGCGATCCGCGCCATCGTCACCTCCTGACATCGGGCACGAGCGCTGCTATGGCTCCGGTCTTTCTGATGACCGACAACTGAAAACCGACGACTGAACATGGCCGGACATTCGCAATTCAAGAACATCATGCACCGCAAGGGCGCGCAGGATGCGCGCCGGGCGCGGCAATTCGCCAAGCTGATCCGCGAGATCACGGTTTCGGCACGGCAGGGACTGCCCGACCCCGCCGCCAATCCGCGCCTGCGCGCCGCCTGCGCCGCCGCGCGCCAGGCCAACATGCCGCGCGACACGATCGAACGGGCGATCAAGAAAGCCAGCGGCGGCGGCAGCGGCGACGATTTCGCCGAGGTGCGCTACGAGGGCTACGGGCCTTCGGGGATCGCCATCATCGTCGAGGCGCTGACCGATAACCGCAACCGCACCGCCTCCGACATCCGCGCCGCGTTCTCCAAGCATGGCGGCGCGCTGGGCGAGAGCAATTCGGTCGCCTTCCTGTTCGGTCGCCTCGGCGTGGTGCGCTATCCCGCCGATGCCGCGAGTGCCGACGATATGCTCGAAGCCGCGATCGAGGCCGGCGCCGACGATGTCGAAAGCGGCGCCGACGGCCATGAAATCACCTGCGCGGTGGATGCGTTTTTCGCGGTGCGCGACGCGCTGGAGCAGAAATTCGGCGAGCCCGAGACCGCGAAACTCGATTGGCGGCCTTCGACCAGCATCGCGCTGGGCGAGGATGCCGCGCGCGCGGTGCTCAAGCTGATCGACGCGCTCGACGACAGCGACGACGTGCAGAACGTCTACGCGAATTTCGAAATTCCCGAGCCGGTGATGCAGGCGCTCTCCGCCTGATCTATAGTGCGGAAATGCCGATTCGCCCGCTGCGCATATTGGGGCTCGATCCGGGCCTGCGGTTCACCGGCTTCGGCATCATCGAAGCCGATGGCAACCGGCTGCGCCACATCGCCGACGGAGTGATCGGCACCGACGGCGATGCCTCGGTGCCCGAGCGGCTGCGCGCGCTGGACGCGGCATTGAACCGCCTGCTTACCGACTTCATGCCCGATCACGCCGCCGTCGAGGAGACCTATGTAAACCGCAACGCGACCGCGACGCTCAAGCTCGGCTACGCGCGCGGCGTGGTGCTGCTGGCGCCGGCGCGGGCGGGCGTGCCGGTTGCCGAATATGGCGCGAAAACCGTCAAGCGTTCGGTGGTCGGCACCGGAGCTGCCGAGAAATCCCAGGTCGCGCTAATGGTGCGGCGGCTGCTGCCGGGGGCGGCGATCACCCGCGCCGATGCCGCCGATGCGCTGGCGGTGGCGATCTGTCATGCCCATCACCTCGCAACCGCGACAAGGATTCCCGCCGCATGATCGGCCGGCTCACCGGCGTCGCGGACTCGATCGAGGATGGCCGCTGTTTGATCGAGGTGAACGGCGTCGGCTATGTGGTGTTTCTCTCCGCGCGCAGCCTCGCCGCCCTGCCCGCACCGCCGGCGCGGGCGAGCGTTCTGGTCGAAACCCAGGTGCGCGAGGATGCGATCACCCTTTACGGGTTCATCGATCAGGCGGAGCGCGACTGGTTCCGGCTGCTCACCACCATCCAGGGCGTGGGATCGAAAGTGGCGCTCGCTTTGCTCTCGGCGCTGCCGCCGGACCGGCTCGCCGCGGCCATCGCCTCGGGCGACCGCGCTTCGGTCACGCGCGCGCCGGGGGTGGGACCGAAACTCGCGGCACGGCTGATCGCCGAATTGCGCGAGCGCGTGCTGGCGATGCCGGTCGGGGCGGTGAGCGGCCTCAACGCGATTCCGGTGGCGGCCGCACCGTCCGGTGCGACTGGCGATGCATTATCGGCGCTGATCAATCTCGGCTACCGGCGCGGCGAGGCCGAGCAGGCGCTCGCCGCCTCCATCGCGGCACTCGGTGCCGAGGCGGCGCTCGACGCGCTGATCCGTGACGGACTGCGCAGGCTGGCGCGATGAGCGAAATCGACGATCAGCGCCTAGTCTCCGGCGGCCGCGACGCGGAGGACGGCCCGGAAGCCTCGCTCCGGCCGCAAACTCTCGGAGAATTCACCGGCCAGCAAGCCAGCCGAGACAATCTTGCGATATTCATCGAAGCGGCACGCGGGCGCGGCGATCCGCTCGACCACGTGCTGCTGCACGGGCCACCCGGCCTCGGCAAGACGACACTGGCGCAGATCATCGCGCGCGAAATGGGTGTCGGGTTCCGCGCGACTTCGGGCCCGATCATCCAGCGCGCCGGCGACCTCGCGGCGATCCTGACCAATCTGCAACCGAGGGACGTTCTGTTCATCGACGAGATTCACCGCCTGCAACCCGCCATCGAGGAAGTGCTCTATCCCGCGATGGAGGATTTCGTGCTCGACCTGATCATCGGCGAAGGGCCGGGGGCGCGCTCAGTGCGGATCGATCTGCCGCGCTTCACCCTGATCGGGGCGACGACCCGGTCCGGCCTGCTCGCCAACCCGCTGCGCGACCGGTTCGGCATTCCGCTGCGGCTGATTTTCTATACCCCGGAAGAATTGACTCGAATTGTAACGCGGGCGGCGGCGCTGCTGGATATGGATCTCACGTCCGATGGGGCCGCCGAAATCGCCCGGCGCTCACGCGGCACGCCGCGCATCGCCGGCCGGCTGACCCGCCGGGTGCGAGACTTCGCCGCCGTCGCCGGCACGGTGACGGTGGATCGCAAGGCGGCGGATGCGGCGCTGAACCGGCTCGATGTCGATCAGCGCGGGCTCGATGCGATGGACCGGCGCTATCTGCGCCGCATCGCCGAGCATCACAATGGCGGGCCGGTCGGAGTGGAAACCCTGGCCGCGGCCCTGTCGGAGCCGCGCGACACGCTGGAGGATGTGGTCGAACCCTATCTGATCCAGGAAGGATTTCTCACCCGCACCTCGCGCGGGCGGATGCTCGGGCGCGAGGTCTGGGCACATCTCGGTCTCGCACCGCCGCCCGCGCCGGGCGGCCAGCAGGATCTGGCGTTCGAGTGACCGGCATGGACACTGGCATCGTCGCGGGCGGGGTTCATCGCTTTGGGCTGCGCATCTATTTCGAGGATACCGACGCGGGCGGCATCGTCTATCACGCCAATTATCTGCGCTATGCCGAGCGCGGCCGGTCCGAGGCGCTGCGCGCGCTAGGCGTGCCACACGCGGAAATGATCCGCACGCATGGCAGGATGTTCGTGGTGCGCCGCGCCGAAATCGACTATGAGCGGCCCGCGCGACTCGACGATCGGCTGATCGTGGCGACTCACGTCAAGGGGATCGCTGCGGCGCGGGTGACGCTGGAGCAGGTGATCTGGCGCGAGGCGGCGGCGCTGGCGCGGGTCCATCTCGTGCTGGCCTGCATCGACGCCGCGACGGGACGGCCCGCGCGCCTGCCGGGGCCGGTGCGCGACGCGCTCGTGCGGATGCGGGCGGATGAAATCGCAGGCGGCGCTATCGCCGTGGAAGGGGTTTGAACGTGGATCAGGCTGTCAACGCCGCGGGGCTCGCAGCGCCCGGAGCCAATCTGTCACTGCTGGGCCTGTTTCTGCAGGCGAGTTTCGTCGTGCAACTGGTCATGGTGCTGCTGATCGCCGCCAGCGTGTGGGTCTGGGCGATCATCATCGAGAAATCCATCACCATCCGCCGGGTCAATCGCGACGCCGATGCCTTCGAGGACAAATTCTGGTCCGGCCGCAGCCTCGACGAGCTCTACGAGCAGGAAGGCTCCGAGCCCGGCCACCCGATGGCCGCCGTATTCGGCGCCGCGATGGGCGAATGGCGGCGATCCGCGCGGATCGCGGGCGCCGATGTCAGCCGGAGCAGCGTGAACGAGCGGGTCGATCGCGCCATGGGCGTGACCACCATGCGCGAGATGGAACGGCTCGAACGCTACATGGTGTTCCTCGCCTCGATCGGCGCGGTCGCCCCGTTCATCGGCCTGTTCGGCACGGTCTGGGGCATCATGCACTCGTTCTCGGCGATCGCGGCGATGCACAACACCAATCTCGCCGTGGTGGCTCCCGGCATCGCCGAGGCTCTGTTCGCCACCGCGATCGGCCTGGTCGCCGCGATTCCCGCCGTGCTCGCCTACAACAAGCTTTCGACCGACCTTTCGCGCGTCGCCGCCCGGCTCGAAGCCTTCGGCGCGGAGTTCAGCGCGATCCTGTCGCGCCAGTCCGAAGAGCGCGCCTGACATGGCCGGCGGTCTGCTCGACAACAAGCGCGGCAACCGGCGCAGCCGCTACCGTCCGATGGCGGAAATCAACGTGACCCCGCTGGTCGACGTGATGCTGGTGCTGCTGATCATTTTCATGATCACCGCGCCGCTGATCACCTCCGGCGTCAACGTCAACCTGCCGCACGCCAACGCCAAGCCGGTCAATACCGACGCGACGCCGATCACCATCACGGTGAATGCGGCGGGCGACGTCTATCTGCAGAATTCGAAAGTGGCCCTGGATAATCTGGTGGCGACCCTGCGGCAGATCGCCAAGAACAACACCGACCGGCGCGTGTTCGTGCGCGGCGATACCAGCGTCTCCTACGGCACCATGCTGAGAGTGATGGCGACCATCACCGATGGCGGGTTCGACAAGGTCGCCCTGCTCGCCCAGCAGCCCACCCCGTCGCGGCGCTGACCATGATCTCGGCGGAGCGCTGAAAGACCGTGGCCATGGAACCGCGATTGCGGCGAAGCGCAATCGTTTCGGCGGCAGTGCATCTCGCGATCATTCTGCTCGCGATCCTCGCCCTGCCGACGGAAAAGCTGAACGCGCCGCCATCGGCCGCGGTCGATGTCACGATCATCGGGCCCCATGTGCCGCAGCAGGCGCTGCACAAAGGGAAAGTGCCGGCGCCGGCCAATACGCGCACGGTCCATAAGGCGCATCTGGCCAAGACCAAGCCGAAACCGCAGCCGAAGATCGCGCCACCCCCGCCGCCACCGCCGCCGCCGCCAGCGCCGCACGAGGAACCGAAACTGCCGCGCCCGCCGGCACCCGCGCCACCGCCGCCGCCGCCCACACATGCGCCGACGCCGCTGCCCACGCCGCCGCCGCCACCGCCGCATCCGCCCCAGAAGAAAACCGAGGTGAAGCCGGCGAAGAAACTGCCGCTGCCGCCCAAGAAACAGCCGCCGACGCCGGCGCAGAAAAGCCCGACCAGCCAGAAGCACGTGGTCAAGACGCCGGCGCCGATGAGCCAGTCGGTGCTGAACACCATCGCCAAGCTGCGTTCGCTGGAAAAGCAGAAAAAGGCGCCGACCGCGCGCTACAACCCGAAACAGGGCGGCGCGCCGCAAGGCGGCGGCACGCGGATGAGCACGGCGAATTCCGGCCTGTCGGCGGCGGACCGCAACGCGATCGGCAGCGAGGTGCAGCCATGCTGGGGGATCGACGCGGGCGCGCCCGGCGTTTCGCATTTCAGCGTGCTGCTGCAGGTGGTGACTGACGCTTCCGGCGTGGTACGCGAAGCGCGCGTGGCCTCGCAGGATCAGGGCAAGCTGGGCGACCCGATTTTCGCCGCCTACGCGCAGCGCGCGGTCGATGCGGTGAAGAACTATCAATGTGCCAAGCTGCCGCTGCCGCCCTATATGCTGGGCTCGGTTCACACCTTCATTTTCCGATTCACGCCATGAAATTGCCGATATCCTTGAACAGAGGTGCTCGATGACGACAAATCGCCCAACGCCTTTCCCACACCCGCGCCTGCCGGACACGCTGGTCGAGCGGCTGCCCGCCATCTCGCGCCGATTCATGATCGGCGCCGGTGCGGCCGGGCTGATCCTGCCGCGATTCGCGCGTGCGCAAACCGCGCCTTCCGGCAACGGTCCGAGCAACGCGATCAATGTCTCGGGCGCGCATAATGCGCCGATCCCGATCGCTCTGCCGGCTTTCACCAATGCGAGTGCCGGCACGTCCGTGGTCGGCGACCAGATCGCCCAGGTCATTACGTCGGATCTCGATCATTGCGGGCTGTTCCGCTCGATCGACCAGACCAGCTTCGTGCCGAATTCGCTCGCGAACGGCGTGCCGGTCTGGAACAACTGGAGCATTCTCGGCGCGCAGGCGCTGGTGACCGGCAATGTGACCGACCAGGGCGGCGGGCAAGTGCGCGTCGAATATCGGCTCTGGGGCATCGCCCAGCAGAAGCAGTTGCAGGGCACCGCCTATACCACGACGGCAAATAACTGGCGGCGCATCGCCCATATCATCGCCGACGACATCTATCAGCAACTGATCGGCGAAAAAGGCTATTTCGACACCCGTGTCGCCTATATTTCGGTATCCGGCCCGCCGACCAGCCCGACGCGGCGCATGGCGATCATGGATTACGACGGCGCGAACACAAGGTTCCTGACCTCCGGGCGCTGGATGGCCTTGTCGCCGCAGTTCAACCCGACGCGCCAGCAGCTCGCCTTCGTCAGCTTCGAGAGCAACCGGCCGCGCGTCTTCCTGTTCGACCTGCAAAGCGGCGCGCGCAGCATGGTCGGTGATTTCGGCGAAATGAGCATCGGCCCGCGCTTCAGCCCGGACGGAGCATCCCTGCTACTGTCGGTCACACGCGGCGGAGGGGCGATGATCGTGCGCTACGATCTGGGCAGCCGGCGGATAACCCAGTTGACCGACGCGAATTCGATCAACGTGACCCCGTCCTACAGCCCGGACGGTTCGAAAATCGTGTTCAATTCGGACCGCGACGGATCGGGCGATCAGCAATTGTTCGTCATGGGCGCGGATGGCTCGAACGTGCAGCGGATTTCCTACGGCAGCGGCCGCTACGCGGAACCGGACTGGTCGCCGACCGGCGATATGATCGCTTTCACAAAGCTTGGTTCGGGCGGATTCGGCATCGGCGTGATGAAGCCGGACGGGTCGGGCGAACGCATCCTGTCGCAAGGCTATCTCGAAGAAGGTGCGAGCTTCTGTCCGAACGGACGGGTGATCATGTTCTATCGCCAGACGCCGCTGCGGGTAGGCAACGTGTCCCATCTGGTGACGATCGGCACCGACGGGTTCAACGAGCGCATCACCCCCACACCGACCAACGCCACCGATCCGTCCTGGGGACCGCTGCTGTCTTGAGGGTGCTTCATTTGGCACCCGTGATCGGGATCGGCGCGGCGCGATAGGCGGCGAGACCGCGCGCCCCGATTCCGCCGATCGGGGCGGCGCGTGAGCTTGGCATCGCGATCGGGATGATCTGGCCGTGACCGTGCAATGCGGAAAACTGGAACCCGCCGGCGCCATAATGGCGCAACGCGATCGCACCGGGCGGTGGCGATTTCCCGACGGTATCGGGCACGACCACAGGCTTCGGAATGGCCGATACGGCGGGGATGAGCGAGGGCGCGGACGCGCTACCCTGCCACGCGGCGAGCACCTTCTGCTCGTAGGGCTGGCCGAGCGCGGGAGTTTCGGAGTGATAGGCGGCGATAGCCGGAGGCCAGCCGCCGAGACGGGATTTCAGCCGTCGCAGGAATTGCGCGCCGTAAAGGGCGTTCGCCGCCGGGTCGAGCGCTTGCGCCAGTGTCGCGAAGGCGCCGGGATGATGCTGCAGATTGATCTGCATGCAGCCGAGATCGATCGACGCAACGCCCTGGCGCTGGAATGCCGAGGCCGCCGCGATCGCCGCCGCCTCGGTCGGGTAGAAATGCCCGTTACCGTCGGCGTCGATGGTCCAGGGCCAGGGTTCCAGCCGGTCGGTTTCCGGGTCGCGCCGCCCGCTTTCGACCGTCGCGATGGCATTGAGCAATCCGGCCGGGGTATTCGCGATCCGCTGGGCCATGCCGATCGCGGCGGCGCAGAGCGCGGACGGATCGGTCACCGGCGCGAGAGCCGGCACGATCCCGGACGGCAGGGCCATGGCGGCGCCCCCGGACATCAGCCAGAGCACCGTGAGCAGCGCGAGGCCGCGAAAGCCCTTCCGTGACATGCGCCGAATTATCCGCTCGACAGGTTAATACTGGGTAATTTTTCGCCGAAAATCCTGCCGATGAGCGGCAAAATACGGAAATTGCAGGGAGATATGCGCGCATGGAACGCGATGCTGCACTGCAAAAAAGTTCTTGCGCCGGGCAGGGCGCGCAGCTATATAGGTCAGGCAACAGCGACTTGTTCGCTTGTTTGCTTTCTTGGACGTTTCCTCCCTAAACTTGGCGGCGCGCGAGCGTCGCCATTTTTTTTGATGGCGGAAATAATCCGCCAGCTCATCGGCCGATCCGGCCGCCGCGCATTCCCTTCGCCACCGGCCCGCATTACAGTCGGGAGATATCATCCGGAGGCGCCAATGCTCAACACCAGTCCCGCATTCAAGGAAAACGCCCGGCGCGCGATGGACGATGCGGGGCTGCAAAAGGCGCTCGACCGGGCAAAGAAACCCTTTGCCGCCGTGCGCGCCGCCGCCGTCGCGCGCCTGCCCGAGTTCGAGGCGCTGCGCGAGACCGCGAAGGGCATCAAGAACCACACTCTCGCCCATCTCGATTTCTATCTCGAACATTATGCCGCACGGGTCGAGGCGCAGGGCGGCGCGGTACATTGGTGCCGCACCCCGGAGGACGCGCGCACGGCAGTGCTCGATATCTGCCGCAAGGCGGGGGCGAAAACCGTCACCAAGGGCAAGTCGATGATCTCCGAGGAGATCGGCCTGAACGAATTCCTGGAGAAACAGGGAATCGAGCCGGTCGAGACCGATCTCGGCGAATATATCCTGCAGCTTCGCCACGAGGCTCCGAGCCATATCATCGGGCCGGCGTTTCACCTCAACCGCGAGGATTGGGAGGAAAGCTTCCGCGTCGCCCATACCCATCTGCCCGCCGACCGGGTGTTCCACGAGAAGCGCGACATTCAGGCCGAGGCGCGCGCCGTGCTGCGGGAAAAATTCACCGCCGCCGATGTCGGCATCACCGGGGCGAATTTCCTGATCGCCGAAACCGGAACCTCGGTGATCGTGACCAACGAGGGCAATGGCGACCTCACGCAAACCCTGCCGCGCGTGCATATCGTGCTAGCGAGCCTGGAAAAACTGGTCCCCACCGTCGAGGATACGCTGTCCTTGCTGCGGGTGCTCGCGCGCTCGGCCACCGGCCAGGAATTTTCGGTCTACACCACGTTTTCGACCGGGCCGAAGCGGGCCGATGACCTGGACGGACCGGGCGAATATCACGTCATCCTGCTCGACAACGGCCGCGCGAACATGGTGGGCACCGAATTCCAGGACATGCTGCGCTGCATTCGCTGCTCGGCCTGCATGAATCATTGCCCAGTCTATCTCACGGTCGGCGGCCATGCCTATGGCTCGATGTATTCCGGGCCGATGGGCAGTGTGCTCACCCCGGCGCTGTTCGGCGCCGAGCAGGCTCATCTGCTGCCCAACGCCTCGACCTTCTGCGGCAAATGCGAGAGCGTCTGCCCGATGAAAATCCCGCTTACCGGCATGATGCGCCACTGGCGGGAACGCGAGTTCGAGCGGCATCTCGCCCCGGCGACCGCGCGCACCGGGCTCGGGGTCTGGGGATTTTTCGTCCGCCGGCCGGCCCTGTATCGCGCGGCGACGCGCGCCGCCGCCTGGGGTCTCGGCCTCGCCGGGCGCCGGCGGCGCGGGCATTTCGCCAGACTTCCGCTCGCCGGCGCCTGGACCCGCGAGCGGGACATGCCGGCGCCGGAGGGCGAAACCTTCTTCGCCCGCTACGGGCGGGAGCAGCGCGGACGATGAGTGCCAGCAACAGGGAAAGGCGGGACGCGATCCTCGCCACGATCCGGTGCGGCCTTAAGCGCGGCGCCCTGCCCGAGGATCAGGCGATGATGCTCAGGGCGCGGCTCGCCGCCCATCCGCGCCAGGCCATCCCCGCGCGGGTCGATCTGGATCATGACGGCCTGATCGAGCTGTTCGTCGCCAATGCGACGCGGGAATACGCGACGATCGACCGGATCGCGGACCGGAGCGAATTGCCCGAAGCGATCGCTTCCTATCTGCGGACCCAGAACCTGCCGATGGAGCTGATCATCGCGCCCGATCCGGCATTGCAAGCGGTCGATTGGGCCGGAACCGCACTGCTGACCGCAAGGTTCGGCCGTGCCGCGCCCGCCGACATGGTGTCGGTGCAGGAGGGTTTCGCCGGCATCGCCGAAACCGGCACGCTGATGCTGCCGTCTGGCGCGCGGACGCCGACCACGCTCAACTTGCTGCCGGACACCGAGATCGTCGTGCTCGATGCGGCGCAAATCGTCGGCCCCTACGAGGACGCGTTCGACCGGCTACGCGTGGCTGGGGACATGCCGCGCAACGTGATGTTGGTCACCGGCCCGTCGCGTTCGGCGGATATCGAGCGCACGCTGGAACTGGGCGCCCATGGCCCGCGCCGGCTGCACATCGTGCTGGTCGGGCCCCACGGGAGCGGCTTGGATGGCGCGATCGCGTAAACCGATCCCGGAAGCCGAGCAGGAGCTTTGGGCGCGCTATCTGCGCGGCGTGCAGCCATTGCAGGGAATGCCCGTTCCGCCGGAGATCGAGGCGGCGGCGCCATCCGAACCGAAACCGGCCGCGCCTTCGCAGCGCACCGCGCGCCCCATTCCCAAGACGCCGCGTGCGGCGCCGATCGCCATCGGTACGGCACCGTCCGGGCTCGACCGCGCGACCTGGACGCGGTTCCGCACCGGCAGGATCGCGCCGGACCGCACGCTCGACCTGCACGGCATGACGGCGGCGAACGCCCATCTGGCGGTCACCGCGCTGATCGCTGGGGCTGCGGGGCAAGGACTGCGCTGTGTCGAGATCGTCACCGGCCATGGCCGCCGGAGCGGCGGCGAAGGCGGCGTACTGCGGCGCGAGGTGCCGCTTTGGCTGAATGCGCCGGGACTGCGGGCGATGATCCTCGCGATCTGCCACCCGCACGTCGCCAACGAAGGCGCGCTGCTGGTGCTACTGCGGCGGCAGCGGCCATGACGCCGTTCGGGGCGCGGCTGCGGGCGCTGCGCGCGGAACGCGGAATCACGCTGCGGGCGATGGCGGCGGCGATCGAGGTGTCGCCCGCCTATCTCTCGGCGCTGGAACATGGTCGGCGCGGCGCGCCCTCGGCCGGGCTGGTGCAGCAGATCTGTGGCACGTTCGGCCTGATCTGGGACGAAGCGCACGATCTCGCCGATCTCGCGCGCATTTCAAAGCCGCGCATCGGCCTGAACGCGGCGGGCCTGACCCCGGAGCAGACCGCCTTGGCCAATCGTTTCGCACGGCAATTGCGCCATCTGCCGCCCGAGGCGGTGGCCGCGATCCATGCCCTGCTGGATGCGACCGAGCCGCCGCCGAAGCCGCGCCTGCGCCGCAAGGCGGGCGCGGCGGGTTGATGCCCCGCCGCGGAGCGGCAAATCAAGTAGAGCGTGATGACTTTCAGTCATCACGCTCTACTCTTTGTTTGGGCGAGCAATTTCATGGCTTTGTGGATCGCTGCGCGATTCCAATTAAAGCCATATTGCTCTAATCGCGGCGAAAGCCATGATCGTCTCGTCGATATCGGCGCGCGTGATGTCGAGATGGGTGCAGAGGCGCAGCCGGGTGCGGCCCATCACCGAGACCATGATTCCCTGGGCACGCAGCGCATCCGCCCAGCCGGCGGGGTCGCGGCCACTCGCGGCGACATCGGCATAGACGAGGTTGGTTTCCGGCGTCTCGACCGTGAGACCGGGGATGCGCGACAGGCCCTCGGCAAGGCGCTTCGCATTGGCATGATCCTCCGCCAGCCGGTCGACATGATGATCGAGCGCGTAGAGGCAGCCGGCGGCGCAGATGCCGGCCTGACGCAGCGACCCACCCAGGCGCTGCTTCCAGCGCCAGGCGCGGCCGATCATGTCCGCCGAGCCGGCGAGGACGGCGCCGAGCGGCGCGCCGAGACCCTTGGTGAAGTCGATCCATACCGTGTCGAACCCGGCAGTGAAATCGCTTGCCTTAATGCCGGACGCGACCACCGCGTTCATCAGCCGCGCGCCGTCCATATGGGTCGCCATGCCGTGGTCGCGGGCGACCGCCGCAAGACTGTGCAGCGTATCGAGAGCCCACACCGCGCCGCCGCCCAGATTGGAGGTTTGCTCGATGGCAAGCAGGGTTTGCGGGGCGGAATAGCGGGACGGGCTACGCAGCACCGAGCGCAAATCGTCCACCGTGAACATCCCGCGCGGACCGGAGAGGCCAAGCACGCGTGCACCGGCCAGGGCCCAGGGCGCACCGCCCTCGGCTTCGATGATATGGGCGGTTTCGTGCGCGATGATCTCGTCACCCGGCCGGCAATGGGTGAGAATCGCGACCGAATTGCACATCGCCCCGGACGGCAGGAACATCGCCGCTTCCTTGCCGAGCAGCACGGCCACGCGGGCGCAGAGCGCGTTGACCGTGGGATCGAGGCTCAGTTGCTCGTCGCCCACCTCGGCATCGAGCATCGCCGCGCGCATCGCCCGCGTCGGCCGCGTCTGGGTGTCGGAATAGAGGTTGACCCGCACCGATGGGGCAGCCGGATCGGGCGGGATCGGAGCGTACATGGTTATCCTTTGACGGGAGCGGGAGCCGAAGCCGATGTTGCGCCGTAGATGTCGCGCGCGCGCTTGAGGAAGGCGTTGACCATGCGATGCACCGCTTCGGTGAACACAACACCGATCGCCTTTTGCAGGATGAAGCTGCTGAATTCGAAATCGACGTAGAAATCGATCACCGTGCCACCTTCGTCGGGGATAAAACGCCATTCGTTGCGCAGATACTTGAACGGACCGTTCTCGTAATGGACAAGGATGCGTTCCGGCGCGTCCAGGGTCACCCGCGACGTGAAGCTTTCCCGGAACGGGCCGAAACCGATGGTCAGATCGGCGACGAGGTTGTTTTCCTTTTGCGAGCGGATGCGCGCGCCAATGCACCAGGGCAGGAATTGCGGATATTTCGCCACGTCGGCGACCAGCGCGAACATCTGGTCGGGTCGATAGGGAACCAGCTTGCGTTCGGAATATTTCGGCACGATCAGGCGGCGAGCCGCGCGGCCCGAGCAGTCCGCAAGGCGGCGAAATCGGCATCCGCGTGGTAGGACGAGCGGGTCAGTGGCGTCGCCGACACCATCAGGAATCCCTTGGCGCGCGCCATCGCGGCCAGTTCGGCGAATTCATCGGGCGGGACGAAACGCTCGACCGCCGCGTGTTTCACGGAAGGTTGCAGATATTGCCCGATGGTCAGGAAATCGACATCGGCGATGCGCAGATCGTCCATCACCTGGCCGATTTCGGCGCGGGTTTCGCCAAGCCCGACCATCATCCCGGATTTGGTGAAGATCGTCGGGTCGATCTGCTTGACCCGATCGAGCAGGCGCAGCGACTGGAAATACCGCGCGCCGGGCCGGATCGTGGGGTAGAGGCGCGGGACGGTTTCGAGGTTGTGGTTGAACACGTCGGGACGCGCTTCGGTCACGGTCTCGGCAGCACCCGGCTTGCGCAGGAAATCCGGCGTCAGAATCTCGATGGTGGTGCCGGGCGAGGCGGCGCGGATCGCGCCGATCACCCCGGCAAAATGCGCCGCCCCGCCATCATCCAGGTCGTCGCGATCGACCGAAGTGATCACCACATGGCGCAGGCCAAGCTTGGCCACCGCATCGGCGACGCGCGCGGGCTCGTCGACGGCGAGCGGGTTGGGCATGCCGGTCGCGACATTGCAGAACGCGCAGGCGCGGGTGCAGATCTCGCCCATGATCATCATGGTCGCGTGGCGCTGCGACCAGCATTCGCCGATATTCGGGCAAGCGGCTTCCTCGCACACGGTGGCGAGATTGCCGGCGCGCATCAGCGCGCGGGTTTCGTGATAGACTGGATGGGTCGGCGCCTTCACCCTGATCCAGGCGGGTTTGCGCTGGATCGGGTTATCCGCCCGATGCTGCTTTTCCGGGTGCCTGACCCGTTCGCCGGTTGACGGACCACTGGCCCGATGGTCGATCTCGACTCGCATGATGGGTCAGAAGTGTATCGCGCGGCCGTAGGCGTCAAGCACCGATTCGTGCATCGCCTCGCTCACCGTCGGGTGCGGGAACACCGTGTGCATCAGCTCCGCCTCGGTGGTTTCCAGGGTGCGCGCGATCGCGTAGCCCTGGATCAGCTCGGTCACTTCGGCGCCGGCCATGTGGGCGCCGAGCAATTCGCCGGTTTCGGCGTCGAACACGGTTTTGACCATGCCTTCCGGTTCGCCCATCGCGATCGCTTTGCCATTGCCGATGAACGGAAAGCGCCCAACCCTGATCTTGCGGCCAGTCTCCTTGGCTTTCGCCTCGGTCATGCCCACCGAGGCGACCTGCGGCCGGCAATAGGTGCAGCCGGGGATATTGCCGGTATCGAACGGATGCGGATCGAGCCCGGCGATTTTCTCGATGCAGACGATCCCTTCGTGGCTGGCCTTGTGCGCGAGCCAGGGCGGCCCGGTGAGATCGCCGATCGCATAGACGCCCGGCTCGCCGGTGCGGCCGAAGCCATCGACCACGACATGGGTGCGTTCGACCTTCACTTTCGTGCCATCGAGGCCGAGATTTTCGACATTGCCGACGATGCCGACCGCCGAAATCACCCGCCCGGCGGTGATTTTCTGTTCCTTGCCGCCGATTTCGACGCTGACGGTGACCGAATCCTTGCTCTTTTCGGCGGATTTCACCACCACGCCGGTCAGCAGCTTGATGCCCTGCTTTTCGAACTGCTTGTGCATGAAGGCGGAGATTTCCTCGTCCTCCACCGGCAGAATTCGCGGCAGGGCTTCGATGACCGTCACCTCCGCGCCCATGTTGCGATAGAAGCTCGCGAATTCGATGCCGATCGCCCCGGAACCGATCACCACCAGGGATTTCGGCATGAGATCCGGCACCATCGCTTCCTTGTATGTCCAGATCAGCTTGCCGTCCGGCTCCACGCCGGGCAGCACGCGGGCACGCGCGCCGGTCGCCAGGATGATGTGGGGCGCCTTCAGCGTCGCGACCGGCTTGCCGTCCTTCTCGACCGCGAGCGTGTTCTTGCCCGCGAGCCTGGCCGCACCGTCGAACACCGTGACCTTGTTCTTCTTGAGCAGATGGGCGACGCCGGAGGATAGTTGCTTGGCCACTGCGCGCGAACGTTTCACCACCTTGGCGAGATCGAAGCCGATATTGTCCGCCTTGAACCCGAACTCGTCGAGATGATGCAGCAGATGGTTGATTTCGGACGATCGCAGCAGCGCCTTGGTGGGAATGCAGCCCCAGTTGAGGCAGATGCCACCGAGATGCTCGCGCTCGACCACCGCAACCTTCATCTTCAGTTGCGCCGCGCGGATCGCGATGACGTAGCCGCCGGGGCCGCCGCCCACCACCGCCACGTCGAAATTCTGCTCTGCCATGGGTCAGTTCTCCTGAGCGAGACGGCCAAGCGCCTCGCCATGCAGCCGGTAGCGGGTCCACTCGTCGAGCGGTTCGGCGCCAAGGCTTTGGTAAAAGGTGATTGCCGGCGCATTCCAGTCGAGCACCGACCATTCGAGCCGGGCACAGCCGAGACGGATCGCCTCGCGCGCGAGATGGCGCAGCAAAGCCCGGCCGACTCCCCTGCCCCGCGCATGTGGGGCGACGAACAGGTCTTCCAGATACAGCCCGGCCCGCCCGGTCCAGGTGGAGAAACTGGTGAACCAGATCGCAAAACCCAGCGACTTGCCTTGAGCTTCGGCCAGAACGGCGCGGGCGAGCGGGGTTTCGCCGAACAAAGCCGCAGACAACAGGGCTTCGGTCATCTCGACCGCGTTCGGCGCCTTTTCATAGACCGCGAGATCGCGCACCAACCCGAGCAGCGCCGGCACATCGTCCGGTGTTGCTTCCCGCAGCGCGACATCGGGTTTTTGCTCCATTACAGCATCAAACTCAGCGGCGCTTCGACGATCGCCTTGAACCTGGCGAGGAATTCCGCGCCGGTCGCGCCGTCCATCACCCGGTGGTCACAGGACATCGTCACCGTCATCATGGTGGCGACGGCGAGTTCGCCGCCACGCACCACGGCACGCTTTTCGCCTGCGCCGACCGCGAGGATCGCCGATTGCGGCGGGTTGATGATCGCGGTGAAGTGGCTCATCCCATACATGCCGAGATTGGAGATCGAGAACGAGCCCCCCTGGAACTCCTCGGGTTTCAGTCTGCCCGATTTGGCGCGCGCGGCGAGGTCTTTCATCTCGTTGCTGATCGCGGCGAGGCCTTTCTGATCGGCTTTGCGGATGATCGGCGTGATCAGGCCGTCCGGGATCGCGACCGCGACCGAAATGTCGACATCATGATAACGGATCATCGCGTCTTCGGTGAAGCTCGCATTGACCGCGGGGAACCGGCGCAATGTTATGGCGGCGGCCTTGACGATCAGATCGTTGACCGAAAGCTTGAAGGCGCCATCGCCATCTTTCGGCGATTGCGCGTTGAGGTCGGCGCGCAGCTTGAGCAGCGAGTCGATCTCGATCTCGATCGAGAGATAGAAGACCGGAATCGCCTGCGTCGATTCGACCATGCGCTTGGCGATGACCTTGCGCATGGTGGAATGCGGAATCGCCTCGTGCGGCGCGGTGATATCGGCGCGTTTCGGCGCTGCCGGAGCCGGCGCCTGTACGGCGGCTTCTTCCGGCTTGGCTTCGGGTTTCCGGCCGCGCGCGGCCTCGATATCGGCTTTGACGATTCGGCCGTTCGGGCCGCTGCCCTTCAGGGATGCGAGATCGAGTCCGGCCTGTTCGGCCATGCGCCGCGCCAGCGGCGAGGCAACGACTCGGTCGCCATGGTCGGTTTTTTGCGCCTCTGGCGCGGATTTCGGCGCTTCCGGCTTCGGCTCGGATCGGGGTGTCGGCACCGGCGTCGCCTTGGCGGTTTCCGCCTCCGGCTTTTCCGAAGACTGACGACTGGCGACCGGCGCCTGGTCCGGCACTTTCTCGCCCTTTTCGACCAGGATCGCGATCGGCGCGTTGACCGCCACCCCTTCGGTGCCTTCGGTCACCAGAATTTTGCCGAGGATGCCTTCGTCGACCGCCTCGACCTCCATGGTCGCCTTGTCGGTCTCAATCTCGGCGATCACGTCGCCGGATTTGATCGCATCGCCTTCCTTCTTGAGCCATTTCGCGAGGGTGCCCTCGGTCATGGTCGGGCTCAGCGCCGGCATCAGGATGTTGGTCGCCATGCTTTTGCTCCCTCAGAACAGTTTTTTTACCGCGTCCACCACCCAGTTCGGCTGAGGGAGGGCGAGTTTTTCCAGATTGGCCGCATAGGGCATCGGCACGTCGAGCCCAGCCACGCGGGTCGGCGGCGCGTCCAGCCAGTCGAAGGCGTGCTCGGTGATCTGCATGGCGATTTCCGCGCCGATGCCGGCGAACGGCCAGCCTTCCTCGACGCTGACGATCCGGTTGGTCTTTTTCACGCTGGCGACGATGGTGTCGATATCGAGGGGACGAATCGTGCGCAGATTGATCACCTCGGCGGAAATGCCTTGCCGGTCCAGCGCCTCGGCGGCGTTCAGCGCGACATCGACCATGATCGAGAAGGCGACGATGGTGACATCCTCGCCTGGGCGCTCGATCCTGGCCTTGCCGATCGGCAGGATGAAATCCTCATCGACCGGGCACGGATGCTTGTGGCCGTATAGAATTTCGTTTTCGAGGAAGATCACCGGGTTGGGATCGCGGATCGCGGCGCGCAGCAAGCCCTTCGCATCGGCGGCGGACCAGGGGGCGATGACCTTCAGGCCGGGGCAATGCGCATACCACGAGGCATAGCATTGGCTGTGCTGCGCGGCGACCCGCGCCGCCGCCCCGTTCGGGCCACGAAACACGATCGGGCAGCCCATCTGGCCCCCGGACATATAGAGGGTTTTCGCCGCGGAATTAACGATCTGGTCGATTGCCTGCATCGCGAAATTGAAGGTCATGAACTCGACGATCGGCTTCAGGCCGGACATCGCCGCCCCCACCGCCATGCCGGTGAAGCCGTGCTCGGTGATCGGCATGTCGATCACCCGCCGGTCGCCGAATTCTTCAAGCAGACCCTGGCTGATCTTGTAGGCGCCCTGGTATTGCGCGACCTCCTCGCCCATCAGGAACACCTTGTCGTCGTGGCGCATCTCGGCGAGCATCGCGTCGCGCAACGCCTCGCGGACGGTGATCTCCTCGGTCTTGCCCCAATCCTGCTCCGGCTCCGGCGCGGGTGCGGATCTGGGCTCCGGCTCGGGCTTCGGCGGGGCTTTGGCGGCTGCCGGTTCCTCCGCGGCCTGACCGCCGGCGGCTTTGTCCGACGCCTGGCGATTGGCGCCCGGCGACTCTTCGCCATGCTCGCCGAGCACCGCGATCGGCGTATTCACCGCGACCCCTTCGGTGCCTTCCTCGACCAGGATTTTCAGAATCTCGCCCTCATCGACCGCCTCGACCTCCATGGTCGCCTTGTCGGTCTCGATTTCGGCGAGAACGTCGCCCGATTTCACCGAATCGCCGACTTTTTTCAGCCATTTGGCGAGCGTGCCCTCGGTCATGGTGGGGGACAGGGCCGGCATCAGAACTTCGGTTGCCATGAATCAGCCCTCCACCAGAATATCGGTCCAAAGTTCGGCCTCGTCCGGCTCGGGGCTTTCCTGTGCGAAATCCGCCGCCTCCTGAATGCGCCGTTTGACGTCGTCGTCGATCGCCTTCAGCCGGTCCTCCGGCACGCCCTGGGCTTCGAGTTCCTTGCGGGCGAGGTCGATGCAGTCGTGCTCGGCGCGCATTTTCTGCACCTCCTCGCGGGTACGGTATTTCGCCGGATCGGACATCGAGTGGCCGCGATAGCGATAGGTCTTCATTTCCAGCAGGAACGGCCCCTTGCCGGCGCGGCAATGCGCCACCGCCTCCACCCCCGCCGCTTTCACCGCCATCACGTCCATTCCGTCCACCTGCATCCCCGGAATCCCCCAAGGCGCGCCGTTTCTGCTGAGATCGTGCGAGGCGGAGGCGCGCTCGACGCTGGTGCCCATGCCGTAGCGGTTGTTCTCGATGATGTAGATCACCGGCAGTTTCATCAGCGCGGCAAGGTTGAAGCTCTCGAACACCTGGCCCTGGTTCGACGCGCCCTCGCCGAAATAAGTCAGGCAGGCCCGGTCGTTGCCGCGATAGCGATTGGCGAAGGCGAGCCCGGTGCCGAGGCTCACCTGCGCGCCGACGATGCCGTGGCCGCCATAGAAGCCTTTTTCCTTGCTGAACATATGCATCGAGCCGCCCTTGCCGTGCGAATAACCGCCAGAACGCCCGGTCAGTTCCGCCATCACGCCCTTCGGGTCCATCTCGCAGGCGATCATGTGGCCATGGTCGCGATAGGAGGTGATGACCTGATCGCCCGGCTCAAGGGCGTGCTGCATCCCGGTCACCACCGCTTCCTGGCCGATATAGAGATG
Organism: Acidiphilium iwatense; assembly: GCF_021556475.1. GTDB lineage: Bacteria > Pseudomonadota > Alphaproteobacteria > Acetobacterales > Acetobacteraceae > Acidiphilium > Acidiphilium iwatense. The sequence goes on along the minus strand of NZ_JAKGBZ010000007.1, from coordinate 51,466 downwards.
GCAGAACCCGCCGATCAGCCCCATGCCGTAAAGCTGGCCGGCCTTTTCCTCGAAACGGCGGATCAGCAGCATTTTCTCGTAGGCGGCGAGCAATTCGTCGCGGTCCATCGAAGGGGCCTGCTTGCTCGCCCGCTTGCGCGGCGCGGCAGAAGCCTTCGCCTTGGTCGTCGATTTCGTCTGGCGTGCCGCCATATCCCCCTCCATCGCTGTCGGCTTCAGGGCTAGATCGCCGGAACCGGCTTGAATGGCAAGCGTGTCATGGAAAAAACATTGATTGTGCAACGCAATATCGATGTTAACCGATTTATGGTTAACACCCTGTTCATGAATTCGGGATTGCCGAAACCGCCTGCTGCGAATGCCGAAAACGCAATCAAGCCGTGCGCGGGATGACGCTTATTGCGCGGCCTTGCCGGCGGGCGGCGACTTGAGCGGCACGGCGAGATCGCCGGGATCGGCGAGATCGAGCACCGAGCGCGCCTGCTGATCCAGCATATCCCCCGCGATGGCGTGATGACGCAGCGCATCGACCCGCGCCTCCCAGCGGTCGCGCCTGGCCGCGACCGATATCAGCGTGGCCTGGTCCTGGACGAGTACGTCCCGGTTACGGCGCTGCGCTTCGATGCCGCGCGAGCCGTTGATCGCGTTGAACACGAAATACAAGGTCACGGCGAGCAGCAGGAGCGGCAGGACGGCCGCCCGGATGCGCCGCTTCATGGGACAGGCCGCTTCATGGCACCGGAACCGATCACGATCATTGATGACGGCAGAATGCCCACCAGCGCTGGGGTTCCGCAAGCCCCGATCACAAACCCATCCAATCGGTCAGCGCATGAATGAAAACTTGGTAAGCCATATTTTGCCCGAATTGCCGCCCCTCCCGCGCCACGATGCCGTGTCCATATCACGAAAGCTTTAGTAGGAGTTATCGACCATGAATCGCAAACGCAATCGGGCACCGAAATTCGTTCTGGCGGCGGCGCTCGCGGCGATCGGTCTTGCGGCGACCAGCAGCGCCGCCTTCGCGGACCCGCCTTGGGCTCATGACGGCTGGCACGGCCGCGGCGGCTGGCACCATCGCTGGCACCGGGACGATGACAACGGCTGGGGCTGGCGCGGCGGCTATTACGCACCGCCCCCGGTCTATTACGCGCCGCCCCCGCCGCCAGTGTACTACGCACCGCCGCCGGCCTATTACGGGCCGCCCAGCCTGGCGTTCGGGATCAACATCCCGCTCGATGGCCGGTAACGTCGGCCCTCGATCTCGTCCTCGGCCTCACCCGGTCTCGATCGCGGTAAGGCCGGCGGCAAGCGCTTCCAGCAGATCCGGCAGAGCGAGCGCGACGCAGCCCGCGGTCGGCGCGTAATCCGCGCGCGCGACATGCAGGAAAATCGCTGAGCCGGCGCCCCGAATCGGCGGCGCATCGTTCCAGCCGAGCACGCCGATCACGTCATACAGCCCGTCCGCGCGCCATAATTCCTCGTGGTGCGCCGGATGCGGCAGGCGGATCATCCGATTATAGTCGGGGTGGGCGGGATCGTCGCACCAGCCATCGTCACGCGCGATCGGCTCGATCGGAACCGCGCAGCGCGGCGCGGCAAGCCGGTCGGCGCGGAACAAAACCCGGCGCAGCGGCAAAACCCCGCACGGCGTGCCGCAATCGCCTTCCTCCTTGCGAGCCACGATGCCCCGCTCGCCGATCGAAACGCGCCATTGCCGGCCGCCCAGGCGCAGAAACCCGTCGCCCGCGACGCGAGCGGTCATGGCGCGCCGGTCAGTCAAGCAGATGCCCGAAGCGGCGCGCCTTGGTGTCCAGATAAGCGTCGTTCACGCCGTTCGGCGCGAAGACATGCGGCACCCGCTCGGCGACATCGACCCCGCAGGCGGCGAGCCCCGCCATTTTCTCGGGGTTGTTGGTCAGCAGGCGAATGCGCTTGAGGCCGATCGCATCGAGCATCGCCGCCGCAATGTGGAAATTGCGTTCGTCGGCCTGCCAGCCGAGCGCGCGATTGGCGTCCACCGTGTCGAGCCCGCGATCCTGCAACGTATAGGCGCGCAGCTTGTTGATCAGGCCGATGCCACGCCCCTCCTGCGCCAGATAGAGCACGACGCCGGCTCCTTCCTCGGCCATGCGGCGGATCGCGCCCTTCAATTGCGGTCCGCAATCGCAGCGCAGCGAGCCAAGCAGATCGCCAGTGAAGCATTCCGAATGGATGCGCACCAGCGGCGCCGCCTTGGCGGCGGGAGCGCCCACCAATATGGCCATGTGCTCGATTCCCTGGTCGAGCGCGCGGAAGGCGATCAGCCGCGCATCCGGCGCATCCTCCAGCGGAATTTCCACCTCGGCCACCCGGTTGAGCGTTGCCGCTAGATTGGTGGGGTAGGCGAGCAGATCGGCCGCCGGCACGGCGAGCAACCCGGCACCCAGCGGCAGCGACGCCCAGCCCGGCCGCACCGGGGCCACGACCATTGCCGGCAGCAGCCGCGCCAGCTTGCCCAGCGCGAGCGCCGCCTCGGCCTGGTCGGGAACCGATGTCAGGGCAAAACTGGGCATGATCTGCTCGAGTGTCGGGTCGGCGACGCGCCGCAGGGTCGCGGCGTCGATCAGCGGGCGGGCGAGCGCGAGGGCGACCGCCGGAGCGGTTTCCGCCAAGGGTCGGCGCAGCACGGCGGCGGCGCGCGCGGGCGCCAGCAGCAGCGACGCGGGCCCGGCCGCGAGACGGTCGATCAGATGCAGCCCTTCGGCCCCCACAGTTTCGGCGGGTGCGACGATCAGCGGGTGCTGTCCGGCCAGCACCACGGGAACCCCGCGCCGCGCGTCGGCCACCGCGCGATGCACCGCGCGCGTCCGCGGCGCGCCGATCGGCGCCGATGCGTCGGGACCGCGGCCGGACACGGCGGGCGTTGCGGAAATCATGGCAATCCAGTCATCTCAATCTTATATCCAGAACGCTAATATGGATCGGGCCGACTGGTTCGGCCAGAGCGGAGTCCGGTTCGCCCGCAGCGCAACGACGCATAACGCTCATGTGAGCGATCCGGGAGCGAAAATATCGGCCGTGGCGAGAGAATCGCCATAATTGGCCTATAATGGCCCATGCAGGCGTCGCGGCCTTGATGCCGCGCTGCCGGAGATCGAGCGTTCGAGGGGAATAGCACCATGACGGCCCACCATCCGATCCTGATTGTCGACGACGACCCCGCTCTGCGCGGCACCCTGACCGAGCAGTTGCTGGCCGACGCGGAATTCACCCCCGCCGAAGCCGGCTCGATCGCCGAGGCCGAAGCGATGCTCGCGAAACCCGACCAGCGTTTCGATGCGATCATTCTCGATGTCGGCCTGCCGGACGGCGACGGACGGAATTTCTGCGCCCGGCTGCGCCAGCAGGGAGTAAAGATCCCGGTCATCATGCTCACCGGCTCGGCCGAGGAGCAGGATGTGGTGCGCGGGCTCGATTCCGGGGCCACCGACTATATCGCCAAGCCGTTCCGGCTCGCCGAATTGATGGCGCGGCTGCGCGCGCATCTGCGCAATTTCGAGAATAGCGAGGATGCGGTGTTCCAGATCGGCCCGTACACCTTCCGCCCGGCGGTGAAGCTGCTGCACGAACCGGTCAAGAACAAGCGCATCCGCCTGACCGACAAGGAGGCGGCGATTCTGAAATACCTCTATCGCGCCGGCGGCAAATCGGTCGGCCGGCAGGTGCTGCTGAACGAGGTATGGGGCTACAACGCGGCGGTGACGACGCATACGCTGGAAACCCATGTCTATCGGCTGCGCCAGAAAATCGAACCCGAACCGGCCCAGGCGCGGCTGCTGATCACCGAGGGCGGCGGATACCGGCTGAACCAGGAGGCCGGCCCGCAGGCGGCGTGACGGGCGAACCGCGACCGGCTATACAACGGGCACGTCTCCGTAGCTCAGCAGGATAGAGCACAGGATTCCTAATCCTGGGGCCGTGGGTTCGAATCCCGCCGGGGACGCCATCGCCTTTAACCTGTTGAAAAACAACGATTTATTTTGTGCCGTCCCGCTGATGCGACACACGCTTGTGCCACACATGGGAATCCAGGATGGCGTTGTGTTCGTTCGTCGAGAAGCGGCGAAACCGGTATTATTTTCGGGCGCGGCTGCCGGTTGATATCGCGCGGGCGATAGGCCGGAGCCACGTGGTTGCGTCCCTCGGATACGCCGCAGTTCACACCCCGCCAATGCCATATGCCTTGCTCAAACTCGCGGAGAAAAATGCGTAATCAGGTAGAGCTTTATCCGTGAGCCAAAGCGAACGGAAAATGCTCTAATCATCCGATCTTATCTTGAAGCGTGCCATTGCTACCCTCACTCCGCCGCCTCCGCGTAGTCCGAGAGTGGCGCGCAGGTGCAGATGAGGTTGCGGTGCGCAGCGCTACCCTGGCACCGGCCACTCCGACAGAAACGCTTACCGACCGAAACAACGCCGCGCGCGCCGTCAGCTTTGCGCGCGAGACCAAACCGGGATCTCACCCGTCACACGGCATCGGGCCGCCGACGCGGACACCTCCGTCTCTCCCGCCGGCCGGTACAGGCCCAGGGAATAGCCGAGCCACGCAAGCCCCGATTTGCGGGTCGCGACGCAAGCATCACCATGCTCACCAGCGCCAAGAGGCGCAGGATCGCGGGGGCGGCGAACTGGTCCGCCGATATCAGGGCAGTGCGGTCAAAGGCAGTGTAACCCCAGTGTCCGCGCCCCGATGTTGGCGGGGCCCGGTACGCGGAGGCAAAGGTGTGCTCTGACTGAAAGTGATTGACACGCGCCGATCTCGATACCACGATACCGCTTAGGCGATGGGGTTCGCCGTAAAACCGCCCTTGGGGCTGATGACTCCTGTTCAGGTCCGTATTTGCGGAGGCGAACAGGTGTCTGAACGACGATTGTTCACGAGGGTGGCTGTGTGTGCGACCCGCGCCCGATGTGGAACACACTGCCGATGACCGTGCGCGATGTCGTTCTCCAGATCGCTCAGGTCGGGTTCACCATCGGCGCGGCTCCCCTCATCCAGGGCTGCATCGTCCAGTTCGAGGAGCGCGTGCAGCGCGGCCGGGGGCCGGGCATTTTTCAGCCCTATCGCGATCTGTGGAAACTGTTCCATAAGCAGATCGTCGTGCCCGAAACGGCATCCTGGCTGTTCTGGATCGCGCCCGTCGTCGCGTTCGTCTGCATGATGACGGTGCCGATGCTGATTCCGGTGCTGACCAATTTCCCGCTGCCGCTGTCGAACATGGGCGATATTCTCGGCGGCGGCCTGATCCTGACGCTCGGTTCGTTCATGATAACGCTCGCCGGCCTCGATTCCGGCAGCGCCTATGGCGGCATCGGGTCGAGCCGTTCCGCGATCATTTCGATCCTCGCCGAGCCGACCCTGATCCTCGTGTTTGTCGGGATAACGCTGTTCGCCCGCTCGATGCTGCCCTTCGTGGTCAATCATCTGCTGGTCGCGAAGCCCGCGGTCTATCTCGGTCCCGCCCATCTGTTCCTGGTCGCCGCTTTCTTCATTCTGCTTACGGTGGAAACCGACAAGCTGCCGATCCATTCGAGCACCCATATCGAAGTCTACATGATCGAGGAAGCGCGGATTCTGGAATATTCCGGCCCGCTTTACGGACTTCTGAAATGGGCGTCGATGATGAAGCAGTTCGTCCTCTATACCATTTTCTGCAACGTTCTGGCCCTGCCGTGGTTCATGTCCTCCAGGGGGCTCGCGGTCGGGGTGATCGGCGCCGGCATTGCGGTAATCGTAAAATTCGTTCTGGTCGCCGGCGCGATCGTGGTGGTGGATACGATCCAGTCGCGCCTGCGATTCTACCGCTATCAGGAACCGCTGGCGGCGTCGTTCCTGCTCGCGGTGCTGGCGATCATCAGCACGCAGATCGGCTGATCCGATGACCGCATTTCACGCGAGCCCGGTCGTCGCCTCGATCTTCAGCCTGATCGCGATCGCCAGCCTGCTGCTTGCCTTCGTCATGCTCGGTTCGCGCTGGATGCGACATTACCTGATGGCGTTCGCCGCGCAATCCTGGCTGATCGCGATTCTGTCCGCCTCCGTCGGCTATATCGATCGCTATCCCGAACTTTACGTCATCGCGATCCTGACCGCCTTGTTCCGCGGCCTGCTGCTGCCCTACCTGCTGCTGCGCATCGTGCGGCGGATGAATGTGGAGCGCGAAATCGTCCCGGTCCTGCAACCGAGTTCGAGTCTCGTCATCGGAGCGATTTCGGTCGTCTTCGCGCTTGCAGTCGCCGAACACATCGGTACATCGCTCGACCTGTCCAGCAAGGTCGTCATTCTCGCACTGACCGTGATGCTGTCGATGAAGCTGATCGGCTACCTGATGTTAGCGGCGCGCCACGAGGCGGTCAGCCAGGTGCTTGGGCTGCTGGTGCTCGAGAACGGGATTTTTCTCGGCACCCAGATCCTGGTTCCCGGAATGCCCATGCTGCTCGAACTCGTCATCCTGTTCGACCTGCTGATCGTAGTGGTCTGTTTCGGCGTTCTGGTGCGCTATCTGATGGGGCAGGTCGGCAGCACGAGCACGCTGCACCTCCGCCGGCTGGTGGGCTGAATGACCGGCCTGTTCGCCATCGTTCTCGTTGCGGCGCCGACCCTCGCGGTGCTGGCGATGCTGGTCGCGCCGCGGCGGGAATTCGCCGAAATCGTCAATCTTCTGGCAAGCATTGTTTCGTTCGCGGCGTCGATCGCGTTGGCGCTGACGGCGCCGCCCCACGGTGTGACGTTCCTGTCGCACTATGTCATCGTCGATCCGCTCGGCGCCTGGATCATCCTGTGCGCGGCCATCGTCTATCTGCTCGCCTCGATCTACGCGCTGGGCTACATGCGCACGCTGGACGAGGATGAGCGCCTGCCGCGCTTCTACCAGTTGTTCGCGACCTTCGCCCTGACGATCTTCATAGCACCCCTGATGAACAATCCAGGCGTCTACTGGATCGCGATCGAAATGACCACGGTGGTCAGCACCTTTCTGGTCGCCTTCGAGCAGGCGCCGGAAGCGATCGAGGCCGGCTGGAAATACATCATCGTCGTCTCGGCGGGCATCACCCTCGCTCTGCTCGGCACCGTGCTGTTCTACTGGAACGGAACCTTCGTGCTCGGCCCGACCTACGACATGACCTGGGCGATTTTGCGCCATGCCGCGCCACGGATGAATCACCCACTGCTTCTGCTGAGTTTTCTGCTCGTGCTGGTCGGCTACGGCACCAAGGTCGGTCTCGCCCCGATGCACACCTGGCTGCCGGATGCGCACAGCGAAGGTCCGACGCCGGTTTCGGCGATGCTCTCGGGCGCCTTGCTGAACACGGCGATGGTTGGAATCGTGCGGTATCTCGCGGTTCTGCACGGCGCCGCGATGGTCGCCCTGCCGGGGCAGATCCTGGTCGCCTTCGGGGTGGTCTCGCTCGTGGTGGCGGCCTTGTTCATCGTCCGCCAGCGCGGCGTGAAGCGGCTGATGGCCTATTCCAGCGTCGAACACATGGGAATCGTCGCCCTCGGCTTCGGCTTCGGCGGCCCGCTCGGCGTCGCCGGGGCGATGTATCACATGCTCAACCATTCGCTGAACAAATCGCTGATGTTCTTCGGCGCCGGCAACGCGATGCGCAGCTACGGCGCCAAGGCGATGGCGCGGATCACATCGTTCGCGCGGCATTTTCCGGTCTCCGGCGCGCTGTGGCTGGCCGGCGCGGTCGCGATCACCGGCGCGCCGCCATTCGGTCTGTTCGCCAGCGAACTCACCATACTGCGCGCCGGTTTCGCCGGCATCGGGCTCTGGGCAGCGATCGTCATGGCGGTCCTGCTGATCGTGATCTTCATCGGATTCCTCAATCATTTCCGCCTGATGTATCATGACGGAGCCGAGCCGGATTCGGCCCCCGCGCCGGTCAGCCGCTGGTGCGTGGCGCCGATGTGGTTGGCGCTCGTGCCGCTGCTGATCTTCGGGCTGTGGTGGCCTTCCGGCTTCTGGCGCGACTTTCAGACCGTCGCGCACGACATCGCGGGCGTTCCGGCTGTCGCGGCCCGCCAGCAGGCGCAAACCACGTCGCCTGTCGTCCCGAGGCGTCCGGCATGAACGCGCCGAGCGTTCGCTCGATCGAGGCCGCCATGCTGCGGGATGCCGCAAAAACCCTGCGCACCGAAGGCGGCCGGATGATCATGGCCTACGCGCTGACCGGCGACGACGATGCGCCCGAATTGCGCTACGTATCGGCGCCTTCCGGCGCGCAGGTGTTCGATCAATGGCAAATCCAGGGTGGCAATGAGGTTCCGAGCCTCGCCGAAATCTGGCCGTTGCTCGGTTGGTACGAGCGCGAAATCGCCGATCGGCACGCAATCCGTTTTACCGGCCATCCCGAACCGTTTCCGCTGATCCAGCCGCTCGGCCGCGCGGAATCGGACGATTGGCGGCAATTACCGGATGTCGAGGGCGAAGCGGTGCAGTTCCTGCCGTTCGGACCAGTGCGCGCGGGGGTCGTCGAGTCCGCCGAATTCACCTTCTTCTACATCGGCGAGGCGATCCTGCATTACGTCCCGCATCTGTTTCTCAAGCATCGCGGCATGGAGGAGCGGTTCGTCGGTTGCGACATCGAAACCGGCGCGGTGCTCGCCGAGCGCGTTTCGGCGGTCGGCAGCGCGGCCCACGCGCTCGCCTATTCGCAGGCGATCGAGGCGGCCTGCCGCGTCACCGTGCCGGATCGCGCGCTCTACCAGCGCGTTATCATCGTCGAACTCGAACGGCTCTACAATCATCTGCACTATCTCGGCCATCTCGCCGACACCACGACTTTGAAAGTTGGCCACGCGGAAGGCGTTCTGCTCGCCGAACGGGTCAAACAGATCAACGCGCGCGTCACCGGCAGCCGGTTTCTGCGCGGCGCGATCGCGCCCGGCGGACTCCGCCGCATCCTCGACACCGACCGGCTCTCCGAGACGCTGGATGCGCTGCGCGAGCCGATCCGCCGCTATATCGCCCGGCTCGATCGTTCGGAGAGTTATTTCGACCGACTCGCCACCACCGGTCCGCTGCCCCGCGCGGTGGCGTTCGATCAGGGCGCCACCGGCCCGATCGCCCGCGCCTCCGGCCTCGATCGCGATCTGCGGCGCGACCACCCTTACGCCGCCTATGCCGACGACAATCTGAACCTTACTGTTGCCGGGCATCAGGACGGCGACGCCAATGCGCGCGCGCGGGTGCGCATCGCCGAAATCGACGCCAGCATCACGATGATCCGGCGCGCCCTCGCGGTGCTGCCGGATGGGCCGATCCGTGTTCCCTGCCCGCCGGTAGCTCAGTCCGAGGCGCTCGGCTGGGCGGAATCGCCGCGCGGCACGCTGATCTACGCCGTGCATTTCGACGCCGCCGGCCGCCTGGCGCGGGTCAAGATCAAGTCGCCCTCGTTCTCGAACTGGCGGGTGTTTCCCTACACGGTTCACGAAACCAACATGATGGACTACGCGATCAACGAGGCGAGTTTCGGCCTCACGATTTCCGGCTGCGCACGATGAGGAGAGTGGCATGGCGCTCTGGACCCTGATCGGACTCGCCGAAGGCCAGGCGACCACGCGCTGGCCACTGGGCGAGGGACCTGATGGTCAGGCCGGCGGACTCGGAATGCCGCGCCTTGATGCGGCACAATGCGCCGATGGCTGCGCCGATTGCGCCGCCGCCTGCCCGACCGGCGCGATTGCCCTGGCATCGGCGCAAAACCCCGTGCTGGATTACGGCAAATGCGTGGTCTGTCAGCGCTGCGTCGAGGTCTGCCCGACCGGCGCGCTTTCCGAAAGCCATGACTGGGCCTTCGGAGTGCGCAACCGCGCCGATCTGATCACAGCGCCGGCCGAACCCGCCGCCCATCCCGCCGCGCCATCGCGCCGAGGCTTCCGGCGCAGCCTGCATGTTCGCCATGTCGATGCCGGGTCCTGCAACGGTTGCGAATCCGAACTTCAGGCGCTGAACAACCCGTTCTACAATCTGCACCGGCTCGGCATCTTCTTCACGCCCTCGCCGCGCTTTGCTGACTTGTTGTTAGTAACCGGCCCGGTGACCAAAGCCATGCTGGAGCCGCTGCTCCGCACCTATAAGGCGATGCCCGAGCCGCGCTGGGTGATGGCCTCGGGAAGCTGTGCTGTCTCCGGCGGCATCGCGCCGGATGGGCCGTGCCTGAACGGCCTTGATGCGGTGCTGCCGGTCGATCTCTATTTGCCGGGCTGCCCACCTAATCCCGCCGCGCTGATCGAGGCGCTGCTGCTGTTCCTCGACCGGATGCCCCAACGCGTCCACCAGGGGCGGATCGATGGCGAATGACCTGATCGCCGCCGCCGCCACGCTCTGGTGCCTCGCGGCGCTGCTCGCGCTCACCGGCGTGGCGCCAACCGCCGGCCGCCTGATTGCAGCCCTCGGCTGCCTCGCCGGCATCGCTGCGGCGATCCTCGCTTTGCCGGACGGAACCTCCGCCGTAGCATTGCCGTTCCTGCGCATCGCCGACAGCGGATCAAAATTCCGCCTGACCCCCGATGCGCTCTGGCTGATGGGATTCGGGCTGGCGCCCGCCACGCTGGTCGCTTTGCTCGGCTCACCCGCCCGACACGGTGGGCGAAGCTGGCTGTTCGGCCTCGCGATGAGCCTGCTCGGCGCGCTCGGAGTGTTCGGTCTGCGCAACGGCGCGCAGTTCCTGATCGCCTGGGAAATGATGAGCCTGGGCGGTGCGATGATGATCCTTGCCGAAAGTCTGGCGACCAAATCCGGTCAGCGCGCGCTGTTCATGCTCGGGCTGCTGGAGGTCGGCGCGATCGCCTTGCTGGCCGCGATCCTGGCACTCGGCACGGCAGGCGGCGGCCTTGGTTTCGCGGGATTCCACGCGGTGTCGGCACATCTGCCCGGCGCGGTCGCCGCGATCGTCGGCGTGCTTCTGATCCTCGGTTTCGGCGCCAAGCTCGGGTTGCTGCCGTTCTACGAATGGTTTCCCGGCGCCTATGGCGCCGGATCGGGCGCCACCGGGGCGATCATGTCCGGCGTCATCCTGAACGCCGCGTTCTTCGGTCTCGCACGCGGCATGTTGAGCTGGGCGCCGCAATCGTTCGACCAGGGTTTCGGCATTCTGCTCTGCGCGCTCGGCGTGGTCAGCGCCATTCTGACCACGCTCTACGCATTCCAGCAGGAGGATTGGCGCGCCTTGCTGGCCTTTTCCTCGGCCGAAAACGCCTCGATCGCGGTGATCGCGCTCGGCACCTGCCTGCTGTTCCGCGCCGGCCACGAACCGATGCTCGCCGGCCTCGCCTTCACCGTGGCGCTGCTGCACCTCGCGGGCCACGCCCTCGCCAAGGGCTGCCTGTTCCTGAGCGCCGACGGGATTTTCCTGGCCACCGGCGACTACGCCATCGTCCAGCGCGGCGCGTTGCGGGCGAACCGGCTGATCTTCGGCGCCGGCGCATTGTTCGCGGCGATGAGCCTTGCCGCGATGCCGCCGCAGGCCGGGTTCGTCTCCGAATGGTTCATGTTCGAGACCGTGTTCCAGGGTTTCCATCTGCCCGATCTCGCCGGCCGGCTGACCCTCGTGCTGTCCGGCGCGGGATTGGCGCTCACCGCCGCGATCGCCTTCGCCACCTTCGTCAAGCTGTTCGGCATCGGCCTGCTGGGCCGGTCGGACGGTACGCCGGTCCGGGTGAGGATCGGCCATGCCGCCGCTGTCGGCGCTCTCGGCCTTGGCGTTCTCGCGCTCGCGGTCGGGATGCCGATCTGGCTCGGCGCGCTCAACCAGACCGATCTCGCGCGGTTCGGCGCCGATGCCGCCGCGCACATGACCGCCGGCTGGATATTGGTGCCGCTGACCGACAAATTCGCCTTCATCTCGCCCTCCAAGCTGATCATCGCGATGCCTCTGCTCGCCCTGTTGCCGATCGGGCTGCTCCTGGCCTCGAAACGTCTGAGGGTGCGGCGCAGTCCGGTCTGGTATGGCGGCAGCCCGCAGGACCCGGTCCGCGCCGCGACCACCGCACTGACATTCTCGAATTCGCTCCGCACCTTCTACAGTTTCGTCTATCGCCCGAGCGCCGAAGCAGGGCGGGAGACCAGCGTCTCAGATTATTTCGTCAGGCGGCTCAGCTTCGAGCACGACGTTGCGCCGATCTTCGGTCCTCTGCTGTTCGCACCCCTGGTGCGGTTCATCACCAACCTCGCCCGGCGCATCCGCGTTCTACAATCGGGCCATCTGAATCTCTATCTCGCAATCCTCGGCCTGTTGCTCGTCGTCATTCTTGTGATCTCCCTGTTCTGAAACATCATGGGGTTTCTCATGATCCGAAGGCTGTTCGTCATTTTCGCCCTCGAACCCGAAACCCTCACCATCGTCGAGAACGGTGAGCTGCTGAAAGCATTACTCTATGTAGGGCTTTCGGTCGTGTTTGGCTTTATCGGCGTGTTCTTCGGCACCTATATCGCATGCAACTTGTAGGGCCGAACTTGATGGCGGAACGAGACGGTATGCATCCGGTCAGCATCCTGTTCCCCGCGATTATGGACGCCATGCCGCCGCCGCAGGATGTTTCGACCCTTTTTGCCGATCTTGCGATCGACCGGATCCTGGCGGCCGTCACGGCAGGATTCGAGGCTTATGATCTCAAGCCGCTGTTCTCCTGCGTACCTCACGACCGGGCAGTGATCGACTACCGGCAGGCCGTGCTGCGCGACACATCCGACCAGACGACCGGTGCCGTGCTCCGCCGTTTCGCCACCGAGATGCGCCGGGTGCGCGAACAAGCTGATTTTGCAGAGAAATCCCACTACCCGCACCAGCAGGCGGCGCGGTTCGTGACCGCCATCGGCCATTACTGTGACGGTCTCGTTGCGCTGGCGGACGGACTTGATGCCTGCTCCCTGTACTCCAAAGGACTCACGACGTTCCGCACGGCGCTGCGCGAGCATGTCGCATCGCCCGGATTCGGCACGCTGCGCGATGGAGTAGCGGAGAACCGCTCAGCACTCGGCGCCATCCGCTATACGGTGCTGATCCGCGACAGCATGGTTACGGTGCGGGATTTCGAAGTGGAGCCCGACTACAACGCGGTGATCGCCGGCCTCTTCGCAAAATTTCAGCAAGGCAGGGTCAAATCCCACGAATTCGAGAGCAACCGGTCGACGGTGACGATGAATCATGTCGAGGCCGAAATCCTCAATGGAGTCGCGCTTCTGAATCCGCCGATCTTCGCGAAGCTTCATGCATTCGTCGCCAGCCACCGAGATTTCATCGATCCGGTGATCCGGCGCTTCGACCGCGAGAGCCATTTCTACATCGTCTGGCTCGACTTCACTGGCCGGCTCGCCGCGAATGGTCTGGATTTCTGCTATCCCGAGCTTGTGGCCGACCATGTGATCCGCGTCACGTCCGGTTTCGACCTCGCGCTGGCGGAGAAGCTGCGCGTGGAAAAGCGGCATGTCGTCACCAACGATTTCCATCTCGAAGACAAGGAGCGCATCTTCGTCGTCACCGGTCCGAATCAGGGTGGCAAGACGACCTTCGCCCGCATGGTCGGCCAGATGCACTATTTCGCCAATCTCGGCTGCACGGTGCCAGGACGATCCGCGCGGCTGCATCTGCTCGACCGGATCTTCGCCCATTTCGAGCGCGAGGAGGTGCTGACCACGCTGCGCGGCAAGCTGCATGACGATCTGGTGCGCATTCGCGCCATCCTCGACGCCGCGACTTCGGACAGCCTCATCGTCCTCAACGAGATCTTCAATTCGACCGCACTGAAGGATGCGAGTTTCCTCGCCGAGGCGGTGCTGCGCCGGATCATTGCACGTGGCGCGCTTGCCGTCTGCGTCACCTTCATGGACGAGCTTTCCGTCCTTGGGCCCGAAACCGTCAGCGTCACCAGCATGGTCCAACCCGACGATCCGGCAGAGCGCAGTTTCAAGGTCGTTCGCCGTCCGGCCGACGGCCTCGCCTACGCGCTCTCCATCGCGGAGAAATACGGCGTCACCTATCGGCGTCTGAAAGAGCGGCGTTCATGAAGGCGCGGCTGATGTTCCCCGCCCGCGACTTCGACCCCGAGGCCCAGCCTCCGGCCGGCATCGCCGATCTCGTGCAGGATCTCGAGATGGAGTCCCTGTTCGCCGCGATGGCGGACGGCGACAAGTTTCTCGGCGAGATCGCGCACAAGGTCGTGCTCACCGGCTTCCGCAACGATCGCGACACGATTCGCCATCGGCAGGACGTTCTGGACGATTGCATTGCGCATGAGAACCTGATTCGCACGCTCTATGAACTGGCAATGGCGCCATTGGAAGTGCTGCGCAAGAACCTGTTTTTCGGCCTGACCAGCCGGCACCCCGAAATCACCCTGAGCGGCGCGGTTCGGCTTCTGCAAGGGCTGCGCGGGGTGATCGGCCAACTCGCCGACTTCGCGACACACCATGCCGAGACGTTTCGTGCTAGTGGGTTGCGCCGGCTTTGCGCCGTGCTGATGCGCGAGCTTGATTCCGATTATCTCGCCATGGTTGATCAACACTTGGCTCAGTTGCATTTTCGCTCCGGCGTGCTGTTCAGCGCTTCGCTGGGCCCCGGCAATAAAGGCCAGGACTATGTGCTGCGCCATTTCGTGCCGCGGCGCTGGGGCTGGCTCAAGGATTTGTTACAGAGCGGACCGCCAAGCTATCATTTCGCCATTGATCCGCGTGACGAAGCTGGGGGGCGCGCGCTCTCCGAACTGCGCGATGAAGCGCTGGCGGAGACCGCGCAGACGATGGCGCAGGTATGCGATCATATCCTCGACTTTTTTGCAATGCTTCGAGCTGAGCTCGGATTTTATATCGGCTGCCTCAATCTCCGCGCCCATCTGGCCACGAAGCGGGCACCGATGTGCCAGCCCGAGATTGCTCCACCCGGCGAGCAGTGGCTCGAATTCACCGATCTGCGCGATCCCTGCCTGTCGCTGGCGATCGAAGGGGAAGTCGTTGGCAATGATTGCGCGGCGGATCATGCGGCATTCGTGATGATTACCGGCGCCAATCAGGGTGGCAAATCGACCTTCCTGCGCAGTATCGGGCTTGCGCAAATGATGATGCAGGCGGGAATGTTCGTCACCGCTCGGCGCTTTTCCGCCGATTTGCGCGATGGCGTGTTCACCCATTACCATCGACGCGAGGATCCGGGTCTGAATAGCGGCAAGTTCGACGAGGAGCTGCGCCGGATGAACCGCATCGTCGATCGGGCGGGCCGGGCGCCACTGTTCCTGTTCAACGAATCCTTCGCCGCGACCAACGAGCGCGAGGGCTCGGAGATCGCTCGCCAGATCGTCACCGCGCTGATCGAGACCGGGGCGCGCGTCATTTTCGTGACCCACATGTACGCCTTCGCCGAAGCGTACATGAAGACAAACAAGGTCACGGTTCGCTTCCTCCGCGCCGAGCGCGAGGCGGACGGGCGACGCAGTTTCCGTATTCTGCCAGGAGAGCCGCTTTCGACCAGCTTCGGTCGTGATCTCTATCGGCAGATCTTCGGCGAAGACGGCAACGACCCACAGAGCATGGGAATAGCCCCATGACCGAACCAGCCATGGCGCCTGCGGCCTATGAGCAGCTGAAGCTCGAACTCGCCGCGCTGCTGCGCGTTCATCGCGCAGCCCCAGGGCCGCCTGCCACGCTCAGGGGCGAACTGCTTGCACGGCTTGCTGCGCTACGGGTTTCGCTTCATCGACACGCCGGGCCTCGGCTCCTCCATCGAGGTCAATGCGCGCACGACTCGGGATTTCTTGGCGCGGCGGATGCGTTCCTGATCGAGGGTCGCACGCAATCCTTCCTGGTCGCGATGGTGCGGCGCGTGCGTGACCTGCTCGCTTCCGCCGGCGATCAGGCTGGGCTCGGTCAGTTCGATGTCATCGCCGCGCGGGTCGAAGCGGCGGCGATCGACGATCAAACGACGTGCGAACCCGGCTCGGCTGCGCTGGTCTGCCTGCCGCATCTGCCGCACCTACTCGCCATGTTGCCGCCGGAGCGGCGGGAAGCCGCGCATGACGCGATCCGCGTGCTTGCTGGCGATCCACACGCCTGGCCGACGCTGGGAAAACGCGAAAATACTTTTCTTGACGATTTTAGCTGACAGAGCCGGCGTGACGGCATTAGCTGATTACAATGTCGTCGCTCGGGCCAGTTCGACCCGAACTGAAGGGAGAGCCACGATGCGCATCATGGAGGACGCCGTCCTGCTCAGGATCTTCCTGGGCGACGACGACATGAAAGATGGCCAGCCGCTCTATCGCGTGCTGCTCGAAACCGCGATGAGGGAGGGGCTGGCCGGCGGCACGGTGCTACCCGCGCCGATGGGCTTCGGCCTTTCGCGCAACTTGCGTTCGGGACTGAACCCCGATGCCGGGGCGCGCATGCCCATCGTGGTCGAGATCATCGACCTGCCTGAGAAGATCGACGCCTTCCTGCCTGTGATCGAGCGGATGATCGAGTCCGGCATGGTCACTATGGAGGCGCTAAAGGCGCGGAAGCTGGTCCCCGTCGCGCCACGCGGCACAACGTCCGTCTGAACCAGAAAAACCACGAGGAAACCCATGGATGTTCCACATGAAGCCCTGCTGCTCCGCATCTACACGAGTTCGGCCGACCGCTACGGGCTGAGTTCGCTGTTCGTCGCCATCGTCAACACCGCTCGCGAGCACGGGCTTGCCGGTGCGACGGTGCTGCGCGGCCCGATGGGCTTCGGCCACACGAAGCGCCTGCACGAAGGCCATCTCCTGCCGTTTTCCGACGACTACCCTGTGATCATCGAGATTGTTGATTCCACGCACAAGATCGAGGCATTCCTGCCGGTGCTCGACCAGATGATGCAGAGCGGCCTCGTCACCATCGAGCGGGCCCGCGTGCTGCACTACGGACGGATGAAGGCTGGCTGGCTCGAACGGGTCCGTCAGCAATTTTCGCATGGCACGCATCCTGTTTCTCCTAAAAACCGCTCGGCATCGAACTGACGTCCACGCTGAAGCCCAACGGCCATTCTGTTGCTTGGCCGGCAGAGTGCAAGTCAGGAAACCCACGAATACGGGATGAGGGGCCCGATAACAGCCAATTCGGCTCAACGATGACTATCTATTCTTTCCCGACAAGTTTGAAGGGACCGAAATCAGCAGCTCCCAGTTCCCGGATTGTTCGCAGTCGGGACGCCAGCCTGGAAAAATCGCGTGGGGCCGCGCTCGCCCGGTTCAGGGTTTCGATCGCGGTGTCGGACAATGCAAGACTCGCCGCCTTCACCAGATCGTCCAGTTGCGCGAGGCTGGTGGCACTGGCGATCGGCGCGGTCACGCTCGGCCGCGCGGGCTGGCCTTGGACAGTTTCCTGCCATCCGGCCCCTTCGCCATGCCGACCTTGGTGGCAATGACGACGGAGTTTCGCCCGCCGTTGCACTTCAGCCAGTTGCCGATCGCGGTTTCCGATTCGCCGCCTTGATGCCCCGGCACCCAGGCACAATAGACATCCGCCGTGTCGATGGCGTTGAGCCCGGCCTCGCGCAGCTCGTCGAACAGCTTGAACGAGGCCGGCTCGTCGGCGGTCCAGCCGAACACGTTGCCGCCGAACATGACGGGCGGGACGGCGATGCCGGACCGGCCGAGCGCGCGCTGTTTCATCTTGTCGTCTCCATGATTGCCGGACACGGCATGGTTCGGCAACGCAGGGGCTACAAGCGCCTTATCACGGATACACGCGAAATGCCGGAATCAGGCGGTTAGTGCTCGGTCTCGTCGGGGTCGCGCTCGACCTCGATATCGCCCTCGATCGCGTCGGCATCGTCGTCGAGATCCTCGGTATCCTCCAGGATGTCCTCGTCCGCCGCGTCGTCCGCCGCGTCGACCTCGACATCGTCGCCCGGTACGACCGCGGCCTTTACCGGCTTCTTGACGTCTTCCGGCATCGAAGCGGCCCGCTTCAGCTTGGGCTGTTCGATCGGCTGCTCGGTCCCGCATTTCGGGCAGATCGCGGGCTGCCTGCCGAGGTCGAAGAACCGCGCGCCGCAGGACACACAGGTATGTTTGTCGCCAAGTTCCGGCTTCGCCATCACAGCCTCTTGCAGGTTCGGAAACGATCCATTCAGGGCGGGCGCCATGCCATCCATCTTCACCTATGTCAAACCGCGCGCCCCGTGCTAAGCGCCCAGCGATGAACGCAGAAACCCCGATCCCCCATCGCGCCCGCCGGCCGGCCGCACCGCTGGCCGGAACCATCGCCGTGCCGGGCGACAAGTCGATCTCCCACCGCGCGCTGATGTTCGCCGGCCTTGCCATCGGCGAGACCCGCATTACCGGCCTGCTCGAAGGCGAGGACGTGCTGCGCACGGCGGCGGCGATGCGCGCTTTGGGCGCCGAGGTCGCGCGGCTGGACGACGGCGCATGGCTTGTCGCCGGTCCGGGGTTAGGCGCGCTGCGCAGCCCGGACGACGTGCTCGACATGGGCAATTCCGGCACGGCGGCGCGGCTGCTCTGCGGCATCCTGGCGAGTCACGATATTTTCGCGGTGATGACCGGCGACGCCTCGCTGCGCCGCCGGCCGATGCGCCGGGTGATCGAGCCGCTCGCCGCGACCGGCGCCGGCTTCGCCGCCCGCCCCGGCGGCCGCCTGCCGCTCGCGGTCACCGGCGCCGCCGAGCCGTTGCCGCTATCCTATCGCCTGCCGGTCGCCTCGGCACAGGTAAAATCGGCCCTGCTGCTCGCCGGACTCAACGCGCGCGGCGTCACCGAAATCGAGGAACCGGAACCCACGCGCGACCATTCGGAAAACATGCTCCGGCATTTTGGTGCCTCGATCGACATCCACACCCAGGGCACCGGGCGGCTGATCCGCCTGCGCGGTCAGCCCGAGTTGCGCGCGGCGGATATCGTGGTGCCCGGCGATCCCTCCTCAGCTGCGTTCCCGATCGTCGCCGCCCTGCTGATCCCCGGCTCGCGCATCACCATCGAGGGGGTCGGGCTCAATAAGCTGCGCACCGGCCTGTTCGCCACGCTGCGCGAAATGGGCGCCGACATCACCGTCATCAATGCGCGCGAGGCGGCCGGCGAGAAGGTCGGCGACCTGATCGTCGCCGCCTCGGCGCTGCGCGGCGTCGACGTGCCGGCGGACCGAGCACCGTCGATGATCGACGAATACCCGATCCTCGCGATCGCCTGCGCCTTCGCGCGCGGTCCGTCCCGCTTGCGCGGCCTCGCCGAGTTGCGGGTCAAGGAGAGCGACCGCCTCGCCGCCACGACGGACATGCTGCGCGCGAACGGCGCTTCGGTCGCGATCGAGGGCGACGATCTCGTCATCGTCGGCGGTGCCAATCGCCTCGGCGGCGGCCTGGTGACCACGCAGATGGACCACCGGCTGGCAATGAGCGCGCTGGTGCTCGGCCTCGCCGCCGACGCGCCTGTGACGATCGACGATGCGCGCTTCATCGACACCAGTTTCCCCGGCTTCATCCCGCTGATGCGTAGCCTCGGCGCCGATATCGCGGCGGAGGGCGCGCCAGCATGAAATCGATCGTCATCGCGATCGACGGCCCCGCCGCGTCCGGCAAGGGCACGCTGGCCCGCCGGCTCGCGGGCGCGTTCAATCTGCCCTATCTCGACACCGGCCTGCTCTACCGCGCGGTCGCGCGCCGGGTGCTCGACCACGGCGCCGACCCTGCCGACGCCGAGGCCGCGACCGAGCAGGCGCGCACTCTCAACCGGGTCGATCTCGAACGCGACGATCTGCGCACCAAGGAGGTCGATCTCGCGGCCAGCGCGGTCGCCTCGATCGCCCCGGTGCGCGCCGCCCTGCTCGATTTCCAGCGCGATTTCGCCCAGGTTTCCGGCGCCGTGCTCGACGGGCGGGATATCGGCACCATCGTGTTCCCGAAAGCGGACGTGAAGCTGTTCATCACCGCCTCGCTCGACGTCCGCGCCGAACGGCGCTTCGCCGAACGCAAGGCCCAGGGTGTGGCGACCACCCTAGAGGCCGTGCGTGCCGATCTCGCCGCACGCGACGAAGCCGACCGCACCCGCGCAGCCGCACCGCTGCGCCCCGCGAGGGACGCGCACCGGCTCGACACCAGCACCCTCGATGCCGATCACGCCTTCGCCGCCGCCGCTGCTTTGGTGAACCAGGCTCTGTCCAAGGGGTAACATCGACATCGCTGCCCGCCTAGCTTAATCGAGCAAGGCATCAACAACAGGAGCGACGGTGAACGATCTGTTCGAGCAATCGGCGCAGACCAGCGCCTATTCCGCCAAAGACATCGAGGTTCTGGAGGGGCTGGAGCCGGTGCGGCGCCGGCCCGGCATGTATATCGGCGGCACCGACGAAGCCGCGCTGCACCACCTCGCGGCCGAGTTGCTCGACAACGCGATGGACGAGGCCGTCGCCGGCCATGCCACCATGATCGAAATGAGCCTCGCCCAGGGCAATCTACTGGCGGTGCGCGACAACGGGCGTGGCATTCCGGTCGATCCGCACCCCAAGTTCAAGGACAAATCGGCGCTCGAAGTGATCCTGACCACCCTGCATTCGGGCGGCAAATTCTCCGGCAAGATCTACAATACCTCGGGCGGCCTGCACGGCGTCGGCAGTTCGGTGGTCAACGCGCTGTCCGAACGGCTGGAGGTCGAGGTCGCGCGCGACCGCGTGCTGTGGAAGCAGGATTATGCGCGCGGCAAGCCGCTCACCAAGCTGATCAATGCCGGCCCGGCGCCGAACCGGCGCGGCACGCTGTTCCGCTGCGTTCCCGACCGCGAGATTTTCGGCGACCATGCCTTCAGCGCGAAGCTGCTGTACCGGATGTGCCGTTCGAAAGCCTATCTGTTTCGCGGCGTGCGCATCCGCTGGTCGTGCGACCCGGCGCTGATTCCGGCGGGGTCCGATATTCCAGCCCAGGCGGAACTGCATTTCCCCGGCGGACTCGCCGATTCGCTGGCCGAGGAACTGGGCGCGGCGCCCAGTCTGGTGGCGCCGGTCTGGGCCGGCGAGGCCGATCTGCCCGAGGCCGCGGGGCGCATCGAATGGGCCTGCGCCTGGCTCGATAACGGCGACGCCTCGCTCGCGACCTATTGCAACACCATCCCCACCCCGCTGGGCGGCACTCACGAAGCCGGGTTTCGCGCGGCTCTGCTGAAAGGCTTGCGCGGCTTCGCCGAGGCGCGCGGCAACAAGCGGGCTAGCGTGGTGACCGGCGATGACATCACCGGCACCCTGGCCGCGAAGCTCTCGCTGTTCATCCGCGACCCGCATTTCCAGGGCCAGACCAAGGAAAAACTCACCTCGCCCCTGGCGCAAAAAGTGACCGAGGCGGCGCTGCGCGACCGGTTCGAGCACTGGCTGGCCGGCGACCCGGCGAGTGCGGACAATCTGCTCGCCTATGTCGTCGAGCGCGCCGAGGAGCGTATCCGCCGCCGCGAAGCGAAGGACACGCCGCGCAAATCGGCCACGCGGCGGCTACGCCTGCCCGGAAAACTCACCGATTGTTCGCGCGAATCGCGCGAGGACACCGAGATTTTCCTGGTCGAGGGCGATTCCGCCGGCGGCTCGGCCAAGCAGGCGCGCAACCGCGAAACCCAGGCGGTGCTGCCGCTCCGTGGCAAGATCCTGAACGTCGCCTCGGCCTCCACTGAGAAATTGCGCCAGAACCAGGAATTGAAGGACCTGATCGAGGCGCTCGGCTGCGGCGTGGGCGAGCGATTCCGGCTCGATCAGCTTCGCTACGGCCGCATCATCATCATGACCGACGCCGATGTCGATGGCGCGCATATCGCCTCGCTGCTGATGACGTTCTTCTACCGCGAGCTGCCCGAGCTGATCCGGGCCGGTCATGTATTTCTGGCCCAGCCGCCGCTGTTCCGGCTGACCCAGGGCGGCAAATCGGTCTATGCGATGGACGATGCCGAGCGCGACCGGCTGGTCAAATCGGCGTTCAAGACCGGCGCGAAAGTGGAGATCAGCCGGTTCAAGGGGCTGGGCGAAATGCCGCCCGCGATCCTCAAGGACACCACGATGGACCCGGCGAAGCGCACCCTGCTGCGGGTGATGGCGCTGCCGGAAAACCGCGCCGAAACCGCCGAGATGGTGGAAAGCCTGATGGGCCGCAAGCCGGAATTGCGGTTCCGCTTCATTCAGGACCGCGCGGCGAGCGCTGGCGAGCTGGATGTTTAGCAAGGTCGGGGTGCGCCCGGCCGGGACGGATATATCCCGCTTGGCGAGACGAAATTCCTCGCCTAGCGAAAAAGTTCTTCCATGATTCCCCCATTTGAGTCAGAGTGAATCCACTGCTCAGCTAAACGGGGGAATTCCGATGCACCTCAAATCGCCTGAGTACGTCCGAAAAATCGCGACGCTGGTTTCCCTTCTGCTCGCCGCCCCGGCAGCCTTCGCGGCAAGCCCTAGCGGATGGACCACCTACGGATACGATTATGCCAATACCAGGCATGTATCCTTCTCCCAGATCAATCCGCAAAACGTCAAATCGCTCGCGCCCGCCTGGACATTTCAGACCGGAATCCCGGGGTCGTTCGAGGCATCGCCGATCGTCGTCGGCAAGACCATGTACCTGACCAGCGCGAATGACGGCGTTTTCGCGCTCGACGCGGCGACCGGGACCCTCAAGTGGAAATACCTGCCGAAACTCGGCTTCACCTCGTTCTGCTGCGGTCCGGTCAACCGGGGCGTTGCCGTGGCATCGGGCAAGGTGTTTGTCGCGACCCTCGACGGACGGCTGATCGCCCTCGATGCCCGCTCCGGCAAGCCGGTATGGAGCGCCGTTGTGGGCGACCCCAAGCACGGGTTCAGCGAGACGCTGGCTCCCCTTGCCTGGAGTGGGATGGTCTATGTCGGCAGTGCGGGCGGCGAATACGGCATCAGGGGATCGGTGACGGCCTATGCGGCGGCGACCGGGAAGGAATTGTGGCGCTGGTGGACGACCTCGAAAAACTGGGAAGGCAAATACCGCACCGCGGTTCATGGCATTTCGTTGCATCGCGACATCGCCAAGGAAAAAGCCGATGCCGCGAAATATGCCGATGCCTGGAAGCACGGCGGCGGCCCGGTCTGGACGACGCCGTCGCTCAGCGCCAGGCAGGGAATCCTGTATTTCGGGACCGGCAATCCCGCGCCCCAGCTCATCGGGTCGCACCGGCCTGGTGACAATCTCTATACCGATTCGATCGTGGCGCTGAACGCCCATACCGGGAAAATGCAATGGTATTACCAGGAAACGCCGCATGACGTCTGGGATTATGACGCGACCAGCCCGACCGTGCTGTTCAAGGCCCGCGACGCCAAGGGACAGATGGTTCCGGCGATCGGCCAGGCCGGAAAGACGGGGTGGTTCTATGTCGTCAACCGCAAGACCGGCAAGCTGATCCGGGTCTCCCAGCCTTTCGCGCCCAATAGCACGATTTACCAGAAACCCGGACCGAACGGCAGCCTGATCGAACCCGGAGCGCTGGGCGGCGCGAACTGGTCGCCGGTGTCCTACGACCCCGCCACGCATCTCGTGTTCGTCGCCAGCATCGTGCAGCCCCGATTCGACAAGCCGCTGCCTTACGCCGAATGGAAAAGCGGCGGCGCGCGATGGGCGGGCAGCCGCGAGCAGGTTCTGCCGACCGAGCCCGGGTCGGGCACGTTCACCGCGATCGATGTCGATACCGGGCGGATCGCCTGGCAGTATAAAAGCCCGCAGCCGATGATCGGCGGTTCGCTGTCCGCCGGCGGACTCGTGTTCGTCGGCGAAAACAACGGCATGCTCGATGCCTTCGCGGCCAAGACAGGCAAGCTGCTGTGGCAGCATCAATGCGGGGCCGGGGTCAATGCGCCGCCCATCGCCTATCAAATCGCCGGGAAGGAATATATTACCGTCGCGGCGGGGGGAAACCTGCTTCTGAATACCAAGCCCGGTGATTCCGTCATCACCTTTGCGCTGCCGAAACATTGACACGAATCTCGTCTCGAAGATTGGAGGCCGCGATGAATGATCGCCATCCCTCAACGCCTTACTACGCAGTCTCCCGGCGCGGGAACTTCCGGCCCGCAACATTCGCCGGTGCGCTGATCCTGTCGCTCGGCTTGACCGGGCTCGCCGCTGCCGCCTGCGCGCCGAGCAGCGGCGATTACACGGCGCAGCAAGCGGCGGCGGGCAAGAGTGTCTATGACGCCCATTGCGCCGCCTGCCACGCCAGCAACCTGAGCGGCGCGTCCGGCCCCGCGCTCGCCGGCGGAAGCTTCGCGTCCTATCTGCAATTCACCAAGATGACCGCCGGGCAGTTGTTCGACTACATGTCCGCACATATGCCGGCGAACGCTCCCGGCAGCCTGAGCAAACCGGACTATCTGAACGTGCTTGCCTATATTCTTCAGGTCAACCACTACCCCGCGGGCAAGACGCCACTTTCGGCCAAATCCGCCGCCTGCACGCCGATGGTGCCCTATCCCGGCTCGCACTGACCGAAGGCACGATTCGTAAACGTCGTTGCGATTCCCGACCCTGAGTCAATCGCCGAACCGGACCGCCTCGGCTTGGCGCACCGCGACGAAACCGCCATTCAGCGTCGCGTTGTGATGTCGGATGATCGCGGCGGCCGGCATGGCGTCGCTGTCGAAGGTGGTGTGCGCATCGCCGATCAGCGTGACCTCAAGCCCCCGTTCGAAGGCGGAGCGGCAGGTCGTGTCGATGCAATATTCGGTCTGCATGCCGCAGACCGCGACCCGCCCGATCCCCCAGGCCGCCAGCAGATCGGCGAGATCCGTCTCCTGGAACGCGCTGCAGAAGCGCTTGACTACGACCGGCTCGCCGTCTCGCGGCGCGAGTTCCGGGCGGAACGCGAAGCCCGGCTCGCCGCGCGCCAGCACGTCGCCCGCCCCGCCGTCATGCTGCACGAAGATCACCGGCACCTTGGCGGTCCTGGCGGCGTCGATCAGCCGCGCGATCCGCCCGACTACGGCCTCGCCCTCATGCGGCTGCACCGCCGGATCGGCGAACATGCCGCATTGCACGTCGATGACTAGTAGCGCGTCCATCTTTCCTCCAAATCGCCTGTTCAATCCAGGGTTTTTCAATCCGGCGCAGTTTTAGACATCCGTGGCATCGACCTCAATGCCGGAAATGCCGCATTCCGGTGAACACCATGGCAATCCCCGCCCGGTCCGCCGCCGCGATCACCTCGGCGTCGCGGATCGACCCGCCAGGCTGGATCACCGAAGTCGCCCCGGCCGCGATCGCCGCTTCCAGCCCGTCGGCGAACGGGAAGAACGCGTCGGACGCGACGACCGAGCCCGCGATCGCATCGCCGCCCTTCAGCGCCGCGATCCGCGAACTGTCCACCCGGCTCATCTGCCCGGCGCCGATCCCCGTCGTCGTCCCCGCGCGGGCGTAGACGATCGCGTTGGATTTCACGTGCTTGGCGACCCGGAACGCGAAAATCATGTCCTCGAACTCGGCGTTGCTCGGCGCGCGCTGGGTCACCACCGTCAGCGCCTCGCGCGTCACCCGCCCGGCGTCGCGCGATTGCGCCAGATACCCGCCGGCGACGCTGCGGAACGCGAGCCCCGGCGCCGCCGGGTCGGGCAGCCCGCCCGCGATCAGCAACCGCAGGTTCTTCTTTTTCGCGAGCAGCGCGATCGCCTCGGGCTCGGCATCCGGCGCGATGATCACCTCGGAAAAAATCTCCGCCATTTTCGCAGCCGACACCGCATCCAGCCTGCGATTCACCGCGATGATCCCACCAAACGCGCTCACCGTGTCGCAGGCCAGCGCCCGGTCCCAGGCACTCGCGAGATCCGCCCCCAGCGACACGCCGCACGGATTGGCGTGCTTGACGATCACCACCGCCGGCCGGTCGAACTCGGCGACGCATTCATAGGCGGCATCGGTGTCGTTGATGTTGTTGTAGGACAGTTCCTTGCCCTGCACCTGCCGCGCGGTGGCGACGCCGTGCCGCTCGCCGGTCGCGTAGAAGGCGGCAACCTGATGCGGGTTCTCGCCATAGCGCAGCGCCTGGCGCTTCAGCCCGGCGATCGCGAGGCGCGCGGGAAACACCTCGCCGGTCTGCGGCGGCACCGTCTCGCTCATCCGCAGATCGGGGTCGGCATCGCCATTTCGGGCGGTGAACCAGGTGGCGATCGCCGCGTCGTAGCTCGCGGTGCGGGTATAGGCGGTCGCCGCGAAATGGCGCCGCTGCGCCAGCGTGGTTCCTCCCGCATCGAGGGCTGCGATCAGATCGGGATATTGCGCGGGATCGGTCAGCACCGCGACGAAATCGTGGTTCTTCGCGGCGGCGCGGATCAGCGCCGGCCCGCCGATATCGATATTCTCGACGCATTCGGCGAACTCGGCGCCTTTCGCGACGGTCTGCTCGAACGGATAGAGGTTGACCACCACCAGGCCGATCGGCGCGATACCGTGCTGTGCCATCTGCGCGACATGTTCCGGCAGATCGCGCCGGCCCAGAATCCCGCCATGGATTTTCGGCACCAGGGTCTTCACCCGCCCGTCCAGCATTTCGGGAACGCCGGTGTAGTCCGCCACCTCGACCACCGGAACCCCCGCATTCCGCAGGGTCCGTGCCGAGCCGCCGGTGGACAGGATCTCCACCCCCTTGCCCGCCAGCGCCCGGCCGAGCTCGACCAGCCCGGTCTTGTCGGATACCGAAATCAGCGCCCGTTCGATCGCCACCACGTCGCTCATCACACTGACCTTCCTAACCGCTCACCGGCACCGCCGAGACTGCATTGGCCGGCGAGCCATGGATGATTTTCGTGCTGATCAGGAGATAAACCAGCGCCTTGTGGTCGGGATCGACCAGCCGGTACAGGTTGAAATGCTTGACCAGAAACGAAGCCGAAATCGCCGCGATCTGCTTCTTGCGCGGCAACCCGGCCGGAATCGTCACCTTCCCGGTCGCGACGCAGGAGAGGCCGAAGCGCGAGGGATCGGTCGCGACCCCGAGGCTGCCCTTCACCCCGCCGGTTTTCGCGAAACTCGCATAGCAGGCGACGTTCGGGATTTTCGGATCGTCCAGCCGTTCGACGACGACCTTGTCGTTGGCGCCGAACAGCCGAAAATTGGTCGAAACCGCGCCCACCCGCGTCTCAGCCCGCGCGACGCCTATCGTCGCGCCAAACATCATAGATGCCGCGCCGATCAACGCCGCCGCCATCACGCATCCAGCCAGAAACCGCCGCATCATGAAACTCCCTGTCCGATCGCGCGTTCATAGACCGCAAGCGTCCGGTCGCAAACAACCGAATCGGCAAACTTCCGCTGCGCCCGCGCCCGGCCGGCCGCACCCAGGCGCGCGCGCAGCGAGGCATCGCCGATCAACCGGGCCAGAGCCTCCGCCAAAGCCCGCGCATCGCGCGGCGGCACCAGCAATCCGGTCTCGCCGTCGATCACCGCATCCCGGCAGCCGGTTACATCGGTCGCCACACAGGGCAGGCCCGACGCCATCGCTTCGAGCAGAAATTTCGGCAGACCTTCCCGGTAGGACGGCAGACAGGCGATATGCGACGAGGCCAGCAAACCGGCCATGTCGTCGCATTTGCCGATCCAGCGAACGCCCCGCGCCGCCCGTATTTCTTCTCCGGTCAGCGACGCCGGGTTCCCCGGATCGGGCGCGCCCGCGAGGATGAAGTCGGCGTCCAGACCCCGATTGTTCAGGATTTGGGCGGCTTCGATGAACTCGATGACCCCCTTGTCGCGCAGCATCCGCGCACCGAGCACCACCCGCACCGGCTCCGATGGCGGTTCATGGGGGCGGAATCGGGCGAGATCGACCCCGGCACCGGGAATCAGCACCGCGTTTTCGCGCCGCACCGCGCCAGAGGCGACCATCGCCGCCCGGTCCTCGTCATTCTCGAACACCGCATAGGCGCCGCGCGCGCCGATCGTGGCGCGCAGCGCCATCCGCACCAACGGCCGCAACAGGCGCGCCTTCGGCGTGTCCGAGGCGAACACGAACCCTTGCCCCACCGGCGCGTTGACGATCGCCGGCACTTTTGCGATCCGCGCAGCGATGCTGCCCAGCAGAATCGGCTTGAGCGCAACGTGATGCACCAGATCGGGCCGCAGATTTCGGTACTGGGTCACGATGTTCGCGAGGAGCAAAAATTCCGCCGCCGGGTTCAGCCGGGCGCGGACGAAATCCACTCCGATCACCGAAAACCCATCTTCCCGTAGCGCAGCCGCCGTCTCGCCCGCTCGCGTCAGCACCGAAATGCGCCATCCCGCATCACGCGCAGCCCGTGCCCGCGCCAGAAAATGCGAGGCAAAAAACCAGTCCTCGCCGATCAGATAAACGAGATGCTTATTCACCGTTGGTCAGCGCGGCGCGGCTCTGCCAGCGCCACGCGTCCCGGCACATGTCCTCGACGCCGCGCCCGGCACGCCAGCCCAGCAAATCGGCGGCCAGAGACGGATCGGCGTAGCATTCCGCGATATCGCCGGCCCGTCGCGGCGCGATCTTGTAAGGAACTTTTACGCCGGTCGTCGCCTCGAACGCCGCGACCATTTCCAGCACCGAATATCCCACCCCGGTGCCGAGATTGACGGCGAAATCGCCGTCCCGCGCCAGCACCCGCCGCAACGCCGCCTCGTGCGCCTCGGCCAGGTCCATGACATGGATGAAATCGCGCACCCCGGACCCATCGCGCGTTTTGTAATCGGCGCCGAACACGTTGAGATGCGGCCGTTTCCGCTCCGCCACCTGACACAGATACGGCATCAGATTCGCCGGCTCGCTGCGCGGCTCCTCGCCGATCAGCCCCGACGGATGCGCCCCCACCGGATTGAAATAGCGCAGCACCGCCGCCGCATCCATCACCCCGGTGCGCACCAGATCGGTGATCATTCCCTCCATCACCAGCTTGGTGCGACCATACACATTGGCCGCCCGCAGCGCGGCATCCTCGGCGATCGGGCAGCGATCCGGCTCGCCATATACCGTCGCCGAGGACGAAAACACGATCCGTCCGACGCTCGCGCGCCGCATCGCCGATAACAGCCGCACCGTGCCGACGATGTTCGCATCATAGTACAATAGCGGGTCCGCCTCGCTCTCGCCCACCGCCTTCTTTGCCGCGAAATGGATCACGGCATCGACCGGAAACGCCGCCAGGGCCGCCGCCATCGCCGTCTCGTCGCGAATATCCGCCTCGATCAACGGCACCGTCATGCCGGTGATCCGCCGTAGCCGCTCCGGCACGTCGCGCGCCGCGTTCGAGAAATTATCCAGCAGAACAACATCGTAGCCGCGCTCCAGCAGCACCACCGCCGTATGCGACCCGATGAACCCCGCCCCACCGGTCAATAATATGCGCGCCATGTCCGATCAGAAATCGAGATCGGCGTAGTGCGGCGGCGGCGCAATGCCGGAGACCCGGTCGGCCAGCAGAGCGCGGAAGGACGGGCGAGATTTCATCCGCGCGTACCACTCCTTCGCCGCCGGAGCGATCGACCAGTCGATATCGCCGATGAAATCGAGCGCCGAGAGATGCGCGGCGGCGGCGAAATCGGCGAGCGACAGATTGGCGCCGGCCAGCCATTTCCGGGTTTCGGCAAGCCAGCCGATATAGGCAAGATGGGTGCGCAAGGCCGCGTAGCCTTCCCGCAGCCGCGCCGCGTCGGGCGCGCCGCGCCTGGACGCCTGCTTCATCACCTTCTCGTAGAGCAAATTGCGCGAGACCTCCTGGGCGAACCGCTCGTCGAACCAGGCGGCGACGCTGCGGATCTCCACCCGCTCGCCCAGCGTGCGGCCGACCAGGCAGATATCGGGATAGGCTTCGTCGAGATATTCGCAGATCGTATTGGAATGCGGGATGACGAGGCCGTTATCCTCGGTCAGGGTCGGCACGGTGCCGGCCGGGTTCATCGCCAGATAGTCCGGCCGGCGCTCCCAGGTCTTTTCGACGCGCAATTCGAAGGGCAGGCGCTTTTCCGCCAGAACCAGCCGGACCTTGCGCGCATAGGGCGATAACGGGAGATGATAGAGGATTCGCATGTCCCGCCTTATGGCACCTAGCGTTCATGACGCAAGCATTTGCCGGAAAATGCACCTTAAGATCGATGGCGTTACGGGTTCCGTTAACCCATTTTTAAGAAATGACGATTATCCTCATCATCATGATTTCAGCCGTTACCCTCTCCGCGTTCGCCTCGCCGATCGGACCGACCGCTCTCGGCACACCGCCCTTGCGCATGGCGCCCACCATCGGCCCGCGGCCCACCTCCTCCGGGCTGCCGCCGGCACCCCCGTCACCCGTCGGCTCCGGGCCTTCGCCACGCGGGTCGCTGCTCAATCTTTCCGTATGACGTCCCTACCGCACCGCATCGGTGATCGACCGTGCCAGGGCGGCGGCGGTACAGGCGTAGCCGCGATCGTTCATGTGCAAACCATCGGATGCCAGGAAATCGTCGAGCCGGGCGCCGGAAGCTTGCCACGCCCGCATCAGCGCGTCGCGCGAGAACAGGCTGGCATGATGGCGCCGCGCGAGCCGGGCCAATGCCGCATTGATCCGGGCATTCTCGGGCGAGGCGAGCAGGTGGTGCGAGCGCTGATTGTCCATCAGCACGATATCCGCGCGGGCATGGCGGAGCCGGCGCAGCCCGCGCCGCACCAGCAGGCTGAATTGCCCGACCGGTTCGCGCCGTGCGGCGGCATTGGCGCCAACCTGCCAGATCACCACGGTCGGGCGCAGGGCTAGCACGTCGCGCGCCATCCGCGCATCCTCGCGCCGCGCATCCTCGCCGCTGATGCCGCGATTGATCACGCTGATCTCGGCCCCCGGTAGCGCGGTCGCAAGATCGTCCTGCAATTCGGCGGGATAGGAATCGGCGATGTCATGCGCCATCGCGCCCCAGGTCGAGGACGAGCCGAGAGCGGCGATCACCACCGGCTCGCCCGCCATCAGCGCGGCTTTCAGATGCGGGAGTGCAAGTTGCTGCACCGGCGCCGGCGGACAGGCGGGCGGCGCCGCCCATACCGCCGCTGGCAGGAGCAGAAACGGGAGCAAAAGACTAAGGGTGTGTACCCTAACCAGCCGGTTTCGCATCTTTCACCTTGTACCACGCGCCGATCGCGGCGACCGCGAACAGGGCGGCAAGCCCCGCGAGATTGACGATGATCTGCGAGACCCAGCCGGGGTCGCGCTCCAGTGCGACCCGTCCGGCGAAGGAGAGCAGAATGCTGGCGCAATAGGTGTTCAGCCCGTGCTGGCCGATCAGCACGAAGACCGATCCGACGCGCCCGGAAAGAAACGCCGCCCCCGGCGGCACGTAGCGCGCGGCAAGCCAGGCGAGCGCCAGAATCGAGGCCAGCCGATACGGATGCAGGCCGGTCTTGTCGATATCGCGGATCAGCGGGCGGATCGCCGGCGGCACATGCCGGGCGAGCGACGGCTCGATCCAGGTGGTGAGCAGGATCGCGAAGCCCACCGCCAGCAGCAGCACCGCGACGATATCGGTGGACACTCCAGGCAGGTTCGGTCGCCCGAAACGCGCGAACAGCATTCCCAGCACGAACAGGAACTGCCAGGTAAACGGATTGAAAAACCAGCCATGGCCGCTCCAGGTCGGCAGGTTCCAGCCAAATATCCGCGCGCCGGCATAGAGCGCAAAACTCGCCGCCAGCAGAATCCGGGGCCGGCGGAGCAGAATCAGGAACGGCGCGACGCCGCCCATGATCACCACATAAAGCGGCAGCACGTTGAGAAAGGCGGGCTGGTAGAGCATCGGCACCGCCTCCGCCATCGCTGCCAGCGGCGCCTTCGCCAGATGAACGAGGCCGATCTGGGCGATATACTCGGGATGGCCGAAGAGCGCGGCACACACCGCCACTTCCGCGACGAAGATCGCGAACAGGAAGATATGCGCGATATAGAGCGTCCAGGTGCGCTTCCACATATCAGCCCCGGCCGAGATCGGCCCGACCCGGTCTAGCTTGCGCCCATAGACCAGAGCGGCGGCATAGCCGGCGAGCAGGATGAAAATCTCGGTCGCGTCGTTCAGGGCGAGGTTGCGCACGGTGAAGCGCGCCAGCGCATCGTGCGGAATGTGGTCGAGAAAAATGCAGAACAGGGCGATGCCGCGAAAGAAATCGACCCGAAGATCGCGGCCACTCCGAACCAGCGTCACCCCGGCACCGCGCGCCTTGCCGACATCGCCAGGGCCAGCGTGCCCTCGTCGAGAATTTCGATGCTGCCGCCCACCGGCACGCCCTGCGCCAGCCGCGTCACCGGAATCGCGAAGGATTTGATCCGCTCGGTCAGATAATGCGCGGTCGATTGGCCATCCACCGTCGCCGGCAACGCCAGGATCACCTCGCGCACCGATCCGTCGAGCCGGGCCATCAGTTTCGGCACCCCCAGTTGCTCGGGCCCGCGCCCGCCGATCGCCGACAGTAGGCCGCCCAGCACATGATAGCGCCCGCGATAGATCGACGCCCGCTCCAGCGCCCATTGATCGGCGACGCTCTCGACCACGCAAATCATCGGTTCGCGGCCCGGATCGCCGCAGATCGCGCAAGGGTCGCGGCTGTCCAGGCCGCCGCACACCGAACACACCCGCACCCGCTCCGCCGCCACGCTCAGCGCGCCGATCAGCGGCAACAGCCGCTGCTCGCGTTCGCTCAACAGCCGCAACGCGATTCGCCTCGCGGAACGCGGCCCCAGACCGGGCAATCGCGCCATCAGCCCGATCAAGGTCTCGATCTCAGGGCCGGTCATGGACGGAGCAAGGATGTCAGAACGGCAGCTTGAGCCCCGGCGGCAGGCTCATGCCGCCGGTGGCTTTCTGCATTTCGGCGGCGGTGACGGATTCGAGTTTGGATTTGGCGTCGCGGTGGGCCGCAACGATAAGGTCCTGGAGCATTTCGGCGTCGTTGGGGTCGAGCAGTTTCGGATCGATCGCGGCAGATTTGAGTTCGCCCTTGCCAGACAGGGTCAGGCGGACCAGTCCGGCGCCGGATTCGCCCTGGATTTCGATCGCTTCCAGCCGCGCCTGCATCTCCTGCATGGTCTGCTGCATCTGCTGGGCCTGCTTCATCAATCCGGCGAGGTTTTTCATCGATCAATCTCCATGTCGGCGGGGTAGTCGCTGTCGAAATCCTCATCGGATATTGGCGGCGGCTCGGCAAGCGGGACGGATGCGGAGTCGGGTTCGGCTTCAGGTTTCTCGCGATGCACGCTCTCGACCTTCGCGCCCGGAAACGCGGCGAAAATCGCCTGCACCAGCGGGTGGGCGAGCGCATCGGCGCGGGCGGCGTCGAGTGCCGAGGCTTCGGCTTCGGCGAGGCTGGGCGCACCCGCCTCGCGCGAGAGGGCGATGGTCCAGCGCCGGCCGGTTTCGGCCTCGAGAAGTGCGGCCAGCCGCGAAGCAAGGTCGCGCGGCGCGGCGGGCGACAGGTTGAGTTCGATCACCGGCGGCGCGAACCGCACCAGCCGCGCATCGTGGCGCAGATGGGCGGAGAGCCAGGCATCGCGTTTCGCGCCGGCGAGGGCGACGACGTCCTCGAATCGCGCGAGACTCGGGGACGCACCGGGCGCGGCATCGGCGATCGGCGGACCGTTGACCACGGCGCGCGCGCCGGGGCCTGGGTTTGATCGCGATATCGAGGGCGGCGTTTTGGTTGCGGCGGTTTCGCCGGAAAGCCGGCGCACCAACTCGCCCGGCGGCGGCAGATCGGCGACGAAGCACAGGCGGACCAGGATCATCTCGGCAGCGGCGCGCCGGTCGGTCGCCTGTTCGACCTCGCCAATGCCCTTGAGAAGCATCTGCCAGAGCCGGCCGAGCCAGGGGATCGAAAGCTGCTCGGCCAATGCCGCGCCGCGCGTGCGTTCCAGCTCCGGCAGGCTGCCGCCATGGGCGAGCGAGGGGATCGATTTCAGCCGCGACAGCGTATGCGCGAGACCGAGCAGATCCTGCATCAGCATGACCGGATCGGCGCCGCGCTGATGCGCGCGGTCCATCACACCGAGCGCTTCGGCAACAAGGCCGCCGGCGACCGCTTCGATCAGGTCGAACACGAAGCCGCGATCGGCCAGGCCGAGCATCTCGGCAACCAGCGCGCCGGTAATGACCGCGCCGTCGTCAGCGCCGCGCGCGATTGCCTGATCGAGCAGCGACAATCCGTCGCGCACCGAGCCGTCGGCGGCGCGGGCGATGGCATCCAGCGCTTCGGGCTCGATCGCGATCGATTCCCGCGCGGCGACCCGGCCGAAATGGGCGGTCAGCACGTCGACCGGCACGCGCTTGAGGTCGAAGCGCTGGCAGCGCGACAGAACGGTGACCGGCACCTTGCGGATCTCGGTGGTGGCGAACACGAATTTCACGTGCGGCGGCGGTTCTTCCAGCGTTTTCAGCAACGCGTTGAATGCGTTGCGCGACAGCATGTGAACCTCGTCGATGATGAACACCTTGGTCCGCGCGATCATCGGGCGGAATCGCGTCGCTTCGATGATTTCGCGCACGTCGTCGACGCCGGTATTCGATGCCGCGTCCATCTCGATCACGTCCGGGTGGCGATCGGCGAGGATGGCGACGCAATTGTCGCACACGCCGCACGGGTCGGGTGTCGGCCCGCCCTGCCCGTCCGGCCCGGTGCAGTTCAGCGCGCGAGCGAGGATGCGCGCCGTGGTGGTCTTGCCGACCCCGCGCACGCCGGTGAGCATGAAGGCATGGGCGATGCGGCCCATGGCGAAAGCATTGCGCAGGGTGCGGACCAGCCCGTCCTGGCCGATCAGATCGTCGAAATTGGTGGGGCGATATTTACGGGCGAGAACCCGGTAGGCTTGCGCATGGACCGGCTCAGGCTCCGGCATCGGGAGTTCGTCGTTGAACAGCGAGGGGCCGCTCGGCGGCGGCACGTCCGCCGGCTGACGGCCATTCGCATCGTCATCGTCGAACAGACCGGCCATGCGACTCCGATGCGGCTAAGGGAGTGGGTGGGAGACCGGGTCCGCGACCCGTGCGGAAACTCGTTGCGGCTGCTGCCTTCCGGCCCTGACCGGGTTGGCGAGGTGCGCGTCCGCGGCCGGCCTCCCGCCTCTCATATCCGATCTTTGACCGGGTTTGGCAAGGTTGCCGAGCGCTTTCCCCGGTGCCAGTTTCGCGCCATGCCCGATACCATCCTTCCCAATACGCTGCTCTACAGTTCCTCGGCGCTCGACCGCGCGGCCCATCATCGGACCGATGCGACGTGGATCGGCGGCGCCCGCGCCACGTCGGGGGCACGATTCGTCGTCCATTGGCACGGCAAGCTGCTGATCGAGACGGAACCGTCGCCCCACGCGGTGTTGGATGTCCGACCGCGCGATGCCTCGCTCCCCGCGAGTTTCCTCGGCCTGCTGCACGGCTCGCCGGTATTCGCCGTCGATCTTTCGGACGAAGATTCGCCGCTGAATGCACTGATCGGCGCCCATGGCGATTTTCTGGAACTGCGCGGCCTTACCGCGACCTTGCCGGAGGACGAAGCCGGGCTGCTCGCGACCGCGCGCGGCCTGCTCTACTGGCAAACCCGCGCGCGGTTCTGCGGGATTTGCGGCGGCGCCTGCATCGCCGAGCGCGCCGGCCACGCCATGCGCTGCACGCAATGCGGCGCCGAACATTTCCCGCGCACCGACCCAGCAGTGATCATGCTGATCGAGCGCGGGGAGCGGGTTCTGCTCGGCCAGTCCCATAAATTTCCGGTGGAACGCAATTTCTTCTCGACCCTCGCCGGCTTCGTCGAACCGGGCGAGAGCCTGGAGGACGCGGTGCGCCGCGAGGTGGCCGAGGAGGTCGGCGTGCGGATCGGCGCGGTACGCTATCTCGGCAGCCAGCCCTGGCCGTTTCCGGCGTCGCTGATGCTCGGCTTCCGCGCCGAGGCGACGACCGAGGATATCGTGCTGGATGTGGAGGAAATGCGCGCGGCGCGCTGGTTCAGCCGCGCCGATATCGAGAACCGCAAATCCGCCGGCTTCAACCTGCCGCCCAGGGACTCCATCGCCCGCAGGCTGATCGAGGATTGGATGGCGGAAGGCTGAGCCAAGAAACTTGCGACATTCGCACCAAGGCGCTTCTTCATCTAAATCCCCGTTCATGAACAACACATATGGAAACCGTTCATGAATCGTTACCTGGCCCTCATTCCGCTTGGTCTGCTCTCGGCATGCGCTGCTCAGCATCTTGGCGTCACGCCGGCGTCGACCGTCCAACTGGAGTTGCCGGTTGCCAAGCCGAGGCTGTACACCGTCACGATCGGGTCACCGACACCGATCGGACAGCAGACGCCGCTCATGGATATGGTGGTCGGCGCACTGACCGCGGCCAACGCCATCGACAAGGAAAACCAAGCGGGTTCGCGCCCGGATCGATTGACCGCCATGATCGGCAGCGAGGGTGACGATTTTTACGTAAGCTATGTCCTTGATGTTCAGTCCTTGCTGCGGGCTAACCGGCAGATCGTCTCGATCGTCGATCCTTCAGGCCAGAAGCTCATTCTTTCTCCTGCCCCGCATCCGGCTGGAACCGGCGAAATCGCTGAAACTCAACCCGCCGATCCGCCGCGTGCCCTTATCGTGGCGCCTCGATCTCGGCCGGTGCAAGCGGCCGAATGGATCGTCAGGCTGAGCCATGTCGAGATCGGCTATAACGCGCCGGGGATCGCGGATTATTTCAAACCCACGGCGAGCGCTGATGTGGCGCTGGTCAGCGGGCCGCCCGGAAGCAAGCTCCGTTCGATCCCGATTTCCGTCTCCGTTCCAACCGGCAAATATCATTTCTTTACATTTCAGGGCATCCTCAAACATCCCAAGGCTGCGAGGCAGGGTCTTGGCGTAGCCACCGAACGTCTTGCCAGGGAAACGGCGGTTGCGATCGAGGCGCGAAATCCCGCGCATTGAAATATCGTTTGATATCGAATAAATCCCATCCTATATGACGCGCATCGATCAATCGCAAGGAGCGGAAAAATGGCGAAAATCCTGGTTCTTTACTATAGCACGTGGGGACACATAGAAACGATGGCTGGCGCCATCGCGGAGGGTGCGAAAGGCGTGGCCGGCAGTGAGGTCACGATCAAGCGGGTGCCGGAGACCATGCCGGAAGAGACCATCAAGGCGATCCACGCCAAGACCGACCAGGCGGCGCCAATCGCCAAGCCGGAGGAGCTGGCGGAGTACGACGCGATCATTTTCGGCACGCCGACCCGGTTCGGCAATATGTGCGGCCAGATGCGCAACTTCCTCGACCAGACCGGCGCGCTCTGGACCAAGGGCTCGCTGATCGGCAAGGTGGGGTCGGTATTCGCCAGCACCGCGACCCAGCATGGCGGGCAGGAAACCACCATCACCTCGTTCCACACCACGCTGCTCCATCAGGGCATGGTCATCGTCGGCCTGCCTTATTCCAATCCCGGCCTGACCAACATGGACGAAATTACCGGCGGCACGCCCTATGGCGCGACCACGCTCTCGAAGGGTGACGGCTCGCGGATGCCGAGCGCCAATGAACTCACCCTCGCCCGCGCGCAGGGCAAGCACGTCGCGGAAATCGCGGCGAAACTGGCGCGTTAATGAAAGACGGCGGCAGGGATCGATTCCCTGCCGCCGTCATGACGATCCGACGATAAAATATGAACTGATGAATCGGTCCTGGGAAACGGGGCGACGGGCTAATACCAACCCGCGTGGATCAGGACCCATGCGCCCAATTACGGCGATCGAGGGACATGACACGCCAGGGTTGCTCGATGGGCCGATTGGACCAAAAACTCAAGAAAATTGGTATCCCGTACCGGATTCGAACCGGTGTTGCCGCCGTGAAAGGGCAGTGTCCTAGGCCTCTAGACGAACGGGACGTCGCCGGCGCGTATAATCGTGAACCGGGATGGTTTCAAGCACCCGAGCGAACCGAATTGATGCCGGTTTATCGGGCAAGGCTCACGGTGCCAGCGACGACGCCGTTCTCCGGATCGACGAAAACTACCTTTCCGCCATGAGCGGTCCTGATCCAGATCGCCACCCGTCCGCCGGATGCGGCGATGCCGCCGATCGAAGCGCCCAGCCCGGCGGGCAGCGCGGTCGCGAACGGCGCCGTGCCCGGAATCCCCGGCACATGCACGGCCGGCACGGGGCTGGCGGTTGACTCGAAGACGCGTTTGACCACAACCCCGATCACCAGCGCGGTACCGAGCACGATCAACACGCCCAGCCCGATCACCAGAGCCTTCAAGCCCTTCAAATCCTGTGAACCCTGAACCCGATCCATCCGCCTCACCACCCGATACCGAACCGGTACTTTACGGAATCTTGCCGCTTTCCGCCACGCCGGACGACCGGGGCGAGCGGCTGGACCGTTTCCTGGCCAGAAGATTGGCGGGTTTCTCGCGCTCGCGGATCAAAAACCTGATCGAGGACGGCGCGGTGACCTGCGACGGGGTTACGGTAAAAACCGCTTCGATGCCGGTGCGGGCAGGTGCGATCTACCGGATCGAGATTCCGCCCACGATGCCGGCCACGCCCCAGGGCCAGGCCATCCGGTTCGACATTCTCTACGAGGATGCCGACCTGATCGTGCTCGACAAGCCGGCCGGCCTCGTGGTGCATCCCGCCCCCGGCAACCCGGACGGCACGCTGGTCAACGCCCTGATCGCCCATTGCGGCGACAGTCTCGTCGGCATCGGCGGTGAGCGCCGCCCCGGCATCGTCCACCGGCTCGACAAGGATACCTCAGGCGTGATGGTCGCCGCCAAGACCGAATTCGCCCATCATGCGCTCTCCGCCGCCTTCGCCGCGCGCGACCTCGATCGCGCATATACAGCCCTGTGCTGGGGAACCCCGCAGCCGGCCGAGGGCACGGTCGAGGGCGCCATCGGCCGCGATCCGCGCGACCGCAAGCGCATGGCGGTGGTCGCCAGAGGCGGCAAGCCGGCGCTCACCCATTATCGCACCGAACGGCGCTTCGGCATGGGTGCCGCGCTGCTCGACTGTCGGCTGGCCACCGGACGGACACATCAGATCCGGGTACATCTCGCCCAGCTCGGCCACCCGCTGGTCGGCGACCCGGTGTATCTCCGCCGCCGCCCTGCCGCCGCCGCGCATATCCCGGAACCGACGCGCGGCAGGCTGCTCGATTTCCCGCGCCAGGCGCTGCACGCGGCACGCCTGGGCTTCGTCCACCCGCGCACCGGCGTCGCATTGCGGTTCGCCACCCCCCTGCCCGCCGACTTCGCCGCCCTCGTCTCTGCACTCGAATCCATCTCGTCCACGCATAGCTATAAT
Organism: Acidiphilium iwatense; assembly: GCF_021556475.1. Taxonomy (GTDB): domain Bacteria; phylum Pseudomonadota; class Alphaproteobacteria; order Acetobacterales; family Acetobacteraceae; genus Acidiphilium; species Acidiphilium iwatense. The sequence goes on along the minus strand of NZ_JAKGBZ010000007.1, from coordinate 12,170 downwards.
ACAGGACTGTAATAGTCCTGTTAATTGACATCGACGACGCCGGCATGGTAAACGCACCACAGTCAAGTCTGAATAGCTGCCATATTGCATCTTAACCCGGTGATTACTGCCTTTTCAGGGGTTCTCTCGGGAGCGTGACACGGCAAGATCGCTACTTGGTGTAAGCAGGTTCGAACGAGAGACGAACTATCACAAGGGTCGGGATGTTTCGCATCCGTTTGGTCGCCCGATCCATCAAATTGAGACGAAAGGAGCTACCCAATGGCCTCTGGAGTCGGTTCGATCGCCCCGAGCGAGGGCAATCTTTCCCGGTATTTGCAGGAAATTCGCAAATACCCCATGCTGTCGCCCGAAGAGGAAGACAGGCTCGCCCGCGCATGGCGGGACAATCACGACAATAAGGCCGCCCATAAGCTGGTGACCTCGCATCTCCGCCTGGTCGCCAAAATCGCCATGGGCTATCGCGGCTACGGCCTGCCGCTCGGCGAGATGATCTCCGAGGGCAATGTCGGCATGATGCAGGCGGTCAAACGCTTCGACCCCGAGCGCGGCTTTCGCCTCGCCACCTATGCCATGTGGTGGATTCGCGCGGCCATCCAAGAATATATTTTGCATTCCTGGTCGCTGGTAAAAATGGGCACCACCGCCTCGCAGAAGAAGCTGTTCTTCAATCTGCGCCGGCTGAAGGGCCAGATGCAGGCGATCGACGACGGCGATCTCAAGCCCGAGCAGGTCGCGCATGTCGCCCATATGCTGAACGTGCCCGAGCAGGACGTGATCAGCATGAACCGGCGCCTCGCCGCACCCGATCACAGCTTGAACGCGCCGATCCGCATGGATGGCGAAGGCGAATGGCAGGACTGGCTGATCGACGACAGCGAGAGCCAGGAAGACAGCATCGCCGATCGCGAGGAAATGACCGGACGGCGCGCCCTGCTCGCCACCGCACTGAAAACCCTCAACGACCGCGAGCGCCATATCCTGATCGAGCGGCGCCTGAAGGACAACCCGACCACGCTGGAAGACCTCTCGCAGCAATACAACATCTCGCGCGAGCGGGTGCGCCAGATCGAGGTGCGCGCCTTCGAGAAGCTGCAGAAATCGATGAAGGCGCAGGTCGCCGAACAGCGCGCCGAACAGCGCCAGGCGGTGCAGGCGCGGCTGACCGCCTGATCCGATCCAGGAAAATCGAAAACGCGGCCGGACCTGAAGGTTCGGCCGTTTTCGTTTCAGCGCGAAGCAGCGAAAGTTCCGCCCTGGAACCGCACGGCTTCCGGGTCACCGCCATCCGGCTCCGCCTCGATTTCGGCGGCGTAATCCTCGGCGTTCTGGGCGGGTGCATAGCCGAGCTCCGCCGCCTCCGCATTGTCCCACCAGCGTCGCGTATTGGCCGAAACGCCCCAGACCGGCCGATAATCGGTGAGCGGTGCCGCGAGGCTGCGCAGCACCAGCCGTTCCAGGTCATCGTCTCCGAGCCAGGTCGAAAGATGCCGCCGCTCGGTGGGGCGCGGCAATGCGCTGCCGATCCGCAGCGCGACCCCTTCGATACCGTATTTGTCCCAATAAAGCCGGCCCATCCCCTCACCCCAGAGTTTCGACAGCCCATACAGCCCGTCCGGGCGATAGGCGTCGGACAGCGACAGACGCTGCCCCGCCGGATACATGCCGATCGCATGGTTGGAGCTGGCGAACACAACGCGCCTGACTCGGTGCCTGCGCGCGCCCTCATACACGGCGTGCAGGGCGACCAGATTGTTCCCGATAATCTCGGGCAGGGGCCGCTCCACGCTGGTTCCCGCGAAATGCAGCACCGACCCGGCCCCTTCGAGCGCCCGGTCGATCACCGTGGAATCGCGCAGATCGCCGGTGACCACCGTTTCACGGTCGCCGAGCGGCTCAAGCGCCCCGATATCGGCCGAACAGAGCGAAAACCCGCGCGCGAGCAGGCGCGGCCGGAGCACAAGCCCGAGCCGCCCGCCCGCGCCGGTCAGAACGATCGTCATTCCGTGAAGGCCGAGTTCGGGCTGATTGGTCACGTGTCACACCATGCGGATTGGCGCCGAATAGCGCGCGAGTATCGGATCGGCGGTGAGAAGCAGAATCCCTTCGACCATTGCCTGGGCAATCAGGATGCGGTCGAACGGGTCCTTGTGGATCGGCGGCAGGTCGCCGGTGGCGACCGCGTGGGCGGACGTGACCGGCAGTTCGACATAATCCCGCTCGCGCAGGCCGCGCCGCAACAGCCGTGGGTCGACCTGGAAATCCACCCGGCCAAGCCCGTGCTTGATCGCGATTTCCCAGAGGCTCGCCGCACTGAACATGAGCGTTTGCGTCTTGTCTTCGAGCAGCGCACGGATGGGCGCGGAAAGCCGATCCGGCCGGCCCGACGCCCAGAGCAGCACATGGGTATCGAGCAGAAGGGTCAATCGGACTCGACACCGAACAAGGACGCGATCGCCTCGGCACCCATGCTGTCGAAATCATCCGGCACCGAAATGGCGCCGGTCATGAAGCCGAGTCGTGACGAAACGACCGGCGCATCGAGCGCGACCAGCTTGACCAGCGGCTTACCGGCCTTTGCGATCACCACCGTCTCGCCCCGCGCCGCCTGTTCGATGAGGCGGGATAAATGGGTTTTTGCCTCGTGAATGTTGACAGCGGTGTTCATCGTGGAGTTTTTCGAGTTTAGTCCGACAGACTTAGTTTGATTAGTCGGAAAGTGCAAGCGAAATTCATGCCCCCGCCATGGTCATACCCTCGACGCGGACGGTCGGTGCATCGGTGCCGCGGCGGAATTCCAGGTCATTCGCCGGGGTAAGGTGCAGAAACATCTCGCGCAGATTGCCGGCGACGGTGATTTCCGCAACCGGCTCAGCGATCCGCCCGTCGCGAATCATGAATCCGGCGGCGCCGCGCGAATAATCGCCGGTAATGCCGTTCACCCCCTGGCCGATCAGCTCGATCACATAAAGCCCGAGCTTGATGTCGGCGATCAGCGCCTTGGCGGACAGCGCGCCCGACGCGAGATACAGATTGCTCGGCGCCGGGCTCGGCGGATTGCTGGTGCCGCGCGATGCATGGCCGGTGGTGGTGAGACCGAGCTGCGCCGCGCTGCGGGAATCCAGCAGCCAGGTGGTCAGCACGCCGTCCTCGATCAGCGCCCGGCGCGATACCGCCTGGCCTTCGCCATCGAAGGCGCGCGAGCGCAGGCCGCGCACCCGTCGAGGATCGTCGATCACCAAAATCCCAGGCGCGAACACAGGCTTGCCCATGGAATCCTTAAGGAAACTGGTACCGCGCGCGATCGCAGCGCCATTGATCGCGCCGGTGAAATGGCCGAGCAGGCTGGCCGCCACGCGCGGATGATACACCACCGGCAGCTTCGCCGTGGCCGGCCGTCCGGGGTTCAGCCGGCTCACCGCGCGCTCCGCCGCCGCCCGTCCGAGTTCCGCCGGGTCGCCAAGATCGGCACCGTGAACGGCGGAGGAAAACTCATAGTCGCGCTGCATCGCGACCCCTTCGCCCGCGATCGGCGACACCGAAACGCCGTGACCCGAGCGCGTATAGGCACCGGCGAACCCGCGCGATGTGGCAAGGGCGATATGGCTGCGCGACCAGGACGCACCCGCGCCCTCGGAATTGGTGATCCCCGCGAACCCAAGCGCCGCCTCTTCCGCCGCCGCCGCCCGCGCCATCAGGGTTTCCGCCGACGGTTCGGCGGGATCGTCGATATCGAGCGGTGCGGAATCCTCGGGCGGCGGTGCGTCCGGGATATCGGCGAACTTATCCTCCGGCACCACACGCGCCATCGCCACCGCCTGTTCGGCAAGCCGATCGAATCCCGCCGGATCGACCGCACCCGCCGAAACGATCGCGCTTTGCCGGCCCACGAACACGCGCAACCCGATCGTGCTGGTCTCGGCCCGCTCGATTTCCTCGACCTTGCCCATCCGCCGTCCCACCGAAAGCGACGTGCCCGAAGCCAGCAGCGCATCCGCCTGATCCGCCCCGGCGCGCTTCGCCGCCGCAAGCAGCTCGCCCAGCCGGTCGAGCCCGCTCATGCCGCAAGCCTTTCCAGGATTTTCGGCATTTGCGGCACCCGGCCGATCGGCCCCAGCGCAGCCAGAGTCGGCTTGGCCCGGAAGATCCGCGCGGCGACGCGGGTAATGTCGGCCTCGGTCACCGCGTCGATCTTCGTGACCGTCTCGGCGACCGGCACCACCCGCCCGAACACCTGCCATTGCCGCGCCAGTTGCTCGCAGCGGCTGCCGGTGGATTCGAGCGACATCAGCAGCCCGGCCTTCACCTGCGCACGGGCGCGCTTCAATTCCGCCGTAGTGACGCTTTCCCGCACCTTCGCGAGTTCGCCGAGCGTCACCGGGACAAGCTCCGCCGCCTCGGCCTCGCCGGTGCCGGCATAGATGCCGAACAGCCCGGCATCGTTGGTGGGCAGGGAAAAACTGTAGATCGAGTAGACCAGCCCGCGTTTCTCGCGAATTTCCTGGAACAACCGCGACGACATCCCGCCGCCGAGCAGGGTGGAGAGCAGCATCGCCGCGTGGAAATCGGGATCGGCATAGCCCACCGCGGGGAAGCCGAGGACCAGATGCGCCTGATCGAGATCGCGCATTTCGCGATATTCGCCGCCGGCATAGGCAGCCGGCAACGGCGCGGCCGGTGCCGCCTTCGGCAGATCGGCGAAATGCTCGGCGACCAGATCGACCACCCGATTATGATCGAGATTGCCCGAGGCCGATACCACGATATTCTCCGGCGTGTAATGCGCGCGCATGTAGCGGCGCAGCGCCTCGGGGTTCAGCGCGCGGATGATCGCCTCGGTGCCGAGAACCGGCCAGCCCATCGGCTGGTCGGGATAGGCGGCGAGCTGGAAATGGTCGAAAACGATATCGTCCGGCGTGTCGTTCGCCTGGCCGATTTCCTGCAGGATCACCCCGCGCTCGCGCTCGAATTCCGCCGGATCGAACGCCGAATGGCAAAGAATATCGCCGATGATATCGACCCCGAGCGGCAGATCTTCCTTCAGCATCTTGATGTAGTAGGCGGTCTGCTCGCGCGAGGTATAGGCGTTGATGTGGCCGCCGACATCCTCCACCGCCTCGGCGATCTCGGCCGCACTGCGCCGCTCGGTGCCCTTGAACGCCATATGTTCGAGAAAATGCGACACGCCGTTCTCCGGCGCGGTTTCGTGGCGGGTGCCGACCCCGGCATAGGCGCCGAACGAAACGGTCTCGACCCGCTCCATCCGCTCGGTGAGAATGGTCAGGCCGGAATCGAGGTGGGTGATCTGCACACCGTCGGTCATGCGTTGTTCCTATGCGCGAAATTACGGACCACTGCCTGCACCTCGGCGAGGTGAGACCCGGACCGCTGAAAGACTTCAGGACGATGATATAGGTCGCCGAGCCGTTCGGGCAGCCCCGGCCGCATCCCGATCGCGCGATGCATCGCCTCCGGGAACTTGGCGGGGTGCGCCGTCGCCGCCGCGATCGCCGGAACCCCGACCGGCGCACATTCCCGTGCCGCGGCGATGCCGATCGCGGTGTGCGGATCGGCGATATAGCCGGTGTCCCGCTGAATCCGCGCGATTTCGGCAAGCGTCGCCTCGTCGTCCAGCGAAAACCCGGCGAAATCGCGCTTCAGCGCGCGCCAGACCTGATCCGGCACCGCCATCCGCCCGGTCGCCCGGAAATCCGCCATGGTCCGCTCGGTCGCCTGCGCGTCACGCCCCAGAACCTCGAACAGCAGCCGCTCGAAATTCGAACTCACCTGAATGTCCATCGAGGGTGAGACCGTCTCGACCACGCCCGTTGTGCTCATGTCGTTGGCGGCCAGAAACCGCGCGAGAATGTCGTTCGCATTGCTCGCCACGACGAACTTCGCCACCGGGAGCCCCATCCGCCGCGCCGCCCAGGCCGCCAGCACATTGCCGAAATTGCCGGTCGGCACCGCGACCGCGACCTCGCGGTCCGGCGTACCCAAGGCCAGCGCCGCCGCGACGAAATACGGAATCTGCCCGGCAATCCGCGCCCAGTTGATCGAATTCACCGCCGACAGCCGCAACTCCTCGCGGAACGGCGCATCCGCGAACATCGCCTTCACCAGCGCCTGGCAATCGTCGAAATTGCCATCCACCGCGATGTTCAGCACGTTCGGCGCGCGCACCGTGGTCATCTGCCGGCGCTGCACCTCCGAGGTTTTCCCCTCGGGATGCAATATCGCGATATCCACCCGTGAGCGATCCCGGCACGCCTCGATCGCCGCAGACCCGGTATCGCCCGAGGTCGCCCCCACGATCGTCACCCGCTCGTCGCGCGCCTCCAGCACATGATCGAACAGCCGCCCGGCCACCTGCAGCGCCAGATCCTTGAACGCCAGCGTCGGACCATGAAACAATTCCAGCGCGAACAATCCGGCATCGAGCTGCACCAGCGGCACCACCGCCGCATGGTCGAACCCGCGATACGCATCCCGACAGATCCGCTGCAAATCCGCGAAGGTTACAGCACCACCGCACATGAACGGCGCCATCACCCGCGCCGCCAGCTCCGCATACGGCAATCCGCGCAGCGCACGCCACTCCGCCGCTGAAAATTCCGGCCAGACCTCCGGCACGAACAGCCCGCCATCCTCGGCAAGCCCGGCCAGCAAAACTCCATCGAAATCCCGCGCAGGCGCACCCCCACGCGTCGAAACATACCGCATCACCCCTCCAACGGCCGGAACCGCATAACAAGCAAGATCAGGGGCCTCGCCCCCCCCACTAAGGGCTTAGCCCTTAGAACCCGCTAGTGTCCCGATTCGGAAGTTCGCCGGTGCTGATTAAGGCGTCTTAACGAACTTCCGAATCGGAAGGGCACTAGCAAACATATGATTCTAGTGTTGTTTTTGGTTCTGAAGTTCCTAAACGCACCGCCGCACATACGTAGGAACTTCAGAACCACCACACTAGTTCGAGCCATGGCAGGCGGGGCCAGGATGCGCTCTCGCAAACACAAGCCCCGCCTGTCATGACCCGGATCAATGGATTCCAAAGGCTACGCCTTTGGCGGGGTTCCAAGGGGCAGCGCCTCTTGGCCTTCTTGCAGTCCCCGGATCAGGCGTTGGCGACGGGTGGTGCGTCCATCTGTTCGCGGCGGGATTGCCAGAGGCCGACGAAATCGACCGGGCCGAGCATGACGGGCGGGAATCCGCCGTCGCGGGTGATGTCGGCGAGGATGTTGCGGGCGAAGGGGAACAGCAGGCGCGGACATTCCACCAGCAGGACGGGTTCGATCTGGTTTTCCGGAATGCCGGTGAGGGTGAAGATGCCGGAATAGGCGAGATCGGCGATGAACACGGTCATATCCTTGCCGGCCTGGCCGTCGCCCGCGCCGTTGCCCGATTCGGGAGGGGTCGGGATGGTGGCTTCGGCGCGGGTGGCGAGGGTGACCTCGTAGACGTTCTGGTCTTCCTGCAGGCGGCGCACCTGGACATCGAGATTGATGTTCACCGACGGCGGCTGGCGCAGGATGGTATAGATCGCCGGCGCGTTCGGCACCTCGAAGGAGAGATCCTTGGTATATTGGATATTCAAAGTAAGCGGTGCGGTCTGCGTTTCGGACATTGGGCTGGCTCCATCTGACTGACGCGCCGCCTAGCACAAGGCCGCGTTTGGTGCCAGCATAGTTGCAGAGGGGGTGTGCCATGGCAAAGAGCGTATTCATCGACGGCGAGGCCGGGACCACGGGATTGCAGATCGGCGAGCGGCTGCGCCGGATGCCGGGTGTGGTGGTGCGCAGCCTGGACCCGCAGGCGCGGCGCGACCGCGCGGCGCGGCAGGCGATGATGGCGGAGGTCGATCTGGTGGTGCTGTGCCTGCCGGACGATGCGGCGCGCGAGGCGGCAGATATGGTGGAAGGCTTGGGCGGTGCGGCGCCAAAACTGCTCGACGCCAGCACGGCGCACCGGGTGGCGAATGGCTGGGCCTATGGATTTGCCGAACTCGCCGAGGGTCAGGCGGAGGAGATCGCCGAGGCCCCGCGCGTGGCCAATCCCGGCTGCTACGCGACGGGCGCGATCGCACTGCTGCGCCCGCTGGTCGATGCCGGGATCGTGCCCGCCGACCACCCGATCGCGATCAATGCGGTGTCGGGCTATTCCGGCGGCGGCAAGACGATGATCGCCGATCACGAGCGCGCGGGCGGACCGGCGTTCGAACTCTATGCGCTGTCGCTCAACCATAAGCACCTGCCGGAGATCGAGCGCCATGCCGGGCTCGCGCGGCGGCCGATTTTCGTCCCCTCGGTCGGGCATTTCCGGCAGGGAATGCTGGTGTCGATCCCGCTGCATCTGGATACGCTGCCCGGCCGGCCGACCGCGCGGGAAATCGGCTGCACCCTGGTCGGCCATTATGACGGGACGAAGCAGGTCCAGGTCCGCAAGACGCCGGTGGAGCAGCGGCTCGAAGCCGAGCCTGCCGCGGGCTCGGACGTCATGGAACTGTTCGTGTTCGAAAACGAGGCGGAGAGTCAGGCGGTGCTGGTGGCGCGGCTGGACAATCTCGGCAAGGGTGCCGCCGGAGCGGCGGTGCAGAATATCGGGCTGATGCTGGGGCTGGAGGTAACGGCGCGCACGCTGGCCTACGCCACGGCATGAGGGAAGGCGGGCTGAAGCGTGAGGCGGGGGCTGCCGGCCTCATCCTCGCCAGCCTGGGCGGCATTGTCGGATCGGGGTGGCTGTTCGGGCCGCTGAACGCCGCGAAGGCGGCAGGCCCGGCCGCGCTGATCGCGTGGGCGATCGGCGGGGTCGCGATCCTGATGCTCGCCTTCGTCTACGCCGAGCTGACCACCGCGTTTCCCCGCGCCGGCGCGGTGATCGCGCTGCCCAAGCTGAGTCATGGGAAATTGCTGGCGACCGTGATGAGCTGGGTGGTTCTGCTCGGCTATCTCACCTCCGCTCCGGCCGAGGCGACGGCGGTGATCACCTACGCGAACAATTACGTCCATGGCCTGGTGCTGGCGGACGGCACGCTGAGCGGCGCCGGGTTCGTCGCGGCGGTGGCGCTGCTCGCGGTGTTCGCGCTGATCAACACGCTGGCGATCCGGCTGGTGCTGCGGGTCAACGGCGTGATCACCATCTGGAAACTGGCGATTCCGATGCTCACCGCGATCGCCTTTCTGCTCGCGCGGTTTCATCCGGTGAATTTCACCGCGCATGGCTTCGCGCCGCACGGGGTTGCCGGGATTTTCTCGGCGGTCGCGACCTCCGGGGTGATCTACGCCTATACCGGGTTTCGCGCGGCGGTGGAACTGGCCGGCGAGTCGCGCCACCCGAAGCGCGACCTGCCAATCGCGATCGTCGGATCGGTGGCGATCGGGTTCCTGCTCTATGCGGCGCTGCAGATCGCCTTCATCGGCGCGGTCTCGCCCGGCGATCTCGCGAAAGGCTGGTCCGCGCTGCGGTTCACCGGCCTGTCCGGCCCGTTCGCCGGGCTCGCCGGGCTGCTCGGCATGAGCTGGCTCGCGGTGCTGCTCTATATCGATTCGGCGATATCGCCGGCCGGCGTCGCGATCATCGCCTATACCTCGACGCCGCGCCTGTTCTACGCCGCCGGACATGAAGGGCTGGTGCGCGGGCCGTTCGCGCGGGTCTCGCGCGCCGGCGTGCCGATCGTCGGCGTCGCGATCGCCTTTGCCGTGGGCGTCGTTTTTCTCCTGCCGCTGCCCTCCTGGCGCGCGCTGATCAAGGTGGTCGCGGCGGCAGCACTGCTGTCCTATGGCATGGCGTCGGTCTCCCTGATTACGCTGCGGCGAACCATGCCGGTCGAGCGCCATCCGCGCCCGTTCAAGCTCGCCTTCGGCGTGCCGGTTGCAGGGCTGGCCTTCATCGTCGCGAATTTCATCATCGTCTGGACCGGCGCGCACACCGCCAACGTGATGATGGGTTATGTGCTGATCGCGGCGGTGCTCTATGCAGTCGTGCAGCGCGCCACCCATGGCGGATTCGATCATCTGGAAATCGCCGAGGCGTGGTGGATCGCGCCCTATTTCGCCGGACTGTGGGCGCTGGCCAATCTCGGTCCGAAAAACCTGACCCATGGGATCGGCGCGCTGTCCGACCTCGCGCTGTCGGTGATCCTGGCCCTGTTCAGTGTAGCGATCCTGGTCGTCGCCGCGCGCTCCGGCCTCGCCGATCCGGTCGAGGCGAAGCAAACCATCGCGGCACGGTGAACAATACCAGATTCTATCCGCGAATACCCGTCATCGCGCGGAGCGAAGCGACAAAGCGATCCATTGATGATATCCTATGGAAGATCATGCACAAGAAACTGACCATCACGGTGGACGAAGAGGTTTATGACGGGCTTCACGCCGTTGTCGGACGCAGACGGATCAGCCGGTTTCTCAACGATCTCGCCCGCCCGCATGTCACCCAGGCCGCGCTGGCGGAAGGCTATGCCGCGATGGCCGCCGATACCGCACGCGAGGCCGAAGCCTTTGATTGGGCGGCCGGGTTGGTTGCGGGTGTTGCGCACGACAACTTTGGCTGATCTGCAAAGCGGGATCTAGCATTATGAGGCAAATGCGCGGCAGCTCCAGAATGCACTCCGCGCGGCCGAAGTCGCCATTTGTAGTTACGGCAACTTATTATAATGAACTTTCGCGGACCGCATTTCGGCGCTTACCTAAAGCGCAGAAGCTAGAAGTCATGGTCGAATGGTTTCACTCGAACTACGAGGATCCCGCGGACCAAACACCATACGAAACCGCGGAAGGTGGATATCAGTGGATATGGGGAGGTCCATACGATGCTAGCGAAGAAATTGAGGGTATGTTTGGGAACTTAATCTCGGAGGCGTTGATAAAACAAGCAGTCGCAGAGGTGCAGTCGGATGGTATTGTCGATTGGGCCCCCACGTTTAAGCCCGATGATTATAATGATGACAGTCAATCGACTGAACTCGATGCGCTTGACGAAACTCCAGATGAGCCCGGAACTGTATTCGGGTCACCCGATGAATTAGCAGCCAGACAAAAAGCTGTCGATGCACTAATTAATCTCGAAAAGTCATTGCGTGCTCGACCCGTCGGCATAGGACACAACCAACCGCCTGACACTCTCCAAGAAATTGAAGCAGGAGTTGTCGGCAATCCAGCATCAACTGCCAAACAACTACGCGAGGAAATAGAGAAGCAAAGTATTTACTCACCCTGGTCAGGCTGTCTGCATGACGGGCTCTCCGGCCAACGCTGCGCGTAGTGCGGCGAGGGCTGAGATTCCATGCAATCACCCGGTGGCGATGACGCTGGCTGCGGCTGCGTAGACTTTGGCGCCCCATTCGGCGCGGAAGCCGCCGGTTACTTTGCGAAAAATCACCGACGGTCGGAGGGCGCGCTCACAGGCATTGTTCGTGTAGGGAACATCGCGCCTTGTGACGAAGCGGAACAGATCGTCACGATCGCGTCGCATGGCACGGAACAGGCGACGCGCCGCTGGACGGTTCGGTACGGGCGCCGACAGCAACCGGTCCAGCCGTTTTTCCAGATCGGTGCGGTATTTTGCCAGGGTAGCGTCCTTCAGTTCGCCGCGTCGCTTGCCGATCGCCACGGCGCGCAGCACCATCCATCGAAAGCCTGGCGCAAACCCTTCATCGCCGTCCTCGATCGCATATTTCGCGTCGCGCAGGAGATGGGCGAGACAAATTTGCCGGACCTTGCCATGACCGATCTGCCCGCCGTAACGATCCGCCACCCAGACTTCCGGCCGCGCCCCATTCAGGAAGCCGACAACCACCGAGGCGGCGCGCGTATCGGCGATCACGTGGCAGATTGCTGTTGATCCCAGCAGCACCCACTGCCACCAGGTGTTGCCACCAACTCGTGCCGAGGTTTCGTCCGAGCCGATCACGGCGGATGCGCGTACGGCCTCCGCGATTGCCGCCGCGGCAGCCAGCAACGGCGCTTCAGCGCGAGCCAGAATATTGGCGATGGCGCCTTCGCTGATCGCCAGGCCAAAAGCCTCCGCCATCCTCATGTCTCCCCTCATTTTGAGGCCGCAGGCGCCATTTAGCCGAAGAATCGATTGAGGCCTGTCGGCATTCCGGAAGGAATCCTGGCGGCCCGGTTCCGATTCCGATTGTTGCGCGCCGCCGAAATCTCTTGCCAATCCTG
>NZ_JAKGBZ010000069.1 GCF_021556475.1 Acidiphilium iwatense | reverse complement strand
CGCCAACGTCCGATCCGTCGTCGGGACCGCCGCGCGACACGGCCTTGATGCCTACACCGCCATCAAAAACGCCGTCACCGGAGCATCACTGCCGATCGACCCCCTGCCGGGTTGAGCAGATACCCATTACCTCAGCTCGCATGGCCGCTGTCCTCTTCCTGTCGCCGCTTTGCCTCACGCTCGCGGAAATAGCCCCGCACGCAGGCGATCACCGTGCGCCGCTCCAGCGTCCGATCGAGGAGCACGTTGATGGTTCCGAGGTCCTCGGCCGCCAGCTTCGCCAGGGGACGGCCGAGGTAGTCCGCGATCGCGAGTTTGGCCGCGAGCACGTTCGGGAAGTGCAGTTCACGAAACGGGTCAGGGTCGATGAACGGCACGGTCATCGGAATGGCGGCGGGCGTGATCGCGGCCGGCGTCGGCCCATCCAGCGCCGCGCGCGGCAGGCCAAGCTTGCCCGCCAGCGCCTCAATACGGTCGAGCCGGCCGTCCGTCGCCGACTTGCGGAAGCTGCGGTAGCGATGCAACGGGATCGGCCCGTCGATCGGGCCGAACGGCCCGTATCGCTGATCGGCGTGCTCAACAAACAGTTCGTGGTCGAACAGCCCCCACCAGAGCGTCACCGTCTCGCCCGCCAAGGCAGGCTCGACCTCATAAACAACGCCGTCCACCTGCACCCTGGCATCGACGCCGACCCGCCGGCGCTCGGGCTCGCGTGCAAAGGCGCAGAACCGCTCCCAAGCGCACATGGCCCGGTTGTGTCGAATTGCCTGTTCCGACCGCGAAAATGGTTCCGCTGCTTTACGACGGCACCGTGGTCACCGTTTCGGGGCGTTGGCGCTGGAAGGCTTGGTTACGTACCCAATCGGCACGACGTGCTGCTGAGTGCGGCACCAACAACGCAACCGCACCCGTTGCAGCCGAGAGGCTTCACCGCGCGCAGACGTCGGTATCCTTCAAACTGGGTATGCACTTCACACCCGTAGCCTCCCAGGGATAGCGATTGAGGGTGCCTGGATCATCCGGGTTGACAATAGCCTGGGTGCCGAAGCAACAGAGACGGCCTACTGGGCGAGGCGATAGAACAGCATGCCGTGGGCTTTCGAGTTCCGGCGGTTGAAGCGGAAGCAGAACTCGTTGAGGTAGTAGTCGAGATGCTGGTGCTGGATGCCGCCCGGCGGGGTGCCCATGATCCATCGCTTGAGCAACGAGGCGACCCCTGTGGACGCGCGGCATGACGACGTGGGCGGGATCGAGGCTGGAGCTGATCACCGTCACCTAGTGGTGGTAGCCAGCGGCGATCAGGCTGGAATAGCCCCCCAGCCGTCGGTCTGGATCGTCGCCCCGTGAGCTCGACCGTGCTGCGCACGATGACCATCAGACTGTCGGCGGAGACGTCGGTTTCGAAGCCTCCAACAAAGGTTTCGTCGTCGACCTTAATCTCGCCGTGCAGGCTGTCTCGGCCAGGCCGGACCATCTCCCGCCGCAGCTTGTGCAGCCACGTCCAGGCCGTCCGGTAGCTATCCAGTCCCAACACCCGCTGGAGGCCCAGGGCACTGACGCCGGTCTTTTGGCTGGTGATGCATCACAGCGCCACGAATCACTGCCGCAACGGCTTGTGGGTATCTTGGAAGATCGTGCCGTCGGTCACCGTCGCCTCCGCCTCGTACCTCCGGCAGCACAACTGTCCGCGAGACATTTCCCAGGGCGTGGCATCCGCCACCCCGCAAGCCGGGCACACGAATCCATCCGATCACCGCAGGCGACGGATGTAGTCCCGGCAGGCCACCTCGCTGCGGAACCACGCCTCGAACTCCTGGAAGGTCCGAGGATAGTCCCCCGATCGCGGGACGATTGCTTGCGTCTTGATCCCGACGCAACTGCGGGATACTATTTCTTGGCGTTAGCTTTCGGCAACGGTATGGCCACGAAAATCGCCTGATTATCCCGCATGATCCGCACGGCGATCGCTTTGGCGTGATGAGTCTCGGCATTATGGATCGCGGCGATCACTTCACCGGGATTGGTTATCGCAGCGCTCCCGATCCCCACGATCACATCGCCGGAACGGATGCCTGCTTGGTCTGCTGGAGAGTCAGGTGCCACATGAACGACCACGGCACCTTGCGCGGTCATCGGCAAATTCAACTGCTGGCGATTGCTCGGGGTGAGTAGAGTGAGGACGAGGCCAAGTTCAGCCTTTTGTTGCGTGCTGGCGGAGACGTGCGTAAAGGCTGCTTGAGCATTAGCCGGGAATTTCTCGACTTTGATGGTCGTCGATTTGATGTGATGGTCATGATCGTATGCCACATGCACGGCGTCGCCAGGTTTGACCTCCGAAATCGCGAGAGCGAAATCACGAACGTCCTTAACCGTTTTGCCATTCAGCTTGGTGATAACATCGCCGGGCGCTAAGCCGGCCTTGGCTGCCGGACCACTCGGTTCGGTTTCATCGATCAACGCACCATCGGCGTGTCCGTCATGCGACTTCAGGCCCAGGGCTGTCGCCATTTCCGGACTAACGTCTTGAGCCTGCACACCGATGAAACCGCGATTGACATGACCATACTTGATCAATTCAGTCGTAATTCGCTTGACCATGTCGGATGAGATTGAAAAACCAATACCGACCGAGCCACCCGAGGGGGTAAGGATGGCTGTGTTGACACCGATCACCTGACCTTTTTGATTGAGCAGCGGGCCGCCGGAATTACCTTCATTGATCGGGGCGTCAGTCTGGATGAAACTGTCATATTCCCCATCGCCGATATCGCGTCCCAAGGCGGAAACGACTCCGGTCGTCACCGTTTCTGCGAGGCCAAAAGGATTACCAATCGCAATCACCCATTGTCCTGGCAGCACTTTTTTAGAATTTCCCAGTTCAAGGAAGGGGAATGGCTTAGACCGTGTGACCTTCAGTACTGCAAGATCGGTGCTTGGATCGGTGCCAACGATTTTGGCGATCAGACGTTGGCCGTCAGATAATGTGACAAACACCGATTTCGCGTTTTTGACAACATGATTGTTCGTGACGACGTAGCCCTTTGGACTGATGAAAAAGCCCGATCCCTTGGCTTCTACTGGTTGAGGTTTTTGCAGATGAGGAAACGGGATAGAAAACGGAAATTGAAACGGCGAGCGTGGCTGGCCCTGGTTGCCGGTTTGAGCAGTGTTGTTGATTTTGAAATGCACCGTTACCGAAACAACTGCCGGCTTTACGATGGTAACCAGCGGTGCGAAGTTGGGGAAGGGTTTGAAACCCCGCTGGACTTTCGCGGTCGCATTCAGCGGCTGATCATTGGCGAAGGCCGGATGCATCGTCGCGACGGTCAGGCTGGTTCCGGCGAGTAGCATTGCAGGTAACGCTGCTATCCGTTGTGGACGGGGTCGCGAGAGGAACAGTGTCATTCAAACTTTCCTTCATTGAAAGCCGCCCCGTGGGCAGTGATCCCATAGTCGAACAATCCGGTGGCGCCTGCACGTCGTGCTCATACATTATTCGCGCAATCGTTTGTCGAGAGTGCGATATAGTGATGATTCTAAATGTGCGTCGGTTGCGAAGATGAAACTCTTTTCACCTGCTCGCATCCACAAGCAGCAATTAGGGTTTGACGTTGCTGACTTCGATCACGTTCGCATGTTCATCATGGATAGCCACTCGATGGGGGGTTGATGCCGACCAAAAAAGCCGTGTAGCCCCTTGGCTCATGCGAGGGGCCTGCAAAAAACTCTCCCGCCTAAGTGTCGCTCGGGCGTGTATCGTCTCTGCGGCACTGCTCGCGACTGTCGCACCTGCCAGTGCGGCATCGGCCGGGCAACGGGGGCCTTCAACCACTCGGCAGACCGGGTCATCGAGACCCGAAAATGTCGCTTATGCCATACCACGTTCGACATCGATCAACGGTGCCGAAACGATACTGGCGCAACCGCTGACGCCGAGCGATGCCGCGATCTATCAGCGCGTGTTTACCGATCAGCATGACGGCAAGATCGCTGCAGCCCAGCGCCTGATGGCGCGGGTCGGTAATCCGCTGCTCAAGGGCCAGGTGCTGGCGCAACTCTATCTCGGCCCTTACCACCATTCGACGCCCGCCGAGCTTCAAGCCTGGCTCACCGCCTATAACGGTCAGCCGCAGACACGGCGGATCCGCGCGTTGTTGCAGCAACGCCTGCCGCGCGGAGCCCATGCGCCGGCAGCGGACGTATCCTATCTGCCCGAACCGAGCATGACCGCCGGTGGTGCCGCGCACTCCGCGCCGCGCGGAGTGCTGGTGCCGCGCTATCTGGCCGACCGGGTGGAAAACCTCACAAGGGCTGGCGATAGTGGCCGGGCGATCATGTTGATCAGCCTGGACAACCATATCTCGGCCCCGGCCGGCGCGGCATTGCGCGGCGATGTGGCGCGGCACCTATTCGTCAATGCCCAATACGAGCAGGCTTTTACGGTGGCGAGCCAGGCCGCGCACGAGGGCAACGATACCGTGTGGCGGCCCGATTTCATCGCGGGCCTCGCCGCCTGGCAGATGCACGATGTCGCCAAGGCCTTGCCCTATTTCACCGCTGCTGCCACCGCCGCCGCTGCGAACAGCAGCGCCGGCCAGCGCGCGGCCGGCGCGTTCTGGGCCGCGCGGGCGGCGTTGGGGCTGCGCCAGCCGGATGCCTATCTGCATTGGCTCGACCGGGCGGCTGCGGCCCCAGACAGTTTCTACGGGATGCTGGCAGACCGTCTTCTCGGCCGTGGGCTGAACGGTACCGGCCTCGCGGCCAGTCTTTCGGAAGCCGATATCGAAGCGGTCGCGTCACACAAAGATGGCAGGCTGGCGTTCGCTCTGCTGCAGGTTGGCCGCTCAGCCGATGCCGCGCGGGCGCTGCGAGCGTTGTGGCCGGATATTCAGCGCGACCCAGAGCTTGGCCGGGCTGTGATGCGGGTGGCGGCATGCGCCGGGCTGGTGGATGTCGCGGTCGCGCTCGACCAGACCCTGCCGGGCAACGCGATCGCCGGAGCGCGGCTGCCCTTGCCAGCGCTGCACCCGGCGGGCGGCTTCAATGTCGATCCCTCGCTGGTTTATGCACTGGCCCGCACCGAGTCAGGGTTCAATCCCAACGCGGTCTCGCCGGTGGGTGCGCGCGGACTGATGCAATTGATGCCGCAAACCGCATCGGCCATGGCGCGGCGCGGCGGCATCGCGGGGAAGCTGGGCGATCCGTCGGTCAATCTGGCGCTGGGGCAGAGCTATCTGCTCTATCTGGGCAGAGCCGGGGGGCAGCGCAACCTGCTCGATATTCTGGCCAGCTACAATGCGGGTCCGGTGGCGGCGGCGTCCTGGACGCATTCGATCCATGACGGCGGCGATCCGCTGATTTTCCTGGAGTCGATCCCGTTGGCGCAAACCCGGCGGTTCGTGCGCCAGGTGCTGGCCGATAGCTGGCTCTATGCCGAGGAAATCGGCACGACGTCGGAAAGCCTCGATGCGCTGGCGGAGGGCCGGTTTCCGCGTCTGTCGCCCTATGGGCCCGCACTGGCGGAACGCTGATCCGTTACCCGTCGGCGCTGTTGTATGAACCGGGATCGGGCGAGAATCACCGGTGTCTCGGGTTATTTGACTCGACCGCCGACAGCCATTCCGAGGTTGATCATCCGATTGAGGACCTTGCAGGCGATTTTCGCTGCGGGGCGTGACGTGTTCTGGCTTGCGCGATGGCTGCAGGTGCGCGGTATTGAGGTCGATGCCATACATTCGACGAGCGTCGCTGTGGCGCGCGAGCACAGCCGGGCAAAGACAGACCGTCTGGGCACCGCGATGCCGATGCACGTGTTTCTGCGCTGGCTGTGCGGTAAGCGCGGACATTGCATGATGGTCGCGATCCCGACGCGCGGAGAAAGAATGCCAAGCGTCCCATCCGAGAGCGTGAAAGCCTGGTTCGGCCGATCGTATGGCCCATCCCGCACAGGCTTTGGCTGAGCTTGCGTAAGCTCTTGCACGTCCGCAGCAGCGGCGATTGCGGATCGCCGCGCGTCTCCGGTTCGACCAGCGAGCGCGGATCGTCAAGTAAGCTTGCATCCGTCTCGTTCACAGGCTTGCGACCGCCGCCTGGCCGACGGATCCGCTTCGCATCCGGCGTCTCACCCGCTGCGCAATTCCGCTAGGCCACGGCCGATCGTGCTGCGCGCGATGCCCGTGTGGCGCGGGTGACCGCGTGTGACCCCGCCATGTCCGGCCGACCTCACCTCGGCCGCCGCAAACCACCGCCGCCCGCCCTCGTCGAGCCCCGGAGCAAGCGCCTCGAAGCGCTGGCGTATGGCCGGTTCGTCAATCACCCCAGGACGATATAGCCTTGTGACTCCCGATGGAATCCCGTCAGCAATAAAAATCCGACCCAATGCGATTCACTTGTTCACAGACGGGCCCTTAGCTTATTCTCCCTCGGAATCTGTCCGAAGGACTGGGACTGCCGTATCTGACCTACGAAGGTCGGATAGCTTTGGCCAGCTACGCTAGTAGCGATGCGTATAGAAACCACTGGTGTTGTCGCGCCCGTGAAAGCCGGATAGCTCTGGCCAATCACGTCCGGTGGTGTTTGTGCAACAAAAGGCTGCTCTGGCATGACCAGGATCCCCTGACCCGCTCGGGCTAGAGAACTCCAACTCAAAATACCAGCGGCAACCGTTACGGCCAGAAAGATTTTGTTCATCGTAGTTTCCCCTATTTCTCCCGAGGGAAACCTCAGCTCACCATGGGCCGGGAATTTTACTCGGAAACGCAGGCAACATCTACAATATGGCAAATAAAGTATGTTGTATACATAAATTCTACCCGAATTAGGCGTCACACACAAAAATGATCATATTTACCGATCGGAGGTTTGAAGCCGGCAGTTTCGAGCCTCGGTCTCAACCCTGTGATTGCGGCGATTGCCTATTGAAACTTGGTCGATAAAGGGTCCGAACACGAGCGTATGGCCCACTCCGCCTGCATCGTCCGACCCGGTTCCCTTGATTCCGGCTCATACCGTGTCAGGGGGGACGATTTTTCCAGCGGCCCTGACGCGATGCGGCCCAACCAGGCTGACAGTAAAAACATGATTATGAACTCGGCCTGCGCCAGAACCGCATTCGGCTCGACTTTTATGCGGTCCTGCGGGTCCGGGATGCCGCCACCAAGGTGCAGGATATATTGTAGATCGGGCGTCGCGGTCAGCCACGGCGTAACCCGCGCGGTATAGTCCAGTTCAAAATCCATCTCCGCGCTCGGAATCGGTCTATCAGCGCCACCGAGTGCGTTCTCAGCCCGAATCAGGCTGATTTTCCGCGCGCTGATCCGGTCGTAGGAAATGGCAAAAGCGGCGGAATCATGAGACCGGCCGGGGAAGGTGCCGTTCAGCACGATGCCGCCTTGCACGTCCAGGGAAGTCAGATTGTGGCTGGGTGGCGCATAGGCGATCCGCGAAAAGACGCGCAGCCAGCGGGTGCCGTGTCTGTGCCAGAGGGTCTGGGTATCGCCGGCATAAATCGCATAATCCCCGTGATCGAGTCGGGGAGTGCCAGCATCTAGACCCAATACTGTTCACTTAACGATTTGGATGGCGACTTGAGTGTTGATTAGCGGCCTTTGCCTTCCTCCTTTTCGTCTGAGGGGAAAGTTGCTCATCTTGAGTTTGCCTAAACCACGCAGCCGATAGGCATAATCCGCTTCGCCGATGACCAGCGCGCCGGCATCGAGCGGAAAGATCAGCCCGTTGGAATCGCGCGCCGGGGGGGGGGGGGGGGGGGGGGGGGTGTGGGCCCTTCGAGCGGCTGTCCAAGCGGATCGCCGCTGAACAAGCCGCCACGCAGCCGCAGTCGCCGCGTCGCCTGCACGGCGGCCATCATGCCGGGGCCTTCATAGGAATAGGCTGGCCCTCCACCCGGTAGGTTGTTCGCCATGATATTGCGGTAGGTGAAGTTGGAATTGACCAGAACCGCAGCGGCCGGATTCTGGTCGAAATTCTCATCGATGCCGAACTTGCCGATCTTGATATAGATTGTATCATGCGGCGCCCGCCAGCTCAGATAGGTGTAACCGCTTGCAATCATCGCGGCCTGGCATTGCTCCTCCGTGCCGTACAATCGATCAAATTCAGCCTCGCTCAGCCCTTTCTGCAACTGCACCGCATTCCGAGCCATCGATTTCCTCCGCTCACACCTTCATGTTCTTATTTTGCACTTATCGGAAAGCGGCTGATCAAGATGGATAAGCAGGAAGACTTTTCCCTGCCAGGCGCCACCGCCAAGCACGTCGGACGGTACTGGCTGCTCGACCGCGCCGAGCTTTATCTCTCGCGTGGCAAAAAAATGGCCGCACGCCACCCCAGTCTCCAAAAAGATAGTGGCGAGACCAAAACGACGTCAATGTGTGGGTCGGAGAAGGTTGGCTGGCATGAGCCGGTGACGTCAGTTCGGCGACAGCGACCATGATGAAGCACAGATCTTAATCCACCCTGGAGTGCAGCCATCTCGTTTCGTTTGTTTACGAATTGAGTTATCGAGAGATAATTTGGGCGCATTTCTGAAGCCAACACAAGATCATAGCGTCGGTCGTGCGCAAAACGGGAGAAATTTTCATCGTATTTTGAACGAGTGACAGACAAGGATGGTCATGAACGATCAAGCGGAAGCTCGCGGTTTTGGTGCAACTCGCATCCTGTTCGGCGTGATCTGGGCAGTAAATACATATTTACAAACAAGCCCAGCTTATGCAGCGCATTTTCTGAAGATGTTCGGTGCCGATACGGTAACTGGACAGCCGCATTGGGTGGTTGTCTATGGGAAGTGGGCGGCTGGGATTGTCGGCGCGATGGGGGCGGTTTCTGTCGCGCATGTGACGATCATGATCGATGGGTTGCTTGCGTTGTCGCTGCTGACCGGCCTGGGATTTCCGACGATGGGTTGGGTGGGATTAATCTACAATCTCTGGCTCTGGTCGACCATCGGTGGTTTCGGTGGACCATACACCAAAGGCGTTACCGACCCCGGCACCGCGATCATCTATGCACTTTGTTTTTTCTTGGTGATTGCAACGCGCGCTTGGCAATCAGTCAGCCTAGCGCGCCGCCCGCCGCAGACGGTCAATCTAAATGCGTTGCATGCGGGGCGCATCGCCTTCGGGCTACTGTGGTTATTCGATGCTTTTTGGAAATGGCAGCCGTTCTTTTTGCACCATGTTCTGAGCTACCTAAAACAAGCGCGGCTTGGTGAACCTGCATGGATCAAGGCTTATATCGAGTTCTTCATCCATGTCCTGACGGCAATCGGTCCTCTGACTTTTGGTGTTGCCGCAGCACTTGCTGAAACCGCGATCGCGATTTCATTGTTGATGAACATCGCGTTACGCTGGATGATCCCATTCGGCATCGTCTATAGCCTTGGCATATGGACCACCGCGGAAGGATGGGGTGCGCCATACGGCGCCGGTTTTACCGCAAACAAAGGCGATGTACTGGGAACGACTAATATCTACGTCATTGCATTTCTATTTATTGCGGCAAACGTCTATTTAAATAACAAAGAAAAATTCAACCGCAACACTAAATTTTTGTAATGTTATTGGAAAGAATTGGGCATCTTGATGGTGGTATCTGAACCCGTCAAAAAAGCTCACGAGCCATCAGTTAGACCGAGCTTCCGATTTGTTTTTCTCGTAAGTCGTTGAAAATACCCGACTGAGGCCACAAATCGCCCCCAAAACGCGCCCATGTAATTGTAAAGAATAACTTGCTTGTCAGGGGATATTGTGTATATCATAAGACATGTATATCGAGGCGGTTCCCAACCGGAATTCTCCCCGGGCGATCCTGCTGCGCGAAAGTCATCGCGAGGGCGCCAAGACCCGTAAACGAACCCTCTGCAACCTCTCCGACTGGCCCCCGCCTTCATCGAGGGCTTGCGCGGCGTGCTGAAGGGCGGAACCGTCATTCCCGCCGGACAGGACGCCTTCCAGATCGCCCGTTCATTCCCCCATGGCCATGTCCTCGCCGCCCTCGGCACAGCACGGCAGATCGGGCTCGATAGTTTGCTCGGCCCGGTTGGCAACCGGTGCCGTGATCTCGTGCTCGCGCTCATCGTCGGCCGGATCCTTGATCCACAGTCCAAGCTGGCCGCCGCCCGTGCGTTTTCGCCGGCAAGCGCAACATCAAGCCTGGGCGAGATGCTCGACCTCGGCAGCGTCGATGAGGACGAACTCTATACCGCCCTCGACTGGCTCGGCGCGCGCCAGGAGGCGATCGAACGCGCCCTCGCGAAGCGTCATCTCCAGGGCGCCACGCTGGTGCTCTACGATGTCTCATCGAGCTATATGGAAGGCCGCTGCTGCCCACTCGCCCGGCGTGGCTACAATCGTGACGGCAGGACGGGAAAGCTCCAGATCACCTACGGCCTCTTGTGCGCACCCGACGGCTGTCCGGTCGCGATCGAGGTGTTCGAGGGCAACACTGGCGATCCGGCAACGCTGGCCAGCCAGGTCGAAAAACTCAAGACGCGATTTCACCTCGACCACATCGTGCTGGTCGGCGATCGCGGCATGATCACCGAAGCGCGGATCACCGACGATCTCAAGCCGGCCGGCCTCGACTGGATCACCGCGCTGCGTGCGCCCGCCATCAAGGCACTTTGCGACAGCGGCGCCTTGCAACTCACCCTCTTCGACGAGCGCGACATGGCGCGCATCACCACACCGGACTTTCCGGGCGAACGGCTCATCGTCTGTCGCAATCCCGATCTCGCCGCCGAACGCCGGCGCAAGCGCAATGATCTGCTCGCCGCAACCGAGCGCGACCTCGCCCAGATCAAAGCCGCGGTCGACCGCAAGCGCACGCCGCTCCGCGGCACCGCCGCCATCGCACTCAAGGTCGGCGCGATGTTCGATCGGCACCAGATGGCCAAGCATTTCCGCCTCGACATCACCGACACCAGCTTCAGCTTCGCGCGCAAGGACGACGCAATCGCCGCCGAAGCCGCACGCGATGGCCTCTATGTCATTCGCACCAATCTCCCCACCGAGACGATCGATGACCCCGCAACGGTGCGCAGCTACAAATCCATCGCCCGGGTGGAGCGCGCCTTCCGCTGCCTCAAGACCGTCGATCTCCATATCCGGCCGGTCTACCACTGGCTGGAGGGGCGGGTGCGGGCTCATGTGCTGCTCTGCATGCTCGCCTATTACCTCGAATGGCATATACGCCAGCGACTGGCACCGATGCCGTTCGAGGACACCGACAAGGATCTCGCCGAGACCCTGCGCCCCAGCGTCGTCGCCAAAGCCGAGCGGTCCCCAGCAGCACGCCGCAAACAGACCGCCAAACAGACCGACGACGGCTTGCCGGTCCACAGCTTCCACAGCCTGATCGCAGACCTCGCGACACTGACGCGCAGCACCGTCACCACCGCAATCTCGCCAAACCTCCCGATCACCATCACCGCAAGGCCAACACCCATCCAGCAAAAGGCGCTCGACCTTCTCGCCATCCGCTGTACCCAGTAACTACCCCGCCCAATCACAAATTATCGTTCCGGATCAATGGGCTGTGCAATTCGAAAGAAGAAAGCTCAGGTTAGACTTGCTGCATAACTGGTTCTCCGGCGAGTTGTGGATTTCCAATTCGTTAATGTCAACACGTCGAAAGATTTTGCGAAGGTGGATCGCCTGGCTGCCAAGTGCGGGGATCAACCAATGAAGAATGAGAAAAGAGCGTGACGGGCGCAAGACCGTCACGCTCAAGTTCCCCCAACCGTCAGCCAAGGCGGCGGTCGGGGGGAGGGAGGCGTTATTACTATCCTGCGCCGGGATCCATTTTTTTGCCGTGCTTCTGGATAATGACGCAGATCCGCGAAATACTAACGATTAGCAATGTCTTGGAACCGTTTCTGCTGAACGGTGATCATTCGCAGGTTCCTTTATTTCTCGGGTTTGTAGACGTAGAGCGCGCCTGCCAGGCCGGCATAGGCGTAGACATCATGCGTTTTGAGATCGACAGTGCCGGTGTGAGTCAGACCGACCCCGGTCGAGACGAACGTCACCGGCTTCATCGTGTTCGCGTCGTAGACGTTAAACCCCTTGCCCGCGCCTTCAAAGGCATAAACCAAGCCAAGCTTGGGGTCCCACTCCACTTCGTCGATGCCGGACTTGGCAGACAAATGCTTGAGCACCTTGAGCGTGTCCGCGTTGAACACATAGACTCCCGCTGTCGTTGTGCCGACCCAGACGGCATTTGTCTTGGGATCGTAGATCTGGCCTTTGGTTCCCCCAAGATTGGTTATGTCACAATGAGTATTATATTTGTACAAAATCTTCCCGGTCGTCGCGTTGAGCATTTCCTCCCAGGAATCGTCAGGCATGTAGAGGACGTTCTTGGACGGAACCAGCCAACCAACATCGGGGCCGCTTCCCTTAGTGGGATAGAGCGGAAACTTGGTCTCGAATTTCGGGTCCTTGCCGGTGCTGTAGACATCGACCCAGTTGTTATCGTCCATCGCCACGTAGAGTTTATGCGTGGCGGGATCGAGCCACATTCCGTCCGGCGAGGTTCCG